>NZ_KB235896.1:4022355-4622355 GCF_000332135.1 Anabaena sp. PCC 7108
GGAATTGTGGTTAGCTCGTGATATTGTTACGGATAATCCTCTTCCTTGGCAGAAATCTCAGGGTCATTTGACCCCTGGAAGAGTTGCTCAATCTATGGGTGGAGTTTTTGCGGCCATTGGTACTCCCGCCTCTGCACCCAAACCTCGCGGAAAGTCTCCTGGTTGGGAATCAGGAAAACAGCGTCACCGTAAAAACCCCTGCCCCATTGTTAAAAAAACAGTAACACGACCACGTAAAGAACCATCAGTTACTGTTTAATACCTAAGATTATTCATAGTTTTACGAAGTCTCTGATTAACTCAGCCCTCCTGAGTCTTTTTTCATGCCTTAGTCTAAACTCCAGTAACCCCTGAAAACGCTCTAACTATCTCTGGAGAATTATCCTCTGAACCATCATCCACAACAACAACTTCTGATGGAGGATCTTCTTGAGATAAAACAGATTCTAGAGTTTGACGAATCCATTTTTCTCCATTGAATAATGTGATAATAACGGCAACATCCATAGATTTATAAACGGTTTAATTTTATTCAGCAAAACCTGTATATCTTAACATTAATTGTCACTGCCAGGACTTATGCAACTAGCACATTAGAAAGGTGCGTCAGACTGTATAAATCCAGTCAATAAGCAGATTTTTGATATCTGACGCACCCTACAATAGATTTTTGGTGTGACACGCAGCTTTAGTCATAACTGACTAGTAGTCTGTCAAGAACTAATTGACGGGTAAATAAATCTTCCTTCTTCCTTCTTCCTTCTTCCTTCTTCCTTCTTCCTTCTTCCTTCTTCCTTCTTCCTTCGCGCTCTTTGCGTTCTTTGCGGTTAGTTACTTCTTTATCCGTCATTATGTATTTGACAGACCACTAGCTAGTAGGATTTGAGGAAAAGAAAACAGAGAGATCGGTTGATAATTTTTTCATTGTAGAGACGATAATTTCTACTCATGGAACGTCTCTACAAGAATTCTGGATAACGGATATTTAAACAAAAATCGATGTTTAATGAAGTCTACAAATTACCCTCTATCAATTGTCGATATTCGCTTTTTTGCTTCACCCCTTTAACTTCCTTCACTAGTTCTTGATTTTTAAATAGTTGCACCGTCGGTGTGCCGGTAACTCCAGCATTTTCAGCAATATCTCTATCTTTGTCAATGTCGATTTCGACAAAATGGATTCTACCGTCAAATTCATCAACCACTTTATTTAAAATAGGTTTGAGTGTATGGCAAGGACCACAACCAGGAGATACATATTTGACCAACATCAAGCGATCGCTCTCATGGAATAATTTCCTTAAGGCATAACCACCTTCATGGCGTGTTGTTTTCAAATTAAACTCCGCTGCTGTTTCTGTTTTTTTATCTTCTGGTTGGGCTTCCAATTCCTGACTCTGGATTTGATGAAACTCTTGAATTAAACCTTTCCCAGATAACCACCGTTCCGCTAACATCGCCGCCATACAACCAGTACCCGCCGCCGTAATAGCTTGGCGAAATTCATGGTCTTGCACATCACCAGCAGCAAATACCCCATCTATACTAGTCTCTACGCCACCATCTTTAGTAATAATGTACCCCACCTCATCCAATTGTAATTGCCCTTGAAATAAGCTAGTATTGGGCTGATGACCAATGGCGTAAAATAAACCCTTGGCAGGTAATTCGCTCACTTCCCCAGTTTGATTATTGCGGACTTTCACCCCAGCCATCTGACCATTTCCAAAGACATCCACAGCCTCTGTGTGCCAGTGTACTTGAATTTTCGGATTACTCAAAACCCGGTCTTGCATTGCTTTAGAAGCCCGCATTTTTTCCGAACGCACCAGCAAATTCACCTGATCTCCATACTTAGTTAAATAAATTGCCTCTTCCGCTGCTGAATCACCTGCACCAATTACAACTAACTCTGCACCACGAAAAATTGGAGTTGCACCATCACAAATTGCACAAGCAGAAATTCCCCGACTCCAAAATTCATGTTCGCTAGGTAAACCCAACCGCTTGGCTGTTGCACCAGTAGCAATTACCAAGCTATGCGCCTTTACTTCCCTTTCTTGGGAACGGATAATAAAAGGGCGCTGACTCAAATCAACTGAGATCACATCTTCCGTATATAATTGCGCCCCCCACCGTTCCGCCTGGGCTTTCATATTATCCATCAGTTCCGGCCCGGTAATACCTTGGGGAAAGCCGGGAAAGTTCTCAACTTCTGTCGTTGTCATCAATTGTCCACCCGGTAAACCTCCAGCTTGGAACCCTTCAAAGACAACAGGTTTTAAATTAGCACGTCCTGCATATATAGCCGCCGTATATCCTGCTGGACCAGAACCGATAATTACCAAGTTTTCTACTGTAGGTTTAATCATGACTATTATACAAACTCATAACGACTACGCTTAATTTATAATAACACAACTGATATCAACTCACTTAATTCCAAAATACACAAATGAATTTCCCCCTGACTTGTGCCAATCACCTAATTTAGATTACAGATTCGACATACTTCTTAATAAACTAGCAGCGTAAACGCAAAACGTTCTAATCTAAAAATTAACTGGGTTAATTTACTGGGTTTTGGGGGCGTAACATTCATAAACACGTAAATATGTCAAGCCTCAGAACAACCCAGACTTAACACATAAACTTATTTATTAGGAGTTTTAGAAATCCAATGAGTGTTAAGGCAAGTGGTGGAAGCTCCGTTGCGCGTCCGCAACTATATCAAACATTACCAGTAGCGACTATTTCCCAAGCGGAACAACAAGACCGCTTTTTGGGAAAAGGCGAACTGAGTGAATTGGGAAGTTATTTTGCATCTGGTGCAAAGCGTTTAGAAATTGCCCAGATTCTCACAGAAAATTCCGAGATCATCGTCTCTCGTGCTGCTAACCGGATTTTTGTCGGTGGCTCACCAATGGCTTTCTTAGAAAAGCCCCAAGAGCGAGAACTAGCAATGGTTGGCGCTGGTGGGATGAGTGTGCAAGAGGGCATGGCACTAGGAACTGTTACCTACGTTGAAAGTCGTGGTGGTTTCTTTGAAAACCTGCGTTCTATTTTCAATACTTCTGCCAGTGGACCAGCACCTGTAGGCTTTAGACCCATTAACGTAGCTCGTTATGGGCCTAGCAACATGGCTAAGAGCTTACGGGACTTGTCCTGGTTCTTGCGTTATGCTACCTATGCGATCGTAGCTGGCGATCCTAACATCATCTCTGTCAACACCAGAGGTTTGCGGGAAATTATTGAAAATGCTTGTTCTGGAGAAGCAACCATAGTAGCTTTGCAGGAAATCAAAGCAGCAGCTTTGTCTTATTTCCGTAAAGATGCCGCAGCCACAGAAATTGTGACTCAGTACATGGATGTGTTGCTGACAGAATTCCAAGCCCCTACACCTTCAACCAAAGTCCGTCAACGTCCTTCCGGCGACCAACAAGGATTACAACTGCCGCAAATTTACTTTAATGCCGCAGAACGTCGTCCCAAGTACGTTATGAAGCCAGGATTGTCTTCTAGCGAAAAGACAGAAATCGTCAAAGCGGCTTATCGTCAAGTGTTTGAGCGCGATATTACCCGTGCTTACAGCTTGTCTATTTCTGACTTGGAATCCAAAGTTAAAAATGGCGAAATCTCCATGAAGGAGTTTATTCGTCGTCTTGCTAAATCTCCCCTTTACCAAAAACAGTTTTATCAGCCTTTTATTAACAGCCGGGTAATTGAGTTGGCTTTCCGTCACATTTTAGGACGGGGTCCAAGTAGTCGTGAAGAAGTGCAAAAATACTTCTCCATTGTTTCCAAAGGCGGTTTACCAGCTTTAGTTAATGCCTTAGTAGATTCCAACGAATACAGCGATTACTTTGGTGAAGAAACAGTTCCCTACCTTCGGGGTCTGGGTCAAGAAGCTCAAGAATGTCGCAACTGGGGACAACAGCAAGACCTCTTTAATTACAGTGCGCCTTTCCGTAAGGTTCCTCAGTTTATTACAACTTTTGCTGCTTACGAACAGCCATTACCCGACCAACATCCCTACGGTTCTGGTAATGACCCCTTGGAAATTCAATTTGGGGCGATTTTCCCCAAAGAAACCCGCAACCCCAGCAGCAGCCCTGCACCCTTTGGTAAAGATACCCGCCGGATTTTGATTCACCAAGGACCTGGTATCAATAACCAACTCAGCAATCCTCGTGCTAGGAGTGTAGCTCCTGGGACTTTGGGCGCAAAGGTGTTCAAGTTAGACCAGTTACCTGGAACTATTGGCAAAAAAGCGGCTACAGGTGCAAGTGTTAAATTCTCTGAAAGCTCTACCCAAGCGGTAATTAAGGCTTGTTACTTGCAAGTTTTCGGTCGTGACGTTTACGAAGGTCAACGCCTGAAAGTTGCAGAAATTAAGCTGGAAAACGGCGAAATCACTGTCCGCGAGTTTGTCAAAATGTTGGCGAAGTCGGATTTATTCCGCAAGATGTACTGGACTTCTCTCTATGTCTGTAAAGCCATTGAGTACATTCACCGTCGCTTGTTGGGTCGTCCTACTTACGGTCGTCAAGAAAACAATAAGTATTTTGACATTGCTGCTAAGAAGGGCTTCTATGCGGTCGTTGATGCCATCATTGACAGTGAAGAATACAGCCAAGCATTTAATGAAGATACAGTTCCTTACGAACGCTATCTAACGCCTGCAGGTGTGTCTTTACGTCAATTGCGCGTGGGTACTATCCGCGAAGATGTGGCGAATGTTGAAAAACAAGAAACACCTCGCTTTGTGGAATTGGGTGCAGTTACAGAAATGCGGACTGAGCCAGATATTGATTTCCGCATGAACCAAGGTGTTAGCAAGCAACGTGAGCAAACCAAGGTCTTTAAGCTGACAGCAGTTAGCAATGACAAGATTGCTGCTGAAACCGTGATTAGCGGTGCTTACCGTCAGATTTTTGAGCGTGATATTGCTCCTTACATTTCTAAGAACGAATTCACAGTTCTAGAAAGTAAGTTGGTGAATGGTGAAATTAGTGTTAAGGAATTTATTCAAGGTTTGGGTTACTCTAATCTGTACCTGAAGGAGTTCTACACACCTTACCCCAACACCAAAGTAATTGAGTTGGGTACTAAGCATTTCTTGGGTCGCGCCCCTATTGATCAGGCAGAAATTCGCAAATATAACCAAATTTTAGCTACTCAAGGTATTCGTGCCTTTATTAGCGAGATGGTAGATAGTGCGGAATATCGTCAGGTGTTTGGTGAGGATACTGTTCCTTATCGTCGCTTCCCAACTCTACCAGCGGCTAACTTCCCCAATACCGAGAAGCTTTACAACCAGCTAACCAAGCAAAATGATGACGTGGTTGTTCCTAGCTTTGAAACTCTGAAGCCACGGATTAAAACTGAGAATACGCCAATGTTAGCGAATGCGATCGCTGATTTGGCGACTCAAGCCAAGAAAATCGACAAGAGCAACCCCTTGTTTATTGAGTTGGGTCGTTCTTACAACGATGGTCGTGGTCAGTCTGTAGAAGTTGGTGTGGGTACAAGTCGTCGCAAACCAGCTCGGATTTACCGCGCTACCACTGGGACAAATTCCCCAGAAACCAATCAGGTAATTAATGCTATCTACTGTCAGGTAATGGACGTATTTAGCGGGCAAGTACCTACCTATTTCCGTCGTTCTGAATTAGATAGCAAATTACGTAACGGTGAAATTACCGTCCGTGAGTTTGTCATCGAACTAGCTAGTTCAGATATCTATCGCAAGCGTTTCTACACTCCCTATCCCAACACCAAGGTGATTGAATTCCTATTCCGTCACCTATTGGGTCGCGCACCAGCTACCCAAGGCGAAATCCGTCAATATAACAAATTATTGGCCGATAGCGGTTTAAGGGCTGCTGTAGAGGCAATGGTTAATAGTTCTGAGTATGCTCGGTACTTTGGTGAAGATGTTGTACCTTACAACCGCTATCCTTCCTTACCAGCAGGTAACTACCTTGGTAGTGTACAGGCAGCAGCAGACTTGGTTAAACAATCCTGGTCTAGCTTATCCCCCGCTGTTTTAACCGGTCGTCCTAGCAACAGATAGGCAACAGGTGACAGGTGACAGAAGAAGCAGAGGGGCAGAGGGCAGGGTGCAGGGGAGAAGTATTTTCCCCCTTGCTCCCTGCTTCCTGCTACCTTTCCTTTTTTCTGTTCCCTGTTCCCTCAGAATGAGCAAATCTGAAAATTAATATTACAAAGTGTTAAGAGCAGCAATAAATGCTCAACATAATGCCGGACAATGTTTTGCGGAAGGTAGTTGAGTTTTCAGCCTTATCTAGTTGTATCGAGTCTATCTGACTCGCAATGTGTATAAGATAGAAAAACGCTATCAACCAATTAAAGTCTTACCAGTTTCAAAGCTGGTGTCATTAGTTTTGGAGGAATCCATTAATGAGTATCGTCACGAAAGCCATCGTGAATGCTGATGCAGAAGCTCGCTACCTCAGCCCCGGTGAATTAGATAGAATCAAAGGTTTTGTTGCTGGTGGCGCACAACGTCTCCGCATCGCTCAAGTATTGACCGAAAACCGCGAGCGCATTGTTAAAGGTGCTGGCGACCAACTATTCCAAAAACGTCCTGATGTTGTTTCCCCCGGTGGTAACGCTTACGGTCAAGAAATGACAGCTACCTGCCTGCGTGACCTTGACTACTACCTCCGTCTCGTTACCTACGGAATCGTTTCTGGTGATGTTACCCCCATCGAAGAAATCGGTATCGTTGGTGTACGCGAAATGTACAAATCTTTGGGTACTCCCATTGATGCAGTTGCTGGTGGCGTTGCCGCTATGAAGAACGTTGCTGCTACTCTGTTGTCTTCTGAAGACGCTGGTGAAGCTGGTTCTTACTTCGACTACGTTGTTGGTGCAATGCAGTAGGTTTTAGCTGTTTAAGAAGCTCAAACTAAAACTGTGGCAATAAGGTTGGAAATAAGGAAAAAACAACAATGCAAGACGCAATTACCTCCGTTATCAATTCTTCAGACGTTCAAGGTAAGTACCTTGATACCGCTGCTCTCGAAAAGCTAAAAGGCTACTTCGCTACTGGTGAACTGCGCGTTCGTGCGGCTCAAACCATCAGTGCTAACGCTGCTGCGATCGTTAAAGAAGCTGTAGCTAAGTCCTTGTTGTACTCTGACATCACCCGTCCCGGTGGTAATATGTACACCACTCGTCGTTACGCAGCTTGTATCCGTGACTTGGATTACTACTTGCGTTATTCTACCTACGCTATGTTGGCTGGCGATGCATCCATTTTGGATGAGCGTGTATTGAACGGTTTGAAAGAAACTTACAACTCCTTGGGAGTACCCGTAGGCGCTACCGTTCAAGCTATCGGCTCTATGAAGGAAGTAACCGCTAGTTTGGTTGGTCCTGACGCTGGTAAAGAAATGGGCGTTTACTTCGACTATATCTCCTCTGGCTTGAGCTAGGAGTTACGTTTGCACTTAGTAATTTAGGTGCGGCTTTATTAAGGTCTGGAGATCAATCATGATTGCTAGAAGGTTCTCTTGCTAATTGATTGTAAGTGTTATCAGTCTAGTATTGATGGTTGATTCCCAGCCTTGGAAAGATTAATTAAAGATTTGCACTCAAGATTTTTGAGATAAAAATAAAGTTTCGCCAAACAATATCAGGAGATTTCAAGAATATGTCCCGGTTGTTTAAAATCACTGCTTGTGTTCCTAGTCTAACTCGTACTCGCACCCAACGCGAATTACAAAATACTTACTTTACTAAGTTAGTTCCTTATGAAAACTGGTTCCGTGAACAACAACGGATTCAAAAAATGGGTGGCAAAATTGTTAAAGTGGAATTGGCAACTGGTAAACAAGGTATGAATACTGGTTTGTCTTAAATTGCTATCAACCAAAAATTATTTGATTTAATGCTTAAGAGGCCTAAAAAGACCTCTTTTTTATTGATGTGTTGATACTAGGGTTGAGGGCTAAAGCCCTCACTACAAAAGTTTAATGATTGAGGTTGCTATATTTTAGTTACTTATCAAAAAAAACCTCCGCATCTCTTCTTCAATCGGTTGGCTTTTGTTGTTTATAACTGTCAACAGCAGCCCGAAGATTACCCTGTTGTGCAGCTAAGAGTTGTTCACCCGTTTCCTTATCTAAATCAGTCCAGTGCATTAACAGCGCTAACTTCACCCATTTGCCACTACGTTCCAGTAAGAAACCAGCTGCTTCTCGACTTAAACCAGTGAAATCTTGTAAAATTCGTAGAGCGCGATCGCGTAATTTTTGGTTGGTGACGGCGACATCTACCATGCGATTACCATAAACTTTACCTAGCTTCACCATGACCCCCGTAGAGAGAATATTTAAAGCTAGTTTAGTGACAGTACCAGCTTTGAGGCGGGTAGAACCAGCGAGAATTTCTGGGCCAGTTAACAGACGAATGTCAATATCTGCATCAAAATCTACTTGTTCAGCAGGAACACAGGCCATAAAAATAGTCATTGCCCCCCGTTGACGGGCAGCATTTAATGCCCCGTGAACATAAGGAGTTGTACCTCCAGCAGTGATACCGACTACTACATCCAATTGGGTGATTTGTCGTTGAGCGATCGCACTTTCTCCATCTTCTGCCCGGTCTTCTAAATCTTCGGAACTCCTTACTAGTGCGCCAGCACCACCAGCGATAATACCCTGTACCAACTCTGGAGGCGTGCAGAAAGTAGGTGGACACTCAGCCGCATCTAATACACCTAATCTCCCACTTGTCCCCGCACCAATATAAAATAAACGTCCGCCTTCATGAAGCCGATCTGCTGTGCGTTCAATAGCTGCTGCTAACTGAATTTTAGCGGCTGCGATCGCGGCTATTGCCTTTTGGTCTTCGTTATTAAATAACTCCACCAATTCTAGAGAGCTAAGTTGGTCTAAATTCAGACTATTGGGATTTACCTGTTCCGTCAGGAGATGCCCGCGTTCCTGCAAGTTTGTCATTTTTTACTTGTCCTGTGTCAGTTGTCAGTGGCCAGTTGTCATTTACCAATGACTAATGACTAATTACAATAACCCTTCTAGTCGGCGACGAATGCTGTCTAAATCAGAATCAGGTGTATCCTGTGCTGCGGTAGCAGATGGATTGGGGTAGAAGGAATCTTCATCAGTATCCACTGTTTCGTTCTCCGGTTGCCAGTCGGTTTGTTCGACATTTACTTCTGGTGGAGTGACTACCAAATTACTATTTTCTGGAATCAGTTCCCAGTCATAATCAGCACTTGCACAAAATTCCTGAATCTCCTCAGCATTCATCACCTCGACTGTTGGTGAGGCAAAATCCTGTGCTTCTAACATCAGAGCATAGCGTGTCGCGTCATCTTCTGACTCAAACATGAGAATTTTATTGCGTCCTGCCCCTGACAGCCCCGCTTCAGGATTACTAGTCCAAACTGTGTGAATCCCCTCGTTATCAGTCCCGACATTGAAAATTAATACAAAAACACGCATCATTCAGCCTTTAATCTCAAGTTTATATTATTCCCATTAAATCAGTAAGCAACACCAACCTAAAGGTGCTGGGCTTTAGCTCAGTTGATCAGCACATAAATAAGTAACAGGAAACTAAATATCTGGATACTGGAAGTTGCATAGTTGTTAAATATAGTGTAGTTATTAAGAGTCGGTTGTTAGCGACATCCGGCAATTTAAGATTTAAAACCTATGTCTAACTCTACCAATCAAGATTCTCATCCTCCGATCAATAACCCTAAGCATCTGTGGTTGATCATATTGAGTCGTAGTGGCCTTGCTTTAGGAGCATTGTTGCTGCTGGGAATTATCGTCGGTATCTGGCGGTTGCGGGATTTTGTGCAAACTGAGTTAGCACCATTGGCAGAGAAAAATCTTACCTCTACCCTCAACCGTCCAGTTAAACTTGGACAAGTAAAAGAATTTTCTCTGATGGGGGTAAAATTTGCCGCTTCGGAGATTCCTCCTACATCTACGGATTCAGATCGGGCGACTATAGAAGCAGTAGAAGCAGGTTTTGACATCTGGCAATTAATTGTTAACCGCCATCTGAAACTGGATGTCACTTTAATTAACCCAGATGTGTATATTCAACAAGATCAGCAAGGTCGCTGGATTACCACTAAGATAGCCCCAGGCGGCAAAAGTGGTCTAATTAAAACTGATTTAGATAAATTGCGCTTTCGTAATGGCAGGATTGTATTGTTGGCGCATCACGGCAGAATAAAAGAGGCAAAAGGGCAAGCATCAATGCCCCAGTCCTCAGCCCCTGTAGTATTTTCAGGACTAAATGGAACTTCCCAACTGGTAGAGAATAACCGCCTGATTAAGTTTGAGTTAGCGGGAAAACCAGACAATGGTGGCAGCATTTTCCTTCAGGGAAATATCCGCGCCCAAGCAAGTTTAGAAGGTAAGTTAAAGCTGCAAACCCAAGATTTATTGGCCGCAGATATTACTAATTTGATTAAGTTACCACTGACTTTACAAGCTGGTCGGGTCAATGGTGATTTGCAAATTCAATTGATACCAGACAAGGAAACTTTATTAGATGGTACTGCTGCTTTGCAAAACGTGACCATACAACTAGCAAAAGTACCACAACTGTTAAAAAATACTCAGGGTAATATCACCTTTAAAGGACTGGCAATACAGTTAGATAATGATGTAATTACTAGCTACGGACAAATTCCCTTGGTGGCTAGAGGTGTGATTGACCGAGAAAAGGGTTTTCAGTTGCAAGGGCGTGTGAATGCGGTGAGTGTATCCAAAGCCCTGGAAACTCTCAAGGTTAAATCACCTTTACCTGTGAGTGGAGTAGTCAAAGCAGATTTGCAGATAGTTGGAGATATATCTAAACCTGTTCTTTCCGGGACTGTTTCTAATCTGAAAACTGCCCAAATTGATAAAGTTGATTTTCGGAAAGTTAGTAGTAAGTTTGAGCTTTCGACTTTTGACTCTCTGATTACTCTCAAGGATATTCAAGGTCAATCTACATTGGGAGGAGAGATTAGAGGTGGGGGAACTATCCAACTTGGTAAAACGCCACAAATAAATGTTAATTTTACTGCCAAGAATATTCCAGGGGATGCGATCGCTAAACTCTACAATATTACTTCAGGATTTCCCATCGGCAATGTCTCCGCCACAGCCGCACTCACTGGTGCAACTGATCAAGTCCAAACTCTAGTTAAATGGCAAGCACCAAAGGCTAAATATGCCGCTACTGGTGAAACTATTATCAATCCAAACCGCACAGTTACTTTTCGTGATGTGGCTGTTAATGTTGGTGGTGGTATAGTCCGGGGTTATGGTAATTACGATTCCCAAGGTTGGCAAGCTGTAACTCAAGCCTCTGGTGTGAAATTAACACCATTTCTGAACAAAGAGCAACTAGAAAATATCTCTTTGGGAGGGGCAGCATTTAACGGTCGTTTACTGCTATCGGGAACTTCAGGACCATTTAAACTGACTAATATTCGCCCAGAGGGTGCAGGTGTTGACATTGCTGGAGGGAGAATTGCTATTTCTCGTCTGCAATTGCAAGACCAAAATTTTATTGCTGAATTAACAGGCCGAGGTGTACGTTTAGGGCAAATATTAAAACAGTCTCTCCCCATTTTAAATAACCCATTGGCAGGTAAGTTCACGATTGCAGGGAATACAGAAAATTTCAGCCTCAAGACTTTGGGTGGTGTGGGTGAAGGTAGCCTCACGGTTGGTAATGGGACAATTACAGCTAAAAATATTCAACTTAGTAATGGTCGCTATCAAACACAACTTAAAGTTGAAAATGTACCCTTACAGTCATTACCAGCGGTTCCACCCCAATTAAACGGTAGATTAGCAGGTCAGTTTAATGTTGCTGGTTCCCTTGAATCTTTTCAACCGCAAACTATTCAAGCGAATGGTCAAGCCCGGCTAAATCTGGCAGGGGGAACAGTTACAGCCTCTAATATCCAAGTTGCTAATAATCGTTATCAAGGGATTATTACTGGATTGGGTGTGAACTTAAATCGCTTGAATAAGCAGTTACAAGGTCAATTTGCGGGTCAGTTACAAGTGGCTGGCATTTTCGGATCTGCTAAATTAGCTGATGTGCGTGCTGCTGGTCAGGTGCAGTTTAGTCAAGGTATTGGTGGGATTAATTCACCACTCAATGCAGCTATTAGTTGGAATGGTCAGCAACTGACAATTCCTCAAGCTAGAACTCCGAATTTGAATGCCAGTGGTTATATATTAGCCAATGCTCAACAACCGGGTCTACCGGAAATTACGCAGTTAAATCTCAACGTCCAAGCACAGAATTTTGATCTGCAAAAACTACCTTTGAAGTTTCCTAATGCTGTAAATGTAGCTGGGAAAGTGGACTTTAGAGGACAGGTGACAGGGAAATTGACAGCACCTAATGTCGTTGGTGTGCTGGGGTTACGAAATTTGGCAGTACAAAAATTTGCTTTTGAGCCGCTGTTATCTGGTAAAATCAACTTGTTCCAAGGGCGGGGGTTAAACTTGGATTTAGCCGGGAAAAGCGATCGCTTGGCTTTGAACTTCAACAGCAACAATAGCCCGAATACCTTTGCTATCAAGTGGCAGGAAGCATTAGCCACAGGTCAAGCGACAGGAGATAATTGGGCAGTTAAAGTCGGAAATTTCCCTTTACAAGCCTTAAATATACGTTTACCGCAGACAACCACTTTAGGTAATGCCGCATTAGCTGGGTTGTTAACTGGAGATTTGGAGATTAATCAAAAGACATTAGTAAGTAGAGGCAATATAGCGATCGCACAACCGCAAATTGGTAGAATCAAAGGCGATCGCTTCACCACACAGTTTAGCTACAACAAAGGTACAGCCAGCCTCAAAAATAGTGAATTTATCAAAGCTCAAAGTAAATACACCTTTGATGCTACTGTCAACCAAACCACTAAAGCCCCTCAACTGCAAGCAAAAATTAACATCAACCAAGGCAATATTCAAGATGTGCTGACAGTAGCACAGATATTTGAACTTCAAGATTTACAACGAGGTTTAGCAGCACCAACCTACGGTACATCCGCAGATTTAACCACTAATCCCCAAGGCTTATCCAATCAACCTTTATTCAATCAAATCCAGCGACTATCAGAAATTGATGCACTTCTAGCAGCACAAGAACAAACGCGGCTAGATTCCAAACTCATACCAGATTTGACAGATTTAAAAGGTATTTTTAATGGCGACATTGCCATCGATACTGCTACAGCCAATGGACTAGCAATACAGTTTAACTTACAAGGACAAAACTTTACTTGGGGTAGAGAAACAGAACCCAGTCGTTTCTATCGGGCAGAAACAGTAATTGCTCAAGGCAGTTTTGAAAAAGGGATTTTCCGCTTACAACCTTTACGCATTCAGTCCCAACAAAGGTTAATAGCTTTTACTGGTAACATCGGTGGTGAAGAACAATCTGGTCAATTGCGAGTTAATAATTTCCCCATCCAAATATTAAATAACTTTGTCAAATTACCAGTAGGAATTACAGGTAATCTCAACGGTACTGCCGCTTTAGCAGGAAGTATAAAAAACCCTCAAGCCAGAGGAGAATTAGAAATCACAGAGGGAACACTCAATCAGAAAAAAGTCGAATCAGCTACTGCAAGTTTTAGTTATGCTCAAGGTCGTTTAAACTTTGGAAGTAAAGTCTTAGCAGCTAGTCCCGAACCTGTAAATATCACTGGCAACATTCCTTATAAATTACCTTTTGCATCCGTAGAACCAGACGGAAATCAAATTAGTCTAGATGTAAAAGTTAAAAATGAAGGTTTGGCATTATTAAATTTATTAAATAACCAAATAGCCTTTGAAAATGGTGAAGGAGAAGTAGATTTAACTGTCAGAGGAACAAGACAACAACCTTTAGTTAAGGGAATAGCCTCACTCAACAATGCCACCTTTACTGCTCAAGCATTACCAGAAAAAATAACAAATGTTTCTGGAAAGGCAGAATTTGATTTTGACAAAGTATTAGTAGAAAATCTGCAAGGTCAGTTTAGCAATGGTAAAGTAGAAGCCGCAGGAGAAATCCCCATTTTTAATAGTCAAGATATTCAAGTAGAAAATCCCCTCACCGTTAATCTTGAAAAATTAGCCTTGAATCTCAAAGGATTATATCAAGGTAATGCTAGTGGGAATTTAAAAATTACTGGTTCCGTCCTTGAACCAGGAATAGGCGGTAAAATACGACTATCTAATGGTCAAGTATTATTAACAGAATTGAGTAGCTCTGACACATCTAAAACCAGTACTAATTCATCAAATTCTATAGTTAACCAGCAAAATATCACATCTGCTAGTAGTGGAATTATAAAATTAAATAATTTAGCACTAAAGCTTGGGAATAATATTCAAATTGCTCGTCCACCTGTTTTTAATTTCATCGCATCTGGTGATCTAATTGTAAACGGTTCTTTAAGTAACCCCATACCTGAAGGAACTATCAAATTAACTAAAGGTGGCGTAAATTTATTTACTACCCAATTCAATTTGGCTCGTAACTATCAACATACCGCCACTTTTAGAAGTTCAAGCTCTCAACCCCGCGACCCTGACTTAGACGTTAAACTATTTGCTAAGATATTAGATGTAATTCAGAGTAGTGATATCAATAGACAGAGTTCTACAGGATTAGCAGCATTAGAAACAGTTCGTGTCGAAGCAACTGTCAAAGGTCCTGCAAGTCAGATTAATGATAATTTGGAACTGAAAAGCAGCCCCTCACGCTCTGAAACAGAAATTGTCACTTTATTAGGAGGTGGGTTTGTAGATACCCAAGGACGTGGTGACAGCACATTGGGTCTAATTAATATAGCAGGTTCTGCTGTTTTCAATAACTTTCAGGGTACATTTAACCAGATTGGTGATGCTTTTGGTTTAAGTGAACTGCGGTTATTTCCTACTATTATTTCTGATAGACCAGAAGCTGGTAAAAGCACTTCTAGTTTAGAATTAGCATTAGAAGCAGGAGTAGATATTTCTAGTAAATTTTCCTTCTCTAGTATTAAGATTTTGACAGCTAGTGATCCCTTTCAATGGGGTATTAATTATCGGATAAATGATGAAATTCGGTTGCGTGCTTCCACAAATTTAACTGATGACAGTCGCGCAGTAATTGAGTTTGAAAGAAGATTTTAAAATAATTCGTAATAGTGCCTACGGCAGGCTACCGCCAACGTAATTCGTAATTCGTAATATTTCCTTCTGAAACGCTACGCGAACGTAATTCGTAATTTGGAAGGGAGTCGAATATAATTCAATACGGTTCAGTTAAGCCTAAATTTTTTTAAACCGAACCACAGAGGCACAGAGGACACAGAGAAAATAGATCAACAAGTTGTTAACTGAACTGTATTGGAATATAATTAACACAGATAAGTTTAGACTTCAGCAGACTAGGAATCGATCAATTGTGGCTGGATTATTTTTTCACAGCACAACCTTCTAAAACTTGATTACCCATAATAAAAATAGCTGAATATGAATATTTATTATCCGACATTGTATCACTGCAATCGTTCACTTTATTCAAAATTAAGATATTTCTTCCTTTTCCCTGGAGTTGATATACTCGCACTTTATCTATCGGTCTTCCTTGGGCTGGTAATGGTGCAGTATAAGGAAATATTTGTTGTTTTTCTCCTATTAACTTAAAGACAATTCCCTCTTTAGTAACAGTAATATTCCAAAATGGTTCATTACCTACAACCGTGAATTCTTCAATTTTAGATGATTTGGCAATACTCTGATCAGAAACTAATAGATTAGCCGCAATTCCCAAGATAGCTATAGAGGAAATTAAGTTTTTCATGGTTAGCAGTTAGTAATGAACTTTTGGTATTTATAACTATAGATCATTCCTGATTTATATGCCAATCTTTAGCTTGTTGATGAATAGACTGTAACTCATTTGATGACATTTTATCTAAATTCTTTAAAATAAAACTCATTCGTCCTTGAGTTTGTAATTTCGAGCGGTTTTTATCCAAAAAATTCCAGTAAAAGAAGTTAAAAGGACAAGCTTTTTCACCTGTGCGTTCTTTATAATTATAAACACAACTTTTGCAATAGTCACTCATCTTATTGATATAATTAGCAGATGCGGCATAGGGTTTAGATGCTAATATTCCCCCATCTGCAAATAAACCCATACCAATTACATTTGTTTGCATTACCCAGTCATAAGCATCAATAAAAGCTGCATGAAACCAATTTTCTACTTCTAGAGGTGAAAGTCCTGCTATTAACGCAAAATTACTTAATACCATTAATCTTTGGATATGATGAGCATAACCAGTACGTTGCACTTGAGTAAGAATTTGGTGCAAACAATTCATTTGGGTTTGACCAGTCCAGAAAAATTCAGGTAAAGATTGGGTGTGGTTAAACCAATTTTTTTCTGTATATTCTCTATCTACAAAGTGGTAAATACCATGCATATATTCTCGCCAACCTAACACCTGACGGATAAAGCCTTCTACACTATTTAAAGGTAATTGATGTTGTTGATATGCTTGTTCTGCTGCGGTAATTACTTCCAAAGGTTGTAATAAACCCAGATTCAAATAAGGAGAAAGTAAAGCGTGCCACATAGTTTCTTCTCCTGTTACCATTGCATCTTGGTAGGGACCAAAATCAGGTAAACGATATTGAATAAACCAGTTTAATATCTTCAGTGCTTGTTGACGAGTAACACCCCATAAAAAAGGTTCTACTTCTCCATAAGTTGCAAATGGTAAAGATTTAACTTTAGCAATTACATCCAGTGTAATCTCATCAGGTTGAAACCATTTTGCAGGTGGTGTATTTAACTTTCCTTTTGGTGGTTGGCGGTTTTCTTGATCTAAATTCCACTTTCCTCCAACTGGTTGATCTTTATCCATTAAAATTTGAAATTTTCGCCTTCCTTGTCGATAGAAATCTTCCATTAATAGGCGTTTACGATTTTTAGCCCAACCATGAAAATCTTCTCGACTCCACAAAAATTGATTGTTAGGAATAAGGTTAATTTGACAAGGAAGTTGCAAATTTTCAATTATCTGCATGAAAGGGTGATTATTGGGCATCATTACCCGCAGTTCAGTAATATGATAATCTCTCACCCATGTTTGTAATGGTGTAGTAAAATCATCCGCAATTTCATAACTTACTAAATAGCCTTTTTGCTGCAATTCTTCAGCGAAATGACGCATAGCAGACCAAACTAAAACTAGCTTTTGTTTATGGTATGCTCTCTCTTGAATATGGTTGAGTGACTCGATAAAAATTACAGGTGTTTTTTGGGTTGCTGAACAAGTTTGTAATGCGGCTTGTTGTTCCCAAAGTTGATCTCCTAATATCCAAACTCCTATAGACATTTTGATTTTATTACCTCAGGATTACATACCTAGATTATTACCATCTTGCTGATTGATAACTAATCGCAAAATTGATAAACTCAAAATAATTAAAAATAGCACCAAGCCAATAGTGCAAGCATAGCTAATTTCTAAATTACTAAATGCTTGTTCATACAAATAGTAAACAATAGTTTTAGAACTATTGAGCGGACCTCCTCCAGTCATAATATAAACTTCTTCAAACACCTTAGTAGCTGAAATCGCCGAAATTACCGCAACTAAAGCTAAATAAGGCTGCATTAAAGGTATAGTAATATCCCAATGTTTACAAATACCATCAGAACCATCTATTGCCGCAGCTTCATAAACATCAATAGGAATTGATTGTAATCCCGCTAAATAAATTACCATGTAATAACCTAGACCTTTCCAAATAGTTACAGCCATTACACTGGCCAAAGAAATTGGTACAATTCCTAATATTTTGGCGGGACTAGTTAACCAGGGAATTCCCTCAGGAAATATACCTAAAGTTTGGAAAAATTGATTTAGTAAACCATTTTCTGCATACAACCATTTCCAAGCTATCCCAGCGACTACCATAGAAATTACAACTGGTGTATAATATGCAGTTCTAAACCAATTCATGCCTCGCAATTTTTGATTTACCAAAATTGCTAAAATTAAAGGAGCAATTACTAAAATTGGTACGACTCCAACTAGATAGAGAAATGTGTTTTCTAAGGTTTTCCAAAAAACTGCATCTTTCCATAAACGCAAGAAATTAGCAAAACCTACCCATTTAGGAGGTTCGCCAATATCTTGGTAGCTAGTAAAACTAAGGTAAAAAGCTTGTATTGCTGGATAAAAAACGGTTAATCCTAAAATAATTAAGGCGGGGAGTAAAAATAAATAAGGCGTTAATCGCTGTTGAATAAGTAGCCAATTTTTAGGCGTTATGGGCGTTAATTTATTCATATATATTATTCTCAATAGAATACTTCAAACAATAACTGTCATGGAAACTCAAAACAATTTGTCAATTGAACATCAAAATGTACCTGTTGCTCACCAAGGACTACATAATTTTTTGTATAGTTCTGAGGATGAACACACTGCCACTGACGTGAGTATAACGCCACAGACGGCAAATGATGAGACAGAAATTATTTCTTTAGAAGCCTGGCGGGCAATTGCAACTAATGCGAAGATTGCAGGCGTGTATGCAGTGTTGGATAATGAACGTTGTACGCAGTACATTGGCTATTCCCGTAATGTGCTGCTTTCGCTTAACGGCCATGTTACCCAAAATGGCCACCACAAGTGTGCTTTTGTACGTGTCCAACCCTTCAAATTTCCCAAACGGCAAGAAATGGAAGATTTACGCAATGCTTGGATAGCAGAACTGGAGACTATTCCCAGTGGTAATGCTGGTGAGGGGGGAATGTGGGCGAGTACCGTAGGTGAAGTTGCTAAGTCGGTAATGTCAGACACTGAACGCCAAGCTTATGAGGAGAAAAAGCTAAAGTTGCGAAAAGCAATGGCAGATACAACTCTTTTCAAAGAAGCCGAAAGGGTAGATGTAAGTGAAGTTACTGTGAAGAACGATGATTGGAGTGCAGTGATTAATGCACAGACTCAGGAAACTAAGTCTTAAGGAACTGCTAATTTTGATGGTGCGTTATGAAAGCCTAACGCACCAATGATACATCTGATATCATGTCCGGTTAAAGACTTATCATTAGGGCTGACGCGGAGACGCGGAGAGTTTTTTTGATAAGCAATTAGCCGGACTTGATATGATAGCTCAAATCCTTAATACCAACTTTATAGGTAAATTTAACCAATTAAATTGGTATTTATCATCTAACAACACACAATATTTTGCATTATTTTGAATTTATTTCTCTTTCTTAACAGAGTTACCAGTTTTATTGGTAAAAATATGATATTCTTGGTAGAATTCTACTGAGTGTTAATTCATGAGCCAAAATTTATCTACGCTTAGTTTCCTAGTGAAAAGAAGAAGATTTTTAGTTTTAATTACTACAGCATTAGCTACCTTACTACTTGCAATTGGCTTACCAACCTTAAGACCTTCTGCTGTAGTAGCGCAGTCTAATAATAATTTGCTTATTTCCGCTGCTGCTAGTTTAAAAGACGTAATGGAAGAAATTAAGCCCCTTTACCAGCAAACTCAACCAAACGTCAATATCAGTTATAACTTTGGATCTTCCGGTGCATTACAGCAACAAATCGAACAAGGTGCGCCGGCGGATATGTTTATATCTGCGGCTAAAAGACAAGTAGATGCTTTAGAACAAAAAGGACTATTAGTTCCAGGTACTCGTCATATCATTGCTAAAAACCGTTTAGTCTTGGTTGTACCGAATAATGTTGTTGGTGTCTCTAGTTTCTACAACCTTAAAGACGCAAAAATCAAAAAAATTGCTATTGGTGAAACTAGAAGTGTACCCGCAGGACAATATGCTAAACAAGTATTAGAAAAGTTGAAAATTTGGACACAGGTGCAATCAAAACTAGTTTTTGCTAATAACGTGCGCCAAGTTTTAGCATCTGTAGAAAGTGGTAATGCTGATGCAGGTTTAGTTTATGCTACTGATGCCAAAATTTCTAATCAGGTAAACGTTGTAGTTGCGGCAGATGAAAAATACCACTCTCCCATTATCTATCCATTAGCAGTTTTAAAACGCAGCAAAAAAATTGATTCTGCTAAAGAATTCTCCCAATTTTTATCTACTAATCAAGCACAGGCTGTATTTAAAAAATATGGGTTTATTTTACCTTAGTCGTAGCTATAGCAGGTGACAGGTGACAGCCTGAAAAGTCTTTTGATGTCTAGGTTTTATAATCAATTAGTGTCTTAACCGCCTTGTCTGTTGCTATAAAAATCAAACACTTTTGCCCAGATTAAAGATTCCTGCATGATTCAAAAATGCAGGAATAATTTCGGATTTATTGTCTAATCGACATCCGCTGTCAATATAATCCTTAATCTTCGCCAATTTTGACGTGTTCAAACAACTTAGATATCCAAGGAATAGCAACAAAAATTCCAGTCAATACTAATAAAAATACAGAAATTCCCAAAATTTGCTCACGGGGAATTTCTAGCACACCTCGTAAAATTATCTCACGTAAAGCAGAAACAATAGTAATTTCTACCGCTGCACCTACAGATATACTATGCTCTTGGATATAATCAATCAAGAGTTGAAATAATTCCACAAGTATCAAGATAAACAAAATATCAGATGTTACTTCCCGTAAATCAAGTGGATGTAAAAATGAGAGAAACATATCTCCTAATCTGATTAGCATCACACAGAATAAGCTTACACATAGAGAGATAACGATAATGTCTTGAAAAATTTCTAAGTTCTGTACAATTCTATCTCGCTTAAACCAACTATTTACTTCTACCAGAATACGTTTTGGCATGATTGCTCCAGTATATCTATTTTTATGTATGTTAATAACATTAAATTAAAATTAGAATTTACAATGTTTATCTAGAGCATTAATGAATTATTTGTCATGATCTGAACCCATTTCTACTTGTTGTAAAGTTCTTTCTAATTCACCTTGTAAAATTGCTAAAGGAGTTTTTAATTCATGTCTGCATCACCAGTAAAACGAGATGCTTATAGCAATTCCCATTCAAGTGAGGTACAAGCAGTAATAATTAAACGCAGCGAAAAGTTCCTCGAAGCCGGGTTTCCCGGCGTAGGAAACTTTTCAAGACAGATGGACGCAGATAAACGCAGATAATTTTGTACTTCATTAGACTAGGAAATGCTATATTTAAAACTGCGTTCTAATCGTGCTAACATTTGATTAAATTCTTGAATCAGTTCTAAAAATTCTACATCTGTAACATCTTGATGAACTTGTTGATTTAATCCATCAGAGGTGTTTCAAAAGTTTTGAGGGGTCGAAATTCAGGCGATGGCTATTTGAGTAAATTAGTATAAATCGATTTCAATAGCAAAATCCGGTAGACCGTGGAAAGTTAAACGGGAGTGGCATTTAAATAATTCTATAAGAGGTTATTATTCTTCTACTTCTCCAAAACTCCAACCTAAAGCCGCTGCTACTTGACCAGCTAATTCTAGCGGATTAAACGGTTTAGCGATCGCACTCTTGATCCCCAATTGAGTATAGCGACGACGATCAGTAGCTTGGATTTTCGCAGTTAACAAAATCACTGGAATCTCTTTAGTTGCTGGATTTGCTTGTAAATTTTCAAAAGCAGCCAGTCCATCCATATCTGGCATCATCACATCTAGTAAAATTGCATCTGGTTGGTAAATCTCAGCTTGTATGATTCCCTCTTTTCCAGAACTTGCAGTTACCACTTCCCAAGCTGCGACTGTTTCTAAACAAATCTTCGCTACTTCTTGAATGTATAGCTCATTATCAACTACTAGAATTCGCTTTGTTGTCATTTTATTAATTAAGAATTACGTTTTATTAATTACGGATTACGAATTACGAATTATCTGTCATTTTGTGCAACAAATACATCACCCGTTGTTCAAATTCATGATTTATAACTCGTCCTTTAGTCAAAAATTCCGTATTTCCTAATTCCTCACCTCTAGCAGATGTAATCACTCGATATCCTCCTTGTTCTAACAAAGTTTGTAACTCTGTGCGAATCACCGCATCATCATCACAAACTAACACGAGAGGATAGTGTTGATTGATAATGATTGGTTCTGAGGTAGTAGACTGTTCCGATTCTGCACTGTAGGGAGTGACTAAAATCGGCAGTTTCACATAAAAACTACTACCTTCATTTAAAACACTTTCTACCCAAATACTACCACCATGTTGCTGGACAATACTTTTGCAAATTGCCAAACCTAAACCAGTTCCCTCGTGATTGCGTGAATCTGAAGAATCAACCTGTTGAAAGCGCTCAAAAATACTGTTGAGTTTGTCGTTGGGGATTCCCCGACCTTGATCCTTAATTGTTAACAACACCTGATCTTCTTGTTGTTTTGCTATTAACCAAACCTTAGCACCAGAATGAGAAAATTTAATAGCATTACTCAACAAATTCGTCAAAGTTTGAACAATGCGATCTGGATCAGCCCAGAGTTGAACAGGTAAGCTAGAAATTGATAAACTCACCTCAGCCTTAGCTGCTAGAGGCTGCATAATATTCACTGCTGAAGCAATTAACTCCTCCATATTGCAGATTTCTTGCTCCATTTTTACCTTACCTGATTCAATTCGCTCAATGTCGAGAATATCGTTAATTAGCCTGACCAAGCGCTCAGTACTATCAGTAGCAATTTGTAGCAAGCGTTTCCCCTGCTCTGAGTCTGTTGGTAGCAAACCACTAGCTAACATTCCTAAAGAACCATGAATTGAAGTCAGAGGAGTACGAAGTTCATGACTCACCACAGACACAAACTCATCTTTCATTCGTTCCACTTGCTTGCGCTCAGTGATATCACGCAAAATGACGGTATATACACATTCCTGATCAATATCTAATTTAGAGATAGAAGCCTCTGACGGAAACTCAGTTCCATCTTTGCGACGACCAAATATTTCGCGTCTTTCACCCATTCTTCGGGCTGGACTGGGAGATTTACCAAAGTCCACCACATGATGACGATGTTGTTCAGCAAAGCGCACTGGTAATAGTAAATCCAGCTTTTTACCTAAAACCTCTTCCGACAAATAACCAAAAATCTTTTCTGCACCTTGGTTAAATAAAGTAATTTGCTGATTGCTATCAATAGAAATAATCGCATCATCAGCAATCCCCAAAATTCCTTCAAAGCGAGTTTGGGAAACCCGCAAAGCTTCCTGTGTTTGCAGTCTCTCATCCAGTTCTGACCGTAAATGATGATTAACAGTCATTAACTCCGCTGTACGCTCTGCTACTCTTAATTCTAGCTCGTCATTAACTTTATGCTGGGTTTGAGTCATGCGCTGTCTGAGTTTCACCCGTTCTAAACGGTTGATAATTCTAGTTACCAGTTCGGCTCCAATGATGGGTTTGCTAACAAAATCATCAGCACCAGCACTAAACACCTGATTCACCATTTCTGTATCGTTATGAACAGTGAAAAAGAGGATAGGTAACTCACTCCATTGGGAATCGCTGCGTACTATTTGGCAAAGTTCAATCCCGTTGTTATAGGGCATTTCTACATCTAGAATTAACATATCTGGCTTTTCAGTTTCTAGAGTTACCCAAAACTGACGAGGGTCACTCAGAGAAATAACCCGAAAACCCCAAGGTGTGAGTAAGGTTTGTAATAATGGGAGAATTTGCGGGTCATCATCTACAACCAAAATATTTGCTTTAGCGGCTTCTGGAGATAATTCTTCACCCACAACTAAGGAATTTTGATGATTTTTAGCTGTTGGTAGGGATAGGTTTTGTTGATCTTTGCTTTCGATTTCCTGACGCAGTAGGTTGACCAAATTTTGTAAATTGTTCGTATCAGTGGCATGGAAATTTTTAGCAGATTTCAGTATCTTCTCAATTTTTCTGGCTAATTGTGAACCCAAAGGTAAACCAAAAGTTCCTAAAGAACCTGCTAAGGTGTGTGCTTCTTGGGCGGCTTGTGAACGTAATTCTGGGTTTAAAGTTGGCTGTGCAGCTTGTTCTATGATGTTCACTTGTTCATTAACCCGCCCTCGAAAACGTTGCCAAATATCTGCAATGGCTGTGAAAGTTGGCTGGGATTTTAAATGGGATTGTAAATGAGTATCTTCTTCCAGTGCTTTGAGGCGATAGCCAATTCCATATACTGTTTCTATTAAATCACTGTTAGCGCCTACGCCTCTCAGCTTCATTCGCAGTCCTTTAATATGGGTACGAACGGCTTCTTCTCCTGGTGTGTCTTCATAGGACCAAAGATGATCTAAAATCATGCCACAGCTAAATACCCGGCGATGATTTCGCAAAAATAATTCTAATAGAGCATATTCTTTAGGTGTGAGTGAGAGTAAATTTTGGGCATAGGTGACTTCACAGTTACTCGGATCTAGTTTTAAATTTCCCCACTCTAGGATAGGTTGTGCAGTTATACTACCTCGGCGTAATAATGCCCGGACACGTGCCACTAATTCTTCTTGATCAAATGGTTTAACTACATAGTCATCTGCACCTGCATCCAAACCGATGGCTTTGTCGTGAGAGCGATCGCATCCGGTTAATAATAAAATTGGTACTGGCCGACCACTAGACCTAATTTTCCGACATAAACTAATACCGTCCAACTTCGGCAGCATTACATCCAAAAGAATTAAATCATAATCGTAAGTTGTGATTAAATCCCAAGCTGCATCTCCGTCACTCGCTACTTCAACGGCATAATTTTGGTCAGTGAGAACCGCTGTGAGTGCATAGGCATTTAATTCATCATCTTCAACAATTAATATCTTCATCTTCAATGCTTCCCTGATGTAATACTTTTAAAAGTTGGATATAAAGCAAACCATTTTATATTAGAATGAGTGATGATTAATTGTCCAGAACTCAAATAAGTTTCAGATTATATCTGAGGTATTAATTTAAGTTAATTTATTTAAAAATATATCAAGCTTAAGATATATGGTAATAGGAATGCTTTTAAGAAATAATGTCGATAGTCTCAATTAAATGAACCGCAAAGACGCAAAGGACGCGAAGTAAAGAAATAAGAAGATAGCTAATCTTACACTAGGAAGGGAGTAGGTATAGGAAGAAGATAAATAATCTAACGCTGGAAAGGGAGTAGTAGAAAAATCCATCCTCACAATTTCCTCAAATTGTTGATTTATAAACAAAGCAGTAAGCAGGAATGGAGGCCTCTATGTTTAACAAAATTATAGTTGCATTAGATCGCTCGGAAATGGGACAGTCTGTTTTTGAACAATCTTTGGCATTATCAAAGCTAACATCGGCTAAATTAATGCTACTGCACGTCCTATCTCCAGAAGAAGAGGAGAGTCCTGACTTGATGATTGCTCCTAACATTGACTATTATCCAGGTTGGAATGAGCAAGGTTTTAAGTTATATCAACAACAATGGGAAGCCTTTAAAAACGAAAGTTTGCAGATGTTACAGTCTTGGTGCGCCCAAGCAAACACAGCCGGAATCACTGCGGAATTTACTCAAAACACTGGTAATCCTGGCCGCAAGATTTGTCAATTAGCTACAACCTGGAATGCTGATTTGATTGTCATGGGGCGGCGAGGTCGTTCTGGACTAACAGAACTAGTACTTGGTAGCGTGAGTAATTATGTTTTACATCATGCTCCTTGTTCAGTGCATATTATACATTTTCCGACTCATCTCAAACCCACAGCAGTGAAACTAGAAACCACAAGCGTGGCTAACTAAAACGGTAATATTATTTTTGGTTTAAAGCTGAGGCGGAGAGAGGGAGATTTGTTTTTGATAAGTATAGGACTTTATGCACAAGTCAAAAAATATCTCACCGCAGAAGACAAGGAAAAATAAGAGTTTGAGTTTTTTTGCATAAGACTTAAAGTAATCAAGCGAACCTGATGTAATTGGTGATTTGAGAATGAAAACCTCTATTCCACCTAAATATACTCATCCCAGTGGAGATAAACGGTTAAAGATGCTAGATGCAACAATTAAGCGTCATCAATATCAACAAGATGCATTAATTGAAATTCTCCATCGGGGTTCGGAAATTTTTGGCTATTTAGAAACTGATTTATTGCTTTACATTGCCCATAGTCTCAAATTACCACCAAGTCGGGTTTATGGAGTAGCAACTTTCTATCATTTATTTTCTCTAACACCTAAGGGAGTACATAACTGCGTAGTGTGTACAGGTACAGCTTGTTATGTGAAAGGGGCGCAAGCAATTTTAGCTAGTGTAGAAAAATCTACCCAGACTCGTGCTGGAGAAACAACATCAGATGGTCAAATTTCCCTAATGACTGCTAGGTGTTTGGGGGCTTGTGGAATTGCACCTGCTGTAGTGTTTGATGGCACAATTTTAGGACATCAAACACCGGAATCAGTCTGTGAACTTGTTCAAGGATGGTGGCAACATGGAACTGGCTGAATTATTAGAAATAGCTGAAAAAGAACGTTCCCAAGTAAAACCTATACAGATTAGCTGCTGCACCGCTGCTGGTTGTTTGTCTGCTAATTCCCAAGCTGTCAAGCAAAATCTTGATGCATTTGTCAAAACTGCGGGTTTGCAAGACACAATCCAAGTCTCTGGTGTTGGGTGTATGCGTCTGTGCTGTCAAGGAACTTTAGTCAGGGTCGATAACCAAGCAAATCCCACCGAGACAAAGCTTTATCAGAAAGTCACCCCAGAGGATGCACCAGCAATAATTGCCGCAGTCAATGGAGAAAAAACCAATTTACAATCAGGAGATTTAAATCAGCCGTTTTTTAGGCATCAACTATCTATTGTCTTGGAAAACAGCGGCAAAATCGACCCAGAACGCATTCAAGCTTACATTGCAGCTGATGGTTATCAAGCCCTTTATCATGTGCTGCGGGAGATGAAACCCAATCAAGTGGTAGAGACAATTACTAAAAGTGGGTTACGAGGACGAGGTGGGGCTGGTTATCCCACAGGTTTAAAATGGGCAACAGTTGCCAAGTCTCAAGGTGAAAGAAAGTTTGTAATTTGCAATGCTGATGAGGGAGATCCTGGGGCATTTATGGATCGGAGTATTTTAGAAAGTGATCCTCATCGGGTTTTAGAAGGAATGGCGATCGCAGCCTATGCCGTCGGTGCAAATCAAGGTTACATTTATATTCGGGCAGAATATCCCATTGCTATTAGTCGCCTGGAAACTGCTATTCACCAAGCCCAACGTCTGGGACTCTTAGGTAGTCAAATCTTTGAATCTCATTTTGATTTTAAAGTCGAAATTCGCATCGGTGCGGGGGCTTATGTCTGCGGAGAAGAAACCGCTTTAATGGCTTCAATTGAAGGAAAACGCGGCCTTCCTTCCCCTCGTCCACCATATCCCGCTAATTCTGGTTTATGGGGTGATCCCACCTTAATTAACAATGTCGAAACCTTTGCCAATATCTCACCGATTATCCGCAAAGGTGCTGATTGGTTTGCTGGTATTGGTACGGCGAAAAGTAAAGGGACAAAGGTTTTTGCTATGGCCGGTCAAATCTGCAATACGGGTTTGATAGAAGTGCCGATGGGGACATCATTACGGCAGATTGTTGAAGAAATGGGAGGAGGTATTCCATCTGGCGGTATTGCTAAAGCAGTACAAACTGGTGGTCCTTCGGGGGGATGTATTCCCGCTTCGGCCTTTGATACACCTGTAGATTATGAATCCTTGAGCAATCTGGGTTCCATTATGGGTTCTGGGGGCATGATTGTCATGGATCAAACTACAAATATGGTCGATGTTGCCCGCTTTTTCATGGAATTTTGCATGGATGAATCCTGCGGTAAGTGCATTCCTTGTCGGGTCGGAACTCTGCAATTACATGAGTTGTTAACGAAGATTAGTCAAGGAGAAGCAAAACACGCTGATTTAGAACTGCTGGAGGAACTGTGCGACATGGTGAAACACACAAGTCTATGTGGTTTGGGACAGTCTGCACCAAATCCGGTTTTTAGTACTTTGCGTTATTTCCGTGATGAATATTTAGCATTAGTCACTAGTCATTAATAAATTACCCTTATGGCTGTCAAAACACTGACTATAAATGGTGAATTAATTAGCGCCCGTGAGGAAGAAACTGTACTAAAAGCAGCGCAAGAGGCTGGAATTCATTTACCTACACTTTGTCATCTTGAGGGTGTGGGAGATGTGGGGGCTTGTCGGCTATGTTTGGTGGAAATTGCTGGGAGTAATAAGCTGCAACCAGCTTGTGTGACTAAGGTGTCAGAAGGAATGGAGGTGATAACTCATAGCGATCGCTTGCAAAAATACCGTCGTACTATTATTGAAATGCTATTTGCCGAAGGTAATCACATTTGCTCAGTTTGCGTTGCCAATGGCAATTGTGAATTGCAAGATTTAGCTATAGAAATGGGTATGGATCACGTCAGATTAAAATATCAATTTCCTGACCGTGCTGTAGATATTTCCCATGAACTTTTTGGCATAGATCATAACAGATGTGTTCTTTGTACTCGCTGTATTCGTGTATGTG
The DNA here is from genome assembly GCF_000332135.1 of Anabaena sp. PCC 7108. Classification (NCBI taxonomy): domain Bacteria; kingdom Bacillati; phylum Cyanobacteriota; class Cyanophyceae; order Nostocales; family Nostocaceae; genus Anabaena; species Anabaena sp. PCC 7108. The sequence continues at coordinate 4,050,904 of NZ_KB235896.1, forward strand.
ATGAAATCGAAGGCGCTCATACTTGGGATATGGCAGGAAGGGGTTCAAAATCTCATGTAATTACTGATTTAAACCAGCCTTGGGGAACTTCACAAACTTGTACTTCCTGCGGTAAATGCGTCAATGCTTGTCCCACAGGGGCGCTATTTAATCAAGGTTCAAGTGTTGGGGAAATGAAACATAATCGCGCCAAAATCGATTTTTTAGTTACAGCTAGAGAGAAAAAACAATGGAATTTTTAAAGGATAAAACACCAATGAGTCAAAGAGAAAGCTGATGTTAAACAGGATTAGAAAAAGATGCTTATGGATGCTAACTCTGGGAATTTTAATCATCTTGATCTTCCCAGGTTTAGGAAACTTCCAGGGGAAAGCAATTGCTGCTGTCACTAGTTTTGAAGAAGCACCAGGAGAAATTGTTTATCGCTCACAAATAAAATTAGATGATCAATCAGGAAAGGTATGGCAGGTTGTCTTATTTAAACAAGTGCATCCAAGTCAACAATCTCATATAAATTTGCGGTTAATTGGCTTTCCTGGTTCTGCTGAATTAACTCACCCCCAACCTTTAAAAATAACTTCAAATACAGGTAAGGTTTGGAATGCTGCTGATGTGTTTTTGGATCAAGCACCAGCACCAACTGTCGGTCAATATGATCTGACAAATATCTTGCCAGAATTACCAAATGAACAGTTAACATTAGCAATACCTTTACCTGATGCAAACTCCATTAATATCTCTGTTCCCCCATCTGTAGTTCAGGAATGGCAATTGTTAATGACAACTGATATCATATCCGGTTGAATCATCATTTCTCTGTGCCTCTGTGGTTAGTTTTTCCATGAGGTGTGCGTAAGTCCTATTTAAATTAAATTTGCAGCCAAGCGAGGTAATTTGTTTGAAATTAGCGACAGTATGGTTAGGTGGATGTTCAGGTTGTCATATGTCATTTCTCGATTTAGACGAATGGTTGATTGATTTATCCGCTCAAGTAGATGTGGTTTATAGTCCCTTTGTTGATGTTAAGGAATATCCAAAAGGTGTGGATGTAGTTTTAATAGAAGGTGCTATAGCTAACGAACAACATCTAGAATTAATCCACAAAATTAGAGAACGCACCCAAACAATAATTTCCTTTGGTGATTGCGCTATCACTGGCAATGTTACGGCTTTACGTAATCCCTTAGGTAGTGCGGAAATAGTTCTTCAGCGTAGTTATATAGAAACAGCCGATATCAACCCCCAAATTCCCCACGCACCGGGGATTATTCCACCTTTGGTTGACAAAGTATTACCCGTTCATCAAGTAGTAGCGGTTGATATTTATTTACCTGGTTGTCCACCCTCTGCGCCTAATATTCGCGCTGTTCTTGAATCATTATTAAAGGGAGAAAAACCACTAATAGCCGGCAGAGAAATCATTAAGTTTGGCTAATTTAATCAAGTTGAGATTTTAGATAATTTCACAAACAAATCTTGAATATTGAACGAGGTTGACCATGTTAACAGCAGCAGATGTAATGACCAAAGATGTAGCCATGATTCGCAGTTCAGCAACAGTTAAAGAAGCTGTTAATTTAATGCGTGCAAGAGATTGGCGAGCCTTAATTGTAGATCGTCGTCATGAACAAGATGCTTATGGTATTATCACCGAAAGTGACATTGTTTATAAAGTCATTGCCTATAGTAAAGACCCAAACAAAGTGCGTGTCTATGAAATCATGACTAAACCTTGTATTGTGGTCAATCCTGAATTAAGTGTTGAATATGTAGCCAGATTATTTGCTAATCATCATCTTCGTCGTGCGCCTGTTATTAGCGGCCATCTATTAGGAATAATCTCACTTACTGATATTTTAGCTCGGAGTAGTTGTCTAGAAAAACCTAGAACAATTCTCTTAGAACAAGAATTGCAAGATGAAATTAAAAAGTCTCGTCTTGTTTGTGCTGAAAAAGGCATCAATTCCAGCGAATGTGCAGCCGCTTGGGATGTGGTGGAAGAGATACAAGCCGAAATTGCCCACCAACGATCTGAAAAGCCCCTAATCTCAGCCTTTGAAGATTATTGTGATCAGTATCCAGAGGCTTTGGAAACAAGAACATTTAATCTGTAATCAATTACTAATTACTAATGAAAACAATAGTTATTGATCCGGTGACACGCATTGAAGGACACGCCAAAATTAGCATTTATCTGGATGATTTTGGACAAGTCAGCGATGCGCGATTTCATGTCACAGAATTTCGGGGATTTGAAAGGTTTTGTGTCGGCCGTCCCCTTTGGGAAATGCCGGGAATTACTGCCCGGATTTGTGGTATTTGTCCAGTTAGTCACTTGTTGGCTTCGGCCAAAGCAGGCGATCGCATTCTTGCTTGTAGAATCCCCACCGCAGCCACTCAACTCCGCCGCTTAATGAATTTAGGACAAATTCTCCAATCCCATGCCCTCAGTTTCTTTCACCTCAGCGCCCCGGACTTATTATTAGGCATGGATAGTGACCCTGAAAAACGTAATATATTTGGGTTAATTGCAGCTGAACCAGAATTAGCCAGAGGTGGGATTCGTTTACGTCAGTTTGGGCAAGAGATAATTGAATTACTAGGGGGAAAAAAAATTCATCCCTCTTGGGCTGTTCCTGGTGGAGTGCGTGATCCCTTAACTTCAGAAGCACGCAGTCACATTCAAGAACGGATTCCCCAAGTCCGCACTATTATTATTAATGCCATTGGTTTATTTAAAGGACTTCTCAAAAAGTATGAAAAAGAAGCTCAAACTTTTGGTAATTTCCCCAGCTTGTTTATGGGATTAGTCACTGATAAAGGTTTATGGGAAACTTACGACGGACATATTCGCTTTGTTGATAGTGGAGGTAATATTGTTGCTGATCATCTTGATCCCACTAACTTTCAGGAATTTATTGGTGAAGCAGTTCAAACCGATTCTTATTTAAAATCTCCTTATTATCGTCCTTTGGGCTATCCTGATAAAAGTGACCATTGTCGTTTAGATAGTGGAATGTATCGCGTTGGTCCATTGGCTAGATTAAATATTTGTAGCCACATTGGTACACCTTTAGCTGATCAAGAATTAAGAGAGTTTCGTAGTCATGATAATGGCACTGTAAAATCATCTTTTTTCTATCATTACGCCCGGTTAATTGAAATTTTAGCCTGTATTGAAAAAATAGAAATTTTATTAGATGATCCTGATATTTTATCAACTCATTTACGTGCCGAAGCTGGGATTAATCAATTAGTAGGAGTTGGTGCAAGTGAAGCACCGAGAGGCATATTATTTCATCATTATCAAGTTGATGAAAATGGCTTGATGCAAAAAGTAAATTTGGTAATTGCTACGGGGCAAAATAATCTCGCAATGAATCGTACAGTTGCCCAAATTGCTAGGCATTTTATCCAAGGTAGTGAAATTAATCAAGGCATCTTAAATCGTGTTGAGGCAGGAATTCGGGCTTTTGATCCCTGTTTGAGTTGTTCAACCCACGCCATGGGAAAAATGCCTTTATATATTGAATTAGTGGCAGCAGATGGTACTGTTTTAGATCAAGTTTGGCGTAGCTGAATCTGAATATGAAAAAATAATAATTCATACATCAATTAGAAATTTGATGAAAAAGCCAAATAAATTTACAAAAATGTTGGGTTTTCTTACGTCAACCCAACCTACACAGATCAATATTTTTATAGCAACAGAGAGGGTATTTAGGACACCAAAAGACTTTTCAGACTGTCACCTGATATACAAATAATATTATTCATCCCAAAGCTTTTCTAACTGACTTCTCCAAGCTGTTAAAACTTGTTCTCTTGCTGCTGCATTTTGGTCTATTTCTCCTAATAAACCTTCTGCATAAAAACGATCTAAATTTTGCATTGTTGCTTGTAGAGATTGTCCTTGTTGTTTTGCAGCTTGAATAATTTGCCGGATACGAGTTTCTATCAGTCGATTGAAGACATCATTAACACCAACTTGATATAAAGATTTAAGTCGTCCAATTGCATTAGCAAAGTCTGCACTAGTTAAAGTTCCGCTGTTGTGCTGAAATACTCCCCATATTACCCCATCATACAAAGCATAACGTGTTTCTTGAGTATCATCAAAGTTGGCTTCGAGGAACTGTGTTAAAAATGCTTCGGCTTCTTGTAGAGGTATAATTGGAAGTAATAGCCGCAACCAAGTATTATCTTCGGAAAGTAATACCAATAAACGAAAAGTAGGAGTTTCAATTTGCCAAGAACCAGGTGCTATATTATGCACTATTTCTGCATCAAATAACTCTATTAATGTAGCTGCAATTTCTTCCAGTGTCATAGTTTTTTGTAAAAAATTTTCAGATTCCCGATTTCTTAATCAATAAACCCAAAACATTGATTAATAAAGAATTTCAAAACCTGACGGTTATCAATTAACTGTCATGATTCAAAAATTTACAGTGTATTTGGGTCAATTCCCCTTGATTGTAATCTAGCTAGAAGAGTTTGCAATTCTTCCTCTTGGGTAGAGTCTCTACAAGGGTTTCAAGTCACGCACATTTAATTCTCGGAGATGTCTATTAAAAAAATGACTGACATAGCAGTATGCACTTGAATGAGATACATCATAGTTCTCTCCTCGCTTGCGGGGAGGGGTTAAAGTATCTCACACAACCGATAACCGCTATAATACATCAGATATGTGATTATGGTTTATCACAGTGTTGCTTACCTACCCTACACCCTTGACTAAGATTGTTACAAAAAACGCAACAGCACCCCAGATCATAAATTACCCCTCGTACAATCCAAGTAGTGAGGAGTAATAGAGGCAAAATCATGAAATACCAGGGAAATGACCGGGGTTTGCTACCGATATTTAGCCGTTGTGGGTTAACAATGTTGCTAACTGCGGTGTTACTGGTGGACTCAGTGGCAGCAATGCCCAGAGGTACAGGGTTACAGATAGCACAACAGCAAGGAACACAACAAGAAGCCATGCTTGCTAAAGCTAAAAAGTTATTTCAAGAAGGAAGGCAGCTTTATCAGCAGGGTACAAAGGAATCTTTATTACAAGCAATTAATAAATGGGAAGAAGCGTTACCCCTATATCGTGCAGTGGGGGATAGGCGTGGTGAAGCCACTACTCTCCTTGGTATTGGCAGTGTCTACTCCTCATTAGGAGAAAAGCAGAAAGCACTGGCATACTTGAACCAAGCACTTGCCCTGTATCGTGCAGTGGGGGATAGGCGTGGTGAAGCCACTGCTCTCAATAATATTGGCGGTGTCTACAACACCCTGGGAGAAAAACAGAAAGCACTGGCATACTTGAACCAAGCAATTCCCCTGTATCGTGCAGTGGAGGATAGGGGTGGTGAAGCCACTGCTCTCAATAATATTGGCTTGATCTACTCCGACCTGGGAGAAAACCAGAAAGCACTAGAATACTATAACCAAGCACTTCCCCTGTATCTTGCAGTGGAGGATAGGGGTGGTGAAGCTAACACTCTCAATAATATTGGCTTAGTCTACTCCGACCTGGGAGAAAACCAGAAAGCACTAGAATACTATAACCAAGCACTTCCCCTGTATCTTGCAGTGGAGGATAGGGGTGGTGAAGCCCGCACTCTCAATAATATTGGTTTAGTCTACTCCGACCTGGGAGAAAACCAGAAAGCACTAGAATACTATAACCAAGCACTTCCCTTATTTCGTGCAGTGGAGGATAGGGGTGGAGAAGCCACTACTCGCAATAATATTGGCGGTGTCTACTCCGACCTGGGAGAAAAGCAGAAAGCACTGGAATACTATAACCAAGCACTTCCCCTCAGACGTGCAGTGGGGGACAGGGGTGGTGAAGCCACTACTCTCGTTGGTATTGGCAAAGTCTACTCCGACCTGGGAGAAAAACAGAAAGCACTGGAAAGCTATAACCAAGCACTTCCCTTATTTCGTGCAGTGGAGGATAGGGGTGGAGAAGCCACTACTCGCAATAATATTGGCGGTGTCTACTCCGACCTGGGAGAAAAGCAGAAAGCACTGGAATACTATAACCAAGCACTTCCCCTCAGACGTGCAGTGGGGGACAGGGGTGGTGAAGCCACTACTCTCAATAATATTGGCTTTGTCTACAACTCCCTGGGAGAAAAGCAGAAAGCACTGGAATACTATAACCAAGCACTTCCCATAGCACGTGCAGTGTCGGATAAGCGTGGTGAAGCCCGCACTCTCAATAATATTGGCTTGGTCTACTCCGACCTGGGAGAAAAACAGAAAGCACTGGAAAGCTATAACCAAGCACTTCCCTTATTTCGTGCAGTGGAGGATAGGGGTGGTGAAGCTACTACTCTCAATAATATTGGCACTGTCTACTCCTCTCTGGGAGAAAACGAGAAAGCACTGGAGGAATACTATAACCAAGCACTTCCCATATATCGTGCAGTGGAGGATAGGGATGGTGAAGCTACTACTCTCACTAATATTGGCATGGTCCACTCCGACCTGGGAGAAAACGAGAAAGCACTGGAAAGCTATAACCAAGCACTTCCCCTCAGACGTGCAGTGGGGGATAGGGGTGGTGAAGCTGCTACTCTCAATAATATTGGCGCTGTCTACTCCTCTCTGGGAGAAAACCAGAAAGCACTAGAATACTATAACCAAGCACTTCCCCTATATCGTGCAGTGGGGGATAGGGGTGGTGAAGCCGGCACTCTCAATAATATTGGCGAAGTCTACAACGACCTAGGAGAAAAACAGAAAGCACTGGAATACTTGAACCAAGCACTTCCCCTATATCGTGCAGTGGAGGATAGGGATGGTGAAGCCCTTACTCTATACAATACTGCCCTAATACAAGGCAGCCAAAAAAACCTTCAAGCAGCCCTGACCAACATTCAAACCGCCATCAACATCATCGAAGAATTACGCACCAAAATAGCCAGCACAGAACTACGTACATCCTACTTCGCCACCAAACAGGACTACTACAAATTCTACATAGACCTGTTAATGCAGCTACACAAACAAAACCCCAACAAAGGCTACGACGCACAAGCACTACACATTAGTGAACGTTCCCGCGCTAGGGGTTTAGTTGAACTTCTCACCGAAGCTAACATCAACATCCGTAAAGACATTAACCCCCAACTCCTAGCGGAAGAAACCCGTTTACTGTCTCTGAGAGATGGTAAAGAAAAACTCCTCTCAGAACTGATGAGTAAACCAAAACCTCCCGAAGAAATTATCCAAACCACTAACCAAGAAATTCAAAATATCATCCAACAACAAAAGGAACTAAAAAATAAACTCCGCGCCACTAACAAAGAATACGCAGACTTAAAATATCCCGAACCTCTAACATTACCCCAAATTCAACAACAACTAGACCCCGATACAGTCCTATTACAATATTCATTAGGTGCAGAAAATAGTTATTTATGGTTAGTAACTCATAACAGTTTCACCACCTATCAACTACCCAAAGAAGCAGATATTAACAAAGTTGCTGAGGCATTAATTATCAAATTAAAAGCCCCCAGCAATTATGGTGCATCAGCCCAAGAAATAGCACACCATATAGCAGGAAAAACCCAATTAGCTAACAAACTCAGTCAAATAATTCTCCAACCTGTGTCCGATAAATTAGGGAAAAAACGGTTAGTAATTGTCGCTGATGGTATCTTACATCAAATCCCCTTTGCTGCATTATCTGACCTAACCCCCCAACCCCCTTCCCTGCAAGGGAATGGGGAGAAAGATCAACTCCCCTCACCTTCTAGAAGAGGGGTAGGGGGAGAGGTCACATATCAACCCTTATTAGTAAATCATGAAATCATTAACTTACCATCCGTCACCAGTTTAGCCACCCACCGGGAAAAACTCAAAAACCGCAAAACTGCACCGAAAAAATTAGCTGTATTAGCTGACCCAGTTTTTAGTAATGATGATAGTCGTGTTACAGGTAAAACAGAAGATGTATCATCCACAGATTTGGATTTAGAACGTTCTGCTTTAAGGCGTTCTAGTGTTAATAGAGGTTCATTATCTCGACTACCAGGAACTCGTCAAGAAGCAGAAGCAGTTTTAAAACTTGTTCCCAATACTGAAAGTATCAAAGCCTTTGATTTTGATGCTAATTATGAATGGGTAACACAACAAAAATTAAATCAATATCAGATGGTACTTTTTGCCACTCATGGACTAATTGACATGAAAAATCCAGAGTTATCGGGCATAGTTTTATCATTATTTGATAAACAGGGAAAAGCCAAGAACGGATTTTTAAGATTGGATGATATTTTCAACTTAGATTTACCTGCGGAATTAGTGGTATTAAGTGCTTGTGAAACAGGTTTAGCTGGGGAAGTTAAAGGAGAAGGTTTAATAGGTTTAACCAGGGGTTTCATGTATGCAGGTGCGGCTAAGGTTGTGGTATCTTTATGGAAAGTTAATGATGACGCAACAGCAGAATTAATGACTGAATTTTCTGGTCAAGTATTGAAAGAAGGTAAATCTCCCATTGTGGCTTTAAGAAATGCCCAGTTAAAATTATGGCAACAACAAAAAACTCAAGACCCTCGTTTTTGGGCTGCTTTTACTATTCAAGGTGAATGGCAAAAATAGTTATTAAATCTCCTGAACAAATAGATCCCCCAGATCCCCGACTTCTTGAAGAAGTCGGGGATCTAAAACTAAAACTGATATAAAACTAGAAAATCTGTTACAAAAACTGTAACAATACCAGTATTTATACTTCGGCATTTTATAATTGAAAAGTCAAAGATTCATTTTCTCATTAATGGTGTGTGACACTGCGCCAACACATCATAAAAATTACTAAGAAAATCTACACATTACAGAATTTTGAATGAGGAGTGTTTACCATGTCTAAAAGACTATTTGCTTTATTAACAGTAAGTGCGTTAATTGTAGCTGCTGCTGGTTTATCTGTGGAAGCACAAAGTAAACCTAAAGATAAACCAACAAATGCACCTAATTTTGTAAAATTGGAAAATGCAGGTAAATTAAATTTATCTTCTGCTGGTAATCCTTTTAAACCGCGTAATTTTAAACAGTCTAAAAAACCTTATGCTGGAGATCGGGGTATTATTGGCTATGATAACCGTGAACCAATGTTAAGTAGAGAATATCCTTGGTCTGCTATTGGTCGGATTCAAGGAACTACGACAGACGCAAAAAATTATCATTGTACAGGTACTTTAATTGCGGAAAATTTAGTGTTAACAAATGCCCATTGTGTGATTGATTCTAAAACTCATCAAATCAGTAGAGAAATTGCTTTTTTACCTAATGTAATTAATGGTCAAGTTGCTGATAGAGAAGATATTGCTTTTGCAGACAGAGTGATTTACGGTACTGATTTTACAGCAGATACAATCACTAATCAAACTCAAGATTGGGCAGTAGTCAGATTAAATAAACCGATTGGTAGAAAATATGGTTATTTAGGCTGGAGAAATTTACCAGTTTCAACAATGATTAATAATCCCAAAAAATTCTCTTTTGTTGGTTATTCTGGTGATTATCCTAATTCCAGTAAAAGAGGTTATGAGTTTTTAAGTGCTGGTGCTGGTTGGACTGCTGGTTTTCAAGAGGGATGCAGTATTGTGAAGGAAGAGAGAGATATACTGTTTCATGATTGCGACACAACCGGAGGTTCTTCTGGTGGTCCGATTATTGGTTGGATTAATAATCAGCCTTACATTGTAGCCTTGAATAATGCTGAAATTAAGGATGTTAACACCAATGAAGGTATTATTAATTTAGCTGTGAATATATCTTTTTTAGATAGACTGGCTGGAACAAATTGAGGATAGAAAAATTTTGCCATTTTGCGCCTATAGGTGAGAATAATTGATAAGCTGTTGTGCATTTAATTTGTATAAGCCTAGTGTCCAAGATATCCGTACTACAAGACTTAACAATATTAGGATTATTAGGATGATCAAATTTATCTGCTTAACAGCTTATTCAGGAAATGAATAATCAACTTTTATCAATTCCTGAACCCAACATTTTGCGACTACAACTGGTTGAGTAATTTTTTGTTACCTACCTTTGTTGATCAAATATCTACAGGATGCTGTCCATAATATGGTAGAGCCTCTGACCAATCAGGGCGTTTACTTTGTTGCCAATCTAAATAAGCTAATTCTAAAATACTGCTAACAGTTGCTGCTAATCCTGATGTGGCTTTAATTAGTTGATATTCTGTATGCCAATTAGCTAAAGTTTCTTGCCATTTTTCTGGTGTAAATACTGCATCTGGTAATAAAGAAATTAGTCCCAAATTATCAGCAGCTATTTGATAAATAGCACCAAAAACTTGCCCCCGTTGTGCTGGCATTTCTACTGCAATAATTGCTTGTGGTTTTGGATTTTTGCTGTTTTCATGCCAAGCTACAGCAGCTAAAGTGGAAATCGCAAATACTGGAATGTCTAACTGTTGTCCCAAAGTTCGGGCTGTGACTACACCAATTCGACTACCTGTAAAACCACCGGGACCTTTAGCAACGGCAATAAAAGCCAAGTCTGTCCAATTTTGGGGTGCAATTAAATCAATTATATATTGATGAATTAAACTTGATAAATCACGTCCTAAATTCCAAACATGGGCGCGGGTATCATCTGCAAAATTACTAATTACTAGACCTAGTTCTGGTGTAGTGGTGTGCAGTGCTAAAGCGTATTTTGCGGTTGGGAGATGTTCTAGTTGAGTTGTCAAAGTAAATATAGATTTTGAGAATATGAAAAAGTTAACTTTGGCTAAATTAACGATTTATAATTCTATCAGTTTTAGATACATAAAATATATAAAGAAACTTAAAATACAGCAGATTGCAGATAAATGAGGTATGGAATCTAAATTCAAGGTAGGGGCGTATTGCAATACGCCCCTACTCAAATTGCAATACGCCCTCAAATCTAAAACTTAAGTTGGTACTAATTCACCGGGACGTAATTTAGCCCATTTACCCATTTCTTTCTTAAAGCTGAGACAACCGACCACATCCCATTCCATTTCAATTATTTCGTCTTTTGTGCGAATATTGACATTGATAGAAGGTTCATTGGGGTCAAAATCGGGGGTTTCAGTCAAGTGAGGCTGTTGGTGCTGTGCTTCTACTGCGTTGTAGGTTACACAACGGTCTACATAGTGGCAATTTACGCAAATACACATAATAGAACCAACTCCAGAAACCTTTATAGTTAATGTAGCTTAAGCCAAACTATTCAGCATGAGTTAGTAGGTTGATTTTTATGACAATGAGTAACTCAGTTATTTCTCGTCTAGCTGCTGAAAATTGGCCTTTTAGCCTGGAATGGTTGCCAAAACCAGCTTACATGGTTGGTGGGGCGGTAAGAGATGCGATTTTGGGTAGAAGTCGGGAATATTTGGATTTAGATTTTATTATCCCATCGAACGCGGTAAAAGTAGCGAGTGCGATCGCTAAACATTATCAAGCGGGTTTTGTTTTATTGGACGCAGAAAGACAAATTGCCCGTGTGGTGTTTCCCCATGCTACGGCAGATTTTGCCCAACAGGAAGGAGATAGTTTAATCACGGATTTGCATAGAAGGGATTTTACAATAAATGCGATCGCTTATAATCCCCATACTCAAGAAATAATTGACCCTCTCCAAGGCTGTGCAGACATAGAAGCCGGTCTATTACGCATGATATCACCCAAAAATCTGCAAGATGATCCTTTGCGGTTAATGCGGGCTTATCGTCAAGCCGCCCAACTTAGTTTTACAATTGAACCAGCTACCCAAGCTACTATTCGCACCTTAGCAGCAGATATTAGTCAAGTTGCAGCCGAACGAGTGAGAGTAGAAATTGGTTATCTTTTAGGAAGTTCTCAGGGTACACCTTGGCTAAATGCTGCGTGGAAAGATGGTTTATTAGCTACTTTCTTTACCAACGCCACCCATAACGGCTTACTTAAATTAGCCGCAGTTGATAAAGCCGCAATTTTAATTTCTCAAAACTGGCCACAATTAGCGGAAGAATTGCAGCAATGCGTCCGAGATACAGTTAAAACCAACTGGTTAGGTATTGCTAAACTTGCTTGTCTGGTTCACCCAAATCCAAAAGTTGCAGAAATAGAACTACAAGAACTAACCTATAGCCGTGCAGAAATTCGGTCTGTAATTATCGCCCTGAGACTGTTCCCAAAGTTCAAAGTAGCTAATCTGTCCCTACGAGAACAGTATTTTTTGTTTCAGGACGTGGGGGTTGTATTTACGGCTACAACCACATTAGCCTTAGCAGATGATGTGCGAGTAGAGGCGATGTCTGGCGATAATCCGCTATGGGTCTATGCACCCTTAATCAACCGTTACCTGAACCCTGATGATCTGGTAGCTCACCCCTCACCATTAGTGAGTGGCAAAAAAGTGATTATAGCACTAAATGTTCCAGCTTCACCACTTGTGGGTAAAATATTGAGTGAAATCGCTGTAGCGCAAGCTGAGGGAACAGTTACGACCGTCGAAGAAGCAATAGAATTTGCAAGACAGTTTGTTGAGAATTAGTTTGTGTATTCTTAATTACCTTCTAGCTATAAGGTTCCTCCGCAATCACAACGTTATTATTGAGTGATATATCAAATATTTTATTAATTAATATCCAGTGTATTTACAGTTGTGCTAATCTTTGATATCAGCATACTATGTAGCGCAATAACTTTGCATTATCTAAGCTATTATGAAATCTATTCTAAAAACCTACGTAGAACAAGAAATATGGTTATTAATCAGAGATAAATGGTTTTTCGGAACAATTATCAGAGTTTCCGATGAATTGTTGTGGTTTAAACACAGAACTCACAATAAAGAGACAGAAGAAGATACTTTGTGGGAAAGGATTGTCAGAATCAGTGAAGTAGTTGCTATTGATAAAGTTATCTCGGTTATGAGTCGAAAACCGGATGTGTTTATGTCCCGGTTATTGGAAACCGAGAACAACACCAATAATCATCAACAAGAACATGACAAATAATTAGTTGATGGGAAAAATTCCATAATCTGAATTTGATCATTTTCCGGGTTAAACTGTTACTACTGGTTAATCAAATATTACCAGCTTTAAGAATTTGTATGGCTACGCTATCAGCAGTCAAATTCAATTCTGGAAAGCTGGATATACTATCAATTCAATTTTTTCAATGCACTACCTGAAAATCTTTTCCCTGCTATATAAAACTTACATCTTCATATAAATCATTCATATTTCCCTGAAAGTTAATACTTTGTAAATCAAAATATGATTCTGTATAAGATTGTAATACCCATAACCCTTGTTCATTAAGACGGAAACATTGTACTTTTGTTTTTTTGACATCAATTAGAACATATTCTTGTAAAGTATCTATATTTTGATAATCCGCAAATTTATCACCGCGATCAAATGCTTCTGTAGAATCAGATAATATTTCAATAATTAAACAGGGAAACTTTTTATAACCTATTTCACGTAGTATGCCGTTCGCGGTAGCGTGCCAGAGGCATCAGGGATAACCCAACAAATACATTTAGGTACATAAAAAATCGTACACAGCTTTATATTCTTACAAAAAATAATATCCTAAATTCGTTTAAAAACAAACTAACAGCTTAGTTGAGGGGTTTATTTATAGTAGTGATATGCACCCTAAATCGAAATTTTGATGATGAGATGGTAATTACTGAGACACTTTAGGGAAAAATAAGAGTGTGATCTATTGTGTATCAAGAATTTTATGGTTACTTTTGAGAGTGCAAGCGATTTTGAAAAAGTGGTCGCATTATTACTGACTCAGGCAGGATGGAAAATCACAATGCCTCCTGCTAATACGAAAGGATACGATATTGAAGCAGTTAAGGGTAGTGAAGTATTGGCAGTTCAAGTTAAAAACTATAAAACTTCTGTGAAAATACCCCAGTTAGAGAAATTTATTGATTTTCTTGAATTACCTATAGCTGCAAAATTTACTAAGGGTTTATTTGTGACATCAAGTGTATACTCCTCCCAAGCACTGACATACTTTGAACAAATCAATAATGATAAAATTAGACTTGCCGTTTTTAAGGAAGGAAATCTTACCTGGACAAGTCGAGATAAAGATGGAAATCTTATTTGGAGAGGAGTTGATGGACCCATTGAACCTCCCCCAGAAATAATACCTCCTACCAAAAAACTTACTTATTTTGGTGTATTTACCTGTAAAGGTGGTGTAGGAAAGACAACAGTTAGCGCCCATCTTGCAGGTGCATTTGCCCTCTCTGGTTATGATGTAGCATTAATTGATTTAGACCCACAACAAAACCTAACAACTTTGCTAGGTGAAGGGGTAAAACTATCCAATAAAAAAAATAGTCCAGGAAATACTGTCACTGTTTATAACGTTGATGAATGGGATGATGAAAATCCCCCTGATGATGTGAAAATGGTTATATGTGACTGTTCACCTGTTTTAGATAAGAATCCTCCAGAAATACTTAAGAAGTTATCTTATTGCATCATTCCGACAACACTTAACCCATTAGGTTTAAATAAAAATGGTCATGTCATACAAGAAACTTTGAAAGCAATTAGGAGTATTAATAAAGATGCTTATTTATTTGTATTAATCAATAATTATTTCCCTGATGAAAATAAAAGAAGTCAAGTGTTAAAATATCAATATCAGCTTTATTTTGATGAATTATCTCAACAAGATTCTCGTTTTAAATTTATTGACCCAGATCAAGTAGCTATACGTAATAGTAAACAATTATTTTATTGGGGATATCATATTTATGATGGAAGTCGGTCAGAATTAGCCTTTACACCCATTGGAGGTAGATGCTTACCTAAAGCTGATTTTCTCAATTTACTTGAATATCTAGAAGAACATTCTGATATTGAGAGTTTAAGAAATACGTAGTTTAAAGTTAAAAGGTGCGTTACGCTGTCGCTAACGCACCCTACCAATATTTAATTATCTTCTTTCTCTGTGTCCTCTGTGCCTCTGTGGTTCGTTACATCCAACCAAAATTTTAATTTCCTAAACCGTCACTCCTTCTAATTCCTCATCAGTTAGATCATATAATTTCCGCAATTTATCCAACTTATCTCCATCAGCTTGCCATAAACCGCGTCCCGATGCTTCTAACATTCTGCCGACAATATTTCTAAAAGCTTCAGGATTGGCTTTGCGTAATTTTTCCGCCATTTCTGGATCTAAAGCATAGGTATCTGCTGCTTGATCATAAACCCAATCATCTTGAAAATCAGCAGTACCACCCCAACCAATTAAAGCCGTCATGCGTTGAGAAATTTCAAAAGCACCACCAGAACCTTGATTAGCCATTGCGTCAGCCCATTTGGGATTTAATAACTTAGTTCTGTATTCCATTCGCAACAAATCATCTAAATTGCGGGGTGTGGTGTCTTTAGAGAAACTTTCGACAAAACTGGCTTGTACCTTCCTCCCACTTTGTTTTTCAGCGGCTTTTTTCAACCCGCCAGTATTGGCATAGTATTCCTGAATATCAGTTAAACCATATTCTACCGAATCTATTTCTTGGATGATGCGATCGCTAGTTTTTAATAAAGTCTGCAATATTTCCGGTCTAGCTTGTCCTTTATCATTTCTACCATAACTAAACACATTGCGACTTTCCCAAGTATTTCCCAACTCTTCCCCAGATTCCCAATTACCATCAACCACCCTATCATTAACCAAAGAACCAAAATCACCAGATGGATTAGAAAACAATCTCGCTGAAGAATTTTCCACACCTTGGGCTTTCAAAATCAAAGCGTGTTTTCTAATAAAATTCATTTCCTCCGGTTCATCAACTTCCGCAGCCCGTTGAAATAAATCATCTAACAATTCAATGATATTCACAAAACTATCACGGAAAATACCCGATAGATTTGCTAACACATCAATGCGTGGATGTCCAACATCAGATAAAGGCTTCAAATCATATCTAACAATTCTTCCAGTTCCCTCCTTCACAGGTTCAGCACCCACCAATTCCAAGAGAATTCCCAAAGATTCACCCTTAGTTTTAATAGCATCCAAACCCCATAATAAAACTGCTACAGTTTCAGGATATTTCTTATTTTCATCCAAAGACTGAGAAATAATTTTCTTAGCAATTTCCTTACCCCGTTCAAAAGCAGCAGGAGAAGGCATACGATAAGGATCTAAAGCATGAATATTCCTACCCGTAGGTAACACCCCCGCACCATCCCTTAACAAATCCCCACCAGGTGCAGGAGGAATAAACTCACCATTTAAACCCCTTAAAAGATTTGTTAACTCATCAGTAGACTGATTTAATAACCTTGTAATTTCCTTTCTTTCTTCTTCTCTTCCTTCTTCGCGCCCTTCGCGCCTTCGCGGTTCATTCTCTTCTCCAAAATAAGCATCCAAATAACCAGTTAACTCCTCCTGATTCGGTGCTTCACCTAAAGTATGTAAACCAGAAGAAAAAAGACGATTTTCCAGAACTTGCAAATACTCATACAACTTAACTAAATAATGATCAAAAGCATGACCACTAAACATCCGTACATTTTCCGGCGTAAAAGGAATACCCAACCTTTTCGCATCATCAAAAGGACAATCAGCATCCAAACCAGTATCAACAATCTTCTTACAAATCCCTTCCTTTAATAGATAATTTTTTTCTGGATCTTCCCGATATTCAGAAATCAAATCGCGTAAATTCACCAACTCCTTATACAATCCAGCGCGGCCATAGGGAGGGACATTGTGAGAAATTAACACCCCATAACCGCGACGTTTAGCTAAAATTGATTCCGAAGGATTATTTGCGGCATATATATATAAATTAGGGAGATTTCCTAACAGAATATCAGACCAGGAATAACCCGTATTTCCTAAAGGTGAACCTGGCAACCATTCAACAGTTCCGTGCATTCCGAAATGAACAACTGCATCAGCTTGAAAATCGTTTTGCAACCATTTATAATAAGCTGCATATTGAGGATGTGGAGTTAAATCTCTTTCAAACATTAATCGCATCGGATCACCTTGAATTCCCAAAGGTGGCTGTACACCTATCCACACATTTCCTAATTGCACACCACCAATATTAAACTCGTCTCCATAAGTTTTTATGCCGCTACCGGTGAGATATTTCCATTGTTTTTCAATGCGAGATGTTTGGAGATATCCTAACCATTTTTCTAAGGTTCTAGCATTAACGGTAGAACCCCCCCTAGCCCCCCCGTAAACGAGGGGGGATATGACTTCCTCCTTGTTTGTGGGTAGATTGGGGTTTTCATCTGCTTCTTTAATTTGGCGAATTAATTCTTCTCCATCTTCAGGAATATCACCAACTGTATAACCTTGTTCTTTTAGTGCATTTAGTAATTTAATTAAACTGCGAGGAACGTTTAATAAAGCAGCAGTTCCCACCGCCCCATAACCAGGGGGAAAACCATATAAAATAATGGCAATTTTCCGTGCGAAAATAGGTTTTTGGCGGAGAGAAACCCAGCTTTTAACTCTATTAGTTAATCGCTGCATTCGTTCAGGAACTAAATAAATTTGTTCACCTACTAAACCACCCAGGGGAATTGTATCAATAGCACCATCTAATTCTGGCAAAGAATACAATACAACACTTTGTAAACCGCCCACACCTTGCCTTGTCCAAGAATAAATATCTTGAATTAATAAAGGTGCAGCGACGATATAAGGGACATTTTTAGCTGTGAGAATGCGTTTAGCAACTTCTATTTGTCTTCCTGCTTCCATTGAACCAGCGGGTCCACCAACTAAGGGAAAACCGATAGTAGAAACTACAGCATCTACTTTTACCGCTTCTGAGGAAAGGGAAGGAGTTTCAATATTACCGAGTTGACGTTGTTGGGTTTCGTAGTCGCTTGTCATCCAATCTCTGACGGCTACGTGACCTTCTACACCGTTGATAAAGATGGGTAAGGGAGTTAACCCGGCTTTTTCAAAATAGCGTATCAGTTGGGGAATATAGGGCAGTTTGGTGATGACGTGTTTACGGTAAAGAAGAATTCCAATAACTGGGGAATTTTCTCTTCTCTGTTCCCTGTTCCCTGTTCCCTGTTCCCTTTTTTGATACCATTCTAAGTAGGCTTTAGGTGATGTGAAAAATCCTTGATAGTCAGGATGTAATAATCCCATGTTGGGGGTTTCGATGGGTGGAGGTATATCTCCGACTTTTAAATCTAAGTATTTTTCCGCAATTGTCCAAAATAGGGAAGCAACGTTTTCTGAACCGCCGGCGTTCCAGTAACCATAGATAATTAACCAGTTGCGAAGGTCTTGGACTTTTTGGACTGGTACGAATTTTAATAACTTTGGTCCGACTTTTAGGAAACTGATATAACCAGCGAGTTTGTCTTCTTCTTTACCGTTGCTGAATTTGTCAAGGATGAATTTAATGGGTTTGGGCATTCCTGCGGGTTTATCTCCAATGGAAAATGCTCCTATTTTTGTTAAACTCATCAATTCCAGTGCTGACTCGAAAATGAGACGAATAGGGATATTAGCGACACGTTTCCGCAACCACATCACTTGATCATAATCAAAAAGTAAGCTACCGAAGAATACATCTGCGTCCTGGAGTGCGGTTTCTACTTCGGCGCTATTGGTGGTAATATTGCGATCGCTAAATACTCGAATATCCAACTCTGGACACCGGGAATTAGCCAACTCAGCCGCTTTCCGGTATAAGTCCGCGTTAAACGATTCAAACCCAGCAATCAAGACAATCCGTTTCATTATGCTTTTGCTACGAAATGTTTCTTTATCCTGATCTTAAACATTGTTGAGGATTAATGGGGGAATATCTACCTAGAGATTATAATTAGCAAGTCTGTTTCCCCATTCTTAGAAGTTCTGAAATTTTGGATTTATAATATATTTGTAAAGTAGTTAATTTCTTCAATAAAATCCTCAATTGGCATGATTGGAAGTATAAATGTATCTTGAAAAATAGCAGCAGTTTAGAAATACTAGAAAAGTAAATTGAGGATACACCCATGAAATTTGGAATTGATATGGGGCATAATTGCCCTCCCGATACTGGAGCCAGCGGCATTAAATTTGAAGATAATTTAACTGTAGAGGTTGGTACTAAAGTTATAGCTAAGTTAAAAAGCTTAGGTCATGAAGCAATATCCTGTAACCCAAGTAGTGCTAGTACAGTAAGCCAATCTCTCGGCAGACGTTGTGATACTGCTAATAGAAATAAAGTTGATCTTTATGTTTCTATTCATTTTAATGCCTTTAATGGACAAGCTAATGGTACAGAAGTATTTGCTATTAGCAGTGCTGGCAAAAAAATTGCCCAAACTGTATTGGATGAAATAATTAGGTTAGGCTTCTTTAATCGCGGTGTCAAAAGTGGTTCCCACCTATATGTTCTCAGGAATACAAATATGGCGGCAATTCTCATAGAATGTTGCTTCATTGATTCCGCCAAAGATATGCAACTATATAACGGTGAAGCAATGGCCAGTGCGATCGTTAAAGGCTTAACTGGTAAAGTAGCATCTGCCCCTGTCAACACCATTAAAGATGACGAAGACAACACAGATACGAGTATTCTTAGACTACAAAAAGCCTTAAATCAACTCAAAATAACTGATAAAAATGGTAAGCCTTTGGATGAAGATAACTTAACAGGCCCAGCCACAGCCTCTGCTATCGAAAAATTTCAGAAGATTGCAGGAATTATCCCCACCGGAATGCCCAGCCCAACCACATGGGAAGCAATAAATCAAATATTATCCAAACGAGTTGTTCAAGGAAGCAAAGCTACCGGAGCAATTGTTAGATACTTACAATATCGTGTAGGTGCTGTATCTGATGGTATCTACGGACCACAGACACAAGGAGCAATTAAAAAATTTCAACAGCAAAATGGTTTAACTGCTGATGGAATTGTCGGAGCAATGACTTGGCAGAAATTAATAGGTTAGATTGAGGAACTGCTGGGGATTAGACATCTAGTGAAAAAGTAGAGACGTTCCATGTAACGTCTCTAAGTAGGTAGACAGAATTAAATGTCAGCTAAAATTTTGGTTGTAGTGAGCGATTTATCGCTTTCTTGCTAGGTTTGATAGGGTTAAATCCCTGACTACTAACTTTTCTTTTATTTAGTCTTACTACTTACAAGGGTTCAGAATTAAATGTCAGCTAAAATTTTGGTTGTAGTGAGCGATTTATCGCTTTCTTGCTAGGTTTGATAGGGCTAAAGCCCTTACTACTTACAAGGGTTCTAGGGTACGCATATTTCATTTCTAGAGATGTCTATTGGGGACTGGGAAAGAATTCTTACCAATTACCCAATCACCCAGCTAAAATTCTGAAAACAGAGTGCATAAACTAAAACTGGTCAACCTATAAGTCAGTGAAGGGGATGAAACCCCAGCAAAATAATCACATCTTAGGGGTATGACCATGAAATTCCGTCACTTCACTGGCTCTTTGTTAACAGCTACCGCACTACTAACTACAACATTACCCGCTTTCGCAGGTCCCTTTGAAATCAAGCCTGCTGGTATTTTTGCTCCAGCAACTAGCACTCCTGGAACATCCATAGGAAATGGAACTCCTAGCACCTCCTCTCCTAATAACCCAATTGGGACTACTGAAGTTCAAGGATTAGGAGATCATCAATCTTGGGTAGATCCCAAAACCCTCGCCAAAGACCCCCGCGCCCTATGTAGTGATGTGGGCTTGGGTAACAATACCCGCAATAGTTCCACTAAACTAGCCCTAGCAACCTCTACCAGCACTCGTTCCACTTCTGCTAGTAGTCATAATGATGGCGGTGGTGGGGGTGTCAGCTTCTTAGGTATTGGTGTTAACGGTAGTGGTTCCAGCCAAGGTAGTAAAAATAATAGTAACTCTGGGGACCAACGCAACAACCGCACAGAAGAAAATAGCAGCAGTTCCTCAACAGTAGCTCAAGGTAAGAATTGTGATGCTTTCGTTAACTCGGCCGCTGCTAGAGATATGAACTTTGAAGACAACCTCACCCGCCGTTATGAAATCAAATCTGGTCGTCGGGGACAGCAAGTAAATCAACTGCTAGAGGATAAATAAGCTAATTGATAATTGATAATTGGTAATTGGTAATTGGTAATTGGTGATGGGTGATTAGGAAAACTTTTCTCCTATCACCCTATTTAGCTTGAGGAAAAATTAACCATGAACAGATCAAATAGAGGGATAATTATTACCCTCAGTACAATCTTATTCTTATCTATCTCATCTTTTGTTAATGCTCAAACCCCTTCTCGGCACATTCGTGATTCGCAAATTCTCCCCTATTTGCTAGATCATCCTGATCAAAATTCATCGGTGCGAGTACGTTGTCTACCTACTCAGCAACAGGAACCAGACAGACGAAGACGGATGATTAGAGATAGTCTACTGCAACCAAATCCTCACACTATCACCATTGAAATAGAAGGGAATTGTCGAGGTGTAAGAATAATTACCCCAGAAACTACAGATTTTTTAAATCCCTCTGACTTTAACGACGACTGGTTAATTCGTGAAGGTTCTGGTTGGAATTGGTTGCTACATAATCGTTAATTTATCTCCTGACTGCATAAACTCATAAACCCAAACCTATTGATTGAGTGCAGGGTTAAAACCTCAAATCCACTCACACCACAGCAAAACGGTTATGAAAACACAAATACTTTTGAGTCTTGCTTGTTCTTTATCTCTGTTGAGTTCTCTCACAGTTCCAGCTAATGCTCAACCAGTTCCCTCCCAACCCCCAGTAGTCAGTCAAGAGCTTACTATTCCCCAGGATACTGCAATTATTGTCTCCTTTCCTGCACCTGTAACTGTAGATGTAGGACAAAAAAAGGATTATCCGCTCACAGTTCCTTTATCTAGTGCAATTAAAGATAGTCAAGGTAATGTGATTGCACCAGAAAATACACCTGTTACTATTGTTCTCAAACCTGCTGAGGGAGGTGCTAAAATTGTGGCGCAGTCGTTGGTTATTAATGGGCGCATTGTTGCTATTAAAGCATCTAGTCAAGTAATTCCTGGTACTACGATTACCCACAAACGAGCTAATGATAAAGCTGTGGAAAATGGCTCTATTTGGGGAAGAATTGGTGGTAGTACTTTAGGCTTTTTAGGACAAGGTGATCCTGAGAAATTTGATCGAGGGGCAATGCTAGGAAGCGCGGTCGGATTGGTTTCTGGTTTACGTTCTGCTGAAAATACTCGCATTGTCCAAATTTCTCAAAGCAGTGTTTATGTGTTATCTCTTGATGCTCCAATTATTGTTTCTGCTCCTTAATCAAGTTTATAAGGAAAATGCTGCAAACAGTAGAGGAATTTTCTAGTAGAGAACGGTGGAATCAACTCAGCGACCCAGATATAGAAAATATTGCCACATCCTATTGCCACATCCTTAGCACCCCTCCCCAACGGACTAAGTAGGTGGGCATTAAAAATTGTCGTTGGGGTAAGGCAGGGAGCAGGGGGCTTTCTAGCAGGGGGAAAGAGGGTTTCAGCCCTATTTACTTTTCTTCACATACCTTTAAATTTTTCTGTTTACCTACTTACCGACAGAAAACGAACTCGCTAAACGGTTTGATTTACTCTGTTTTAAAATCCAATTAGCAATCCTCAAACATTAAATTCTACCCTGTCCATGTTATGGCAACTCTAAATCTTTTACTGACAATGGTTGCAGAATTGTTAAATGAAAGTTATAGCTAGTTTCAGCTTTTAGATATCGCTCTTTTAATGGTTGCCATTGCTGCCATAATTGGTAACGATTTGCTGCTAATAATGTAGTTAAGCCTCGTAGTTGACTGTTGAGTTCTGATTTGAAGATATTCGCCAGCCATTCATTTAAAACCATGCTATCTTGCAACATACCCAAACTTTCTTGGATATGTTTGACATCTATAATATTAGCTGCGAAAGATTCACTATATAACTCAGTAAATAACTCCATTTGATAGCGAATACGTTTGGCTTGTTTCCGCAAACTATGTAGAATTTCACCTTCAGTTTTTAGATGTTGTTCTAGTTGTTCCGGTGTCCAGTTAGCTTGAACTATAACTTTTGAGTCTACCACTTCAGTACCAACAAGCCAACCAGGATGTAAGAAAAATCTACTCACTTCTGGTAATAATAAATCTGGTAGCACTTGCTGAATTGGCAAAGATGCTAATGGTTGATAACTAGGTTTTTTTAACCAATCTTGAGAGTCTTTTTTTAAATCTTTGTAAGATTCATCTTTGAATGTTTTATGAATATGAGAAAGTGCAGTTTTTCTCTGTTTATCTAAAGTAGATAAGGCTATTTGTAATACTTCTTGTTCTTTGTGAAGCAAATGTGGTTTGTAATTGTTTTCTAGGATATCTTTTAGCACATCTAAGTCTCGAAGCTTGCCCAAAATACAGGCAATTTTACCAATATTTTTGTCGCTGATTGACTTAGGTAAATTTAAAGATAGCCCAAACCTACTAACGGCTGTGCGGAGACGACGCATTCCTACACGCATTTGGTGTAGTGCTTCTGGATCTTCATCCTTATTAACTGATTTTTCCCACTTTACGGTTTTGTTAAAGTGTTTTTCAATTGCTTGGTATGCACAGTCTCCTAGAGTTTTGATTGTTGAGGTTGTGTCTAGATTCATAATTAATTACAGACTATAGGAATAATATTTGATTTTGGCAATATATATCAGCATATCAGGTGAGCAATGCCCTGCAAATTCTTGCTACAATCTACAAAACTTAAAAAATTGCGATTAGGAGACTGGAGCAGTTTTAAAGATTAGTAGAAATAGCTTGTACAGGGCAGGTGGGTATACATTGCTCACAAACAATGCAGCGCGATCGCGTAAAGGTGAGTTTATAAGTTTCTGGCTTCAGGGATAGGGCTTCAGTTGGACAAACCCCAGTACACAAACCACAGTCAACACAGACATCTTCATCTATCACAATTTCACCTAAATTATGGGAAACACTGATGTTTTGCGATCGCATCCAATCAATTGCTGCATCTAACTGATCGATATCTCCTAATAGTTCTACTACCAGTTTACCAATTTGATTGGGGGCAACTTGAGCGCGGATAATATTAGCAGCAACGTTAAAATCTTTTGCTAGTCGATAGGTGACTGGCATTTGAATAGCACGTTTAGGAAAGGTAAGGGTGACACGTTTTTTCATAAATAGAAAAATAAATAATAGGTTTTGTTTCTGTTGTCAAGCTGAAAGGGCATATTTAACGTACTACAGAGGCAAAAATCAGGAATACGCTATTGGGTTTCTAAGTTTAAATCTGTCGCTTTTTTTTCAGACTGATATTACACTAGATAATGAAAATGCTTAATAAGTTTTAATAAATAAATTATGAGTACAGATACACCTGTGAAGCCAGAATCTACTGTTGGCGGGCGCTTGAAGAACTTCATCATCGTCATTGTAGCAATCGCTCTGAGTGTGTCACTATTTTTAGGACTCCGAACCCAGACAAATTCAGTCTCTCTGACTCAACTAGATCAAGCTTCCACACCTTTAGAAGTAGCAGTTAGCAATAATAAACCTAGTTTAGTAGAATTCTATGCCGATTGGTGTACGGTCTGCCAAAAAATGGCTCCAGCTATGGCGCAACTCAAACAGCAGTATGCTGACAAGCTGAACTTTGTCATGTTGAATGTAGACAATACCAAATGGTTGCCAGAAATGCTTAAATATCGGGTAGATGGCATTCCCCATTTTGTGTTTTTGGGCAAGCAAGGAGAAGGTGTAGCTGAAACAATTGGC
Source organism: Anabaena sp. PCC 7108 (assembly GCF_000332135.1). Lineage (NCBI taxonomy): Bacteria > Bacillati > Cyanobacteriota > Cyanophyceae > Nostocales > Nostocaceae > Anabaena > Anabaena sp. PCC 7108. The sequence continues at coordinate 4,075,721 of NZ_KB235896.1, forward strand.
GATATACCTCTTGCTGTCATGTCTAGCAATTTAGAAGCCTTAATAGCTGGTTCTGCTCTTCCCTATGCCCAAGCTAGTGGCCAAGTTTCCAAATTCTCCGCCCCAGTATCAGCCGTAGGTGGTCCAGATGACCCTCGTAGTCATGGTAGCCAAGTTGTCAATTAATTCGTAATTCGTAATCGTGCTTCCAATCCCGCTAGGGATACGTAATGGGTAATGAGTAATTAACTGCTCATTACCTAATTTTTATCTTCCAAAACACCACTGTGAATCATGAGTTTTGGACAGATTAACAAAAAGAAACCTATCCAAATTAATAAAGGAATAGCGACAAGAATTGTTAACTAAATGATTTTAAATATTAACCAGCTACCGCTAATTAATGTTATGCCTGTGAGAATTATTGACCAAGACTGACACTACTAAAGTTTATAATTCCAAGGATTTATCAAGTTTTGTGCAAACATTGTTTGTAATTAAAAAAAAGTTTTTTATCAAAAAAGACAAAATGCAAGGAGTAGAAATAAAAAGAAAACGATTGGTAGTAGTAATTTAATCTACTACAACCTGATCCATTTTAACGTCCATCAGGGTTCCATTTTTCTAGAGCTATGTATTCGTTCTGTACCAAATCTAAAGGCTCAATCACACCGCTAGAACTAGATACACGAAACCAATAGACTGGATTGGTAGTTTTATCTGGATGATTCTCAAACACTCTAACTACGTAGAAAGCAGCATCAATATTAGCAGAACTATCAACAGCTGCTGCAACACGGATACTACCTTTTGAAAGGTTTTCAATTTCTCGTGCTTTGCGTTGCACTTGTGGGAGATTCCAGACTAAATTGACGGCTTTTTTTGGATCTATGGTTTTAGTAGCTTTATCTGCTTTAGCCACAGTTGGTAAATAAGCTAATCTCTTCTGAATCAAGTTTTCCTGATTATTGCCAATATTTTCAATGCTTGCATATCCTCCTACTACTCCTAGAATGAATGACGCAATTAGAGGGTAATAATTGAATTCCTTCTTGGTGTTACCTCTAAACATAATGATGCACCTCCGTAACTATGTAATTTTTATCCCTGTATAACTAGAATACCAGGGGTTAGACCCCTTATGTCTATTCTGGTCAAGAGTTTAGATGCTGTTGTACTTAGATAGATCAGAGTTAGCGCATATTTTTTTAACCTCCATAAATCGCAATGCTGCATAGACAATAGCGATCCCCACTCCATACCATCCTATAACTAATCTGAGTATTTTCCTAGTTTTCTTGATCTTGCTATTCATGATCCCCATTCACTAAAAATTGTTAAATGGCTATTATCAAAAAGTTTAGAAACTTTAAATTATGTGGTAAAATTTGACTGGTTTAAGTAGTATCGCAGATTGAGAAAAGACTAATAAATTTTGTTGAAAACCACAATTACGAGTTAATTAATTACACCTTCCAAGCCTTAGGAGATGAAAATAACAACCACAGGGCAACCAAATGATAAATTAGATGTAGAGCATGGATAGCGATCGCCCGATTGGCAGATAAAATCTCATTCAGAAGATAGACTAGGTGTGAATATTGGGACTGAATAGTGGTATTGTAATAAACTTAATATTGTAATTGTAACCTTCAGAAAAACTATGTTATCACAGAAATTACAGGGTGTGATTTTGACAATATTCTTAACCCTAAATGTTTTCATGCTTCCTGGGATTACTTGGGCTGCTGGCTTAGGAATTGAGTCAGGTCATCTAGCTTCTTGTCCAGCTTCTCCAAACTGTGTTGTGAGTCAAAATGCTGATGCTGAACATACTATTGAACCGATTCCCTATCATCTAGACCATGATACAGCCAGAGAAATCTTACTAAAAGTTTTGACGGTGGTTCCTCGGACGGAAGTTATAGAACAGACAGATAATTACATTCATGCTCTTTCTAAAAGCCGTATTTTCAAATTTGTTGACGATGTAGAATTCTATTTACCCACTGATGAATCAGTCATTCATCTACGTTCAGCATCTCGCGTAGGAGATTCGGATCTGGGAGTCAATCGCAGACGTATGGAACAAATTCGTCTGGCTTTGCGCGATTTAAACATATAATTAAGCATCGGTTTCTTAACACTACACTTTCCCAAATAGCTCATGCTTTCCGATTGTAGATAAGTATCCTTAAAAATATGCTTTCAGTAAATTATTGGCTCATGAAATCAGAACCAGAAGTTTATAGTATTGCTGACCTACAACAACAGCATGAGACTATTTGGGACGGTGTACGTAATTATCAAGCTCGCAATTTTCTACGCCAAATGCAGTTAGGAGACTTAGCTTTTTTTTATCATTCCAATACTAATCCTCCCTGTATTGTGGGGTTAATGCGTGTGGTTAAAATAGACATTGCTGACCCCACACAATTTGAGCCAACTAGTAAATATTATGACTCTAAATCAACTCCTGAATCCCCCCGGTGGCAGACAGTAGGAGTAGAATTTGTTGAGATTTTCTCTAACTTTATCTCCCTATCGACACTCAAAGAAAATTTTAGCCCCGATGAGCTACTTTTAGTCAGACCAGGAAATCGGTTATCGGTAATGCCTGTATCATCAGCAGTAGCTCAGAAAATACGGACTTTAGCATAAAAACTGTTATTAACCGGACAAAAATTGGGCAGAAAAGCACGGGAAAAAGTCAAATTATGTAAAGAAGGCTAAAACCCTCCTTTTCCCTGCTTCCTACCTGATATCAACGACAAAATTCAGTTTCTTATTTCTCGACAACTTCCCGCACCAAAGCCGCTAACTTATCGGCACTATGAGGAGATGCGATCGCTTTAGCATTTTCTCCCATCTTGGCCAATTGGGCTGGAGACTGCAACAAATCTAAAACCCGCTTTTGTAATATTTCCGGTGTCAACTCTGACTGTTTAAAGGTTAAAGCTGCACCAACATCAGTAAAAACCGCAGCATTATAAGATTGATGATCTTCTGCTGCAAAAGGATAAGGTATTAAAATTGCTGGTGTACCACAGACCGCTAATTCTGTTAAACTCCCAGCACCAGAGCGACTAATAGCTAAATTAGCACGGCGCAATAAGGGAGCCATATTGTCATAAAAAGGTAACTCTATATACTGAGAATGTTGCAGACTTGCCGTTTCAGGATCTTGATCACCTGTTAAATGTACTACATAAGCACCAGCATCAAACCAAGCTGGTGCTGACTGACGCACTAATTTATTCACAGCTACTGCACCCTGACTACCACCAAAAACGACAATTAGAGGTACACCGTCAGGAATTGGTAAATCTAGAGTATCATTTATTCCCTGTTCTAGGAATTGAGAACGAACAGGAGTACCCACACAGACATTTTGGGAACGGGGTAAATACTTTGCAGCCACATCAAATCCCACAGCTACTACACTACACCAGGGTCCAAAAAAGCGAGTGACTTTACCAGGTAAAGCATTAGATTCATGAAAAACGACCGGTAAACCCAAAGAACGAGCCGCAATGACCCCAGGGCCAGCAATATAACCACCTGTGGTAAATAATCCTTGGAAATTACCCTGTTTGAGAATGCGTCTGACTTGGAGAATTGAACCGAGAAGCTTAATCAAAATTCGCAATGAAGAAAAGCCAAAACCTTGCTGAAACCCTTCAACCGCAATTGTATTCAAAGGATATTGGTCTGGGACAAGCTGAGTTTCTAGTCGGTTGGGGACACCCAGCCATTCAATTTCATAGTTTGGCAGTTTTTGCGCCAGTGCGATCGCTGGAAACAAATGTCCACCAGTCCCACTAGCAGCTATTAATAATTTTATGGGTGCGTTTGCCATTCAAGCCATACCATTTAGCGCCTAGCTTAACTAAGATAGAACAAATTCCTTACATTCTCTAATCAAATCAGTAAACTATTACTAATGACTAACAATATTGCTTTATTAATGAAACTCAACAAAAAAGTTACTAGTGGCATTTCTCTGCTATCGTTGCTCATAACACTCAGTGTCAGCCATACTGGGTATTTTGCTCAAGCCGCTACACCTGATAATGCACCTGCATCACTCAAAAACCTGTTAACACAAATTGATACAGCTGCTAGTCGTGGTGATATTAAAGGAGTAATGCAATTTTACAGCCCTAATTTCACTCATGGCGATGGCTTAAACCGCCAAACAATGGAACAAGCCTTAACGTCTTTTTGGAAACGTTATCCCCAATTACGCTACAGCACACGTCTGCAATCTTGGAAATCTGAAGGTAATACCATCATTGCCGAAACCGTCACTAACATCACAGGTTTACCCTCTTCTAACAGTAGTAATATGGCTCTTAACGCTACGATTACTTCACGTCAGCGTCTTAGTGGTACAAAAATCCTACGCCAAGATATCTTATCAGAACGCACTCAACTCAGCTCTGGTAGCAAACCACCCCAAATAGAAATTAACCTACCACAACAGGTAAAAGTTGGACAGCAATATAACTTTGATGCTATTGTCCAAGAACCATTGGGTAATGATTTTATCCTAGGTAGTGCGCTAGAAGAAACTATCCAACCTAGTAAATATCTCAAACCCACAGATGTAAATTTAGAATTACTGAGCGCTGGTGGACTGTTTAAAATCGGACGCGCACCATCTACTCCCGGTAATCAATGGATTTCGGCGGTAATTCTGCGTAATGATGGCATGACAATGATTACTCAGCGTTTAGTTGTGAAAAAGTAATAACTTAGTCAGTGGTAAATAAATATAGCGTTTCCCAGTCTAATGAAGTACACACCAATTTATTCACTGTTCCCTGTTAAGAGTTCCCTGTTCCCTAAAACGAAAAAACTTTGTACCTCACTAGCATGGGAATGGCTATACCACTGATTGATGTGTGAGATTGATTGTCCTTTGTGTTTCATGGAAAAGAAAAAGTGTTGTCGTATTTATTACCAGAAATGAAAATATAAATTATAAATTATAAATTATAAATCTTCTTGATATAGCAACAGACAGGGCGCTGAGGACAGCAACTGATTATAAAAGCTAGATCCCAAAAGACTTTTCAGACTGTCACCTGTTATATCATGTCCAGTTGTTCGCGTAGCGTCTCGTCAAAGATATACTTATCATTTAGACTGACGCTCAAGACACGGAGAATTTTTTTTGATAAGTGATTAGGCGGACATGATATTAAGAGTCACCTGCTATAAGTGAGAATTTTTAGGTGTAGTTATTGAGATTCAAACCATGCAAAGCTGAGTCTGTCTCTAAAATTTCCAGCAGACAAAAGAAATGGAATCGGGAAGTGTTCTCTGTATAATTTCCTGTGTCCTAAATTGAACTAAAGCGGAGGATGATTTGAATACAACAGTTTTACAGCGAGAGTGGTTATCCAACGTCAAAACAGACATCTTGTCAGGAACTCTAGTCGCCTTAGCACTGATTCCCGAAGCGATCGCATTTTCGATTATCGCAGGTGTAGATCCAAAAGTTGGCCTATATGCCTCATTTATTATCGCTGTCGTCACAGCTTTCGTTGGTGGAAGACCAGGTTTAATCTCAGCCGCTACAGGTGCAATGGCACTACTGATGATTACTTTGGTGAAAAACCACGGACTAGAATATCTGTTTGCCGCCACAATTTTAACAGGTATAATCCAGATTATTTTTGCCCGACTGAAATTAGGTAATAAGCTCAAATACGTCCCCCGTGCAGTCATGACTGGCTTTGTCAATGCCCTAGCCATTCTCATCTTCATGGCGCAGTTACCGCAACTCATCAACGTTCCTTGGCAAGTATATCCAATGCTGGCTGGTGGTCTGTCCATCATTTACATATTGCCACGATTTACCAAAGCAGTACCTTCACCCTTAGTTGCCATTATTGTGTTAACAGCCATTGCCATCATCGGTAAAATTGATGTGCCAACTGTAGGTGATATGGGTGAATTACCCACGACTTTACCCTTTTTCAAACTTCCTCAAATACCACTCAACTTAGAAACACTCCAGATCATCTTTCCCTATGCCATCACTTTATCAATTGTGGGTTTGCTGGAGTCATTATTGACAGCATCATTAGTTGATGAACTGACAGATACTCCCAGTGATAAAAATAAAGAAGCTCAAGGTCAGGGAATTGCTAATATCATGACTGGGTTCTTTGGGGGTATGGCAGGTTGTGCCATGATTGGTCAGTCAGTAATTAACATCAAATCGGGTGGACGTACCCGTCTTTCTACCTTGGTTGCAGGTGTATTCTTACTGTTTTTTATTCTGGCATTAGGCACTTGGGTAAAACAAATCCCCATGGCCTCACTAGTAGCAGTAATGATTATGGTTTCTATTGGTACTTTTAGTTGGACTTCATTAACAACTCTACATCTAGTCCCTAGAAGTGAAACCGCCGTGATGCTAACAACTGTCTTAGTCACTGTACTGACCCATAACTTGGCAATGGGAGTTATTGTCGGCATAGTGATGAGTACAGTCTTCTTTTCCCGCAAAATTGCCAAAGTAGTATTTGTGGACAAAGTTCCCAATTCTGACCAAAGCCACCGCATATATAATGTTTCTGGTCCATTATTCTTTTTATCAATAGAAGAATTTATAGCGGCATTTGATTTTCAAGAAAACTTAGATTCGGTGAAAATTGATTTAACTAACGCCCATATTTGGGATCAAGCAGCAGTTGCAGCCATTGATAAAATCGTGATTAAATTTCGCCGTAATGGTGTAGAAGTAGACCTAGCAGGACTCAATGAAGCCAGTGCTACATTACTGAAAAAATTAGCTCTTCACGACAAATCAACGGATTTGGACAACTTGGCTGGTCACTAAATTAGCAAACAGGGCATCAATAATGAAAAGAATTCTTGTCTGCACAGATGGTTCATGTTTCTCTCAAAGTAGCTATCAATATGCTGCTTGGTTAGCACCACGTTTACAAGCCTCTATCGAAGTCCTGTTTGTCAGTGATATTCGCGCTCAAAAAGCTGTTTCCACTGGAGATTTTAGTGCCACTTTAGGTATCGACGCTTCCCGTGAACTTCTCAACCAGTTAGTAGATTTAGAACACGAAAAAGCTAGAATAAACCATCACAAAGCCCAATTGACACTACAAGCCGCAGCACAGTTTTTTACAAAACAAGGAATCAGCGAGGTGAAACTTACTCACCATACTGGTTTTTTGGTGGATAGTTTCCATGAATTTGAGGCACAAGCTGATTTAGTCATATTGGGTAAACGTGGTGAAAATGCCGAGTTTGCTTCAGGACATTTAGGTGCAAATGTAGAACGGGTATTGCGTTCTAGTAGTAAGCCCAGCTTTGTGACATCGAGGAATTATCAACCGATTAACCGCATTCTTTTAGCTGATGATGGTGGTAAGAGTTGCCAAAAGGCATTAGAGTTTTTAATTACCTCACCCGCTTTTAAAGGGCTAGAATTACATCTGCTGACTGTGGCGAAAAAACCAGGGGATGAAGCAGCACAAGCCTATTTAAAAACTGCCGAACACCAAGTCAAAGCAGGTGGTTTTATCCCAATTTGTCAACTTATCCAAGGTAATCCAGAACAGGAAATAGCCCGCTATGTGGAAGCCCAAAACATAAATCTCCTGATTATGGGAGCCTATGGACATAGCCGGATTCGTCATTTAGTTATTGGTAGCACAACAGCACAAATACTGCGAGGTAGTCATATTCCTGTTTTGCTATTCCGGTAGATTTCATGACTTAGCTGGTCTTGTTGATTTAAGAACTTATCGCTAACTTGATATTTGAGATTTTAGAGCAAATTAGCGATAAGTTACAAATTCAGAGGGAACAGGAAGCAACTCTTAACAGGAAAAACTCATGTTTAAAAACATGAGATTGAAATAATGACACTGTTTTTTTCGTCTCACTCTCCTTGTAAAAACATCCTTTTTTTTGACTGAGCTTTAAACTCTTAAACTTTAGTTTTTTATTTGTTCCCTGTTCCCTTCTTTTGTAAGCTTGGCAAAAATATGCGGTAATAAAATAGGACTATGATGCCTAAAGTGAGAAATTTCCTCATTTGGCATTTTTAATTTTGAAGTACTTATGCTCTCTCTAGAAAACCAAATCGTATTCATCACAGGTGCAAGTAGCGGAATTGGTGCAGCTTGCGCCAAAATCTTCGCTAATGCAGGTGCAAAACTGATATTAGCCGCTCGACGGTACGATCGCTTGCAAGAATTTGCTAAAACCTTAAATTTACGGGCTGACAAAATCCATTTATTGCAACTAAATGTGTGCAATCGCGCATCAGTCGAATCCACTATCTCTAATTTACCCCCAGCTTGGTCAAATATTGACATCTTAATCAACAACGCCGGATTAAGTCGCGGTTTAGATAAACTGCATGAAGGCGATATTCAAGATTGGGAAGAAATGATTGATACTAATATCAAAGGTTTGCTTTACCTCACCCGCTACGTAGTTCCCGGTATGGTTGCCCGTAATCGAGGTCATGTAATTAACCTTGGTTCCATCGCCGGACATCAAACTTACCCCGGTGGTAACGTCTATTGTGGAACCAAAGCCGCAGTCAAAGCCATTTCCGAAGGTTTGAAACAAGATTTATTAGGTACTCCCATTCGTGTAACATCTGTTGATCCGGGAATGGTAGAAACAGAATTTAGTGAAGTCCGTTTTCATGGTGATACAGAACGGGCTAAAAAAGTTTATCAGGGAGTTACTCCCCTTACCCCTGATGATGTTGCTGATGTCATATTTTTCTGTGCCACGCGATCGCCTCACGTTAATATTAACGAAGTCATACTCATGCCCGTTGACCAAGCTAGTGCAACCTTAGTTAACCGACGCATTTAAACAACCTAATTGGGCAAATCCCTGCTAAAAATTAAGAGTTCCTGCACATTCCCAACCATCTTAAAATGTCCCCAGAATTTCCTATTGGTAGTAAAGTCCGTGTCGTCGCACTACCACCCTACATCAAAACCGCTGACCCAATGCCCATGCTACGCCCTCCCAACGTCATTAGCATTGGCGAAGAAGGTATAGTCCTTGACCGTCGTCCCGGAGGATATTGGGGCGTGCGCTTTGGAATGGGAGCCTTTCTCATAGAGAGCCAATACATTGAAAGCACAGAAAAACTTCCTGAATCTCAACCCGAACCAGAATAGCAGCCATCAAGGATGATAACTTAACATAAGTTATTATTCAGGTTGAGACAATGATTTCCCGCCGCACTTTTATCAGCATCTTATTTGCCGCTTGTTTGTCCCTGATGAGTTGGTTAAACTTCACCCCCACCGCTCATGCTTTAGGTGGTAAACTACCGACAATTAACCAACCAGCACCAGAGTTTACATTACCCACCAATACAGGAGAGGGCAAAATTTCCCTCTCTGACTTGCGTGGTAAATGGGTAGTTCTGTATTTTTATCCCAAAGATTTCACATCTGGCTGCACAATCGAAGCACGTCGTTTTCAGCAAGATTTGCCCAAATACATCGAAAAAAATGCGGAAATTATCGGTGTTAGTGCAGATGACATTGATTCCCATGCCGAATTTTGTGACTCAGAAGGGTTAAAATTCCCTTTATTAGCTGATACTAACGGCGCAGTTAGTAAAACTTACGGTTCTTGGATAGGCTATGTATCTATGCGCCACAGTTTTATCATCGATCCTCAGGGCGTTCTCCGTGATACTTTTGTGAAAGTGAACCCAAATATTCACAGTGCAGAAGTTTTAGCGCGACTGGAAAAACTACAGTCAGCCGCTTCTTAATTCAAATTTCCATAAGTTAAAACACAGAGGGATTAAAAGTTAGTTGAATTTATTAACATTTATTTTGTCTCCTCTGTGTTCTCTATTTTCTCTGAAGTGATCACCTCTTTTTTATGAATAATTAGTAATTCCTTATTCTCTCCGTGTCTCCGTGTCCCCGTGTCCCCGTGTCCCCGTGTCCCCGCGTCTCCGCGTCTCCGTGTCTCCGCATCTCCGCGTCTCCGCGTCTCCGTGTCTCCGTGTCCCCGCATCTCCGCATCTCCGCGTCTCCGCGTCTCCGTGTCTCCGCATCTCCGCGTCTCTGCGTCTCCACATCTCCCCTCCCAATTCAGGTAATATTTCAAATGAATCATGATCCTTTTATAGTTCCACCCGGTACAAAGATTTCTTTAAAAAATGACTATAATCCAAGTTATCAAACATCATCTGAGGAAAAAGTCGATGCTAACATAAAATTAACAGCAGGTATTCAACAATTAGCTAATTATCAAAATATTCTTTATGCTCAAAACACCTATGCCTTGCTGATTATTTTTCAAGCAATGGATGCTGCTGGTAAAGATAGCACCATTAAACACGTAATGTCTGGTATTAATCCCCAAGGATGTCAGGTTTTTAGTTTCAAAGCACCAAGTGCAGAAGAATTAGACCATGATTATTTATGGCGATCAATGAAGGCTCTACCAGAACGGGGACGAATTGGCATATTTAACCGTTCATACTATGAAGAAGTACTAGTTGTGCGCGTACATCCAGAAATTCTAGAAAAACAACAACTGCACTGTATTCCTAAAGGTAAACAGATATGGCAACAGCGTTTTGAGGAAATTAATAATTTTGAGAAATATTTAGTAAATAATGGAATTATTGTCCTCAAGTTTTTTCTTAATGTTTCTAAAAAAGAACAGAAAAAGCGCTTTTTAGACCGAATTAACTCACCAGAAAAACATTGGAAATTTTCAGATAGTGATGTAAAAGAGCGTGCTTTTTGGGATGATTATATGAATGCTTATGAAGAAGTTTTTAATCACACTAGCACTGAATTTGCACCTTGGTATATTATTCCTGCTGATCGTAAATGGTTTACAAGGTTGATAGTCGCCGATATTATCTGTAAAAAATTACAAGAATTAAATTTACAATATCCAACTCTGACTGAAGAGCATAAACAGCGACTTTTAGAAGCTAAGAAAATGTTGGAAAGTGAAGATTAACTTACAATAATATTTCTCGTACTGTCACCTGTTAAGAATCACCTCCTGTATATTAGGACTAGCCCTTTCAAGGTGACTAACGAAGATACGTCGTTTCAGTGCTATCATCTTGACTCTTAGGTTCATATTTTGGGTTTTTTGAAGGTTGAAATAACCAATCTTCGTTCCAAATTTCACCACCTTGAAAGGGCTAATATTAGGACTTACGCATTGACAGAAAATACAAAATATGGATTATAAAAAAAACCGATATGTCGTAGGGGTTTAGCATTGCTAAATCCCTACAGCACGGATCTATTTAAGTAAGTGGGCGTTAAAAAATATAATATAAACCTAACCCCCCAACCTACCAGGGGAGAGGTTTGGAAGCGAGGTTTTATATTTAATTGTGCCAAGCTATTTACCATCAAAGTAATCATTAATCAAAGCCTAAAACGACCTATTTTCGTAGAAATCATACCATGATTAATTTGTACAGTGCGTAAGTCCTATATATTAGGAAGGGTGAAATAAAAAGTTGCACCTTGATCCACCGCTGCTTCAGCCCAAATGCGTCCACCGTGACGTTGAATGATTCTTTGGACAATTGCTAGTCCAATACCTGTACCTTTAAATTCTTGTTCGCGGTGCAGACGTTGGAAAACCCCAAACAAATTATCAGCATACTGCATATCAAACCCTGACCCATTATCGCTGATAAAGTACACTCCTTCGTTATCGATAACTTCATAACCTATTTGAATATGGGCAATGGATTTGTAGCTAGTGTATTTAATCGCATTTGATAACAAGTTGATCCAGACTTGTGCAAGCAGGGAACGGTCAGCTTGACAGATGGGTAAATCAGCGATCGCAAATTCAATCTGACGGCCTGAGTATTCTGGAGTCAAATCACACAGCACCTGTTGAATTAACTTATTGACTAACACAGGCTGCTTAGACATTGCCTTGCGATCCAAACGGGATAAATTCAACAGATCATCAATTAATTCACCCATGCGTTTAGCATTATCTCGAATAATTTTTAAGTAACGATTGGCTTCGGTATCCAGTTGTTCACTGTAGTCTTCTTGCATCATTCTCGAAAAGCCATCAATTGCCCGTAAAGGCGCTCGCAAATCATGGGAAACAGAATAAGAAAACGACTCCAACGCCTTGTTAGCAGATTCTAATTGAGCAGTTCGTTGTTTTACCCGTTCTTCCAACTCGGCATTAAGTTGACGGACTTCTGCCTCTATAGCTTTGAGGGTACTAATATCCCGGACAATCGTAGAAAAATATTCCACACTGCCATCTGTTGCTTTGTGAGCAATCAGCATTTGGGAAACTGGAATTTCTCTGCCATCACTGTCCAATAAAGCTATTTCACCAACCCAAGACCCATCTCGAATCGCTGCTGGTATCCCCTCGTTTTGCAGAATCTCTAGCGCCCATTGGGGATGATAGTTGGCAACGCTCAAGGTAGAAAGGTTTGCATCTGAGGAAATGCCAAGCAGTTTACGACATTGAGCATTATTCCAGAGGATATTGCCTTGGGAGTCTGCCATGCCAACGTAGTCTGTAGTGGCTTCCAGCATGGCAATTAAGCGATCACGGTCTTTTTCTGCTTTTTGGCGATCGCTAATTTCCGCCCGTAAAGAGGCATTCAATTCTGCCTGATACTTTAATAACCGAGCATTGTCAATAGAAATAGCTGCCCGACTAGAAAGTAACCGCAGGATTTCAATTCGCTCTGGAGTAAAGGCATTAGTAGTGAGATTGTTTTCTAAAAAGATAATTCCCGTCAGTTTTCCCCGATTCAACAAGGGCGCACACAGAATTGATTTCGATTGGTGCTGCATAATCCAAGGATCAGATTGAAAGTTACCTTTTTGAGCAGCATGATCGAGAATGACACTTTCTTGAGTGCGAACCACATAATTAATCAGGGCAGTTGGTAAATAACAAGTACCGTTTTTTGAGCCTAATTCTAAAGGAATTGATTGTAAAACGGCTATTTTTTCATCATCAAAAGACCCAATCGCTTCAATCCGCCATTCGTCTTCTGTTGGCAAAATTAAGTAACCTGTTTGCGCCCCAGCATTCTCAATCAAAATAGTCATTAGTTTTGCCAGGAGTTTATCTAAGAGGATTTCACTGGAAATGGACTGAGACGCTTTCAACACCGTTTCTAAGTCAAGTCCTGCTAACTCAGTTGTAGTCAATTGTGTAGTGTCAACTTTATCTATTCTGGTTCTTGTAAATCCCAGTTCTAGCAATTCGGAATAACGTCTTTTCAAATCCTCAACTTTAGCTGTTGCCCCCCATCTTAAATAACTATATTGCGCCTCTTTTAGATAGGTTTTGGCGACAGTTATCCGATGATTGGCCAGATGAAACTTAGCAGCTAGTTCATTGGCCAAAGCTTCCTCCTGAAGATAGTTATTTTCTGCTGCAAGAGCGATGGACTTTTCATAATTATCCATCGCCTCCACTTGCTGTCCTAAAACCCGGTGACGCTCTGCCTCAACTAAATAAAATTTATGCAAATGATTCATCGGGGCATATTCCGCCCATTGCTGGCTTTTTTCCTGATTTATTGCTACTTTTTCGAGAATCAGAGCCTGTTTTTTGGCATCAGATTGTTGATATACAGCTAAATAAGTTAAAGAACCATAAAAATAAATTAATGAATATTTAAAAGCAGCAGTTAACGCCTCAGAAAATGCTTCAACTAATTCAGCATTTTCCCAAGCTTGTTGATAGTCTTCAAACAAATAACCCAGAATTAACTTATTCAGATAAACACTACAAATAGCGTACTGCACATTATTAGCTTGGTGCTGCGGCATCATGATCTGCTCATCATAAGCCTCCCCAACTAAGCGACAGGGATTATCAGCCTGACCTCGCAAATTTAAAACAGTTTGGCGAAAAATTTTCAGAAAACTTAGAGCAGTTCCCTGGCGAATTTGATGGATAGCATGATCAAACATTTCTGTCTCTTGCTCCATCTCTCCCAAATTTCTCCCCGTACAAAAAGAAATCCCCGTATAATTGTAGAGCGCATAAGCTCCATGTTCTAACTCTCCAGTATCCAGTCCAATTTGATAGGTTTCTAACAATGGCGACAATGAATCCTGGGCGTGTCGTTTCCAGGGGCGAACAAAAGCATGAACAATATTATAAGTTTTGGCTTTTAAGTTCTTGTTTTTTAAATCATCTACCAAAGCCAATGCAGCTTCACCTGATTGATAACTAATATCAATATCACCTCCTAATCCTGCTTGAATTAAGCCATACCAAGAATAACTAGAAGCAGATGTTGGTGCATTGCCATAATTGAGAGATAGCTCAATTTGCTTGCACACAATTAGAGGAAATAATTTAGATGTAGATTGATGAGAAGCTGTCACAACTGTTACTAAAATCCGCATCATTGCTAAATAATTCGGGTTGGTCATTTCTGGCAGATTAATTAATTCTTCCAGAGTGTAGCTAGAGAATTTCCGTTTAGTTTGTTCCTGGATTTGTTGAATTTTTTCTGGGCTGAGATCTTCAGGAAATTCTACACCTAGCTGCTTGAGAATTATCAGTGCAGTTTTTTCTGCTAAGGGTAAATTATTCTGAGCAATATAACTTTGAATTTTTGTTGTATACACTTTTACAGTGTCTAAAGGGCTAAGAGCTTGATGTAATAAAATTTTTGCCTGGCGCTCCATTTGTGCAAAATCACCGCTCAAAAAAGCCGCTTCAACTGCTTCTCCAAACAGATTTAAAGTGAGTTGATATTGGCTATACCAACAATCATCTGCTAATAATTCAATTCCCTTATTCAAGCACACAAAGGCAGTTCCATAAGCCGTTGCTGTTTTGGATTTTTTGCCAGCAATTAAATTTAGCTGGGCAAATTGTTCTCTTTGGATGCCATCTTTAACTAGCTCAGTAGCGATATTTAAATGATTGACAATTTCAAAAATTCTTTCTTCTTGTTCTGCGTCCGATGTTTCCTTTAATAGCAGTTCCCCAATTTTTAGGTGAGTCTGTTTTTTCTGAGAATCGGGAATGAGTGAGTAAGATGCTTGCTGAACCCGATCATGCAAAAATTTATAAACAATTGTCAACTTCTCACCAGGCAGACTTGCAGATATGTCTTGCTCATATAGGAGAGGAATCTGATAGAACTGACTGAGTGGAATCACTAAACCAGATTCCAGTGCTGGCCATAAATCTATTCCTGTTTCTGATTGTGAATTTTCATTAATAATTGCCAAAACGTCTAAACTAAATTTATTTCCCACACAGGCAGCTAACTTTAAAATATTTTGCGTAATTAGTGGCAGTCTTTGAACTTCACTAATCATTAATTCAACGACATTATCAGTTATGTTAATATCTTGGATAACTTTTATATCCCATTGCCAATAACCTGAATTAAACTCAAAAAACAATAAATTGTCTTCATAAAGAGACTTGAGTAATTGAGTTAAGAAAAAAGGATTACCTTGGGTTTTCTGAAAAACCAATTCAGCTAATGAATGTGCCGGAGAAACTGTTGTGTGCAGAGTATCAGCTACTAATTGATTGACATGAGTAATATTCAAAAACCGGAGGATGATATTATTCACAATTGCCCCAGTTTTTTCAATCTCCTCCAAAGTTAGCATTAACGGATGAGTAGAACTTACCTCATTATCTCGATATGCCCCAATTAGCAATAGATATTGACTATCGGGGTCTAAGATAATTAGCTGGATGAGTTTAAGGGAAGACAAATCTGCCCACTGTAAATCATCTAGAAAAAAAACTAGGGGATGTTCGGGTTGACTAAATACATGAATAAATCTTTGAAATACTCGATTAAATCTGTTTTGTGATTCAGATGGACTTAATTGCAAAACTGCTGGCTGAGAGCCAATAATTCGTTCTACTTCGGGAATAACATCAATAATTACTTGGCCATTAGCACCAAGGGCTGTTAAAAGTTTATATTTCCAAACAGCTATTTTTTCATCGGTTTCTGTCAGCAGTTGTGCCATCAAATCCTGAAATGCTTGAATCAAGGCAGCAAAAGGTATATTCCGTTTAAACTGGTCAAATTTACCAGAGATAAAATAACCCCGTTGGCGGACAATCGGTTTATGAACTTCATGAACTAAGCAAGATTTACCAATACCTGAGTAACCAGAAACTAGCATCATTTCTGTGCTACCAGAGCTAACGCGCTCAAAAGCTGCTAACAGAGTCGCAACTTCAGCTTCTCGTCCATAGAGCTTTTGGGGGATTGAAAATTTGCTATATAAATCTAGCTTACCAATAGCAAAATGAGAGATATCACCATTCGTTTCCCATTGAGTTAGACAAGTTTCTAAATCAGCTTTTAGCCCTAAAGCACTTTGATATCTATCTTCAGCATTTTTAGCCAACAATTTCATCACAATATCGGCAACTACTGGAGGAATATTTGGATTTAACTGTTGAGGTGAGATAGGTTGTTTAGCAATATGACAATGAATAAATTCTAAAGTATCAGCAGCATTAAATGGTAGACAACCTGTGAGCATTTGATAAAAAGTCACACCTAAAGAATAGAAATCAGTCCGGTAGTCTAGGCAACGGTTCATTCTCCCTGTTTGCTCTGGAGATATGTAAGCCAGCGTTCCCTCTAATACTGTGGGACTTTTGAAAGTTAAGGTTTCTTGGGATAGAGCAGTTGAAATACCAAAGTCAATAATTTTAAGTTGTTGTGTTTCTGAATTAAAAACAATATTGGATGGATTAATATCTTTATGAATTATTTTGGCACTATGAATATCATTTAAAATTTTAGTTATTTGAATAGCCAAGTTGAGAAATTCTGTTAAGGTAAACTTGCTTGTAGCTATCCTATTAGCTAAAGATTCACCCCCGAAATCCTCTAGGATGATGATAAAAGTATTTTGATATGGCTGTAAATCGTAAGACTTAATTACACCTTCGAGTGATAAGCTGTGGGTAATTTCATATTCGAGTTTATATCGGGTAATTTCTTCTGGTGTAGGGTATTCTTTGGTCAAAATCTTGAAAATTACTGGCAAACTATCCCGTTCACGAATTCCTCTATAAACCTGTGAAGTAGGACTTTTGTGGATTTTTTTCTGAATTTGATAACCCGGAATTGTCATCATAGTTCAACCACCTTTCATAGGTACATTAATCCAGAAATACCGATTGATGGTAAATCTATATTCTACAATAATTTAACTTCTGATTAACTCATTTATCTACACTAGAAGCATTGGCAAGTTAAGTTAACTGAAGGCGTGTAGCTCAAAAAAAACTATCTCTCCCTTGAGCGTAAGCAAGGGCATGATTAGCCAGCCATTTGAACACCACTTAAATCGCGCCATCTGGTAAATTATGGGCTTCATCTCTGGGCAATATTGATTTTATCCGTAGACTCTCAGTGTCTTTAGACTTGAGTATGTCAAAAATACAATTTTTTCAACAACTAGATATTTTGATTAACATAGATATATATCTTAAATTATTTGGCGTTGCTGAATAAAAGTATGAATTTATCTGACGCAGAGGTACAGGAAGCAAGAGTTTGGGAGATGGAATATTTGAGTTGCATCCCTCGATTCGTCAACGCCAAATAATTTAATGAACAAATGTGAGTATCGTCATCATTTTTTCTAACTAAAATATTTTCCTACTTCTCTCAAAAATTAACATTTCTTAATCATAATGGCTAAATTAATGAGCAAATAGGTTTATAACCTCATGCAAATTACATAAGTCCTAAAAAGTTGGGGAATACTCAAAGGTTACCAAAGAACTTATCAAGTATGATTCAACCCTTGAACGTGTTGATTGTGGAAGATTCAGAGGCTGATGCTATGTTAGTTATCCGTGAACTACATCGCAATGGTTTCAATCCCATCTGGGAGCGTGTCCAAACAGCTCAAGAGCTACGTGCGGCCCTTCAGAGATGTAGCTGGGATGTGATCCTTTCAGATTACCGATTACCTGGATTCAATGCATCTGTAACTCTGGAAATTGTGAAGCAGAGTCAAAAAGATATTCCTTTCATTGTCGTTTCCGGCACAATTGGCGAATTATCTGCTGTGGAAATGATGAAAGCGGGCGCTCACGACTATGTGATGAAAGACAACTTAAACCGATTGTCAGAGGCAGTGCGTCGAGAAATGCGGGATGCACTGGTGCGGGCAGAGCGGAAAGAAGCCGAACGCGAACGCGAACACTTGCTTGCTCGTGAACGCCACTACATTAAACAATTGCACCAGTTATATGAAGCAGAACAGCAAGCACGGTCGGCGGCAGAAGCGTCCAGAGAAGAAGCCCAAGCTGCCAACCGGATTAAGGATGAATTTTTAGCGGTGCTATCCCATGAATTGCGATCGCCCCTCAATCCCATTTTGGGTTGGTCTAGGTTGCTACAAACTGGCAAGCTAGACGAGGTAAAAACAAAGTTAGCTCTGGCAACTATTGAGCGGAATGCCAAACTGCAAGCTGAATTGATTGAAGATTTGCTGGATATTTCCCGGATTCTACGGGGCAAGCTTAGTCTCACAAGTAACCCGATTAATCTAGCCTCAACTATTAAAGCAGCAATCGAAACTGTGCAACTCGCAACAGAAGCCAAGTCTATTCGGATAAAAACTATGCTAGATCCGGATCTAGGACTTGTTTTAGGTGACTCAACCCGTTTACAGCAAGTGATATGGAATTTGCTCTGCAATAGCGTTAAATTTACACCCCCAAAGGGTCGGATTGAGGTGCGATTGGAACAGGTTGATAATCAAGCTCAAATTACCATTAGCGACAATGGCATGGGTATTTCTCCTGAATTTCTACCTCATATATTTGATTATTTTCGGCAAGCGGATAGCACTACCACCCGTAAGTTTAGTGGATTGGGTTTGGGTCTGGCAATCGTGCGTCATTTAGTGAATCTGCACGGTGGCACTATTGAGGCAGAGAGCCAGGGTGAAGGAACGGGAGCTACATTCACGGTTAAGTTTCCACTGATGCCCACTGTACCAACTGTTAATCAAGATGTTCAATTGTCAGAACTATCTCTTGATTTAAAGGGTTTCCACATTTTAGTGGTTGATGACGACACTGATACACGAAATCTGATTGTTTTTCTTTTGGAACAAGTAGGGGCAAGGGCGATCGCATTTGCCTCCGCTGATGAAGCATTTACGTCCTTAACTCAATCCCCACCGGATATCCTCATTACTGACATCGGGATGCCAAAAATTGATGGATATATGCTAATGCGGCAGATCAGAGCTTTGCCACCAGAGCAAGGTGGACAGATTCCCGCGATCGCTTTGACTGCCTACGCCGGAGATATTAATCACCAACAAGCAATACAAGCAGGCTTTCAACAACATATTGCCAAACCTATTGAACCAGATAAATTAATACAGGCAATCTCTACACTCTTGAGCCAGATGCATTGTCAGGCGCACGTCTAGTTATGAGGGTTACGTTTTGAAGATTGTTTGCGTCGTAATCCAAAAGATAAGGTTTCTCAACTTTATCTAGAACGCTGTCAGATGTAAAGTAGCTTCTGAAACTATCGCACTATCATTTCTTATAAATCAAAAACGCCGATCCAATGGGTCCAAAATTCTCTACATATACCTTATTGTTATAAAACAATCCCGGAGACATTCCCCCATCAAATAAAATCCCTTCTTGAATTCTCCCTAAACAGTTATTTCTAGCAATTCCTGATAACACATCATCAAACTGACTGGGTAGCAATTCTTTATTAATTGCAGAAGTTTGAATACTAGAATTAGCTTTCACATCATTAACTAACAAAATTACATAACCTTTATTTGTAATTGCAGCCATAGAGCGATTAGTTGCACCTTTACAAGCAAATTCTCCCAAGGCTTTACAAATATCTTTAAACTGACCTTGACTATAAAATCTACCATTACCACCTACTAAATTGTAATTAAGAGAATTCGCTGCTCTTCTCCCAGTATCAATAGTAGCTCTACGTTGCCTTGGGTTTCCACCTGATATCCCAAAGGAAGAACGTTTATTTTTAAACGCACCTGAATACTCTACCCCACGAGAAATATTTAAACCTTGGGGTTTATTAACAGTATCTATATAGTCAGCATTAATAGCTGCAATTGGTGATTTACCATTTAATTTTGAATTTTCGTCTGATATCAATTGACCAAACTGTTTGGGTATGAATTCTTTACGAAAATTTCCTCTACTATCTTTAGCATATATTTTATGAGCTAAACCCAGATTCACCTTAAAATCTAAACTAGGTGATTTAGGATTAAAAAGAATCACATGATTGATCCCTTTACTGTATCTTTCACCTTGATTATTAGTCTTCAAAAATTCAATACTAAACTGGGAATTATTACCAGGACAATTAGTAGATGTTTTTGGGGCTGAATTAGCCACCATATCCTGACAACCTAATAATAAACTGGCGCTAATTATTGGCATAGATATCAAAAATAATTTATTTGTGTTCATCTGTGTTTATCTGCGGTTATGATCACAAAAAAAACCGCTACAGGATTACTATAGCGGGGATTATTACTGGATATAACAAATCAATCATTGAATTTCTTGCCTTATCATTCTCATGTAATATTTTACCTGTTAACTGCCCGATACAAAAAAATGACAGTAAATGAATTCACAATCCGCTTTAACCAATGCTGGGGGTTTAATTCCCCTGCCTCTACAGACAGAAATTTTTGATGCCTCAGCTAAATCCCCGTTGCAAAACTTAATTACGTTGGCGGTAGCCTGCCGTAGGCATTATTACGAATTACGTTGGCGTAGCCTGCCGTAGGCACTATTACGAATTACGAATTATTTTAATCTTTTTGCCTCAGCAATTGCTCTAAAATTCTCTCCAGCCTCTCTATAGCAGCATTTGTTGATTGTTGGCTATCTCGTAATTCGAGAACTACATTATTTACTACAGCATTACGCGCTTTGGTTGTATCCACAAAATCATCAATTTTGTGGCTTAATCGGTCAAACTGCTCATCTACTTTGACAATAAAGTTGTCAACTTTTTCGCCCATGACTTGAACTGTTACGGATAACCCGTCAAGCTGTTTTTGGGTGATATCTTGCCTTTCTGATAGCCTGTCAATGCGATTATTGGCTGATTCAGCATAGGAAGCGGCTGATATCAAAAGCTGTTTGACAGTCTCAAACTCATCATCTAACTGCTGTAGGTGTGAGTCGATGTTGGTTAAACGGGTGTTGGTGTCTACTGGTTGTGGGTTGGTCATGCCGATTTTTGCTGGCTGTGCGTGCGGCTAACTTGCTTTCTGGTCTTGAGGTTTGTAGCTCTGAATTGCTCGTGTAATCATCCGTTCTACAAGATTGGATAATGTACGATCTTCAGCATTTGCAATACTTTCTAACTCTTCCCGTAGTTCATGTGAGCAAGTAAATGTAATTTTTGCCTTTTTAGTTTGACCCATAACTTCAGAAACTATAGATATCTTCAGGTTACATTCTCACTCAGTCAAAAACCAAATTTTTTAGGAGCTATTGGAAGCTATAGAT
This sequence comes from Anabaena sp. PCC 7108, assembly GCF_000332135.1. Lineage (NCBI taxonomy): Bacteria > Bacillati > Cyanobacteriota > Cyanophyceae > Nostocales > Nostocaceae > Anabaena > Anabaena sp. PCC 7108. Next base: position 4,097,270 of record NZ_KB235896.1, read on the forward strand.
TACTTCAGAAGCTATAGATAATATAACAACAGATAAGCTAATTAGACAAGTATCTGTCAGCGATCGCTTACTAATCCCCTCATAAATTTCCCTCATAAATATAGGTGTCAACAGCTGTTGCGGCTCGCAAAGCAGGTTTTTAAGTACATATCATGAAAAAAACCGCTACAGGATTACTATAGCGGGGATTATTAAAAAATGCAGTTATGGCGTAATGTAAAATTCAATGTGAAATCCAAGAATTACGAAAGCCATTCCAGAACAGCTTCATCCTTGGTATTGGTATTGCGAGAAGGTGTTTCACGTTCAAACTTCATGTGAATAGAACGGCTTTGTTCACCATCAGCAGCAACAGCTAAAATTGGGTAATCAATTAAACCATCTTGGAAGGACATTTGGAAGCGGAATGTACCATCTGAATTCAGCTTAATTGGACGACCACCAATAGTTACATTCGCATCTGGTTCAGTTGCACCATATACAATCAATTCAGCGTCGGCAATTAACCAGAACTTGCGAGGACGTACAGGCACAGCAGAAGCGGAGAAGCCTACACCAGACATACCTACACCGGACATGGTTAAACCAGACACGCTAGGAACTGCCCACATACCTACACCAGATGGGAATACGTAGGAGCTGATAGATTTTTCAGGACTGACAGAACCGGCTACGTGCTGCATGGAACCAAATATAGAACCAGCTACCCGTTGTGCTTCAGCAGATTCTGCTAAACCAAAGATTTCGTCATAAATGGGGTTGCCATTTGCACCAGCAGCGGTAGTGGCAATTTTCTTAGCTGGGGGAACTAGTTCATACTTAGTCTTACCGCGTAAGTCTTCTTCAAAGTCTACGGTGATGAAGACATCTTCAATCCAGTCGGAAGGATAGACGGGAGGAATATGAACTCTAGCAGAACGAGCTAGTACTAACCAACGACCATCTGCGGTACGATAACCGATATCGATGACATAATCGCGATCGCTCACTGGAATGGGTATGTACCACTCTCTTGCTAATTCATCAGCAGGATATTCTTGAATGCTGTGAGGACTTTGGTATTCAATGTCATTGATGTCAGTGACATCATAAATCCGCAATGCTAGGGTTTGTCCCCCTTGACGGCGGAGTTCCTCTTTATGATCATTGGGAATATCCCAATATGTGTAAGCCCATTGAGGATCACGTGGTAGCAGCACAATACGGCTGTCACCATAACCCGCTGGTAAATCGGCAAGCACCTCATCTACATCAGTTAGAGAGCCACCAGTACGATCTTCCTGACCTAATTCAAACTTTGCTGCTTCCACGGTCTCCTGTGCCTCCAGTGAACGAGATGGACTAAGCGAAACTTTGTTGTGCTGGACTTCCTGAATCGATGCCAGCAATTGAGATTTACGCATTCGGCTATAGCGAGAAATGCTAAATTCACTAGCAACTTTACGAAGTTGCCGTAATGTCATCTCCTCTAGCGGGGGGCGTTCTTTTGCCATTAATTTGGCCTCCAGTAGTGTTAAAGGTAAATGATTTCCCCGGGTTATAGAATGGTTGTTAAAATGTCACCTATCCCAGATGAATTTCTTATTCCTGACTTCTGGTTTTGCCCAGTTTATAAATGTTTTAGTTTGTTTTTAAATTGAGAAATACAAGCTTTTGATTCCTCGTCCTGCCATCATTAGCATTTCTTTGGGATCAGCGGTTTGCTTTCTTCAAATAAATACTAACCGGTAATCATGCCTAGTGAGCAAGGGGTCTGAAGACGGTTTTTGGTCTGTTTGACGTATTTATCAGTTCTTCGGGGATCAATATGTCATAACTTCCTGACATAAGGAGTTTTGAGAAGGGAGTTATATCAAGATTCCATGACATTAATATTCAAAAGCGGTAGGGGCGTATTGCAATACGCCCCTACTAAAAAATAAAAATGTGTAGGTTGGGGAGATTTGGACGGGGTTCCCGGATTGTGACCAATGGCCTTTGACGTAAGGAAACCCAACCTACGAATATTCTTAACTGAACAGTATTGCAATACGCCCCTACTGACTGTAATTTTGCCGATAATAAGCTTGATATTCCTCAGATAGTAGTGGTTTCCACCAATCACTATTCTCCAGATACCATTGCACTGTGAGACGTAAACCCTCGGTAATTGTCACAGAAGGACTCCAACCAAGCTCAGTTTTTAACTTATTGGCGTTAATTGCATATCGTCGGTCATGTCCTGGTCTATCTTTGACAAAAGTAATCAACTTTTCAGCCGGACTCACTGGTAAATCAGGTGCTAACTCGTCCATAATTTGACATAAAGTTTTGACAAGACTGATATTTTCCACTTCATTATTACCGCCAATATTATAATTTTCACCTGGCTTTCCTTGATGAATTACCACATCTAAAGCCTGACAATGATCATTAACATAAAGCCAATCTCGTACATTTTTACCATCTCCGTAAACTGGTAATGGCTTACCCATTAAAATATTGATACACATTAAAGGAATTAACTTTTCTGGAAATTGAAAAGCCCCATAATTATTAGAGCAATTAGTGATAATTGTCGGTAATTTATAAGTGTGGTAATAGGCTCGAACCAAGTGATCACTTCCAGCTTTTGAGGCTGAATAGGGACTATTGGGACTGTATGCTGTAGTTTCCGAGAAAGCCGGATCATCTGGGGATAAACTACCATAGACTTCATCAGTAGAAACATGGAGAAAAAGATAATTTTCTGGCTGTGCTTTTGTTTCCCAGTGTTGACGGAAGGATTCTAGAAGGGTAAAGGTTCCAACTACGTTAGTTTGTACAAAAGCCCCAGGAGCAAGAATGGAACGGTCTACATGAGATTCAGCAGCGAAATGAGCTATGGTATCAATATTTTCTGCTCCTAATATTTTATCAACAAGAGTGCGTTGCCCTTGGCCGGCGTAGCCATCGCATATATCTCCCTGGACAAAGCCAAAATTCTCGTATTCCTGAACTAACTTCAAATTGGGGAGATTTCCAGCATAGGTGAGAGCATCCAAAACTACTACACGGTCATTTGGATAAACCCGACACCAGTGATGCACAAAATTTGCACCAATAAACCCCGCACCCCCAGTAACTAGTAAACGACGACTCATAATAATTTTAGATTTTAGATTTTGGATTTTAGATTTTGGATTTTAGATTTTAGATTTTAGATTTTGGATTTTAGATTTTGGATTTTAGATTTTGGATTTTAGATTTTGGATTTTAGATTTTAGATTTTGGATTTTAGATTTTGGATTTTGGATTACAAATACTTAGAAAAATATTTCTTCTTTAGTTTACCATATACTCTACCTACAAATAATTTTGCTAAACGCAATCTTGTTAAATTTTGAATCTTGACTGAGTTATGGCTTTTGTGGTCAAAGAACTCATTTATTTCTGCCAAAATCACTGGCAATCGCTGTAAAATATTCTCAGTTCGGTACTCTGATAAAACCTCCGGTGATAAAGTTAGTGTGATTGGTGATGTGAGAGACTTTAAAATTCTCTGCACATCATATTCTAGAGAATAGCCAGCTATTTTATAGCAATTAAATCCAGGATCTAAATAATCAGAAAGTCCGCCGTTGACACTAGAAAAAACTTGACAACCACAAGCGAGAGCTTCCATTGGTTGTAAGCCAAAACCTTCACTCACGCCTTGTTGCGCCCAATATTCGGCAGAGTCGTAAAGATAAATTTTAGCGCGGTTGAATAATCCCGGTAAATCTTCGATATAAGAATCAACGACAAAGACTTTACATTTTTGCTGCAATGCGGGAATTAATTCTTTAATTAAATATTCAGAAGATTTTCGGGTTTGAACTAAAATATCAATATCTCGTTCAAGATGCAAATTTGTAAATTCATCAGCGATTTGATTAGGTAAATAATAAATTAAAGAATTAGGTGATTTTTGTCCCCAATATCCCATCGTGTTACGGCTGACTGTCACAATGGGAATATCTGACGGTAGATTGAATTTATAACCAGCAGTGTGAGCATGATAAACCACATTGTATTTTTGCAGTTTAGGCGCTAGTTTAGCGATATCAAATCCCCAACTAATCACAAAAATAACATGATCTAAGTTGTTCTGCTTGAGCAGATCGTCAAGAAAAAGTTTACCTGGTTCACGTTGACGGTAAGTGACAACATCAGCACTACAAATCTGTTGAACTAAAGTAACTGTTTTTAACTCCGCCCAAAGACCACCACAGGCAAACTTTCCATCTGTTCCTGGTACTAAAAAGTAAAGTTTTCTCATCACACAATTAATAGGTATTTAAGTAGAAAGGCACAAAAAAAACGTAGACGCGGAGCGGCTTCTCGAAGAGTACTATGTAACTAAAAGTAAAGTTGCCCAAAAACCTCTTTCCTTCTGCCCCCTGCCCCCTGCCTCCTGCCTTGTCATAACGACAATTTTTAACGCCAACCTACTTATTTACTCACACCAGTTCACTTTGACAAAATGTGCTTCACGTCCCCAAGCATCCCGTGTACGGGTAATATTTTCAGTCTCTAGATTAAATGGGATAGCTGTTGTTAAATAACGTTGAGCTATAGAACCTAAATTGGGGGCTAGTTCCGATGCTGTTGTCGCTGCTAAACCTAAACCAATGAGTTGTTCAATAGGTCGAAATGGTAGCAACAAATGTACACCTACAGCCATTCCGGCTGTCAATAGCATTGCTACAGATAAATTTGTACCACAACGGGGATGAACAGCTAAATCCCATTCTCCACTGGTGAGGCGATGTTGGGCTAATGTTACCGCACGTCGCAGATGACTGATATTAACATCACCATAAAGATAAAATCCATGTTCGGTAGACAAGCCGCCCAGTAATTCGTTATCCAATTGCACATTTGTCGGCTTTCTTGCAGGTATACAAGCGCTTTTGATTTCACTGAGAACCCAAACGGTAGCGTGTTCTAGGGCGTGAACCTGACGCAGCATGAGAATTTCTTGTAACCCAGGCAGAAAAGATAGCTGTTTGAGTAATTCAGTGTCTTGTTTGGGTGATGGTGCGATTAAGTCAAACTTAAAAAAGTCAAAGGGAGATGAGCCATTTGAGAAAGAAGTAGAACTATTCATGTTGACCCAAGCTGATAAAGCAACATAGAGTTCTTTCCAATGTAGCTCTTGTAGAACTAAATTATTGCTAATTTTTATGGATAATTTCTGAACAAAGACTAAGGTATGGGGAAAAGAGTAAATGAAAAATTATACCCTTTTCCCCTGGCATTTTCCCTGACTGCTTACAAAAGTCTATTAGACATCGACCTGTCTTTAAATATGCGTTATCGGTTCTACTTTTTCACCAGATGTTGATTGATAGCTTCAGCTTTTCCTTGGTTATCTGTTTTGTTGAATTGTCAGCTGATGATCATTTAAATTGCATCTCCTTGTCTTTCTAGTAACTGCGGATGATGCAACTTAAAGGTAGATTAGCTTAAGAAAGATGATGGTATACAAGTTCCGATACTGAAAAAAGTTGAGTCCTTAGCGTCAACTCCCGCTAAGTGAAAGTTGCGGAACTTGTGGTAGAGGTTCACACTGAAAAATGGGTGTGAGGAGGAGAACAATCAGTAAACCTCAAAATTGACTTTTCAGCATACCAGATGGGAATAGTAGTAATCGACTAACTAACGGTTTCATCTTGAGCGGTGGGGAGAATACAGCAATTGACATCGTTTAAGCAAACTTTGCCCCATTGTAAAGCCCAGCGAACCAAAGCGACGCGGTTATCAGTTTTGGTTTTGGTGAGAATGTTGCTGATATGGTTATCAACTGTACGTTTGCTGATTTCCAGTTTGGCTGCAATCTCTTGGTTAGTTAAGCCGGTGGCCACTAAGTCGATAATTTGCAGTTCTCTGTCTGACAGACTAACAGGGGTCTGAGACTCACTAGCAGCCATGACTTCTTTATTCCTCCCTTGGTATATGTACTCAATCACTATTTCTAATTCTAAAAGATTCTCTCAAAGCTAGGCATTACAAATGTTCCCAGTAATACCAAAGTCTATATTTTCTTTGGATTTGATCTAGACCTTATACCAGATTAAGATGAAGCTGCATAGAATAATTGTAGCTTGCTTCCCGTTCGCAAAGCGTGCCGTAGGCATAGGGTACGCGGATGCACGCAGATAAACGCGGATAAAGACAGATAAATCAATGGATTTCAGAATTATGTGCAACATCACATAAAATTGGTATTAATCTAGTTCATTCGATATTTTGTAGTAAATAGTACGTTTATAGATCAAAAATTTTTGAACTATGCAGGCAAAAACAAATGGGAGTTTAAAAGCAGATATACTCTATTTAGTCACAAAAATTGCTATTGTATTGTATGAATAACTGGAGACAAATGAATAAAATTTGTTGTAGATTTTATACATATTTCTAATCCCAAGTCGTAAATCAAAAATGAGATGAGTAATCCCCGTGTTTTGTGCCTTGGTGAGGTTTTGTTTGATTGTTTAGCTGATCAAATGGGTCTAAAGTTGGAAGAAGTACAGTCTTGGACTCCCTACCCAGGGGGAGCGCCTGCTAATGTGGCTTGTGCTTTAGTGAAGTTGGGAACGCCAGCAGGGTTTATTGGCGCAGTAGGAGAAGATGAACCAGGTAATACACTGGTGAAGCTATTACAAGATGTAGGTGTAGATACCACAGGTGTGCAGCTTCATTCTACAGCACCAACACGACAAGTTTATGTGACTAGGGATTTGGCGGGCGATCGCACTTTTGCCGGTTTTGGTAACTATGATACTTCAGAATTTGCAGATACTCGCTTACAATCTACAAAATTATTACCTGCTCTCTTTAATGAAGCCGACTTTTTAGTAGTAGGAACTTTAGAATTAGCCTATCCTGAAAGTGAGCAAGCTGTTTTGCGAGCCTTAGAATTAGCAGAACAGTATGACCTGAAAATCATTCTAGACATAAATTGGCGACCAGTATTTTGGCAAGACGAAAATACAGCCAAGGCCAAAATTCTCCCATTATTAAAGCGTTTCGATTTTCTCAAACTGACCAAAGAAGAAGCTGAATGGCTATTTAATACTACAGATCCTGGTGCAATTACTTACCGATTGAATTCACTGGAAGGAGTTTTGGTGACAGATGGTGAAAATGGTTGTGCCTATTGTTTAGGTGAGAACGAAGGCAAAGTACCTGCTTTTTCTATGCCTGTGGTTGATACGACTGGTGCGGGAGATAGTTTTTTGGCTGGGTTTATCCACCAATTACATCAATCTGGTATTCAAAGTTTGAGAGATGGAGAAACGGCCAAACGGATTGTTACCTATGCTAGTGCTGTGGGGGCATTAACTACTATTAAACCAGGTGCGATCGCATCCCAACCCACTCCGGCAGAAGTTGATGCTTTTTTAGCTTCCCATCAACTTTAACCTGTCGCGGAAGTCCCCACCTTCACTCTACTCATCAGGTGGGGATTGTGAGTCGGGGATGATAAATCCCCCCGGAATTGAAAAATTAGCTTTCACGAAAAACTAGTAATTACACACAAAAATAAAGCTTCAGTCCATTCAACAACTGCACCATAGGTATCTCCTGTATGTCCACCTAATTTATGATTAAACCAAGCTGGTATTAAACTAGAAATCACACTGCCAATAATTATCATTCCTATAGCTAAAATTAAATTCTGGGGATTAATTAACCAAACTAAAATACTCAAACCTAACAGTAAAAACCAACTCGGTAATAAATCTTGATAAGAACGAATCGCTTGTTTATGAAATGCACCTTTACCTGTAGGTTTTAAATAAGGATAAAAAGCGATCGCCACTTGTTGTCCCCAACGTCCCCACCCACAAGCCGCAATCAATACCAAATAGCGGTTTTCTGACAAATCAGTCAAGGCAGTAGTTTTCAGTAGTAAGATAGCGATCGCTGCCATCGCCCCAAATGCACCTGTAGCACTATCAACCATCACTTGTAATCTTCTTTCTGGATCAGTCACCGCTAATCCATCGGCTGTATCCATTGCTCCATCTAAATGTAGTCCTCCCGTAATTGCCATCCAAATACAAACTACCAAAGCACTACGAGTTAATACTGCCATATTTAGATAACTAATCGCCATATCCAATAAACCTAAACTTCCACCAATCATCAACCCGACAACTGGAGCAAAACAGGCTACTCGATTGAATTCTAAGTCCTTGATATAAGGTAAAGGAATAGCACTATAAAATAGTATGCTCGCTATTAAATGTAGAAGTTGTTGTTTGCACCACTGTAATATTTTCATCATCTTAATACTAGCAATCTGCTGTATTTACTCATAATTAGCGACTTATGACAAAAAATTTGTTATGCTAGTGGGACGATTATCAACCTAACGAGTAGCAATTAATACAAATATATTGCTGGCTACAAAAGCCACAAACTGCTCAGGGATGATCCGCTTTTCGATTCTTTAATGGACGATCACCCGACAAAGTTGATATTTTGGAAATGTAGGGAGTCAAAAAGCTACGCAATTGACTTTTTAGCTGTGTTGTCACTCACCATCCCTCAATAGCTATTTCTCTATGAGTCATCATCTACCGGAAACCAGGATACCAGCCCCGTGCATTGTTAATACTGGCATTATTGTCAATAAGCTCGACATCCGACGATTACTGACTGATTTAGGCCGAGTCCGCTACATTTACACCCAAGACAACAAGCTACTCAGCGAGGGTGAAGGGGATGTGATGGAAGTATTTACCAGTCCGCAAAGGTCTACATTAGTAGCTAACAAAGCGCTGTATCTGAATATTTATAGTTTTGACTATTTGGAACTAAAACAATCGCCACAACAAGAAACCTATTTTGATTTAATCCAAGAGGATATCTGTTTGCGCTTGATTCCCCTATCAATACCTTTACAAGAACGATGCGATCGCCATTTTAACATTGTTGCCATAGAAGCAATGATGGATCAGGTACTCTCAGCCAGATGGGATGCAGAAATTGATGATGATTGTTCCGATTGCTTCTAACCAAAAAATAATATACCCAATAAGGCAGTAGTATGATGCAGGGTTTAACCCCTAATTACTGAGTACTGAGTACTGAGTACCGAGTACTGAGTACCGAGTGTGGATAGAAATCAATTGACTTCAATGACCAATGACCAATGACCAATGACCAATTTTTCCTTTGAATCTCTAGCTACCTGTAGCCATACCAAAGCCAGAGCCGGAGTATTTTACACTCCTCACGGGGAAGTCGAAACTCCCCGATTTATGCCTGTAGGAACGCTGGCAAATGTCAAAACTATCACCCCTGCTCAACTCAAAGATACAGGGGCGCAAATGGTTTTATCTAATACCTATCATTTGCACCTCCAACCAGGGGAAGCAATTGTTGCTGGAGGTGGTGGACTACATAAGTTCATGGGCTGGAATGGTCCCATGCTCACAGATTCCGGTGGGTTCCAAGTCTTTAGCTTGAGCGAGATGCGAAAAATTACAGAAGAAGGTGTAACTTTTCGCTCACCTCATGACGGGCAGATGATTAAATTAACCCCAGAACGCTCTATTGAAATACAGAATATTTTGGGGGCTGATGTGATCATGGCTTTTGATGAATGTCCTCCCTATCCCGCCACTCGTCAAGAAGTAGAAGCCGCCACAGACCGTACTTATCGCTGGCTAGAACGCTGTATAGTCGCCCACAAACGCAGCGATCAAGCATTGTTTCCCATCGTGCAGGGGGGTGTGTATTTAGATTTGCGCGTCCGGGCTGCGGAAGCTTTAGCAAAACTAGATATGCCCGGATATGCCATTGGTGGGGTGAGTGTGGGCGAACCAACAGAACTAATGGCGCAAATTGTCCAAACTACAGCGCCGTTGTTACCAGTTGATAAGCCGCGTTATTTGATGGGTGTGGGTACTTATCGAGAAATGGCAATTGCGATCGCTAGTGGTGTCGATTTATTCGACTGTGTGATTCCCACCAGATGGGCGCGACATGGAACAGCGATAGTATCGGGTGAACGTTGGAATTTAAAAAATGCCAAGTTTCGGGAAGATTTTACGCCCTTAGATGAAACTTGCCCTTGTTATGCTTGTGTAAATTTTAGTCGTGCATACATATCACATTTAGTGCGATCGCAAGAAATATTAGCCTATACCTTGTTGAGTATTCACAACATCACCGAACTGATTCGCTTTACCCAAAAGATTCGGGCATCAATTTTGAGCGATCGCTTTGTAGACGACTTTGGTCACTGGTTGACAGAAGAAGGTAACAGGGAACTCTTAACAGAGAACTCTTAACAGGTAGAGATTTTACCAATTACCAAACCATGTTAAGATACTTCTCAATTATGAAAGATGTGTTGGATTAGGTGGATTTAAACAAACATGGAAGCAGCACTTTTAGTAGCAAAACTGCCTGAAGCTTACCAAATCTTCGACCCCTTGGTAGATGTTCTCCCAGTAATTCCTGTATTCTTCTTGTTGCTCGCTTTTGTTTGGCAAGCAGCCGTAGGTTTCAGGTAAATCAATCTCTTATTAATTCTCTGGACAGGAAACATACACCTGTCCTATTTTTTTTCCTATTATCTTAGCGAAAATTGATATTTATTAATATTTTGCAATAAATAACTATAATTAACTAGGATAACAGGAGAACTCTTGTAAAAAGTCATTTTCCCAAGGGTCTAAAGCATCAAACTTGATTAACACAAAGCCACAAGCCACACTTACACTCAGCGAGGAATCAGTTATGGGAAACATTAAATTTGTTAAAGAAAATAAAGAAATAGTGGCGGCCGATGGTGCTAATCTCCGCATCAAAGCTATAGAAAATGGCATCGATATCTATAAGTTCTTGGCTAAGGTGACGAATTGTAACGGAAATGGTCAGTGTGCTACTTGCGTTGTTGAGGTAGTTGAAGGACTAGAAAACCTCTCACCCCGCACCGATGTAGAAAACCGCAAATTCAAGAAAAAGCCCGATAATTACCGCCTGGCTTGTCAAACCCTAGTTAATGGACCCGTCAGTGTTGTTACCAAGCCTTAAGTAAAGAGTTGGCGAGTTGAAAATTTTACCCAACGACTAATAACCAATAACTACTGACCGAAACAGAAAATTTGAGCAAACCCTGTCATCGATGATGCTATTCTAAAATTGTTAACTGGAAATCAAAGAGAGGCGATCTTGCCATGCAAGTTAATGAGTTGGGGTTCGTAGCGAGCATTTTGTTCGTTCTAGTTCCTGCCGTGTTTTTAATCATACTTTACATCCAAACTGCCAGCCGCCAAGGTGGAAAAGATAGTTAATACTTGAACTATAAAAGAAAAAACCCTTACACTTTTAGTGCTAGGGTTTTTATTTATCAACCACCGATACCAGTTTTGGATTATGTATTGGTAATTTGAAAAAGTACTATTAATTACCAATATAAACACCATCTGCTTAAAAACTTATAATTAGGGGTTGCTGATAGCGTAGCGTGGCGTTAGCCATATAAATCTGAAAACTTTACAGGTAAAGGGTTTTAGCCTGTTAGAATTTAAAAAAGTGCGAGCTTTTATGAGGTGGCAACTGAAAAACCTGGCATTTAATTCCTACTCAAAGGCAAAATCGTTCCCATTTAACTCTTGAAACTGTCACCTGTCACCTGTTAAGAGTCACCTGCCTACAAGACTTTCTCAGCAAGTCCTAATTAGGTCTGATGCGGAGATAGAGAGATGGGGTTTTTTGATAAGTAATTAAGTAGATGGGCTAAATTAAATATCATCCCTCTCTCCAAACCTCCCACCTGCAAGAGAAAAAACTCTAACTATGCAACCGTCCGCGCTAACAATACAGGACAAGTCGCATTGACTCGAACATAGTCAGACAAAGAAGCACCAATAAGTCTGTCTAGATCCACAAAACTCTTAGCAATAGATGGACGACGATCTGGAGAACCCAGCAATAATAAATCTACATTCAGTTCTTCAGCTAAACGACAAATTTCTTCCCCAGTTTTGCCACTACTAGTGACACAACGAACCGCAACATTTTGTCTTTCAGCCTCAGCAACTGCAAGTCCCAAAACTGAATTTTTTTCTGGTTTGATATCAGTAATTCCTGATAATTTGCCGCCTAAATCTGTGTTGACATTAGCCAAAACTAACTGACCACCTGTGACACCACGCAACAAAAATAGAGCTAAATTCAAGCAATTTGTAGCTGCTTCAGAATTATCTATAGCCACCATCACACGCTTGATTCTTTTGACATAAATGTCATCTTTAACCAGCAACATGGGACGAGAAGACAATTGAAAAACATACTGGCTAACTGAGTTCGATAAAATCGATTGTAATCGCTTTAGTCCTCGTGAACCCATGATAATCAAGTCAGCATCAACTTCTTCAGCTACTTGACAAACTACATCCTTGGGATCACCTTGTCGCAAAATCGAAGAAACCTGACTAGGATCTAAGTTCAAAGACTGAATTGCATTAGCGAGGATTTTACCACCTTCTTCCCATTTAGCTGTCATAGCAGCAGAAGTACTTTGCCCAGAAACAACGTGCAGAACTGTAACTTTTGCAGATTGGATTGATGGCATTTCTCTCAATGTCTTGAGCATTTCTTCCGCGTGTCCCAGTCCAGAGACAGCCAGCAAAATTTTTTCTATCATCTTCCGTAATTGTTCTTAAGGTTTCTTGGGGTTTCGCTGCTAGTACTGAGCATCAGAACGGATGCTCCCTGCACAACAACCTAGTCAGTAAACAAGCACAATTAAACTTCAGCTATTTAGTCATTAGTTACGAGTCATTAGTTAGTACGATTAAAACTAACCAATGAGTCAAAAACTAATGAATATTTAAGTTTATTTGCACTGATTTACTTAAATATTGCAACTAGGTTTTTATTTAGATTAAGCATACTCTCAATTTAGCCTAATAAACTTTACAAAATCTGATTTTATTTACTATTTTTAATCTATGTTCATCTTTTGTAATTAGAAATTCGTTAAGTAATGCTAAGAAAAGTTAAAGATAGAGTATATCAGTTATCCAATCAATACAAGATTTTTCAAGTCAGGTAAACAGAAAAATTTAAAGGTATGTGAAGAAAAGTAAATAGGGCTGAAACCCTCTTTCCCCCTGCTAGAAAGCCCCCTGCTCCCTGCCTTACCCCAACGACAATTTTTAACGCCCACCTACTTAACCACATCCCCAATCACAGTATAAGTACGGGCTTCCTCACCACCAAATAACCCTTCTACTACTTTGCCACAACTGTAAAAAAATAACAGTTGCGAGATTGCTTAGATTTGGGAATCATCTCAGTATTCTATGCAACTCTACATGAAATTGGTATAAAGGAGTGATATACAAAAAATTCCAGCTTGATCAAAATTTGGAATTTTCTATAGAAGAGTGAATGCAAATGAAACGGATTATTGTCTGCTTTGATGGAACATGGCAAACACTAGAAACTTCATATCCAAGTAATGTGGTAAAAATGGCTCAAGCTATTAAACCAGTTTCTGATGATCACATTTACCAAACATTATTTTACGACCAAGGTCTGGGAACTGGAAACTTAGTTGATAAAATAGGAGGTGGTGCTTTTGGTTGGGGAATTGACCAAGCGATTCAAAAAGCCTACTGTTTTTTGTGCCTTAATTATGAAAATGGAGATGAAATTTATCTATTTGGTTTCAGTCGTGGTGCTTATACTGCACGCTGCTTGGCCGGATTAATTTATTGTTCAGGATTATTAAAAAGACAATATATTCGCAAGATTCCCGAAGCTTATAAGCTTTATCGAAATAGAGACGAAGATACTCATCCTAGTGCTAAAACAGCAGTTGATTTTCGTCAAAAATATGGTGAAAATGTACCTATTGAAGTCCTAGGATGTTGGGATACTGTGGGTTCTTTAGGTGTTCCAGACCTGATTCCTTATATCCCAATAGATAACTGGCTTAATAGGAAATATGAGTTTTTTGATACTAAGCTCAATCACCGGATTAAGAAAGCATTCCATGCGGTTGCAATTGATGAGAACCGCAAAGCATTTGATGTAACTCCTATGACTCCTCATAGTCCAAACCAAGTAACACAAATATGGTTTCCTGGTGTACATGGTTGTGTGGGAGGAGGAACAGAATCAACGAGAGGTTTATCAGATCAGGCACTCGATTGGATGATGGATCAAGTATCTGCAATTGGACTAGAATTAGATAAAAGCTGTGTTGAAGATAAAATTCAACCCAATTATCAAACTCTTTTTCACCAGGATTCAAAAATATTAGATATTCCTTTACCAAAGGTACTGCGTAAAGTTGACGGTCAGTTTTCAGATTTGCATGACAGTGTCAAGAAACGTTGGCAAGATGCTTCACTTAATTATCGACCTGGAAATCTGAGTAAATTTCAAGATCAACTAAATACCTGGAAATCATAATAATTTTGATAATCTTGATTTTAGAGATGGGGAGAGCAATTTATTTCAAGTTTACTCAACCTATCTCTCGGTAATTGATCAAAAACTGATTGAGTTCAGAACTCAGCAATATTTTGGGAAGATTAAATTTTCAGATTAAATTTTCAGTTTTGCTAAACCCAAATAACGAATACCCTCTGGAGAAACATCAAAGCGACAGGGTAGGACTTCTAAACCCAGATTTATGGCTTCCCGTAACAACTTACCATATACAGGGTCGGTGCTATCTCCAGGGGCAAACTCTGGACAATCACCCCGATTGATAAAATACAGCATCACCCCTCGACTTTGGGGTAAAAGTGCCATTAATTCCCGTAAATGTTTTTGTCCTCTTGTGGTTTCTGTGTCGGGAAATAGCGCTAAATTACCTTGTGTCCAAGTCGTATTTTTGACTTCTAAATAAATTGAGATTTGTTCATCATTGCCTGTTAATAAAAAATCTACTCGACTTTTTTTATCTTGTCCATAAACTACCTCACTTTTGACTTGGTTATAGTCACCTAATTCTGGGAAAAGATGTTTTTCTAAAGCTAATTTCACTACCCGATTTGGTAAAGCTGTATTCACACCTACCCAAGTGGGTTCTGTATCTTGTACTTGAATTAACTCTAAGGTATAAGCTAATTTGCGGTTAGGATTATCACTTTTAGAAAGCTGTACTGCACTACCAATAGTTGAGACTCCAGTCATTGGGCCTGTATTGGGACAGTGCGCTGTTACTACTTCCCCTGAAGCTATTTGAACATCGGCAAAAAAGCGCTTGTAGCGTTTGAGTAAAATGCCAGAATATAGAGTTGGATAGCGATAAAGCCAATCAGTCATTGTCATAGTTCAGAGGGAACAGGGAACTCTTAACAGGGAACAGGGAATGGGGAACAGTGAAACCCACCCTTAAAAGAGTGAGATTGAAAACTTGGACGTTTTTAAGACACTTTCTATTCCCTGTTACTTTTTTTGTAAATCGTCTTATTAATACCATAAATTGGTAACTTTTGTAGTCAAATTTACGATTATTAAATAATAGTTGTATATAATGGAGATTACATACTTCCTATGTAAGAAAACTGGGAGGGTTAAAAAATGCAAGGAGAAATATCCTATGCAAGAAGTCTCGTGCGCGACGGAATTAGAATATGCTTTTCTGTTTAGTCTCAGAAAAGTAAATTCAATTAATACTGAAGATTTACAGCCATTTTTTCATAATTTACCAATTGATCCTTACATTAAAGGAGAATATCGATCCAGAAGGTTATCGCGGGTGGTAGTTTCAGGAGATAACTTGATTAAACTTCCTCATGGACATCTATTCCAAAGCCGAGATTATAATCCCTTATTAGGTGATATCAAAAGAGAGTTTGAAGAATTAGATGATGGGTTGGTAGAACTGGATATTTTTAAGCAAGTTATTTCAGCATTTTGTGATTCTTGTCAACTTCACCCAGAAGCCGAAATTGGTGTTCATCAAATTAGAACTTCTTGTTCACCTGGTCATTTGGGAAATCCTGCACCGGAAGGTATTCATCAAGATGGTACGGATTTTATTGGGATATTTGCTGTGGGTAGAGACAATATTCAAGGTGGAGAAACACATTTGTATAAGGCTAAAAAAGAGAAACCAGTTTTTAATAAAATTCTCCAACCAGGAGAACTACTTTTAGTTAATGATCATGATTTTTTTCACTTTACAACTCCTATTAAACCTCAAAATCCAGCTATAGGAACTAGAGATGTTTTTGTGCTGACTTCTCCTAGTTTAATTTCAGATTGAGTATTTTTTAGAGAGGATGTCTGGAAAAAGTTAATCACCCGTCTCCAAACCTCTTCTCCCTAGGGGGAGAGGCTTTGATATGATGTTCGTTTAATTACTTCTCAAAAAAACTGTCCGCGCGGTTCCTTTCAACTACTCTGGTAAACTTTACGAATTTAGGACTTACGCAAGTGTCACACTAAAAATCTGTTGTAGGGTGCGTCAGACTACATAAATCCTGCAAATAAACAGATTGTTGATATCTGACGCACCCTACCAATGTGCCAGTTGCGTCAGACTACATAAATCCTGCAAATAAACAGATTGTTGATATCTGACGCACCCTACCAATGTGCCAGTTGCGTCAGACTGCATAAATCCTGCAAATAAACAGATTGTTGATATCTGACGCACCCTACCAATGTGCCAGTTGCGTCAGACTACATAAATCCTGCAAATAAACAGATTGTTGATATCTGACGCACCCTACCAATGTGCCAGTTGCGTAAGTCCTGGAATTTTTAAACATCCTTTTCAAATCCAAAATTGATTGACGTTATTAGATATAGGATGGTTATATAGGAATCATATTTGATTCTTGAAAAACACTCTGTACACTTCCCCTGTTCCCTGTTCCCTCTCTACACAGATAATTTCAAAAATCAAATACCAGTCCTATAGTATAGGACTTACGCACTGTACGAATCTGCCATGATGTGAATGAACGAAATTGCGTCGTTTTCGCCTTTGGGAATAACTTATTGAGTAAGGTGCGTCAGATAGAGAGAATCTGTTTTTTGTGAAAATATCGTGTCTGACGCACCCTACAAGAAATATAATTCATATTACATATCTGAGGAATCTTGTCAATGCGTAAGTCCTATAGTAGTCTTAATTAATAAGATCAAAGATTATGAATGAGGAATTTTACAATCGGGGATTAGAAAAAGCTCAAAAACAAGATTATGCTGGTGCTATTGCAGAATTTAACCAAGCTATCCAAACTGATCCGTATTTTAGCGCAGCTTACGTAAAAAGGGGTTTAGCGTATTATAACTCAGGTGCAATTCTCCAAGCTGTTTCTGATTATACTGAAGCTATTAAACTGGATGCTAAAAGTGTTCAAGCTTATTATGGTCGTGCTTTAGCAAGGTTAGGGCTGAAAAATTTACCTGGTTGTTTAGAAGATGTAGAAAAAGCGATTCAGCTGAATCTTAATTTTGCTGCTGGTTACAATTTGCGGGGGATGGTGCGACGCAAACAGGGATATATTGAAGATGCGATCGCTAATTTTAAAAAAGCCGCAGAATTATATTTACAACAAAAGGATAAAGAAAATTGTCGTCTCTGTTTAGAGAAGATTAAACAAATACAACCTAAAGAACAAATTACAGTAAATCCACCCAGTAGTTTTCAACCGATTCCTGTCATATCTACTCAAGATTATTTTACGCAATTATTAGATAAGGCGGAAAAAGGAGACACAGGAGAAGCAATTGCTGATTTAAATTGGATTTTAAAAGCTGATTCCCAAGATGCACAAGCTTATTGCTGTCGTGGGGTGGTGCGTTGTAAAATGGGAAATTATCAAGAAGCGATCGCAGATTTTAATCAAGCCCTACAACTAAATTTTCAAGATGCTATTGTTTATCGCAACCGGGGAAAAGCTCGTTCGCAGTTAGGAGATCATCAAGGGGCGTTATTAGATTTTAACCAAGCAATCAAGATAGAACCAGAAAATGGTTTAGTCTATGTTGCTAGAGGTAATGTTTATCGATCTATGTGTAACTATCTGGCTGCTATTCAAGACTACGCCCAAGCCTTAGAAATTAATCCCCAAGATGCACAAGCTTACTACAATCGCGGACTTGCGTACACCTTTTTAGAAGAAATGTCAAATGCGATCGCAGATTATCAAAAAGCAGCGAGTATATTTTGTGAACAAGAAGACTGGGAAAATTATCAACAAGTATTAAATAGCCTACAGAAAATCCAGTCATCTATCCCAGGAACAAACAAAGCCACCCATAATCTACTACGTCAAAAACTGTTACGTCTAGTGGGGGGATATTGGGAAATCGCTCAAAGACTGATTCAGCAAAAGAAATTTGTGTATCCAGGGATGTCGGAAGAGTGGTATTTACAAAAAGTGATTGATGATTGGGAGCGCGATCGCAGTTAAACTCCTAAAATATCTCTGAATTCTTTAAAAAGTGAAGAATATTAGCCTATTGAGACAACCGCCAAATTTTAATTTTATTATCTTCCCCACCACTAACCAAAGTCTTACCATCACCACTAAAAGCCAGAGATGTAACTGTACTAGTTTCTCCCTGTAAGGTGCTTATTTCCTTATCTGTGGACACATCCCATAATTTAATAGAGCGATCGCGGTTAGCACTAGCTAAAATCTTACCATCTGGACTAAAAGCAATAGTAGTCACATTATTATCTTGTCCAATCAAAGTGGGAATTTCTGTTCCAGTTTCGAGATTCCACAATTTAATTTTGCGATACCTGCGAAGAGCATCACTATCGCGGCTAACACTTGCGAGAATTTTACCATCTGGGCTAAAAGCTAACGATGTCACTGTTTGGGAATTTGGTGTAAGCGTCTGAATTGGCTTTTCTTGAGCGATATTCCATAATTTAATAGTCCTGTCAAAACTACCACTAGCTAAAGTGACACCATTAGGACTTATCGCCACAGTTCGCACCCAGTAAGAATGACCTTTAAGGGTACGAATCAGCTTTCCTACTGCTAAATTCCAAACTTTAATTGTTTTGTCATCACTAGCACTGACTAAAGTTTTTCCATCAGCACTAATAGCCAAAGCATGAACTGCATCAGTATGACTTATTAAGGTATGAATTAGCTTTTTAGTGCTTAAATCCCAAACTTTAATTGTGTAATCATCACTCGCACTGATGAGATTTTTGCCATCTGGGCTAATAGCTACCACATTTATCTTTTGTTTATGTCCTTTCAGTCTGGCAATTTCCTCGCCTGTGCTAATATTCCATAAATTAATTATGGTATTTTTTTTAGCGCAGCCCTTTTTACAATCACCACTACTAGCAATAATTTTACCATCTGGACTAATTGCAACAGACGAAATAAAATCTTTATTTCCAACGAGAGTTTTCACCAAAGACATTTTCTCCGACAACTTCTCTTGAGATTGATGGACAATAGCATCACTCTTAACCTTACTAATTGGTGGTGGACTGAAACTAGAGGAAAGACCAGTTTTTAATTTGCGAAAATGTCTATAACCAGATTCTCCTAAGCCCAAAGATAAAATCACCCCAGCTACCAAAAGAATATTTCTGAGTAAAAGATATTTTTTTGGATAAGAGGATGTTTTATTTTTTGGTAATTGGACAAATGAATTACTAGCAGGTGGTAATAGATGTGTATATTGTTTACTTAAGTCTTTAATAACTTCATTAGCTGATTGGTAGCGATGTTTAACATCTATTTGTAAAAGCTTATCAATAACTTGTGCTAGTTCATTACTCACAGGAGTTCGCAAATAATTATGCCAAGTTTTCACCCAACTGTATCCATGTTCCATCCACAATTGAAAAGGAGAAATTCCCGTTAATAAATGAAAGCAAGTAGCCCCTAAACTAAATAAATCGCTAGAAGGGTAAGCTTTTCCATCTCTAATTTGTTCAATGGAAGAATAACCATGTGAACCAATTGATGTACCATGTTTTTTCTGACCTTTAGCTGTTAATTGTTTGGAAGATCCAAAATCAATTAAAACTAATCTTCCGTCACTTTTACGTCTGATAATATTTTCCGGCTTGATATCGCGGTGAATAACTCCCCGCTCATGAATAAACTGGATAATAGGTAACAAATCTAGCAAAATAGATTGAATATCCCAATCTCTATAGGTTTTTCTTAATTGCAACTCTTTTAATAAATTGTTTCCATCAATAAACTGCTGTACTAAATACAAACAATTATCTTGCTCAAAGTAAGCTAATAGAGTGGGAATTTGTGGATGTTCTCCTAGTTCACGAAGTCGCTTTGCTTCTTCACTAAACAACTCCATTGCTTTCTTTTGTGACCAAGTTCCTTGGAATTTTGGTGCTAATTGTTTAATGACACAGTAGTCATTTAATTTATCTGTATCTTCTGATAGGTAGGTTCTACCAAATCCCCCTTCATCTGAAAGCACCCGCATCACTCGGAAGCGATTTCTTAAAAGTTGTACTAGGGGCGTTTGACAAGTTTGACAAAGCTGATTTCCCTCTGGATTTTGGGGATTTGAACAATCTGGATTTAAGCAGCAAATCATGATCTGAGATGCGTGAATGCATGATAAATAATTCGTACTCTTACTCTGTTTTCCTGAATATTGGAAAATTATTAGTACTGCGGTCAATTAAAAATTTAAAACTTAAATTTAAAACTTAAAATTAAAACTCCTTGTCATGTAGGCTTTTAGTTGATTTTGTATCTCCTGCAACTTATCATCTGCTGTAATTATTTATTTTCTGATTATACAATATTCAAAAATCAAAAACTGGTCAAATTGCCACTACAATTTGATGTATATTTTGCTATCAAATTAGCCATTATTTATTCAGTAAATATATTTTTCATCTAATCACAAATATTCATTGTTTATTTGTAAAATCAGCTACTCAAATTATGTGTTATACTAGATTAATATGAAGCTGCATAAAATAATTTAACGCGGATGCACGCAGATAAACGCGGATAAAGACAGATAAATCAATAGATTTTAGAATTATGTGCAACCTCACATAAAATTAGTAACAGTACTAATAGTCTGTCAAGAACTAATTGACGGGTAAATAAATTTTGTTTCTTCCTTCTTCCTTCGCGTTCTTTGCGGTTCGTTCCTTTATCCATCAAAATTTATTTGACAGACTACTAGTATCGCAGGGCGTCAATAAACCAACTATTCTAAATCTCCGACAATCCTATGCTGTCTTCGTTTTGACTTCCGAGAAAGCGGTAATACCAATTTGGTTTAAGTACCCAAGCAAAATTAATTGTACATATTGATTGAAAACAAAAAGAATGTCTGTATTCCTTACCTGTTACCTGTTCCCTGTTAAGAGTTCCCTGTTCCCTCTCCTAACTATAAAATTTATTTTGCACGACTACTTATTAAGCTTGCCATGTTTTAAACCACTTATTCAAGACAGTATTGATAGTCTGTTTGATTTGATGCTTACGATTCCACTTTTGGAAAGCAGTTTCGTATTCTTCACCTTTGGTTTGAAAGGTATTCCAGATATCAAGCACTAGGGCTAAACTGCAAAATAGTAAAATATAAAGTGACCAAGAAAGAGTATTGCCACCAATCAAATCCATCAGCAGCAAAAAGATATTGACAATAGTATAATTACTGAGGCGCTTTTTAAATTTACTCCAACGGTAAACCTCAAAAGCTTTGCGCTGCTGCACTTCATTCTGTTGTCCTAACCAGTCTTGTTCTGCACTTTTTACGATTTCAGGTGAGATTTGTAACTCAGCAGCAATTTCTATAATTTGCTGATAGGAAAATTCTTGATTATGATCGTGGGTTTGACGAGCGATCGCTAATTGCAGAATTTGCTGCACCTCTTCTTGGCTATAAGAACGTAGGCTGTTAGATTCAAAGGCGGTCATAATACTTTCTCTGATAGGAATTTTAATAATAGAGAGCCAGGATTAGCAATTTTTGCACTACTCCTACACTAGCAAATCTAGATGAGGGTGGCGATAGAGATTTCTAACGGCAAGAAAAGCTAAAGACTCTCAAAAAATCTGCTGCTGGCTGGAATTTAGCAGCGCATAATAACCAAAGAAGTTGCACTAGGAGATAAAAACTCATGCTAGAAGATAACGGATCAATTCGCACTCTATCGGTGGATATTGGCGGTAGTGGTGTTAAGGTGATGGTTTTGGATATTACAGGTAAACCCTTAACCGAAAGGGGACGGTTAGAAACCCCTCAACCCGCGACACCAGAAGTAGTAATTAATGCCATTGTTATGTTAGCTTCATCTCAAGGTGAGTATCATCGAGTTTCTGTCGGTTTCCCTGGTGTGGTGCGTTGTGGAGTCACGGAAACAGCCGCAAACCTAGATAAAAATTGGATTGGGTTTGATTTAGCAACAGCACTGTCTGGGCGATTAAACAAGCCCGTTCAGGTAATTAATGATGCAGATATGCAAGGACTAGGTGCAATTGCAGGTAAAGGTGTGGAATTGGTGATTACCTTGGGGACTGGTTTTGGTTCCGCTTTATTTGTGGATGGTAGGTTAGTACCAAATATGGAGATGGGACATCATCTCTTTCGTCAAGGGAAGACTTATGAAGAACAGCTAGGACGTGCAGCCTTAGAAAAAATTGGGGATAAAAAATGGAATCGGCGCTTACAAAAAGCGATCGCATCTTTGCAAAGTTTGTTTAATTATGATTGCCTTTATATCGGCGGTGGTGAAGCTGTGCGAGTAAATATGAATTTGCCCTTAAATGTCAAACTCATTCCCAATATCACTGGTTTATTAGGTGGTATTGCTTTATGGGAAGAATAGAGGTGAAAACCTCTATATAATTTGTAATTAACAACGGTTTTAATATCAAGTCCGGATCATCACTCATTATCAAAGTCTTTCCGCTTACTCGTGTTAGACCTAATCATAAGTCATTTCCAGCAATTAGTATAAATCACAACCGGACTTGATATGATTACACATGATCAATCTTTAATAAACTTAGGTCGCTGCTGTTGATTTAACTGCAACTTTTGCTCCAACATTTCCCACTTTTCTTGTGAAATCAGGTCAATAAATTCGTCGATATTTTGACGGTATTGATGTAATGAGTGTAGCAATGCCTGACGATTATATTGTGCCATCATTACCCCTAATTCTGGATTTCCACCACCAACACGGCTGGTATCTCGAAAACCTGAACTAGCGAGATTTTCAGCAAGGTGGGCAATTTCTAGGTCTATTTCACTTAAACAAGCAGCTATCAAAGAAGCACTAACCATAACAGGTAAATGAGAAATCCAACTGACAGCGCGATCATGTTTTTCTGGCTGACAATGGTAGATAATAGAACCAAGCGATCGCACAATTTCCTCCAGCACTGCAATAGCATCTGTGGGCGTTGTTGTCACTGGTGTTAGTACATAAGGACGATTAACAAACAAATTTCGCTGTGCAGCTTCTATGCCTACATCTGTATTTCCCGCCATTGGATGACCACCAATAAAATTTTCCCAAATTGGGGTAATTGCCTCGACTATTGGTGTTTTGACTGAACCCACGTCAGTCACGATAGTAGTCCTAGGTAAATGAGCAATTAATTGTTCAACTTGAGGCACAATAAGTCCTATGGGGGTGCAAATAAATACAACATCGGCTGATGCCAATAGGCTCATGTCAACTGAGGCTTCATTAACACTACCCAATTCAACAGCCTTTTTACAGGTTGATTCACGACGGCTAACCCCTAAAACATGATGTCCTTGCGACTGTAAATCAAAACCTAAGGAACCGCCTATGAGTCCGAGTCCTAAAATACCAATTTTCATTTTTACCATTGACAACTAAACTTTTACATATTCTCTGCATAACTTTACCAACTATGAAAGTTGGCATCCGAGAGGTAGGTTCATGACTATAGAAGAATTACTAGAAAAATATGCAACGGGAGTCTTAGATTTTAGTGGTGCTGAACTGGCTGAAGTGAACTTGAGCGGCACTAAACTTAATGGTGTTAATCTGAGTCAAGCTAATTTGAGTGTAGCTAACCTCAGTGGCATAAATCTCTCCGAAGCTAATTTGAGTTACGCCAAACTTAATGTAGCCAGACTAAGCGGATCAAATCTAGCTGGAGCTATTCTTAACAACTCCAGTCTCAACGTCGCTAATTTGATTAGAGCCGATTTTAGTCGCACTCAATTGCGTCATGCTTCTCTAGTTCGAGCTGAGTTAATTCGCACAAATTTCACTCGCGCTGATATGAGTGAAGCGAACCTCAACAGTGCCGATTTACGAGAAGCTACATTGCATCAAGCAAATCTCCGTCACGCTAACTTGAGCGAAGCCAATTTAAGAGGCTCTTGTTTACGGGAAGCCAACTTAGAAATGGCTAATCTAAACGGTACAGATTTGACTTCTTCCGATCTCAGTGGGGCAAATTTACGTGATAGCGAGTTGAGACAGTCCCAACTTTGCATGGCTAACCTCAGTGGAGCAGACTTAAGTGGCGCAAATCTTCGTTGGGCTGATTTGAGAGGAGCAAATCTAATTTGGGCAGATTTAAGTGGCGCAAAACTCAGCGGAGCTAACTTAACTGGGGCTGATTTAAGCAATGCTAATTTAACTAATACAAGTTTAGTACACGCTAATTTAACTCAGACAAAATTAATCAAAGTAGAATGGATTGGTGCTGACTTAACTGGTGCTACCTTAACGGGAACAAAACTTTACGCCACTCCTCGTTTTGGCTTAAAAATTGAAGGCATCAAATGCGACTGGGTTGATCTTTCTCCTACAGGAGATCGCACCATCATCCAAAATTTTAATGACGAAGAATCACGGGAATTTTTTAATGCTACTCCGCCGACAATTCGCATTATTGTTGACTTACCTTTAGAACACGAAGCCAACTTTGTTCTCGCTGGTACTTATTACCAAATAGCTCAAGAATATGCGGGATTAATCCAAATACCCAGCGTAGAAAACGGCAGCCGTAGAACTATTTTTACCTTTCGAGTCGATAGCGATGAGGCTTTATTACCAACAGCTTTTATGGCTATTCTTCCCTTTAAAGATGCCGCTGCCACCCAGAAAAATATTTACACGATGGTAGAGATGATTAATAAAGAAACTATCTCTAACCAAAGTTTTAAATCAGCTGGACTTGTCAAGAAAATTATATTTTTAGTAGAGGAAGCTTTTAATAAGTCAAAAACCATTAAACAGACGAAAAAAAATCTAGAAGTAGCAGCAAAATTAAAGTTTTTTAGAGCGCCAACCCAAACAATATTAACAAATTCTAATGCTCAATCTTTAACTATTTATGATCATCCCAACTTTGGCAAACGATTGATGAATCGTCCTATCGGTGGTAGTTCAGTTGATGATCTAGCCATTAAATCAGAATATATTACACCTTCGCTACAGATGACCTTAGATTTTGTGCAAGGATTTTATTTACTTGGATAATAATTTAGGTAGGTCATTTGCTATTTGGTTGGGATAAATAATAAATACATTTGAGGAGTCAAAGAAATGCGCGATCGCTTAAATCGAATGATGGGTAAAACTCGCTATGTCGTCTGTCGTCTATTCCTGCATTTAAACGGGGGTGAAGTAGCACCAATTTTGGGAACCCTAAATCGTGCCGCACGGGAAGCAATTGATGCTGATGGCGATTTGGAAGTTTTGGGAGAAGAATTAGTCAAAATCTGCCAAAGCTTACTCCAATATGATGAATACTGGACTTCAGCCGCTAATGAAGGCGATGTATTTTGGAGTGAAGGTGAAGCAGGAGATTATGTCAACGAATTATTTACCGACTCCGCGCAGAGATATCTGAGTGAGCCAGATTTTAGTTCAGCCTCTAGTTTTGATGAACCTTTATCTATTCCTGTCACCCGCAACGTAGTTATCATGCTGACAGTGGCTTATGAAGGCGAAGTCCCAGAATTAGAAGCAGACCTTTCTAATATTCAGGCGCTGAAGGAAGGCTTGAAAGCTTTCATCAATCTGCACTACAAGCATAAACTCCGAGCCATCCAAGTACATTTTTCACCAGCCCAGTTAGGTGACGAACTGACTAATGATCAGTTATTGCAGTATTTTCCGGAATTGATTCCTTTGTAATTTGTTAGTTAGTCTATAATTACCAACCGCATTGATCACTTTAGGAAAATCGCACCATGATCATCACCATAGCCCGTAAATTTACAGTCATTTTTCTAGCCTTGAGTTTATGCTTGACAACTGTTGCTTGTGGAGGAGGAAACCAAAATACATCTGCCACTAAAAATGTGAGCCAAACTGCTACCCCCACGAAAATAAGTGATGGACAGTATCCAGTTCAGCAAGCCACCTACAACGATGGAAATGGTGAATACACCCTGTTTTTACTCAATAGTCAGCCGCCAACATTTGCCACCGAAAAATTACAAATGGCACGATTGACAGATGAAGAAATCAAAGCGGGTAAAAAGACTTACTTGAAGGTAGAAAATGGACAGCCAGCCTTATACCTGACCGAAGATTTTAAAATTGAGTACGTCCATAACGTCACTGAAACACAAACTAATCCCCAAACAGGACAAAAGGAAACAGTTGTTGTTCGTCAAGAATCTAACTTCTGGACACCCTTTGCCGGGGCTGTGGCTGGTAACATAGCAGGTCAAGCTATTGGTAGTCTATTATTTAGACCTCAGTACTATGTACCCCCTGTTTATCAGTCAGGTGGGATTATGAATGGCTATGGTGGATATGGTTCTACCTATGATCAAGCTGTTTCTAGCTACCGTACTCGCTACAATGAACCACCCGCAGCAGTGAAAAATCGCACTGCTTTCCGCACTACAGGGACAATTAGGTCATCTGGAAACTCAACTCGCACGACACCACGCACAAATACAAGTGGTCGAGCAACTGGTTCTGGTTTTGGTGGCAGTACACTTCGTCCTTCTGGTAACTCTAGCTCTACTCGACGCAATTCTGGTAGTAGTTTTGGTAGTGGTGGACGTTCTTCGAGTCGCCGTTCTTCTGGATTTGGTAGCAGAAGAAGGTAATTCGTAATTCGTAATTCGTAATTCGTAATTCGTAATTCGTAATTCGTAATTCGTAATTCGTAATTCGTAATTCGTAATTCGTAATTCGGATGATGGTTACAAATTACGAATTAGTTTTCTTTCAACTCTTTCACCTGTCACCTGTCACCTGTTACCTGTCACCTGTTACCTGTCACCTGTCACCTGTCACCTGTCACCTGTCACCTGTCACCTGTTACCTGTCAGCGTCCCATGACTTTAGCTATAACTGCTAATTCTGGCATCAACTTATCAAATCGGTCTGGGGTTAAAGATTGGGGTCCATCAGATAAAGCTTTGGCAGGATTGGGATGTACTTCTATCATCAGGGAATCTGTACCAGCTGCGATCGCCGCCATTGCCATCGAAGGTACAAACTCAGACCAACCGACACCATGACTAGGATCAATCATAATCGGTAAATGGGTCAGTTTTCGCAACACCGGCACAACCGATAAATCTAGGGTATTTCGCGTATATTGACGGTCAAAAGTTCTAATTCCCCGTTCACACAAAATCACATTAGGATTACCCGCAGCCAAAATATACTCAGCCGCCATTAACCAATCTTCAATTGTGGCCGCCATACCTCGTTTTAAAAGAACTGGTTTTGGTTGCGCCCCAACTTTTTTGAGCATGGAGAAATTTTGCATATTTCTCGCCCCCACTTGAATCACATCCGCAACTTCCCCTATTTTCTCCAAGTCTTCTGTATCCATTACTTCGGTAATAATGCCGAGTCCACTCACTTCTCTCGCTTTCGCTAACAATTCCAAAGCACTTTCACCATGACCTTGAAAAGCGTAAGGTGAAGTCCGGGGTTTGTATGCACCACCACGTAAAAACTTAGCACCAGCAGCTTTTACACGCAGTGCCGTCTCGACAATCATTTCCTCATTTTCCACAGAACAAGGACCTGCGACCACTACCAATGGATGAATTTCGCTAAACACAACATCCCCATCAGGAGTATTAACTACTACCTCAGAAGCTTGACCATGACGGAATTGGCGGCTTACCCGTTTGTAGGGTACTTCCACCCGTAGGACTTGCTCAATCCATTGACTGGTTTCCTGAATTCGTAAAGGGTCTAAGTTAGCTGTCTCACCCACTAAACCAATTACTACTTTATGCTGTCCGATAATTTTTTCTGGTGTTAATCCCCAGCTACTTAGTTCCTCGCTCAGACGGTCTATTTCTGCTTGTGGGGAACCTACTTTCATAACAATAATCATCTGAAGATTCCTATTTATGTGAGTAACTTTTATTGTTTATTATCTAAAAAATATCAGGGTGTCACCCTACCTAGGATTGAATAATTATTAATTAACAGATAGAATATCAAAAAAAATGTAGCGCTCAGTACTTTTTTTGAATATTGGGTATAAACAAGAAAATCATAATTTTTTTGAATATTGATGTTGAAGTGATAAAGTTTCAACTTCAACATTCAAGCTTAAAAACCTACCCAATATTGCAGTTATTTAAATACCTGAGCGCTAATGATTCAGACGTTCTTTTTTCGAGTTTCGCGCCAAACTTCGGTCATCCGTCCCCAATTAGTCCCAAACTCACCTACACCTAGTAAACTTCCAGGTCTTTCTTCATCCCAAGAGGCTGAAAGGACACCATAGGTAATTCCCAGCACCCCTAAACCGAATAATCCCATATTCACCAATAACACAGCAATGGGAGGAAGTTGGATATCAGCAAATGTGATGAGTAGATAACTGGCAACTAAAGTGATAATACCTAATAATGTAGGTATACCACAAAACGCAGCAACTCGGCGAATCATCCGCTGGCTGACGACTTCAGGAATCGTCATTTCTTCTTTAGTAAAGGTTTGGGGTTTTTGCGGCTGTTTACTAGATTCCTGTAACTTAACTGTGGGTTGACTGTTAGTTTTAGCAGGCTTTTGGCGCTTTTTGTTTGGCTCAAAAGGTAAACGACTACGTTCTGATTCTTCACCAGGCATAAGCAGTAGTTCCTAACCGCGAATACCGAGACGACCAATCAATGCTTGATACTTGTCGCGGCTATCCTTCTGGATATAAGATAGCAGGCGCTTACGCTGACCAATCATCTTCAATAAACCCCGACGGGAAGAATGGTCTTTTTTGTTAGCTTGTAGGTGTTGACTGAGGCGGTTAATGCGGTCAGTTAACATAGCGATTTGGACATCGGCTGAACCAGTATCGGTTTCATGAACTTGGAAGCCGGAAATTAGTTCTTGTTTGCGCTGTTGCGTCAGAGCCATGATTAATTCAATTTCTATTTTTTCTAATGTCTTCAGCAGTCTCTCATGATATCACAACCTTTAAGCTGTGCGGTAAATTAGCATTATCACCTTTTCTCAGGTCTATCATATTGACAACTAAACTCAGTAATCGGTGAAAACAGGCTCTGGGGTTGAAGGTGCAGAAAAGCATATATACGAGGAAGGTATTTTTTACCATGCAGCCACAGAACACCGCCCAGCTAACCAAAGCAATCCACCTGCGTCTCTGCGTAAGCTAAATTCATACTCTTAATCAGCAACGCCAAGTTTTGCATGAGCAGCCAAAATAATTTTTTCTGTTTCCTCCCAGTTAATACATTTGTCAGTTACGGAAACACCATATTGTAATTCTTCGCGTTTGCCAGTAATTGGTTGATTACCTTCATATAAATTGGACTCCAACATCATCCCGACTATGGAGGTATTCCCAGCCACTATTTGCTGAATCACATTTTCTAAGACCATAGGTTGTAATCTGTAATCTTTATTTGTATTGCCATGACTACAATCAATCACTATTCTGGCTGGTAAATTTGCCGCAGTTAATTCTTCTTCTACCAGCCTGATATTTTCTACATCAAAATTAGGCTGACTTCCGCCACGTAAAATTACATGACCATGAGCATTTCCTCTAGTTTGAAATACGCTTACTTGTCCTTTCTGATTAATTCCTAAAAAATTATGTGGGGCTTTAGCCGATTTTAAGGCATTTAAAGCTACATGAATATTGCCATCAGTTCCATTTTTAAACCCTACAGGCATAGACAGTCCACTAGCCATTTCTCTATGAGTTTGTGATTCAGTTGTGCGTGCGCCAATTGCTGACCAAGCAACCAGTTCACTAATATATTGAGGGATAATAGGATCAAGTGCTTCTGTCGCAGTTGGTAATCCTAAATCTGCAAGTTTTAATAACAGATTACGGGCAATTAATATACCGTTTTCAACATGAAAAGAATCATCCATATCTGGATCGTTAATCAATCCTTTCCAGCCCACAGTCGTACGGGGTTTTTCAAAATATACCCGCATAATCAATAGCAGTTTATCTTTGACTTTATCTGCTAGAACTTTCAATCTTTCGGCATATTCAATTGCCGCTTTAGGGTCATGAATTGAACAAGGTCCAACCACAATAAATTTTCGGCTATCTTGGAAATCAAGAATATGTTCTATTTCCTGTCTAAACTGCAAAATTTTTTGTTCAACAGACTTAGTTAAAGGCAATTTTGCCTTAACTTCATTGGGAGTTAATAGGACGTGGGAGTTTTTAATGTTAGTATTAATTAGTTTGTTGATCATGATGCAAATCTCTTGATTTATTTAATGTTATTTAATGCCTAAGGAATTAATATACACATTTTCAAGAAAAAATACAAGCTTAATGCATACAGCCATCTGAAATGATATGTACAAAAACACGTAGCTTTAGTATCTACTTTGAAAAGTCAAATTTTAGGGTAGCCCTGATGATTATCTCTAAAATTCTCACGAATTATTGATAATTGCTAACATAGCAATTACTCAATTTTTCCAGTCGTAATCAGCAGATGACTTAATAGCCAATTTGCTGCTGTTGCTCTACGAGTTTGTCGTGGTCCGAATTCACCTATTTTATAACCTTTGAAACCTAGTTTTTCTTTGAGTAACTGTTTGTTTTCTTGGGGAATAGAACGAGTCAATTTCATAGTTGCAGGGCGAGATTCAAGAAAATCTGTTGGTTCTGAGTAATCATCTCGCCATGCTGGTGCTACTTGACTTGTATTCCATGTTGCAGTAATGGAGTCGTAACGATAGCCTAAGTGATGCCATACTAATTTGTTGACGGTAGCATCATCAATGGTATCGTTGATAATTGCCCAAATTGTTGCTGTGTTAAGTTCTGGTAAGTTAGACATAAGCCAAATACAATTGATTCATTCTCATTTGCAAAATAATTACTGATGAATGGTAGTGAAAAACAATTTTTCACTACCTGGGTAGATTCTTAAAGACAGGGATGATTTTATCCTGTTATCAATAGGCTGAAAGATTTATCTGCTACAACTTATAGATGTTTTCACAATAAATCCTCTCACCTATAAAGTAATTGTTAAATCTTTGAATAAAGTAAAAAGTTCTACGCAAAGAGAGGTTACTTTTTCAGGAGCTATTTGATCATCTGTAACCCACCCGCTATAAACCCAATCTCCACAATAGTTGTAATAGGCATCTACTTGAGATATTTTGTCCCAAATGGAATGAAACTCTATATGATCCAGCTTATAAGGAGCAGTAAAGCTAAAACTACCATCTTCAGAGGATTGTTGCCAAAAGCATACATTTAGCATTACGTCAATTAATCCCTCAGCTTGAGGTATTAAAATTTTAAACCCTTCAAACATTTTACTACACCATATTTCTGCCTCGGTAGTATTATCAGGGAAATATTTTTTGACAATTTCTGACATTTTTACCAAATATTGGCGAACTTCAAAGTTTTTAAGTAAGACTTTTTCGCAATCCGATAAATTTTTCTGCATTATTCTTTGTCCTTGTATGCGTTTTCACTAAGCGTTTTTCTGTTATGTTTAGTTTGTAAGATTGATTAAAATATTGTGGTTTTTATACTTCCACAATAATTATTATATAGGTAAACTGGAAATCGTGAATACTAAACTAGTATATGCAACGCCTTTCTTACCACTACCGAAAATAATCTGCACCCATATCTTTACTGCTGGCTGATTTTAATAGATGGATTATACCGTTTCACTCTCAGGTTGATATAACTAGACAGACATGAAAAAGTGGGGATAGGAAGATTCATTTGCGGCTTTAATATACAGAGTATTGCGGATAAATGGACTCCAAAATCATAGTAAAAAAAGCTACTTACTAAAAGAGTTTTAGAGAACTCCTAAAAATAAATTATCCAATTTCACCGGATCAAAAAAACTTTGTCTCCTACTGCTAATAGGATATTCTTTGATTTAGAAGTTTCTTACTGCTGACCGCTGCTCTCAGTGTATTGACATTACTTTTAACAAGTTGCCATAAATAAACAAACCCAGCCGCCTGTAAAAACCGGGTCTGTAGAGTATTTAAATATTTAGAGTTTCAAAGATTTTTAGCGAAAGATTTCTCCAAAAAACTGTCGCATAGCCTTCCAAGACCGTTGTTCTGCAATTGGATTATAAAGTGCGCCTTTAGGATCATTTTTGGCTTCTGGATTGGTGAAAGCATGAACTGCACCACCATAAGAGATCAATTGCCAGTCCACATTGGCCTGACGCATTTCGTTTTCAAAGCCCTGGAGTTGCTCTTTTGGGACAAAAGGATCATCCGCACCATGTAAAACTAATACCTTAGACTTAATGTTTTTGGCATCAGCGGGATTAGGGGTATCGAGGTTGCCATGAAAACTGACTACACCCTGGATATTTGCACCACTACGGGCTAATTCTAATACTGTTCCACCACCGAAGCAGTAACCAATAGCAGCGATGCGTTTAGGGTCAGTTAACTGATAGTTTTGTAAAACTTGTAACCCAGCGGTGACTCTTTGACGCAATAATTTTCTATCCTGGCGATAAATTGTGGCTTGAGTTCCCGACTCCTGTTGATTTTTCGGTCTTACTCCCTTGCCATAGATATCAGCAGCAAAAGCAACATATCCCAACTTAGCTAATTGCTCAGTCCGTTTTTTGGTAAAAGTCTGTAAGCCAGTCCAGTCGTGAACTACTAAAACCCCAGGACGCTTACCCTTGATAGCATCGTCATAAGCTAAATAACCTTCTAGAATGGTATTACCTTGCTTATACTCAATATTCTGTGTTCTAATTGCTGCTAATACATCACCAGCACTCAACAACATAACCACAGGTGTAAAAAAAACAGAAAGCAAAATTTTCATGACCCTGTCAGTACTAAAATACTTATTATCCCCACAAAACTGATAAAAACTGCAACAATGTCTTACTCTGACTGCAAAAATTATGCTTCTGCTTGGTGGTAGATTTTTATAAATTCATAAGACTGCCATTCCAGCAAGGCCAAATTGTGTAGTGACGGTACATTATTAGTTATATAAATAAAAATCATTGTTCCGTCTATTTATCGGCTACTAACATAAAACCATGAGTGCAACTGCTACTATTTCTCAAAATTCCCTAATTCAAGGCTGTGGTTTACCTCCGTTTGCAGAGATTACACCGGAGCAAGTAGAACCAGCCTTCAGGTATCTGTTAGCAGACCTGGAGCAGCAACTGATCATCTTAGAAGCTAATGTACAACCTACCTGGAGCGGTTTAGTAGAACCTCTAGAAAAGTTGACAGAAAGGCTGCACTGGAGTTGGGGGATACTGAACCATTTGATGGGTGTTAAAAATAGTCCAGAACTACGTATAGCCTATGAAAAGGTTCAGCCGCAAGTAGTACAGTTTATTAACACTCTTGGTCAAAGCAAACCTCTTTACAAAGCTTTTAAAGCTTTACACGCTAGTGATAACTGGGAAAATTTAGAATCAGCCCAGCAGCGTATTGTCGAAGCAGCTATTCGGGATGCAAAATTGTCTGGTGTTGGTTTAGAAGGAGCAGCGCGAGAACGTTTCAATTGTATTCAGATGCAGTTAGCAGATTTAGCGACAAAGTTTTCTAACCATCTTCTCGATGCTACTACAGCTTTTAGCTTAGTTCTCACAACCAAAGCCGAAATAGAAGGTTTACCTAGCAGCTTACTGAGTCTCGCTGCCCAAGCGGCTCGTGCTAAAGGAGAAGAAAACGCGACTCCAGAGACTGGACCTTGGCACATTACTTTAGATTTTCCTAGTTATTTCCCTTTCATGCAACACAGCACCCGTCGGGATTTGCGTGAACAGGTTTACAAAGCTTACATTACTCGTGCTTCTTTTGGAGAGTTGAATAATAACCCTTTAATTGAACGTATTTTAGAGTTACGGCAAGAACTGGCAGAGTTAATTGGTTTTGCAAATTTTGCCGAACTTAGTTTGGCTAGTAAGATGGCTAAGAATGTCCCAGCCGTAGAAAAGCTGTTAGAAGAATTACGCCAAGCTAGTTATGATGCGGCTGTCAAAGACTTAGAAGAACTCAAAGCCTTTGCCAAAGCCAAGGGAGCGGCAGAAGCTGGAAACTTACAACATTGGGATATTAGCTTTTGGGCAGAACGTCAAAGAGAAGCAAAATTTGCGTTTACTGAGGAAGAATTACGACCTTATTTCCCTCTTCCTCAAGTCTTGGATGGGTTATTTGCACTAGTGAAGCGATTGTTTGGTGTGACTGTTACTCCCGCTGATGGTCAAGCCCCTGTTTGGCATGAGGATGTACGTTATTTCCAAATTACTGATAAAAGTGGTTCTTCCATTGCTTACTTCTATCTAGACCCCTATAGCCGTCCCGCCGAAAAGCGTGGAGGTGCTTGGATGGATGCTTGTATTCATCGCCGCAGAATTAAAGAAAATGGTGTAACTAGTATCCGCTTACCTGTAGCTTACTTGATTTGTAACCAAACTCCCCCAATCGATGACAAGCCCAGTTTAATGACTTTTGATGAAGTAGAAACATTGTTCCACGAGTTTGGACATGGCTTACATCATATGCTGACTAAGGTTGACTATACGGGAGCCGCAGGCATTAATAATGTAGAGTGGGATGCAGTGGAATTACCTAGTCAATTCATGGAAAATTGGTGTTATGACCGCCCCACATTATTTGGTATGGCTAAACATTACCAAACAGGTGAACCATTACCAGAGCATTATTACCAAAAGCTGTTAGCAGCCCGTAATTACATGAGTGGTTCGGCTATGTTACGGCAAATTCACCTTAGCAGCGTTGACTTGGAATTACACTACCACTATCGCCCTGATGGGAAGGAAACTCCGGTAGATGTACGTCAACGTATTGCTAAAACAACTACTATTTTACAACCACTGCCTGAAGATGCCTTTTTATGTGCATTTGGACATATTTTTGAAGGTGGTTATGCGGCTGGTTACTACAGCTATAAGTGGGCAGAAGTTCTTAGTGCTGATGCTTTTGCTGCTTTTGAGGAGGCTGGGCTAGAAGATGAAGAAGCAATTCACGTTACTGGTAGGCGCTACCGAGATACGGTGTTAGCACTGGGCGGTAGTAAGCACCCAATGGAGGTTTTTCAATTCTTCCGGGGTCGGGAACCCAGTACTACTGCTTTGCTCAAGCATAATGGTTTATTGAGCCAATCCATTTAAAGTTTGTATGGTAGTCAGCTGTTTAAAATCCTGATCTATCTGTCAAGCCCTAAGGGCATAGCTGCGCGGTAAGCGCAGCTTGGCGCAAGCTAGTCAATTCAACTGGAGTTTATTTTACTGGTTGCAGTTTTGTCACCTTGAGTTTAAATTGCCCTATTCCAGTTTCT
This sequence comes from Anabaena sp. PCC 7108, assembly GCF_000332135.1. Taxonomy (NCBI): domain Bacteria; kingdom Bacillati; phylum Cyanobacteriota; class Cyanophyceae; order Nostocales; family Nostocaceae; genus Anabaena; species Anabaena sp. PCC 7108. The sequence continues at coordinate 4,133,005 of NZ_KB235896.1, forward strand.
CCAAATGACCGGACACGAATGATATAATTTCCCGTTTCTACAATCCGGGTAAACAAAAGAGAATTGCTAGTACCATCAGGTCCGTCATCATTTTCTGCAACTGTTGAGCCATCAGGCGCTAATAGTGTAATCATACTGTCAAAGTTCTCCGATGACAGATCAATTGCTAGATTGTCGCCTTTGTTTAAATTGACCGTGTAATCACGGGCAAATCCTCCTTGACCTGTAGGAATATCTTGATCTGATAGAGTATCGGAAATTTCAGTACTACTAGGTAAAGGAATAGGGCTATATAAATTATTTTTTTGCTTTTTTTGAGCAAAAGCTGTATTTATACTGATAGTCATTGTTAGTAATATTGCAGGAATGATAATGATTTTTCTTAAAGCATCTGTAAAATCTTTATTCATAAATTGAAAGAGTATTGCTAAAAACGCAGGGTAATCTTGCTAATTATAGATTTCTTAGCTATGACTTGCCTATAAACTCTTTATTGATCTATCTTTGGCCGTAGTGGCAACAGCGGCTAAACCCAAAACCGAAATGTTACTTTGATTAAGTGTATACACAGCAGATTTAGCAGTAGCTCCTGTTGTATAAATATCATCGACTAATAGCACTGGTGCTTCAGGTTGACGACGGCGAAAATCTGTCCCTAAAGAAAAAGCTGCTGCTAAATTTTTTTCTCGCTCAGAAGCGGATACGCCAAACTGTGCTTTCGTATTTTTGATTCTTTCTAAACCATTTAATTGTAACTGACAACCAGTTATTTGACAGAAACCTTTAGCTATGAGTGCAGCTTGATTGTAACCTCTTTCTTTGAGTTTTTGAGAGTGGAGTGGTATTGGTATAATTACTGGCTTTTGATTGGTTTCTACCGAATTTAATAACCATGATTCTCCTAAGTACCGACCTAGAAAAGAACCAATTTCTGGATGATTTTCATATTTCATTACGGCGATCGCTCTTTTGAGAGAACCACCATAAATTCCCCAAGCAAACACTGGTAATGGTTGTTGCCATAAATAGCTAGGTTTTTTCAGATGACAGCTTTGTATTTGTTGGTTGCAATATTGACATAATTCACTTGGTGTGCTGCGTTGACACAAAGGGCAATTAGATTGGAGAAACAGGTTGAGTAAGCTTTTGAAAATTGTCATTATTCAACCCCTTTGGGGAATTAACAATTAAAAATTCAGGTCAATTGCTAAGAAGATATTTAACGTAAATGCGATCGCACCTTTGTGTTTCTACACCTGTTGTGGGGATATAACCATTATTTTCATATAGTTTGACTGCGGCTTTTAAAATACTGGCAGTTTCAATCCAAATTTGCTCAAATCCACGGGATGCTATCGCAGTTTCTAGTTGTTGTAATAAATGCTTTCCTAATCCTAGACATCTTACATTTGGTAAAAGATACATTTTGCGGATTTCTACAGCTTTTTCTCCTCTATCTATAGGATAATATGCACCTGTACCTACTATCTGATTTTGGTGTTCAATTACCCAAAACTCTCCTCCAGTAGCTAAATAACATTCCTCAACTTGCAATACATCTCTATCAGCACCATCTGGTTCCCAATCTAAACCATATTCTAATAATACAGAACGAATTACCTCTGCAGCTTGAGTCTTTTCTTTCTGTTCCCAGTCACGAATTACAAAATCTTGGTAGTAATATAGCATCTTTGAAAATCTCTGAGTTTATAGCCATCTTCAAACATTGTTCAGAGGGAACAGGAAGCAACTCTTAACAGGAAAAACTCATGTTTAAAAACATGAAATTGAAATAATGACACTGTTTTTTTCGTGTCACTCTCCTTGTAAAAACATCCTTTTTTTGACTGAGCTTTAAACTCTTAAACTTTAGTTTCTTATCTGTTCCCTGTTCCCTGTTCCCTGTTCCCTTCTTTTGTAATTTTCTATATTCACAACTCAAATCAGTGCTAACTTAACTATGAATTCTTGGTTCTGGGTGTAAAGTTGCTAATAATTCACTTTCAACAACTGCTAATTCATCAAGACGCTGCATGACTATTTCTCGCTCAAAATAAGTATCAGCTAATACCCAATATGTACCAAAATGTCGCGCTTCTGATGCCATCAACGTACGATAAAATTTAGCTAATTCGGGTTCTGGACAGTTCGCAGCTAAAAGTCCCAAACGTTCATGACTCCGTGCTTCAATTAAACCAGTCACCAGTAAATTGTCTAAAAATCGTGCTGGTTCCTGCGATCGCACTTGGGTTTTTAACCCCGCACCATAGGGAGGTGCTGACAGGGGTGCAAGGCGAATATTGCGGCGTTCTAGCCATTGATTGACTAGTTCAAAGTGTTCTAGTTCTTCACGAGCGATCGCTGTTAGCTCTCGTACCATTTTACTATTAGACGGGTAACGAAACATAAAATTTAAGGCTACCCCAGCGGCTTTCCGCTCACAGTGGGAATGATCGAGTAAGATAATATCCAAATTAGCGATCGCTTGCTCTATCCAAGCATCACTGGTAGGCTGCTTCAGAGCATTAATAGTTGGTAACGGAGAACTCAGCACAGGATAAAAACTCCAAATTTGACAATTTTCATAAATTTTAACTAATTTGGGCGATTTAAGTCTCCCGCTTTTATAATTTGATTTCTTGCTCCGTTCGGCTAACGCTCACGACGAAGCCTGGATTCTACTGTATTATGGATTAATTTAGGCACAGACAAACAACAACCAAAATTTTCAGCGAATTCTCAGATGAAATTAATGTAATTACTGCTAATTTGATTTAAATTATTAATAGAGAAAAATGTATTTTTTTAATTAACTAACTAATTATTAGTCAGAACCAGACGTTTATAAAGTAGATTTAATTTAAATAAATTTAATTTAAATTATTTTTCACAAGACCCAACTTATAAATAAGAAAGTGAAACAAATTAGAAAAATTTGTCAACGAATTGATCCATTTTCATTACGACTACGTCTAACTATTGGTACTGCTATATTTTCCGCATTGGCATTAGGTAGCCTCGCTGTATGGACTAGCTGGAAAATGCAGAAAATACTGATTGACAGTCATAAACATAACATTCAACAAATTGCTAACCGATTGCCACATGATATCCAACTTTATAGTGAAATGATGCAACCCGAAACAGGGGTGCAAAAAGCTATTAATAACTTAGCAAATACCAACACTTTATTATGGCTAAAAAGTACTGATAATAAAATTTGGTTCAAATCTGCCACTTTAGATTTGTTATCTGATTCTACAGTGGCTAAATTAATGTCTATTAGCAATATGTCAATTAAACCTAAAGTTTACCAAGTCAATAACAACTACTTCATTTTAAGTGGTGGTTCTTTACAAGTTCAGGGTAAACTGTTGGGTATGCTATTTGTAGTGCAGGATATTACAACCGAACAAACAATGTTTATGGCAATGGTTAGAAGTTTGACTATTGCCAGTATTTTAACAATTATTTTGATTACAATAGCGATCTCATTTTATATTCAGCGTTCTCTACAACCATTACGTCAACTCAGTCAAATGACCTCTGTCATTTCTATAGAAGACTTAGGACAAGCACAGCTATATCTTGATAATGCACCCAGCGAAGTCAAAGAATTAGCTCAAACTTTAACTATGTTGTTGTCACGTCTTGCCCAATCGTGGGAACAAGAACGACAATTTGTTAGTAATGTTTCCCATGAATTACGCACACCTCTAACAATTGTACATGGTTATTTACAAAGTGTTCTTCGACGACAAAATAACTTAACAGAAATTCAAATAGAAGCCTTAGAAACTGCCTCATCAGAAGCTGAACATACTATCCGGTTATTACAAGATTTACTAGATTTAGCAAGAGCAGATAGTGGTTATTTACGCTTTCAGATCAAATATTACATATTGAATGATTTAGTTGAAGAAGTTGTAGAAATGGCAGCAAAATATAGTGGTCGTATCATTAAAATTGAAACAGCAAATCACCCAATTGAAGTAAGAACAGATTATAGTCGTCTGAAACAAGTATTGCTGAATTTGATTGATAATGCTGTTAAATATTCTGCCGCTGAGACACCAGTAACTTTAAAATTAAACCAGTTTCATGATAAAGTAGTTATTCAAGTTTGTGACCAAGGTTACGGCATTCCCTTACAACATCAATCCCGGATTTTTGAAAGATTTTATCGTGTAGATGAATCCCGCAGTCCCATAACAGGTGGTTCTGGTTTAGGGTTATCAATTGTTAAAACTCTGATAGAAGGTATGGGAGGTAACGTCACTTTACAATCAAAGTTAGAAGAAGGGAGTATATTTACCATCAATTTACTTAATAATTAATAATAGGTGACAATTACAAAAGAAGGGAACAGGGAACAGGGAATAAATTTGTGTGTACTTCATTAAACTGGGGAATGCTATATATTAATAATTTATAATAATTAAAAAAAATGTCAGCACATATTCTTTTAGTTGAAGATGAAATTAAACTAGCTCGATTTGTAGAATTAGAATTGAGTAGTGAAGGCTATAAAGTCACCGTCGCTAATGATGGCATGACTGGTTTAACATTAGCACGAGAATCATCACCAGATTTAGCTATTCTAGATTGGATGTTACCAGGATTATCAGGTGTAGAAATTTGTCGCCGTTTGCGAGCAACTGGAAACTCAATCCCAGTAATTTTATTAACAGCAAAAGATGAAGTAAGTGATCGTGTTGCTGGTTTAGATGCAGGTGCAGATGATTATGTCATCAAACCATTTAGTATTGAAGAACTATTGGCGAGAATTCGCGCTCATCTCCGACGTACACAAGAAACAGATGAAGACATTCTGCAATTTGAAGACTTGAGTTTAAATCGTCGGACTCGCCAAATTTATCGAGGTAAGCGAGGAATTGAATTAACAGCAAAAGAGTTTGATTTATTAGAATATCTTCTTTCCCATCCCCGGCAAGTTTTTACAAGAGATCAAATTTTAGAAAAAGTTTGGGGTTATGATTTTATGGGAGATTCTAATATTATTGAAGTTTATATTCGTTATCTGCGTTTAAAGTTAGAAGAAAAAAATGAGAAGCGTTTAATTCACACAGTGCGTGGAGTAGGTTACGCACTGCGAGATATGTAAAATTACTACGGCTTGGGAGATAAAGAAGGTGCTTGAATTGTGCAAGGTTGTGTATCACACTTCTGCCCATAAAGCATCTGCACATAAGGTTCTTGCCAACTCAGAGGAACTTCTAACAATGATCTTGTCCCTGTAATTCCTTGTCCGATAAATAATAAAAGAGCAAGAGAATTGAGAATAATATGAACCTTCCGCCAGCGATTTGTTTTATCTTTGTATATATCTGGTAAAATTGCTATTGAAAAAATCATTAATAAAGCCGCTAATTCTCCATAATAGTAGTGAGAAATATACCATTGATCGGTTTTGCGGTAAACACCATCTTGACAACCAAAAACCACTAAACCAACCCCACTCAGAGTTGCAAATATACCGCGCCAATTTGCTTGTTTTGCTTGATAAAGTAAATACAAAGAAGCAATAGTAGCTGCAAGTAATAACCCCAGAAAAATTACCTGAAATGGTGATTTAACCCAAACTTGCTTATCTATAATGTTCCCAAAAACATCGTTAGCTAAAGCTATTAAAACAATACCGACAACTGAGCCAGTTAACCACTTTCCTAACTGGACGTGTTCTTGTCCAACTACAGGAGGAATTTTACTTTTACTACCTGCTACAGTTTCTAATCGGCGTTGACGAACTTGTAAAGCCCGGTTAACAATAATCCCAATTAGGGGGAAAACTACAATTACGGCTAATATTGGATGTAATAACAAAATCGCATCTTTAATTTCCATTTTGCACCTCTTGATAAAACGAGTTTTGAATGTAACTTTTTTGTGCAGTACTAAAGTCCTGCAAACCATTCATAACCCTGGTCTTCCCAATAGCCTGTAGTCGGTAACAAATTACTGACAAACATAATTTGAGTCACCCATTTACTTTGTTTGTAGCCAAGTTTAATAGGAGATGCTAGACGCAAGGGCGCACCATTTTCAGGTGCTAATGGTTGTCCATTTTTTTGATAAGCCAACAGAGTTTGAGGATGAATAGCAGAAGCTATATCCCAGCTTTCATAGTAACCATCTGCTGATTTAAAATAGACATAACGAGCATTTGGTTTAGGTTGGACAAGAGTAATTAAGTCTCGTAAGCTCACACCTCCCCATTGAACAATTGCTGCCCAACCTTCAACACAAATATGACGAATCACCATTGAAGTTAAAGGCAATTTTTGAATATCTACTATACTTAATTGCATGGGATTATTAACTTCTCCATCAATTTTCAGGCTAAACTGCGCTTGATCAATTTGTGGTGTGAAGTTAAAGCTATTTATCAATAATTTTTCTGGTTCAATTTCACTGATAGAAAATTCAGGTACAGGCTTTTGACTAAGTAAAAGTTCTTCAAAAGATTGATTAAGTGGCTTAAATATTTGTCCGACATTCTCTGAAAACAAATTAGTTCCACAGCCACCTAAAAGTAAACTTGCGCCTGAAAGTCCAGATAATTGCAGGAAATTACGACGTGATATAGTCCGTTTAGGAAAAATTAAACTCATATTTTTAATTAAAAATAAACATAGACTTGACTAAACGAAAGCTTCCCACTTTGAGAGCAAGTAAGAAATGAATAATTGTAAATAAAAGGACAGTAGGAACAGTAATAAAATGAATAGTGCGGAGAATTTGCCAACTACCAAATAGCCCAGATAACCAATGTAATTGGGCAGGTTTATACATAGCCAAACCACTAAATATCGCCAGCAGTAAAACAGGAATAATACCAGTGTATACTAACCGATGCCAAGCGTAGTTTTTGCGTTTGAGATTTTGGCTGACTTGTAATGCTTTAATATCACCAGCGTCAACAAATCGACGTTGCCAACGACGAGTGATAAAAATATATATTCCATACCAGAGCAAGTTAAGAGAAAAGAACCACATGGCTGCAAAATGCCAATTTCTCCCACCTGCTAACCAACCTCCTAGTAATAGAAAATCGGGAAAATGCCAACCTTCACGTCCACCAAATACCGGATTAGCATTATATATTTGCAGTCCACTAGCAATCATAATCATTAAACTAATGATATTCATCCAGTGAAAGGTTTTAGCGAAGAAAGTTTGCTTTGGTTTAGGGGAAACTTTGCGTTTAGATGAAGTCATACAATTTTGGATTTTTGGCGTTGCTAAGTGAAATTATAAATTTGTATCACGCAGAGACACAGAGAGTAAGAGTTTGGGAGATGGAATTTTGGACTTTCAATTATTTAATCCAAAATCCAAAATTGACAATCTAAAATTCGCTCATTGCTGTTTCACAAAGGTAGACGGGGAAAAAATGGAGCTAACCACAGCTGGATTTGGATATCCCAACCCAGAAGAATAGTAATTGCTGTTGTGACAATCATGACTCCACCGACACGCTGTAATGTGGCGCTATGGGAGCGGAGTTTGAGTATTTTTTGGCTGACTGACCTTCCTCCGTAAGCAATTGCCAATAAGGGTAATCCTGCACCTATTCCGTAAGCAAGCAGTAGCCCAAATGCGCTGATAATTTCATGTTTGACTGCTGCTAAAACGAGAATTGCTCCCAAAACTGGACCCGCACAGGGAGTCCATAACAATCCCAATTGAGTCCCTAACCAGAATTCTCCCATAAGTCCTACTCGTTGAGATTTTTTAGTCCAGTTACCAATAGGAATGTAGCTAAATATTCGGTAACTCCAATTAGGGAAAATTGCCAGCAGTCCTAAAAATAATAAAAGTGCGATCGCACCATAACGTAATATATTAGCCAAACCTGTAAACCAGATTGCGGTGACACCTAACAAACTACCCGCTACTGCAAAACCAGCGATTAATCCCCCAACCAGTGCAATTGGTCCGTAAACATGAGATTGAAAAGAGCGCCCCACAAACACAGGTAAAATCGGTAAAACACAGGGAGAAAGCACATTTATAACTCCCCCCACAAAAGCCAGACCAATTGATAGATGAGAATTTGCCATAAATTAGGACTAACAATGTCTTTTGTAGGGTACGTCAGATAAAAAAAATCTGTCGCTGCTTCCCGAATTAACAAGTCTGACGCACCTTACTAATATGCCAGATGCGTAAGTCGTGATAAATTCCGGCTATCCTAATAGTTGGCGGATAGTCTGCTCGGTTTTCTCATAAGCCCCTTCCCCAATATGGTCATACCTGAGTTGACCTTGACGGTCGGCTAAAAATAGGTGAGGCCAATACTCATTTTTATAGGCATTCCAGGTTTTAAACTCGTTATCAACTGCAACCGGATAGGTAATTTGATGCTTCTGAAGCGCTCTTTTGATATTATTTATATCTCGCTCAAAGGCAAATTCCGGTGTATGGATACCAATTACCTTTAATCCCTGCTCTGCATATTGCCGATGCCATTTCGTAATGTAAGGTAAGGTGCGTTGACAGTTGATACAAGCAAAAGTCCAAAACTGGATTAGGACAACATTATCTTTCAGATTTGCGATCGCTAAAGGAGTAGAATTAAGCCACTGACTAATACCCTCAAACTCTGGCAGATTTTTACCTGCGGGAGGATTCGCAGCAACAACTTTAGCCTTTTGTGTATTGTTGGAATTGGTAGGCAAAGGAGAAATACTATACTCTTTTTTCAAGTTGGGAAAGGCTGTTGTAGTTGCACCAACTCCCACAACTCCTAACCCAAAATAAAAAAGTAATTGCCGACGACGAAGCAGGTTGTGATTCATGAAAATTTCTTTTATTGAAGTCAAAGCCTGACAATGAATCTAATCAAAAAGGTTGCGGTTATGGCTTGCTGGTGGCGGGTAATTTCTTCATAGCATCACCTTTCATAGCGTCGTCTTTCATAGCATCACCTTTCATGGCATCACCTTTCATAGCATCACCTTTCATGGCATCACCTTTCATGGCATCACCTTTCATGGCATCACCTTTCATGGCATCACCTTTCATGGCATCACCTTTCATAGCATCACCTTTCATAGCATCGTCTTTCATAGCATCACCGGGTTTATCATTGCTCACAGCAGGAGAGGCATTAGGAACAATCTGATTGTTGGTTGCAGGAGTGCTAGTGCAAGCTGCGAGACTGGTAGTTAAGCTCAGAGCAGCAATTAAAGAAAGTGTTTTCCAGTTCATAGTCTTCTTCCTCTGAATAGTTATTTTTTTATGAATAGACTTCTTGCAAAAATTAAAAAAATGAATAAATAACCGCCGATAAATGCAGATTAAATTCACTTAATATAGAAGTCATGCAATTAATTTGAGATTGTCTAAGTCCCAATATTAACAGGGTTGAAAGTGCCATTTTCATATTTCATAAGTAATGACTTTTACCAATCAACCCAATACAAATTACTTCACTTCGCTGGCTTCAAATCTAGAAATCTTACCTTGTTTAACTGCAACTACTACATCGTAAGTTGAACAGTAAGCAAACGTGACATTATTAGCTTTGTTGTAAAGATTCACTACCATACCTGCACCACCGGGTTGAACACCAAGCGGTTCAAGATCACCAAAGAAGAAGCGACGTAATTGATCTCCACCACCAAATTGACCTTTATTCTTCATCACCAAATCAATTTTCTGTGCAGCAGTCAAACCTGTAGAATCTTTCATTTCTGCGGCTGAGGCTTGAACTAGTGAAGGATTCACCGCTTTAAGTGGAAAATCCCAAACTGTCAACATACCAGCTAGAGCAACACCTGTGATTAAAGAAGAAGCGAGTTTCATTTGTTTTTCCTGATGTTTAACTTGTTCAACTAAACACAGCATCCCATCTGCTACTGAAACTCAAATGAAGCCAGTCTATGAATTGTCTGAATTTATCCGTTGGAAAAATTTAGTTTACACTCAGCATATTCTCAGAATAGTATGGGCTGCACGCCATACCGTCAGGGCTGTAAGTAATTATAATTAAGTTCTGTAACGGCAATTTAGATTCCGCCTCACATACTTGCCACTTATACTAAAAAGAAATAGTTGCTAAAGTTAGTTATGTTAATTCAAGATAAACAACTGCTTTTAATTGGTCAGGTAACTGAACTAAGTGGAATTTCCATCAGAACAATTCGCTATTATGAAAGCCTAGGTTTAATTCAAGCCTCAGCACGCACTGAAGGAGGTTTTCGTCAGTTTTCCTTAAATGTTCTGACTCGTTTAGATTTCATTAAAAGAGCGCAACATCTGGGTTTAAGCCTGGAAGAAATTCGAGATATTCTTCAAGTGTATGATCAAGGAGAAATACCTTGTGGTGAAATTCAAGAAAAGCTGCAAGAAAAGCTATTGAAAATAGACCACCAAATTCAACAATTGTTAACTTTACGCGGAGAGATTCAAGGATTACTTTCAGGCTGGCAAAATAGGAAAGAACAACCGCCGGAAAGTATTTGTCCTATTATTCAGAAATAGAGTTTAATTTGGTGACTTCTATTCGTTATTAGTCAATTTAGTCGGCGCTACTTTTGATTTACTGTAAATAAACCACCATAACTCAATGCCAATTAAGGCTAAACCACCGACTGTAACAGCAACTTTCAAACTTAATGGTTGCTCAATTCGGTGAAATTCGTTAGTTTTCATAGAATGAGAAGCTGGCATTTCTGCTACTGCACTTGATGTCAGCACTACTAAACCAATAAGACTGGCCAAAATAGTTTTTTGATTCAACATTTACTTAACTCCTGGTTGAAAGTTACGCAATCTTAAGGCATTGGTGACGACAGAAACGGAAGAAAAAGCCATTGCAGCACCCGCGATAATGGGATTAAGTAACCAACCAAAAATAGGGTAGAGAATACCCGCAGCAATAGGAATGCCAATAATGTTATAAATAAAAGCAAAAAAGAGATTTTGCTGAATATTGTTGATAGTAGCGCGGCTGAGTTTTATGGCGGTGACAATGCCTTGCAAGTCTCCAGAAATTAGGGTAATATCACTTGCAGCGATCGCAACATCTGTTCCTGTACCAATGGCAATCCCTACATCTGCTTGTGCTAAAGCTGGGGCATCATTGATACCATCCCCTACCATAGCGACAATTTTAGATTTTCTATTTGTTTTATTGAGATTATTTGGTAGAGAAGTTGTATGCAAAGTCTCTACATTAGATTGCAAAGATTGAATAATAGCGGCTTTTTGGTCTGGACGAACTTGGGCAAAAACTTGGGTGATACCAACTTGAAGTGCGATCGCATCCGCAGTTTGCTGATTGTCTCCAGTTAACATTACCACTTCTAAACCTAAATTTTGCAGTGCTTTGACTGCCTGGGCTGATGAAGGTTTGAGGGCATCAGCAATCGCCATTATTCCTTGTAATGCACCATCAACAGCTATCAAAATCACTGTTTTTCCGGCGGATTCCCAATCTATTTGATACTGCTGTAGAGAATCTGTATTAATTCCTATTTCTGTTAACCAGCGTTGTGTACCGATTTGTACCAGATGGTCATTTACAACCCCTTGTACACCACTACCAGCAATAGCTAGAAAATTATTAACCTTTGCTAAACTCACATCTTGGGACTGGGCATATTTTACTACTGCTTCTGCCAAAGGATGCTCAGAATTTCTTTCTACAGTTGCAGCTAATTGTAACAGGTTAAGCTCATTATTATTTGCTGTGCCATTAACAGTCACAAAATCAGTAACTGTGGGTTTACCTTGAGTTAAAGTCCCGGTTTTATCCAAGACAATAATTTGGATTTTGTGGGCTAACTCTAAACTTTCAGCACCTTTAATTAAAATACCATTTTCCGCACCTTTACCTGTTCCGACCATCACAGAAGTTGGAGTAGCTAAACCCAAAGCACAGGGACAGGCGATAATCAAAACACCCACCGTCGTCATAGTAGCGAGGGTGAGATTACCCATGATATTAAACCAAATCACAAAAGTTGTAATTGCGATCGCAATCACAGCCGGCACAAACCAACCCGTTACCTGATCTGCTAAACGTTGAATAGGTGCTTTTGAACCCTGCGCTTCTTGCACCAATTTGACAATTTGTGCCAAAAAAGTATTTTTCCCTACCCTTGTTGCCCTAAACTTAAAACTACCAGTTTTATTAATAGTCGCCCCAATCACCTCATCTCCTGGCTGTTTCTTTCTTGGTAAACTTTCACCTGTAACCATCGCCTCATCTACTGTTGAAGCCCCTTCAATCACTTCACCATCTACAGGAATCTTTTCTCCAGGACGCACCACAATCACATCATTAATTCTCACCTCAGCAATGGAGATATCCATTTCTACATCATTGCGAATCACTCTAGCAGTTTTCGCTTGTAGTCCCATCAGTTTGCGAATTGCTTCCGAAGTTTTTCCCCTAGCGCGACTTTCCAAAAATCGCCCTAACAAAATTAAAGTAACAACCATTGCTGCAACTTCATAATAAACATGAGGTTCTAAACCTTGGCTAATCAACAAACCAGGGAATAGCGTCACCACCAGAGAATATAAATAAGCCGTCCCCGTCCCCAAAGCAATCAAAGTATCCATAGTTGCAGTATGGTGTTTGAGAGACTTCCAACCATTGCGGAAAAAAGACCAACCACACCAAAATTCAACAGGTGTCGTCAACACCAACTGCAACCAAGGATGATGTAAAAAGCTGGGAATAAAAGGCAACTTTAAACCCATCATCATTGGTAAAGAACCGAAAAACAGGAAAATGCTAATTACACCTCCCGTCTTCAACTTAAGAATTAGTTCCTGTTGTTCTGCTAACCTACTCGCTGTTTCTGTATCATTTTCGCCTTGTGATTCTGACAGCGAAAAAGATGAATAACCCGCAGCCTCAATAGCAGCTTGGATTTCCTCTAAATTTGTCTGTTGGGAATCATAGTTAATACTAGCTTGCTCTGCACCAAAATTAACATTACAATCAATCACCCCAGAAACCGACAAAATTGCCTGTTCCACATTATTAGCGCAACCAGCGCAACTCATACCTCGAAGTTTGAGAGTAAGATTATCCATATTAGTAAGTATTAGTAAGTTAAATTTTTCAGCCGCAGATAAATGCTGATAATTTATCTGTGTGCGTCTGCGTGTATCTGCGTTTTTTTTAGAGAATAGGACTTACGCAACTGGCACATTGGTAGGGTGCGTCAGACTGCATAAATCCTGCAAATAAACAGATACTTGATATCTGACGCACCCTACAACAGATTTTTGGTGTGACACGCAGCTTTAGTCCTATATCTATTAAGCAGGAGGATACCCAGCAGCCACCAAAGCTTCCTTAATTGCTGTTTCTGAAGCTTGAGTATCTACGCTGACCAGCTTAGTTTTTGGGTCAGCATCTATGTTAGCGTTAGCATCTACAGCCTTGAGCGCATTAGTAATATTGGTTGCACAAGTCGAACAAGCCATTCCGGGAACTGTCAGTTTGAGTGTCATAGGTTTAAAGAATCTCATGAAAAACTAATTAAGATGACGCTTTAGACAACTGCTCTAATTGCTGAATTTCAGCGGTTTGCGTTTTGATGATATCTTGGGCTAAATCGCGGAGTTGTTTGTGAGTAGCACTGTTCATGGCTTTCTGTGCCATCATCACAGACATTTGTTGGTGATGAGTCATCCGCTGTAGAAATGCCTTGTCAAAGTCGGGGGAATTTTGCAAAGATTCCATATTCATCATTCCAGCCATTCCCTGATCTTTGCCATGCTGCATTCCCATACAATTCATAGTAGTAGCGGGAACTTCTGTGCCATACAAATTTTTGTACAAAGCTTTCAGTTGCTCAATTTCTTTAGTTTGATCAGTTTTTATCGTCCCAGCCAATGTTTTAATTTCTGGATTTGTAGCTTTTTGTACAGCCAAATCCGCCATTTCTATACTTTTCTGGTCATGATGAATCATCATGGCGATAAAATGTTGATCTTCCCACTTCTGCGTCATAGTTTTAGTCACCCCAGCAGGAGAAGATGGTGACTGGTGGTGCTGTTGTGCTACGGCGCTGTAGGTTGTCGATAAAGTGACAATTAATCCGACAAACCCATAATTTACTAAAGTTGCTAATTTGTTAAGCATACTGTTTGCTCCTTTCGCTTCCTCAGGAAGGTTGAGGGCATTTCCGCCAAAAAATCAGTAAATGGTATTGCCTAGTTACCAATTTTTGGCTGAGAGTCCTGTTAAATTTATCCTAAACCCTCTAGTGGGATAGAGAGTCTAGAGTATATTTACAAATCTTAATAATTTTATTAATTAAGACGCGGAGCGTATCACCGCGTCAGCTTTGATTACTATTCAAATTCAACCGGACAGGATATCAGTCCTGCAGTGTTTGTTCTATTGGTGTTTCGGCTGGGGGAGCAATTACCGCGTCTGGTGCGACTTCCTCAATGGGAATTGCTGCTGGTTTTGCTTCTGTTTCCCCTTGCGCTGCTTCCACCAGTTCCGGTGATGGGGAGTTGGGAGGAATTACTTCTGGTATACTGACGATTTTATCTTCTATTATTTGTTCTACTACAACAACAGTTACCTCTGCTATTGCCACTTCCTGACTCTCTGTCACCACATCCCCCTGTCCTTCTGTCACCACATCCCCGTGTCCTTCCATCACCGCGTCACCGCGTCCTTCCATCACCGCGTCACCGCGTCCTTCCATCACCGCGTCACCGCGTCCCTCCATCACCGCGTCTTCCTTCCTCTCCGTCGTAGCTTCTGGGGAAGGTGCTTCTACTTCGCTCGATTGTGCTGGTATAGAACCGGTTTTATCAATTACTTCAACAACAGGCTTTGGTGTAGGTGTAGATGGTTGTTTGGTCATTGTTTGCTGCACCTTACCTTTGACACCACTGAACACACTACCAATAAAGGCTGGTAATTGTCCCAGTTTTTCCTGTAGAGAAAAATTAGATACCTGGTCTTGTAAACTAATCTTCACTAGCTCCAGACTAGGTACAGGCGTTTGTTGTTTTTCTGGTGTGAGTTGGCGACGTAATAACAGAGTTTGCCAGCCAAAAGAACTCAAAAGTGCAACACTAGCTACATGACCTAGCAGTAAACCCCCAGTAATACGCGGTGCAAAAACCCATAAGACTAAAGCATAGAAAAGACCAACTCCGCTCCAGATAAAGTCATTCTTACGGTGGATTTCCGGGAAGAAGAAAGCTGATATGTAAATGGCTAGGCTGCCAAGTCCAACTACTAAGGCTAGGAAATAGGCCAGCATTTTTCAATACTCCTGATTGTTTGATTTGTGCCAGTATTTTAATTTTGCAAATTTTGTAACTAAATTGTTGACTTAGATACAAATTAAAACTAAATATTGATATTTAGTGGTGATTTTTTAAATTCTAGAAAAACTCTTAATATCTTCTTTAGGAGTGAAGCGAAAATCTCGGATTACCCTTAAAGGGAAAGGATCTGCAAGAGTTAGCCAAACCCGAAAAAATATTTGAACTATGACCCTACAAAGCTTTGGTGTGATTGGATTAGCTGTTATGGGCGAGAACATCGCTCTCAACGTCGAGCGTAATGGCTTCCCAATTGCAGTTTACAACCGCTCTCGTGAAAAAACCGATGCTTTCATGGCGCAGCGTGCAGGTGGAAGGAATGTTGTTGCAGCCTTTACTCTAGAAGAATTTGTCGCCGCACTAGAACGTCCCCGCAAAATTCTAGTCATGGTACAAGCTGGTAAGCCTGTTGATGCGGTAATTGCCCAGCTTAAACCCTTGCTACAAGAAGGTGACATCATTATTGATGGTGGTAACTCCTGGTTTGAAGATACCGAAAGACGGACTCAAGAATTAGAACCCACTGGTTTACGCTACATCGGTATGGGTGTGAGTGGTGGTGAAGAAGGTGCGTTAAATGGTCCTTCTTTGATGCCTGGGGGTACAAAAAGCTCCTATGAGTATCTATCGCCCATTTTCAACAAAATCGCTGCTCAAGTTGATGATGGTCCTTGTGTAACTTACATTGGTCCCGGTGGTTCTGGTCACTATGTAAAAATGGTTCACAACGGTATTGAGTACGGCGATATGCAGTTAATTGCAGAAGCCTACGATTTGCTGAAAAATGTGGCTGGTTTAAATGCAGCACAACTCCATGAAGTGTTTTCCCAGTGGAATACAACTGACGAACTCGATTCATTTTTGATTGAGATTACAGCCAATATTTTCCCCTACGTTGATCCAGAAAGCAAGATTCCTCTGGTTGATTTGATTGTTGACGCAGCCGGTCAAAAGGGAACTGGTCTTTGGACTGTAAAAACTGCTTTAGACATAGGTGTGGCAATTCCGACAATTACAGCCGCTGTAAATGCCCGGATTATGTCTTCGATTAGAGATGAACGGATTGCTGCTTCTAAACAAATCAGCGGACCTAATGCTAAGTATACCGGAGATATCAAGGCTTTTGTGAACATGGTGCGTGATGCACTTTATTGTTCTAAAATTTGTTCTTATGCTCAAGGTATGGCGCTGTTATCTACAGCTTCCAAGACTTACAATTGGGATTTGAATTTGGGCGAAATGGCTCGGATTTGGAAGGGTGGTTGTATTATTCGCGCTGGCTTCTTGAATAAGATTAAGAAAGCTTTTGACGAAAATCCAGCTTTACCAAACTTGCTATTAGCACCTGAGTTTAAGCAGACTATTCTTGATAGACAAACTGCTTGGCGTGAAGTGATTGTGACTGCTGCTAAATTGGGTATTCCTGTTCCCGCTTTTAGTGCTTCTCTAGATTACTTCGATAGCTACCGCCGGGAACGTTTGCCTCAAAACTTAACTCAAGCACAACGCGACTATTTCGGCGCACATACCTACAAACGTATTGATAAAGAAGGATCTTTCCACACTGAGTGGGTTCCCATTGCTGAAGCTAAGAAGTAAGACACTTCTGGTTAAGCTTTACAATTAATTCTTGCCATTTATTTCGGTAAGATTGCCTGTAGGGGCGGGGTTTTCCCCGCCCTTAATTGTGAGATTAATACTAGGTTTTTAAAGTAAGAACCAATTATAAGTTTAAATATTATGCGAGACTTTGCCTCTTGTACTGGAATACACGGATGTTTTACTGCGTGAATTACCAAACCTTTATTTGAGCTATGAAGAGGTAGATGACCTAATTGATTTCTACTGTGCAGTAGGAGTGCAGCATGAAATTTTCTTCCTTTGGCGACCGTTCCTGCGCGATCCTAAAGATGACATGGTATTGGAGCTTGCAGTCAAAGCAAGATGTGAGATTATAATTACATATAACACCCGCGACTTTGCAGGCGTAGAGCAGTTTGGGTTAAAGCTACTTGAGCCTTCAGAGTTTTTAGGCTTGATAGGAAAGTTGCCATGAGTATTGTTCAAGTTCAAATTCCCGACTCATTACAAAAAAGCTTGCATGAACTTGCAAGTCGTGATGGAATTTCTATTGATCAATTTATATCTACTGCGATCGCAGAAAAACTCTCAGCTTTGATGACAGAAAATTATCTCAAAGAAAAAGCAAAAAGCGGTAGTCGCTTGAAATATGCAGCAATTTTGGCAAAAGTCCCAGATGTTGAACCAGAACCTTATGATAGGATACCGACCGTCTAACAAATTAGCATAACTCAGTTATTGGTACTGCAAGCGATCAATGATTTTCTAAAGAATTAAGGAAATTAGGAACATATTAGAATGCACATCAGTTATAGATTGAATGCTAACGAACTGGACAACAATTTTCTGGAAAGCTTAAAAGCTGCTTTTCAGGACAAAGAAATCGAAATTGTTGTATATGAAAGTGACGAAACACATTTTCTTTTAGAGAATCCTGCCAATAAAAAGAGATTGCTAACTGCGGTTGAAAACATTCAAAATCGGAGCAATCTTGTAGAGCTTAATTGGGAAAGCATCTGATGAGACGAAGAATTTTGTTTGAAGCAGAAGCTTTTGAGGACTTTAATGAATGGGCAAAAATTGATCGCAAACTTTACAACAAAATCGTTGAACTTATTTAGGACTTACGCATTGACAAGATTCCTCAAATATGTAATATGAATTATATTTCTTGTAGGGTGCGTCAGACACGATATTTTCACAAAAAACAGATTCTCTCTATCTGACGCACCTTACTCAATAAGTTATTCCCAAAGGCGAAAATGACGCAATTTTGTTCATTCACATCATGGCAGATTCGTACAGTGCGTAAGTCCTATTATTAAAGATATTGAACGATCTCCATTTTCAGGTATGGGCAAACCTGAACCCCTTAAATATGAACTCAGTGGTTTTTGGTCAAGACGCATTAGTGATGAACATCGGCTTGTTTATCAAGTTACAGATTAAGAGATTCTAATTGCTGGTTGCAAAAGTCATTATGAGTAATAGCGTCAGCGCGACTTAGTGCATTGCTAAACCCATACTTGTTTATTTTGCAATGCTTACCCCAAATCAACCATTACCCAAAAACTTAGCTCTCATTTCCTCCAAATCTTTGTCTATAGCATCATTATTCGTAGGCATAGATGTAGGATTAGATGGTTGTGGTGGAACATTTTGCGGTTGTACCTTACCACCTGTAAAATGTGTTTTTAGTTCCAGTAATTCTTTCTCAATTTCAGGAGAAGTTTGAGAAACAAAGGTCGGTGGAGAAGTTGTTGATGCTTGGGTAACGGGTTTAGTAATTATTGTGGGTGGGATAACTGCGGGAGTTTGAATATTTAAAGCTTTTAGAACTTCATCGGTTGTTTGGTAACGACGACTGGGAATACTTTCTACCATTTTGTCAATAATCTGACTCAATTCTTGACTTACTGGAGTTTTGAGATATTGTCGCCAAATCCAAGTAGCATTATGAGTATCATAGCTATCGAAGGGCGATCGCTCTGTTAAAAGATTAATACAAGTTACGCCTAAACTATAAATATCACTAGCGAAAAGCGCCCTGCCGCGCATTTGTTCTGGGGCGACATATTCGGGACTACCTATACTTGTTCCAGTGTGGTTCAGGGATGTAGCGGTGGCAGATTTGGCTGCCCCAAAATCTACAATAACTAGTTTATGATCACTACCTCGACGAATAATATTCTCTGGCTTAATATCTCGATGTATGACTTGTCTTGCATGACAAAATTGCAGCACTGGTAATAAATCATTCAGTAATTGGCGAATCTGCGTTTCATTAAAAGCACCTTTATTTGTTAATTCCTGGGCTAAGTTTAGTCCGTCTATAAATTCTTGCACTAGATACTGCCTGTCATCTTGGCTACAATATGCTAGAAGTGCAGGAATTTGGGGATGTTGTCCCAATTCGTCTAACTGTACTGCTTCTTGGTTAAATAACTCTACGGCTTTTTGTACCGTGTTTGTACCTTGGGCTTGAGGATAAAATTGCTTAATGACACAGGGAGGTTTTGAGGGTTTATCCTCATCCACAGCTAAAAAAGTTCTGCCAAAACCACCTTGTCCTATGGGTTTGATAGCACGGTAGCGTTCTTTGAGGAATAATTTTGTACCACAAGTCAGGCAAAACTTGAGATCATCAGGGTTTTCCGGTTTGGAACAATGGGGATTAAGGCAGTAACTCATAGAGAAATAACTCGTACTTATCTTTATTGTGCCTTGTAGCTGGGTTGTTGGAAACTTGCTCAGATTTTGGGGTGACTACTCGCAATTGAGGATAAGCGATCGCTTATCAGTTAAAATTTTCTTACAGGACTTACGCAACTGGCACATTGGTACGGTGCGTCAGATATCAACAATCTGTTTATTTACAGGATTTATGCAGTCTGACGCACCCTACAACAGATTTTTAGTGTGACACGCAGCTTTAGTCCTATCTTACTTTGCTGAATCAGGAGATGATTGAGGCTGACGCGGGGACATAGAGACGCGGGGACGCGGTGATTATATATTGATGGAGATTCTCAAATCATCCCGCAATTATGCAACGCTAAATCTTCTTATTTGCTATCGGCCATCATTCTATTTTAGTCTCTAGAGGTTGCTAAATCGGACTAGTTGCAGCCAACTTTCGCCCGTAAGCAATAGCAATCAAAGCTGTCACATTCTCAAATAAACTGTAAATCGCAGCCGGTACAGCCATATCAGGATTATTGAGTAGACTGGCGGTTATAGCGATCGCTAGTGTACCACTTTGAACCCCCACTTCAATGGCAATGCAGATTTGCTGAGGAGGATTGAGTTTAAATAGTTTGCTAACATAAAACCCGGCCAATATTGCGATAGTATTCAACAGCACCACAGCAGCCCCTACTTGGACAATAAAGCGGGGGAGATTATTCCATTCATGAATAATCAGTAGCACAGCAATTATTGCCAAGAAAGCAACTGCTAGGCGGTTAGTAATTTGTTCCAAACGACGCGCAAGTTCTGGTAATATTTGTCGAAAACCCATTCCTAAGCCGATAGGTAGAAGCATCATCAGAAAAATTCGTAGTATAGTTGCACCAATGGGTAAGGCTATGGCGGCTGTTTGTCCGATGAAGTGCTGATATGCAAGGTTGCCCAAAACGGGAATTGTAAAGACTGTAATTAGACTGCTACAAGCTGTCAGCGTGACAGAGAGTGCAACATCACCTTTAGCGACGAATGTAATGATATTTGAGGTTACGCCACCTGGACACAGTGCTATTATCATAAACCCCATAGCGATCGCAGGTTCCATGGGGAAAATGTTAGCAATGACAAAAGCAATTATGGGTAAAAAGACTAACTGACTAATCAAGCCAATTGAGACAGCTTTGGGATACTTCTTTACACGTTGGAAATCTTCTGGAACAAGAGATAAACCCATTCCTAACATAATGATAGCCAAGGCTATCGGTAAAACAACCGCACTCAGAAAGCTGGCTTCCATAATTAATTTTGGATGAATTACACAATCAAAGATGGTGCTAGGGCTAAAGTTTTCGTCAGATCAACAAGCAGAAAGCGATCGCACAAGTCAAATAATTCTACCTCGCTCTGCACCCGTCGCATCAATCGCAGAAAATCACCTTCAGTATCAACACTTAAAGCAATGTAGTTAAGGAACATTTTTAGGTAGCCTACCCGCGCCCGTTCGGGCATAGTTGACGCTGTGGGAGTTTGGTATAAACGATCAATATATTTGCGTACTTCGACTAAAGGAACAGGCGTAATCTCCTCTCCTCTCAAAGCCTGACGAATTTGATTAAAAACCCAAGGATTACCAATCGCCCAGCGTCCTACCATCACACCTGCTGCACCGGTTTGGGAAAGTACTTCCAGGGCTGTTGTCGCTGAGTTGATATTGCCATTAGCAAGCACTGGACAATTAACCCGTTTCACCGCTTCTGCAATCAAATCATATTTAACTTCTCCGTGGTACATATCTTTAACCGTGCGACCATGTAAACTCAGTAAATCAATATTGTGGCGATTGATTATATCTAGTATTTGGTAAAAGTTATCGGTATTTTCAAAGCCTACGCGCATTTTCACAGTTAAAGGTTTATCATTCACAGCAGCACGCAGTTCTCCCAAAATCTGCTCGACTTTTTCCGGTTCTCGCAACAATCCACCACCAACATTTTTGCGATAGATTCTCGGCGCTGGACAGCCCATGTTTAAGTCTACTCCCGCGATATTGTATTTGCAGAGTTCCTTGGCTGTTCTTACTAAATCGGGAATGCTTTCGCCAATCATTTGAGCAAAAACGGGGCGACCGGTATCATTTTCGGTGATTGCTGCCAGAATTTTACGATTGAGCCGGGAAGTATCATTGACGCGGAAATATTCGGTAAAGAAGTAGTCAGGACTACCGTAATGGGCAATGACTTTCATAAACCAGAGGTTTGTCACATCCTGCATAGGTGCAAGAGCGGTGAGAGGAAGGTCTGGCTGAAGCGATTGGGGGAGCAATATCATTGTTTTGAGATTTAGCTGCTTGTAAGACTTCTAACATAGTATTTGCAGCATCGAAAGCATCATAAGGCGACCAAACTGAATATGATTTATCCGGTTTAATTAAGTGAGTTTCTTCTTGTGCTAGTTCAGATATCAAAACCTGCATGGTGATGTAATTAGAATTATTTCAGCACGAAAGGCAAATCGTTATGAACGAAAAAAATTTGAAGAATATCTCACGTACTAATTGGCAAGCTTTAGATTCAATGTCAGATGAGGATATTGACTATTCTGATATTCCTCCATTAACTGATGAATTTTTTGAAAGAGCAACTCTGCGAATTCCCGCAGCGCAAGCAAAAAATGTGATTCAATTAGAACCTGATGTAATAGCTTGGTTTAAAGCTCAAAATACAGATTATCAAACAGCTATTAATGAGATTTTACGTCGTCATATTGAAAGTGGTGGTAGTAATAAACAAGCTGCTTGATCAATTATAGTGTTGGTGAGGAAGAGATATTGCAAATTCATCCTATCATCTAGTGAGAAATGTCAGAATCAGGATTTACAGGATTTAGCTGATAATGTTTATTTTCAAAATCCTCAATTAGTTTTACCAATAATTCCAACAACATATTTTCTTCTGGCGTGAGTTGAGGACGAGAAAGTAAATCTTCTGCAATTGCTAAAAACTTCTCGTTTTCTTCTTCAGTTTTGATAACTTGCGGTTGATACTGAGACAGTAATTTGCTGTAAGCTTCTGAATTATATGGATGCTGCTCTTTCATAGCTGAATTTATCTTCATAGCATAGGAGATATAATGCTTTATTATTCAACAACTTTTTGTTTCGGGTTAATCTCAAAATATAACTGTGAGCGATGAAAGCAAACATCAAATTCCATAAAAAAGTTTACTTGTCCTAAAAGTAGGGGAACATTAGTAGCTTTTGTCCAAGCAAACACAATTTGTACAGGTTCAAATTGTCCAAATATAGTATTAATAACCACTGCACGAGCTTCATACTGAGCTAAATTTCCTGTTAAGCTTAAAGCTGTTGTTTGTTGCTCCCAAATACACCCAAGTTCAATACCCACTGGATAAGGTAATACATTTACCATTGCACCTGTATCTAGTAAAGCAGAAATTTGTAGTGAGCGTTTTTGATATGTTAGTCTTAGTGGAAGATGTGGACGAAACCCAGCCTCACCTAACTCTGGAGCAACGGTAATAAAAGGATATCTTTCAGGATTAGTCATTGTTTTGAGATTTAGCTGCTTGTAAGACTTCTAACATAGTATTGGCAGCGTCGAAAGCATCATAAGGCGACCAAACTGGATAAGATTGATCAGGTTTAATTAAGTTAGTTTCTTCTTGCGCTAGTTCAGATATCAAAACCTGCATAATGTACAGTTTATCTGCACGGCTGAGAGTATGTAGGCTGTTGAGTAGTTCTGTAGAAACCATTTAAAAATCTCCAGGATTTCAAAGAGCGATACCTTTGTTAAGCATTGCTAATGCACTTTTAAAACTAAGTTTTCGTAGTAGGGTAGGAGCGATCTTGTTAACAATTTAGCAATAAACATTGAGTTGAAATTACAATCCTTCAAGATATAGTTTTTGAATCTGATATGCGATTTTTCTAACATCAGATAATGGTACTGGAATTCCCAAGGTTTTATAATTCTTGTTAGGTACAGTTCTTTCTGTAAGTAATAGATGCTTTTGCCAAACAAGTGATCTCAAATTACCAGGCTGAATTATGATAATTTCTTGTTGTGGTATCAAAAATATCCAATAATCAGCCTGTGAAGTCCAGCCCCAACCAGGTATATTCTTGATGTCAACTGCAACTGTCTCAAAGAAAATATTTCCTGTGCGTTTTGCTGCCATATCATACTTGTACTCTACAGTGGCAGAAGTTCCATCTTGTCGTTCTATAATGCGATCAATGCCTATTTCCTGATACCGAGCTATAGCTGAAACATCTGTAACTTTATAGTTACTTTGAAGCCACTGATCTATTATTTGTTCACCCTGCTTACCCAATGATCTTTGGGTTTTAAAATCGTAATATTTAGTCAGCATAGATATGAGGAATATAAAGTTGTACACCTTCTTGTCCTTCACGACAAATTGGAATACCTGCCCAACGAGATAACCAATTAATCAAAGCTCTGACAGATTTAGCTCTTCTGGGTAGAGTTGCACCACCACAGCTATCTAGTGAGCAATCTTTTATTACATCACAAATTAGTTCTAGGGTTAACTGTCTTTCTCCTCTGGTAGTTTCAGAAATAATTATTTGAATTGGCACAAATCCTAGTAAAGATTCAGCAAATAAACGATATCTAGTATTGCTGTCAATAGTTTTGGCAATTAATTCTCCTTTGTCTGTAAGTCTATATTTACATAATTTTTTACCAAATTTCTCAAATTCTAATAGCCCTATTTCTGTTAAGAAATCACTGAAATAGTATCCACGACGAGCAATATCTTTTACTTTAGTTGCCTGACTACCCATCAGTAAACCTAAGTCATGAGGTGTTGTCACACCATGAGAAACATTTTCAATTGCTTTGATATATTTTTTAGGATCTCCAATTTGAGGAATTGAATATTTTTGAATTTCAATATTACTTAAATCCTCAAAATTTTGTTGCCAGTCGATTGAGTAAGACATTTGGTAAAAAGCATAAAATTTTACAATTTTTAGTTCTGAAGACACTGTATAGACGAGCTTAAATGTTGTACCTTGTAATTCATATAAAATTCCCATTACTCCAGGTTGAAAACCACAATTAGCCCCTGCTATTTCACCAGTTTCTTTGAGTTTTTTCAGTGCGTCCTGAATTTCTTCCTTTAATTCAAAGTCAACAAAAGTATCTAAGTTGGAAAAAATAGTTTTTATTTCTTGATTTTGGTATTCAAATCTGTACATAAATCTTAAAAGCTCCTCTATGATACATGGGTTTGAAATTCATTTGAGAAAAACAAAATATTCTCTGTATTACCAATAAATGGCAATGATAGATAAGGTGTTAACCGAGGGCTTACAAAAGCTACAACCCTACGATTATGAAATGTAAGATATATACAATCTATACCTGATTGTAAAATTTCCCAAGCACGAGTCAATTCATCACGAAATTTCGTTAAGGGCATTTCTTCAAATTTTGTTATCAGTGAATTACCCTCTTCATCTACAACACTATCAAGATCACCAAGAGGTAACAAGAAAGCAGCTATTTCACCATAATGAGTTGATACAATCCTTAAATTTCCCAGCTGAACTTGTCGTCGCAACTTAGGTATCTTGACTCTCAATTCACTCATTGGAATTTGTTTAAAAATCTTAGTCATAAGTTTTGAGAAGCTTATAGCTGATGCTCATAGCTCCATTGCGAACCAACAATTTCTATGGTAAAGGATTTTTTGAATATGTCAATAAAAAAATTTTACGTTTTTTACGTTTTTAGTGTGTAAAGCTTATATCATAAGGAATACAGCAATATAAAGTAAACTCTCCCATCACAAAAACCCATCCACCCCAACTACCCAACAAGCGGTAGAATTAACAACCAACCCCAATTGCACCCCTTGATATGTATTGCGACTACCTGGTACAAATCCTCACCGCCCGCGTCTATGATGTAGCCCAAGAAACACCACTGGAATATGCCCCCAACCTCTCCGCAAGACTGAATAACAAACTCCTCCTGAAACGGGAAGATATGCAGTCTGTCTTCTCCTTCAAACTGCGGGGCGCATATAACAAAATGGTCAATCTCACCCCAGACCTACTTAAACAGGGTGTCATAGCCGCCTCTGCGGGGAATCACGCCCAAGGTGTCGCTTTAGCTGCCAGTCGCTTGGGAACAAAAGCCATCATTGTGATGCCCGTGATTACGCCCCAGGTAAAAATAAATGCCGTCAAAGCTAGGGGCGGAGAGGTTGTATTACATGGCAATAATTATGATGATGCTTACGCCCACGCCCGGCAACTGGAAGTAGAAAAAGGGTTAACCTTTATACATCCCTTTGATGATCCAGAAGTAATTGCGGGACAAGGAACAATTGGTATGGAAATACTGCGACAATATCAGCAACCTATTCACGCCATTTTTGTCGCTATTGGTGGTGGTGGCTTAATTTCCGGGATTGCGGCTTATGTCAAACGGTTGCGTCCTGATATTAAAATTATTGGTGTTGAACCTGTAGACGCTAACGCTATGTATCAATCATTGCAAGCTGGCGAACGGGTGCGGTTGTCTCAGGTAGGTTTATTTGCTGACGGTGTAGCGGTACGGGAAGTAGGAGAAGAAACCTTCCGGCTATGTCAACAATACGTAGATGAAATTATTTTAGTGGATACAGATGCCACCTGTGCAGCAATTAAAGATGTGTTTGAGGATACTCGTTCTATTTTAGAACCTGCGGGGGCATTAGCGATCGCAGGAGCAAAACTTTATGCAGAACGAGAACAAATTCAAAATCAAACTCTCATCGCTGTTGCTTGTGGTGCTAATATGAACTTTGATCGGTTACGTTTTGTGGCAGAACGGGCAGAATTTGGAGAACGTCGAGAAGCCATCTTTGCAGTCAGAATTCCCGAAGAAAGAGGTAGTTTAAGAAAGTTTTGTGAATGTATTGGTAAACGCAACCTCACAGAATTTAACTATCGCATTGCTGACAACAAAGAAGCACATATTTTTGTGGGTATGCAAATAGAAAATCGTGCTGACGCTGCAAAAATAGTAGAAAATTTTGAATCTCACGGATTAATAACCATAGATTTAACAGATGATGAATTAACAAAACTGCATTTGCGTCACATGGTAGGAGGACATTCTCCTCTTGCAGAAAATGAACTCCTTTATCGTTTTGAATTTCCCGAACGTCCAGGTGCATTAATGCAGTTTGTAACTTCCATGTCTCCTGATTGGAATATTAGCTTATTTCATTATCGAAATAATGGTGCAGACTATGGAAGAATTGTGGTAGGAATGCAAGTTCCTCCCCATGAAACAGTAGAATGGCAATCATTTTTAGATACTCTCGGTTATCGCTATTGGGACGAAAGTCAAAATCTCGCATATCAGCTATTTTTAGGTTGAAGCATCATATCCCCACGCAGTAAATTACTTTCGATAATTAACAAAATGATTAAACTCGATCAGTTCTTAAAATTAGTAGGTATAGCCTCAACAGGAGGTCAAGCAAAATTGATGATTGTTGATGGTGAAGTTCAAGTCAATGGCGAAGTTGAAACTCGACGTGGTAAGAAATTAGCAGCAACAGACCAAGTAACAGTTAATGGTCGAATTTTCAAAGTTGGAGATGTAATTTAATGTTGGCAATGCTACGAATCATTCTTAAAAATAGGCTAACAAATTACTACCATAAAATCAGAAAATGCTATCATCTGTAAGTCTAAAATTGAGACGAGTTCTTATTTGTGTGGGTGGCGGTATAGCTGCCTATAAAATATGTGAATTAGTTTCCACTCTATTTAAATCTGGGGTAGAAATACGAGTTATTCTCACTAAATCTGCTCAAGAATTTATCACACCTTTGACTTTAGCAACTTTATCCCGTCATCAAGCTTACACCGATGATGATTTTTGGCAACCAATTTATTCCCGTCCTTTGCATATTGAGTTGGGTGAATGGGCTGATTTAATTGTGATTGCGCCTTTAACTGCTAATACTTTGGCTAAGTTAACTTATGGAATGGCGGATAATTTGCTGACAAATACCGTTCTCGCTTCTACTTGTCCGGTGTTGTTAGCACCAGCTATGAATACAGATATGTGGGAACAGGTAGCAGTACAAAGGAATTGGCGGCTGCTATTGACAGATAGTAGATTTTATGGTATTGGTACAGCATCGGGTTTATTGGCGTGCGATCGCATCGGTGCTGGTAGAATGGCAGAACCCGCCGAAATATTTGTTTATATTCAATCTTTATTACACACCCAAGGAATCAGAGATTTAGCTGGAAAGCAGGTTTTAATCAGCGCTGGGGGAACACGAGAATATTTAGATCCGGTGCGATTTATTGGCAATCCCTCAACTGGTAAAATGGGTTTAGCATTGGCACAGGCAGCACTGCACAGAGGCGCAAAAGTAATATTAGTCCATTGTCCAGCAAGTTGGGATGTACCTTTGGGAGTAGAAGCAATTGAGGTAATTAGTGCAGACCAAATGCAGCAGGTGATGTTAGAGCATTTAGCCAATGCAGATATCATTATCATGTCAGCCGCAGTTGCAGATGTAAAGCCTAGAGATTATAGTACCGAAAAATTGCCCAAGCGATCGCTTCCTGAAAATCTACCCCTAGCAGCAGTACCGGATATTGTTGCTGAACTGGGAAATCGCAAACAACCGCATCAATATTTAATTGGTTTTGCAGCACAAACTGGAGATATTATTACTCCTGCAAAAGAGAAATTGCAAAGAAAGAAATTAGATACAATTGTAGCGAACCCTATTGATAAAGTTGATAGTGGTTTTGGTAGTGATAATAATCAAGCGGTGTTTTTAGATAAATCAGGAAGAGAGGTAGAAATTCCGGCCTGTTCTAAATTGGAAATGGCACATTATTTGTTTGATTTTGTTGTTTAATGGAATAAAATTATATCGTTCTTCCCACAACTACAAAATTAATTACTACTTAAATAAATCTCTACATTTCGAGTGTTCCATGTAGCAATCCCAATTCCAAAAAAATCTTGATCTTCCGTCCATATTGGACAATTTAAAGACAGAGAAAGAGCAACTATTGTCCAGTCTTTTATATCTCTTTCTTGTATTCGCCGTTTAGCATCATATTCATATTCACTATAAATTTCGTCAGCTATTGGTATGACTACCTTTGTTAGTTTTTCTATAGCATTTAAAAATGCATCTAATGGAAGATCCCGCTTTTGTAAAATTTTGGGTAAATGCTCATTTAACTCATCATAGCAGGAAGCGGGAGTAAAAAAACTACAGTTATAATTGTATTTATCTAATAAATTGGGAACACGTTCTGCTAATACTGCGCGAATGAGAATATTAGTATCTAAAACAATTAACTTTCTCATCGTTATATTGTACTTTCTCTAGCATTCTGGAAATCGGCAAATAATTCATCTTCACTAATACCTCTTGTTTCCAGCAATTGTTGGATTTTTTGTACTGCTTCTTGCAAAGCCATTAAATCTTGTTTTTGAGGAGTAGGTTGTGTTGGTATGTAGTAACCTATTGGGACTCCATGAGAAGTAATTGCGATTGGTTCAGATGTTTGTTGTGTGTATTTATGTAAATTAGCCCGAAATTCTTTGATTCCTACAGATTGGATGTCCATAATAGTGAATTGACAAAATGTGTACACTTGAGTACACTATAACATAAACTTTGACTTTTTGATAATAATCAAGCGGTGTTTTTAGATAAACAAGGAAGAGAGATAGAAATTCCGGCTTGTTCTAAATTGCAAATGGCGTATTATTTGTTTGATTTTGTTGTTTAATAGAATGAAATCACATTTTTATTTTTACTAGGATTTTTGAATATGACAGTGCATTTATCTCAAATTGGTATTCCTATTATTCGTAGAGGACAATCATTACTGGAAGAATATCCTCAAAATATTGTTGGTAGTTTTTGGGTAATGTGTGGTGCATATGGATTTTTTAATGATAAACCAATTCCTGATTGGTGGATTGATATTGATTCAGCACAGAGTATTATTAATGCTTCTGAACAAGGGTTGTTTATGGGAGGATATAAAAATGCTTTATACGCAGGATTTTGTATTATTGTTGTTGCAGATTCATTAAATCCTGTTAATTTATCTTATGTAATTGAAAACTTAAGAATGTTGGAAGGAGAGGGAATTAATTTATTAAGAATGCGGATGTATCTTCCACCCTTTGCGGATGATTTATCTGATATAGTTGGAAATTCATTACTATTTGATGGAATAGTACAAATACATTTAGATGATTTGCTGTTAGCGCAACGACACGCAAGTTTAAGTCTAGTAGGATGGCGGATTTTTGGCTCAATGGTTCGCTCAATTCTAGTTCGTGCTGGTGAGGATGAAGTAAAAATGCGGTCATCTATATAGTAATAATATTAGGGTCATTGATAACGACCCTAATATCTATCAATGAGAATTGTACTCATAAGCAAACCTCTAATAATTAAGAGGTCTTTTGATTGTAGTAGGATCGAGATTTACTTCATCATCCTCATCTACATCTATACCATCTTCTGGCATTAAAGGCTCGAAACTATTACGAGTTGGAAGTTCGGGTAAACCTCCTAACATAGCAATTGCTTCTATTAATAAATCAATACTCTCAACATCACGATGTTTTTGCACAACACGCACAGAGCTAGATATTACACGTAACCCTCCGCGCAAACGATCAACATCACGAGCTAAACCTAATAAACGTTGAAAATCCTGTTCTTCAAGAATGCGGTATTGTCCAGTTTTAGTAGTTAAAGTAGCAACTGTCCCACTTTTTACAGATTCAAGAGCTTTTCCACCTTCTGTGCGAAATTTTTCAAATGATGACCAATTTGGACCATTTTGTAAATTAAGTGATTTTTCTGCTGTAATTGCCATAGCTATATTTTCCCACCTCTGTTTTACCTCTCCTTGGGATTTTAGCTTATTTTCTTTGAAAATACATTGGTATTTCGTTGTGTAACCGTGGATAACAAATAAACACTATACTTGCGTAGGGAAATTACACGCTAATTTTTTAAGCGTAATTTTTCCTTTTTATTAGAATTGTAGCGCCGTGAAAATTACGCAACTTTCAAAGACTTGCCTAAAACGTGCGGTTCGGGAAGCGGTTCACCATCTGCTAAACATGACTCAATCAGCATTTCTAACACTTCCTGACCATTTTTTAAAGCTTCTTCGTAAGTTTCTCCATGAGTACAAGGCTGCATTACATTAGTAAAATCAGGCAGTGAAACTATATAACATTTATCTTCTTCAGACCATTGAATAATTATTGTATATTTCATTCTTTTGGTTTCTCCTGTTCATCTGCTTCAATCTTCTTTAGTTCATAGAAGTTTTAGAGTTTAATGACTAACTAATCGAATAAGGAATTGGTTTAATAAACTGGCTATTTGCACGCACAAAACATCGAATTTTTATATCTTCTGCACTACCTTCCTTGGCAACATATAACCACGGTTTACCTCGTTTATCTCGATAAATTTTTGGCGTTCCTACAATATTGATATTGTTGCCTTTTAAAAGCGATCGCACAACACGGTAATTTTCTCCAGCTTGAGCGCGGCAATTAAGTTTGTTAGTTACAACCCCCCACACCAAATGTGGAGATTGTTTCCCATTTTTAAACTTACTGAAAATTGATGTGTAGTCACCTTGTTTGTTTGCTTGAGGATATTGGAAATTAGGTTGAGCGACCGCTAATGTAGGAGCGAGAGAAATTGCTGTACTCAAAGTAATTGATAAAAGTGATTTCATTGTTTGTTTGGTTGAGGATATTGGAAATTAGGTTGAGCTATTGCTAATGTAGGAGCGAGAGAAATTGCTGTACTCAAAGTAATTGATAAAAGTGATTTCATTATCTCTCCTCCTTTGCGCCTTTGTGTGAGAAATCCTATTTATATAAAACCTTATTATCCTCACTTGCTTCCAAATGCTGATACTTGCGAACAGGTTGCAAACGCTGACGAATTTTGCCAATGATGATATAAAGAATTGGCACAATAAATAAACTTAAAAAAGTCGCCACAAACATTCCCCCAAATACAGCAGTACCCAGAGATTGACGACTTGCTGCACCCGCACCCGTCGCAATTACCAGAGGAAAAATCCCTAACAAAGTCGAAAAAGCAGTCATCAAAATTGGACGTAAACGACCTTTTGCCGCTTCAACTGCTGCTTTGGAAATTGATAAACCTTGTTGTTCTTGTAATTGATTAGCAAATTCCACAATCAAAATTGCGTTTTTACTTGCTAAACCAATTAACATCACTAACCCT
Source organism: Anabaena sp. PCC 7108 (assembly GCF_000332135.1). Lineage (NCBI taxonomy): Bacteria > Bacillati > Cyanobacteriota > Cyanophyceae > Nostocales > Nostocaceae > Anabaena > Anabaena sp. PCC 7108. The sequence continues at coordinate 4,164,946 of NZ_KB235896.1, forward strand.
ACTTGGCAAAATACATCATTATTTAAACCTCGTAATGATTGTGATGCTAAAGCTCCCATAATAGCTAAGGGAACAGCCAGCATAATAATCAAAGGATCAACATAGTTTTCATATTGAGCAGCTAAGACCAAAAAGACGAAAACTAAACCCAAACCAAAAATGAGCGGTGCTTGTCCACCAGATTCTTTTTCCTGAGCGACAATACCCGACCATTCATATCCCATACTTGTAGGTAATATCTTTTTAGCTAGTTGTTCCATAGCTAAAGTTGCTTGTCCAGAACTAAAACCAGGAGCAGGAGAACCGTTAATTTCAATAGAACGAAATAAGTTGTAGTGATTAATAGTTTGCGCTCCCGTTGTTGGAGTTAATTTCACTAAACTATTCAAAGGAATCATCTGATTAGTTTCAGAACGGACATTTAATAAACCGATATCATCAGGATTGGAGCGAAACTGAGCATCAGCTTGGATATATACCCGATATGTGCGAGAAAGGTAATTAAAATCATTGACATATCGTGAACCCAAATAAGTTTGTAGGGTTCTAAAAATATCGTCAATGGAAACTTGCAGAGATTTAGCTTTATTGCGGTCAACTTCAATTAAAATTTGTGGTGTATTCGCTGTAAAAGTGCTAAATACAGCTTGCAGTCCTGGGGTTTGATTCCCCTGCATCATGAACTGACCAACCGTTTGCAGCATAGAATTCAAGCTGTTAGTGCCGGCTATGTCTTGTAACTGAAACTGGAACCCGCTAAAACTACCTAAGCCACGAATTGCGGGAGGATTAACTGGAAAGACTCTAGCTTCAGTAATTTCTGCGAATTTTTGTCTTAAATTGCCAATAATAGCTTGTACAGATTGATTTGGTTGTGTACGTTCATCCCAGGATTTGAGAGTTGTAAAAATTACGCCACTGTTAGCAGTATTCCCACTAAAACCAAAACCACCGATAGCGAAAGTACCTGTAATTTCAGGTAATTGGAGGATTTCTTTTTCTACCTCACTCATGACTTTGCTGGTGTATTGGAGTGAAGAACCTTCTGGACCTTGAATAATTGTAATGAAATAACCTTGATCTTCGTCGGGTAGAAATGATGAAGGTACGGTCATGTACAGCCAAGCTGTGACACCCAATAAACCAATAAATGCGATCGCAATGATCCCTTTGATTTTTGTCAGAAACCTTAAAGATCGCTCATATCCCCGGCTCATGGCTTCTAAGAACCAGTTAATTCGACCAAATACCCAACCTAAAACACCCCTAGGTACAGGTTTTTGCCGTAATAACAAAGCGGAAAGAGAAGGTGTGAGGGTCAAAGCTAAAAATGTAGAAATGGCGATGGAAAAGGCAATTGTCAGCGCAAATTGCTTGTAAATTTGTCCAGTTGAACCGGGGAAAAACGCCACCGGAACAAACACAGCCATTAGTACCAAAGAAGTCGCAACTACAGCCCCCGTTAATTGCGACATAGCTAAAGAAGCGGCCTTACGGGGTGGTATTCCTTCTTCTTGAATTAAGCGGGAGATATCTTCAACTACAATAATTGCGTCATCAACTACCATTCCTGTTGCTAGGGTCAAACCAAACATGGTCAAGATGTTGATAGAAAACCCAAAGGCTTTTACAAAGGCAAAAGTGCCAACTAAAGCCAGGGGAATAGTGATCACAGGAATTAAAGTAATGCGCCAATCTTGTAAGAAAATAAAGATGACAAGAATAACCAGAGCGATCGCTTCCAATAGCGTTTTTACAACTTCTGCTAATGACTCTTCTATAATCGTAGTGGTGTCAAATGCCACTTGATATTTCATCCCTGGGGGAAAGCTTAGGGACAATCGCGCCATTTCCTTTTTGACTGAATTCGCAACGTATAAGGAATTACTTCCCGGTGACGGAAATATCCCCAGCCCTACACCTTCATTCCCCTTAAAGCGGAGAAATGAGCTATAGCTTTGAGCGCCAAGTTCCGCCCTACCCAAATCTTTCAACTTAATCAAACTACCGTCAGCAGCAGTTTTGATCACTAAATTGTTAAATTCCTCAGCTTCTGTTAGCCTACTAACTGCCCTCAAATCAATTTGATACATCTGACCATCTGCGGCTGGCTGCTGTCCAATTTGCCCCGCACCCACCTGTAAGTTTTGTTCGTTGAGGGCATTAATAACATCATTAGTAGTTAAATTTCGACTAGCCAGTTTATTTGGGTCAAGCCATAGACGCATCGCATAGCGTCGTTCACCAAAAATCCGCACCTCACTGACACCTTTAATTCGTTTGAGGGCATCTACTACATATAAATCTGCATAATTACTTAAAAAGACATTATCTAGTTGTTTGTTATCACTATACAAACCCATCGCTAACAAAATATTGTTAGTCTGTTTACTCACAGTCACACCTGTTTGATTTACCGCTTCTGGTAACTGGGGTTCAGCTGCAGTCACGCGGTTCTGCACATCCACCGCTGCAATATCTTTGTCCTGAGAGGAATCAAATGTTACAGTAATGTTACTACCACCATCATTACTACTGCTCGAAGTCATATATTTAATGCCTTCGATACCATTAATCTGACGTTCTAAAATCGTCGTTACGTTACTTTCAACAATTTCTGCACTAGCACCCGGATAATTAGAACTAACAATAATCTGCGTTGGACTAATTTCTGGATACTGTGCGGTGGGCAATGTGGGAATACTGATTGCACCAACTAGCAAAATGATAATAGCGCAGACACTGGTAAATACAGGTCGCTTAATAAAGAAATCAACAAACATAGCTAATTAGGTGATAGGTGACAGGTGACAGGTGATAGGGAACAACTTAATTTGCCGGGTCACTCAGGAATTATTGGTACTCCATTTCTGAGATTTTGTACCCCTGAAACTATCAGTTGTTCATCTTGTTTTAATCCTTCAATTACTTGGTAATCATTACCTTTGATATTGCCTAACTTTACCTGTTTTTGTTTGGCTATTAATTGAGAAACACCGTTAGGAGATTTCTCTGTTTCGGCCACAAATACAAAAGTTTCCCCAGCTATTCGAGATATTGCTGTAGCAGGAATCCGAACTCCTGAACGCTGATTCCAAATCACTTTAGCCCGAATCATTTGATCTGCTCGCAACTGTCCTTCGGAATTATCATATAGTGCTTTAACTAATATTGATTGAGAGTTATTGGTAATATTGGGAGAAATAAAGAATATACTACTATTGGCTATAGTTTGACCTTGGGCGTTAATTAATGCCACTGGTAATCCTTGACGTAATTGAGTACCTTTTTCCAGTGGGATAGGAATTTTAACTTCTAAAGGTCGATTTTGAGTAATAGTAGCTAATGGTGTGGAAGTATTGACGAAATCCCCAACTTTCACAGGAATATCGCCAACAGTTCCCGTAAAGGGAGCAGTTATTTTATAATATTGAAGTTGGACTTGTTGTTGTCTAATATTGGCATCAGCTTGTTCTAAAGACTTTTCAGCTTGGGATATAGTAGCTAATTGGGCTTGAATTCGGGAATCTATCGCCCCAAGTTGGGCTTTTGCTGTCGCCAGTTTATTGGCATATAAATCTTCAGTTTGACGAGATACCGCTCCTTGTGCAGCTAATTCAGAATAGCGATTATAATCTAGTTGGTTTAATCGCACATCCGCAACATTTGCTAATCGTTCAGCTTGCAGAGATTTGAGAGTAGAGCGAGCATTTTCTAATTGTGCTTGAGAACCTTGACCAGCAGCAGATAAACTACTCACTGCGGCTTGTTGCTGTCTGGAATCTATTTGCAGAATTGCAGTCCCAGAAGCAACTGTATCTCCTGACTTCACAAATATTTGAGCAACTTGACCTTGAATTCTGGGTTGGAGATTGACTGAACGCCTAGATTCTAAACTAGCAATGTATTCTGTGCTATCCTCAATTGTGCCAGCTTGCACTGCCGATAGTTTTACTTTTACTCCCGGTGGTGGAGCATTAGCCGCTGCTGGATTCGGTTTTTCAGGAGTTAGCAATTTCCACGCTATAGCCGTTCCACCCCCAAGTATTAATACTAGAGCTAATAACAAACGTAGCCACCGCTGTGATTTGTTTGGTGGCTCAAATGAGGGTTGTGGAATATCTGGAAAATCTGCTTGAGGCTCAGGAGATGTCATAGGTTATAGAGAATTGAAGGAAGAAGTAATTAAAATTCCATCTGGATTATGTGCATGGATATTAAAATTACTTATTTGGTATGATGCACTAAAAAAAACTATGTGTTAGCTCATCCAATATACAGTATTTATAATTCTTTACAATCTACCGAAAGGTGAATTATTCTCTTCTTATAACTGTAGCTTTCCATAGTAGTCTGTCAACCAACCATTAAAAATTTATGAGAAGCTTGTGTAGTCTGCTTTTTTTAATTTTTAATTTTTAATACCGCTCTGTGGTATTAGAGTCAATCTCAGACCCTGAATAGGCAAACAACAAGACTATGAGTAGTGATTTTATCACTGTCAATAAAAATACTTATGACTCTCTACAACAGGAACTAGTAGAATTACGTCAGCTAGTACAAAGTTTAAGTCAGGGTCAGTTATCAACCTCTCAGGGTTATAACCAGGAGCAGATGGGTTTATTTATAGAATATACACCCGCGGCGATCGCTATCTTTGACCGTCAAATGCGTTATGTATTAGCAAGTCGTCGTTGGCGACAAGATTACAGATTGGGAGATGAGGAAATTATCGGCCGCTGTCATTATGAAGTTTTCCCAGAAATTTCCCCCTCTTGGCGAGAAATTCACCAACGTTGTCTAGCCGGCGCAATTGAACAATGTGAAGAAGAGTATCTTCAAAGATCCGATGGCACAACTGAATGGGTAAAATGGGAGATACGTCCTTGGTATCAAAATTCTACTGACATTGGTGGAATTATCATCATTACTGAGGTAATCACCACTCGCAAACAAGCAGAAATAGCCTTAGCTAATAGTGAAAGACGCTTAAGAGATATTACCACTAATATGCCTGGAGCAATTTTCCAATTCACCAACCGCAATGGTGTTTGGAAAGTAGATTATATGAGCGACTTCATCCGGCAATTGGCAGGAATTACAGCCAGTGAAATAATGCAAGATCTAAATAACTTTTTTGTTCTTGTCCATCCAGAAGATTTTAATAGTTATATGAGTTCGGTCATTGAAGCCCTAGAAAATTCTACCCCTTGGCACTATGAAGGAAGACTGGTACAACCTAATGGTGAAATGCGTTGGTGGCAAGGAGACTCAAAACCAACAAAAAATGAACAGGGAGAAATTATTTTTTGTGGAGTACTTTTAGATATTACTGCTCGTAAGCAAGCCGAAGAAGCACTCAAAACACTCAATGAAAATTTAGAAAATAAAATCCAAAAACGTACAGCCGAATTAAAAGAAAAAGAAGAATTTTTGCGGAGTATTTATGAGGGAGTTCAGGAAATTATCTTTGTGGTTAATGTTCTAGATAATTGTGATTTTTCCTATGCAGGTTGGAATTCTTCAGGAGAAAAATTAACAGGTATACGTCAAGCAGATATTCTTGGCAAAAAGCCGGAATATCTACATGGAGAAATAGAAGGTGCAGCAGTACGTCAACGCTATCAAACTTGTGTAGAATCTGGTGAAAGCATTAGCTATGAAGAATTTATCAATATTAAAAATGAACAGACTTGGTGGCTAACGACGCTCAATCCTCTTAAATCCAGTGATGGTAAAATTTATCGTTTAGTGGGGACAAGCACAAATATTACAGAGCGTAAACAAGCTGAAGAAGCACTGAAAGAAAGTCAGCATTTTATCCAACGCATGGCCGATTCCTCTCCTAATATCCTCTATATTTTTGATTTAGAAGAACAACGGAATGTTTACGCCAATAAAGAAGTTATTAATTTGCTTGGCTACTCTAAGCAAGAAATTCAACAGATGGGTTCAGATTTAATATCTACAATTACTCATCCAGAAGATTTAGAAAAAATTAAAGCACATTGGCAACGCTTTATCAATGCTGAAGATGGAGAAATTTTAGAAATTGAATATCGGATGATACAAGCCAATGGACAATACTGCTGGTTATATAGTCGAGATACTATTTTCAATCGTAATAATAATGGTCAAGTCAAACAAATTATAGGCGTATTAACAAATATCACAGAACGGAAAAATGCAGAAATAATCTTACAAAAACAAGCCAAAAACCTAGAAAATACCTTACGGGATCTCAAGCAGACACAAATCCAACTTATTCATAGTGAGAAAATGTCTTCACTGGGTAATATGGTTGCTGGGATTGCCCATGAAATTAACAATCCAATTAACTTTATTCATGGCAATATTTCACCAGCCAGTGACTACATTCATGAATTTTTAAGTCTGATTGAATTATATCAACAATACTTTCCTGAACCACCAGCAGAAATTCAAAAAAAAATTGCCGATATTGAACTAGATTTTCTGAAAACAGATTTAATAAAAATTCTTAATTCTATGAGTCTAGGAACTGATCGGATTCGAGAAATTGTACTTTCATTGCGAAATTTTTCTCGTTTAGATGAAGCCGAAATTAAAAGAGTAAATATTCATGAAGGTATTGATAGCACCTTAATGATTTTACACCATCGTTTGCAGCCAAAATCAAAGAATTCGGAAATTTATATAATTAAAAAATACGGAAATTTGCCATTAATTCAATGTTATCCTGGTCAACTAAATCAGGTGTTTATGAACATTTTAAGTAATGCTATTGATGCTTTAGAAGAAGCAGATTTATATCATCAGCCCAAACAAATTCATGTGATTACTGAAATGATTAATAGTGACAGATTAGCTATTCGGATCATTGATAACGGCATGGGAATTTCTGAAGAAATTATCTCCAAATTATTCGACCCATTTTTTACAACCAAGGATGTGGGTAAAGGTACAGGTTTAGGACTTTCGATTAGTTACCAAATTATAGTAGATAAACATCATGGCAACTTATCTTGTCATTCTACTCTAGGAGAAGGAACTGAATTTATCATTGAAATTCCTACTACTCAGCTACCAGTACAGAAGAATGTTGATTTTTAGGCTTAACTGAACACTCTTACGTTATAGATTAATTAATGTATCTAAAAAACCGGACTTGTTCTGGCTTAGTCTCAATAGCGAAGGTTTACAGATGTTGAATTCATCAGAAACTCCTATAATTGCGGCAGTGGTGCTGGTCGCTTTCGGCATTTTGGCTTGGGGCTTTTATCGCGCCAGACCTTTTGGTAAACTGGGAATCTTAGCCTGGTTACAGTCGGTGGTATTAATGATTCCCTGGCTGCTGTTCTTTGGCTTGTTTGCCGCTGGGATTTACATCAATATAGTAGGTATATTGTTATTGCTCGTGGCTTCTACTGGAATCTACATCTTTTTAGGTAGACAGTTACGCAACGCTGGGCAAGATGCCATTCTCAAACAACGGGCAACGGAAAGACTTGCTGCTAATGCTTCACAGGAAGCAAATTCACCAGCAAATGCCAACAGTGAAGTACTAGTTGCAGAACTAAAACTGGACGCAATGACAATACCCGAAGAAGATTTGAGTACCATTAAGGGTATTTTCGGGATTGACACATTTTTTGCCACAGAAACCATCCCCTATCAAGAAGGAGTAATTTTCAAAGGCAATTTGCGGGGAGAACCAGAGGAAGTTCACAACCGGCTGACAAAAAGTCTGCAAGAACGTTTAGGTGATAAATATCGCCTGTTTTTAGTGGAGAACACAGACGATAAACCCGTAATGATTGTTCTCCCCAGCCGTACAGATCCACGTCCGATGCAGTTACCACAGAAAGTCTTTGCGGTGATTCTTTTGGTAGCAACTATTGCCACCAATTTTGAAGCGGCGGGATTATTGCTGAATTTTGATTTATTTTCCAATCCATCAAGGTTTCCTGAAGCTTTACCTATAGGTTTGGGGATATTTACGATTTTGATTGTTCATGAAATCGGTCATTGGATCATGGCGCGACGACACCAAGTCCGCCTCAGCTTACCCTTTTTCCTCCCGGCAGTGCAAATCGGCTCTTTTGGGGCAATTACCAGGTTTGAGTCCCTACTACCTAACCGTAAGGCGTTATTTGATATTGCTTTGGCTGGGCCTGCCTTTGGCGGTATCGTTTCTTTGATAATGTTGGTGACAGGTTTGCTGCTTTCCCACCCAGGTAGTTTATTTCAATTACCCAATCAGTTTTTCCAGGGTTCAATTTTAGTGGGAAGTTTAGCACGGGTTGTGCTGGGTGCAGCCGTCAAAGCGCCCTTAGTTAATGTCCATCCCCTAGTTATTATTGGTTGGTTAGGTTTGGTGATTACGGCATTGAATTTAATGCCAGCTGGACAATTAGATGGTGGGCGGGTTGTCCAGGCTATTTATGGACGCAAAACCGCAGGAAGAGCGACATTTGCGACTTTAATTTTGCTGGGCTTGGTGTCTCTGGGTAATCCTTTGGCCATGTATTGGGCGATTGTGATTTTGTTTTTACAACGAGATTTAGAACGCCCCAGCTTGAATGAGGTAACTGAACCAGACGACGCTAGAGCCGCTTTAGGTCTTTTAGCCCTGTTTTTGATGATTAGTACCCTTTTACCCCTAACTCCGGCTTTAGCTGGGCGTTTGGGAATCGGCGGCTAGTACCGCAGGGCGGAATTAAAAATTAAAAATTAAAAATTAAAAAAGCAGATTAAACAAGCTTTTAGAGATTTTTAATGATCAGTTATTTCCGCCTTGGGGTAATCAGTAGAGTAACGTAAATAATTACAGGTTTTTAGTCAGGGCTAAAGCCCTGACTACGAACGAATTTCAGAATTTGTTACATCGTTTAACATCCTTTGATTTCTTTTTGCCTACTTAGTGACTTTGTTCATATTCAAAATTCAAAATGAAGAATTCTATTTTTGAATTTTGAATTTTTAATTTTTAATTGATTAAGGTTTCCAGCCTGCGAGTAAATTAGGATAAGTTGTTGGTTTAGGGAAGATTTTCTCAAAACCAGCTTGACGTTGTTCCGGTTTTTCTTGGCTGATGTTCCAGAGGGTTTCGTAGAAAAAGAACGAAACTCCGGCAAAATTGCGATCGCGCACTTTCTGTACTTGTGTCTGAATCTGTGACATGGGTACAGAACGATTTTTTAACCCACTTAAAATGCCAATACTTACAGGAATATGTCTTTTGGCTGCTTTCACTTCTGGATATTCTAATTCGCTGATAAACACATTTAAGTCATCGCGGTATATCTGCAAAACCAAGTCTTCGACTATTCCCATGCGTTCCCATTTCTGCCAGTCTGCTAAAAAGAATTCATAGGAAAACCGCTGGGGATTAGGCGCAACAGAAACTATACAGTCTTTTTTATTAGCTTTGATAGCTGTGAATACCTGCTTCATGAAGTTGGTGATTTTGTTCGCCCTCCAGCGCACCCATTCTGGATCTTTCGAGTTTTTGGAGGGCGCTTTACCACGATGTTCTTTTTTGTAAAGTGCTACTGTGTAGGCATCATAGCCTAATTCTGATGGTAAGCCGAAGTGGTCATCAAATTGAATCCCGTCAACATCGTAGTTTTTAACGATTTCGACAATTAAATCTTGGATAAATTGTTGTACATCGGGACGAAAAGGATTGAGCCAAACGCGATCATGTGTACCTTCTTTGATAATTTTACTGCCGTTGCTGCGGCTAGTCAGCCATTGGGGACGATTTTTGGCTAAAAGGGAATCAGCAGGAGCCATAAAGCCAAATTCAAACCAAGGAATGACCGTTAAGCCCTGTTTATGTCCCTCAGTGACAATTTCTTGGAGCATATCTCGTCCTTGTAATCCCGGTGCGGGATCTAGAGATTTACCAATTACTTTAGCTGCGACTTTGCTAGGGTAAAGTGTGTATCCCCAATTCCAAACAGTCGGATAAACAGTATTGAAGTTAAGATCATCTAGGCGTTGTAAAGACTTTTGCAAGCGTTGGCTGCGCCCACCGAAGGTATCGCTCTCAAATAAAACATCGCTATCAATATTGGTTAACCACACCCCCCGTAACTCTGATGTTGTACCTTGGGGAGAAGCGGTCTGAGCTTTTAAGGGTAACGATAGTATCACCACAGTAATCATACTCAGGACAATGATAACCGCAAATAAACCTGACTTAACACGTTGATGCATATGCCATTGAACCAACTTTTGGCTCATTAAATTTTTTTTCAAATTTAGGTTGCTGTTATGCTTCCTAGTAGTATTTTTGAGTTCTTTTCATAAATAGGGATTGAAACCTTGAATTTTGGGTCTAGTTACTCCGCTTTGTTCTCCCTTAAAAGTTAAAAGTTCCCATTTGGGTCAAATTTTTAAATTTTGACGGAAATTAACGCTTATAAGTTTCCCTGTTATTTAATATCTGCCAAAAGAGATATTTTTACCTCTACAGCCCCTATTAACTCGGCAATTGAGCCTTGATGGAGTACCATAGTCCCACATACCGACAGTAAAAAAATTTGCTAAATTTTTTCCGGATATGCACAAAAATTTATGTTTATTGTTACACGTAATTATGTCAGCACTATGAATATTAAACTCGATAAACACACTCCAGACAATCTGGCATCTTTATTTGTCCTTCTGATGGAAGAAGGTATGACCGCAAATCAGATCATGGCTGGTATTGTTCGCCTAACGTCTGATACCAGAGAATTAGAAGGAACAATTGTATCAGCTGATTGTCTTGAATTCTTACTATCCGCCATGCCAGTAGACAACAGTGCTATGGGGGTGACAGAATTTATCTCATCCCTAGCCACAGAAGGTGTTAATAGCTTAATGTTGTTGGATGCCTTAGGTTTTGCTTGCTATGTTCGTGGTTTATTCGATTCTGCCAGCATTATCCGCTTAACTTATCAGAGACTGCAAGCCGACAAAATTATTTCCCAAATGTTGCGTGATTAAGAGTTAATGACTAACTACCGTTATTCAGGAATTTTTCCGCAAAACCAAAAAAGGCCAAGATCAATGACCATTGACATATTTTTTATCAATCCTTGGAGGTGTCCATTGGATAAACCACTTAGACATTCGTATGTTTATTATGAGATTTTTAGCCAGTTGTAGTGAAGCGGCGACAAAGCACTGTTTATTTTACTGCTGCAACATATAGGGACGTTGTACAGTACTTCAACAACAACTGGCGAGTGGGTAAGAGTTCTAAGGGTTGGCGCCAATCCGTCCCTGGGAACAATCTTAAAGGCCCCGTTCTCTTTGTTGATATTTCCATTAAAACGGTAACAGAAAATTTTTGTCTGCCAAATTGCCAAAACTTCGGATTATTGGTTTACGGTTGATATGATTGCATAGGTGGGGTGCTAAGGAGCGCCCCAATTTTTGTTGAAGAAGAGACGCGGTGAGGGGGAGAAGAGACACGGGGACGCGGGGACGCGGTGACACGGGGAAGAAAGAGATGAGGGGAGGAAGAGACGCGGTGACGGGGGTAACCTTTCAACTGGAGTTAAACCTCACCTGAAAGATAAGCGCCTGAATTACTGAATTAGAGATATCAGTCGAGGTCTTATATCAACTCACTTAATTAAACCCACAAATGAATTTCCACCTCTCCACCTCTCCACCTCACCGCGTCTCCCCATCTCCGCGTCCCCGCGTCAGGCCTAATGATAAGTATTCAACTGGACACGATATCTCTTGTCTCCTTTGGGTAAAATGGTTTTCTGCTGGCAATTTTGTAGTCGAAAGGAAACTGGGGAATTATGGCGCGTCTAGCCCTGCTGAGTGTATCTAACAAAACTGGTATTATTGACTTAGCCCGTAGCTTGGTTGAAGAATTTGACTTTGATATCATCAGTAGTGGTGGAACAGCCAAAACGCTGAAAGATGCCGGGATTCCGGTGACAAAGGTTTCTGAATATACAGGTTCACCGGAAATTTTAGGTGGTCGTGTCAAAACTCTACATCCCCGCATTCATGGGGGTATTTTAGCAAGACGAGATGTGGCGGAAGATGTGACTGATTTGGAAAATAATCAAATTCGTCCCATTGATTTAGTTGTCGTCAATCTTTATCCTTTTGAGGAAACGATCGCTAAACCGGGTGTAACATTAGCTGAGGCGGTTGAGCAAATTGATATCGGTGGACCAGCTATGTTAAGGGCATCATCGAAAAACTTTGCCCACCTGACAGTATTATGCAATCCTGATCAATATGATGAGTATTTGCAAGAATTACGCCAAAATGGGGAAGCGTCTCTAGATTTTCGCCAAAAATGTGCGTTAAAGGGATTTTTGCATACTTCTAGTTATGATAATGCCATTGCTGCCTATCTCGCTGGCAAGCAAACACAGGAATACACTCTTTCGGGAACACAAATCCAAGCTTTACGCTACGGTGAAAACCCACACCAACCCGCATCTTGGTATCGAACGGGAACTACAGCCACAGGTTGGGCAGCTGCAACTAAACTCCAAGGTAAGGAACTCAGCTACAATAATTTGGTAGATTTGGAAGCTGCACGGCGAATAATTACCGAATTTACGGAAAGTCCCGCAGCGACAATTATCAAACATACTAATCCCTGTGGTACTGCTGAGGCAGATACAATTTTTGCAGCTTATCAAAAAGCTTTTAATGCTGATTCTACTTCGGCTTTTGGTGGGATTGTGGCTTTAAACCGTTCTATTGATGGGGCGACAGCGACAGAATTAACGAAGACATTTTTAGAATGCGTGGTTGCACCTGAGTGTGATGAGGAAGCGCAGGAAATTCTCACTAAAAAAGGTAACGTCAGGATTTTGATTTTACCAGATTTGCAGAGTGGAATAAAAGAAACGGTGAAAGCGATCGCTGGTGGTTTCCTTGTTCAAACAGTTGATGACATCATTGCTGACCCCAGTAAATGGCAAATTGTCACCGAACGTCAACCCACTTCTAGCGAATTAGCCGAATTACTATTTGCCTGGAAAGTTTGTAAACACGTCAAATCAAATGCTATCGTCATCAGTAGCGATCGCACTACCTTGGGAGTAGGTGCTGGACAAATGAACCGTGTCGGTTCCACAAAAATTGCTTTAGAACAAGCTGGAGAAAAAGCTCAAGGTGCATTTCTCGCTAGTGATGGATTCTTCCCTTTTGATGATACCGTCAAAGCCGCTGCCGCTGCGGGAATTACTGCTATTGTTCAACCAGGTGGCAGTTTACGTGATAAAGATTCCATCAAAGCTGCTAATGAACTGGGTTTATTAATGGTTTTGACTGGTGTTCGTCACTTTTTACACTAAGAGGTGACAGGTGACAGGTGACAGGTGACAGTGAATAGGGAATAGGGAATATGTTATTCTCCCCATCTCCCTAAGACTAGTGCAGTTGTGAAAGTGGCACTTAAGATACTTATTCTTTAATTGAAAAGTGATAATTTGAGCTTTGTGTGAGGAGTAAGTTGAAACGAAAAACGCTTGGGGTGGAAACACGGCAACACTCCCAGGCGCTTTTTATTTTCCCCTTAAAGGACATATTAAAATTACTAATATAAAAATTTTGATTAAAATACTTGCGCTTTTATTTAACTAGTGATATAGTCTATTTGTGTGAGGAGCAATGTTGAATATAAAAAGCGCTTGGGGTGGAAACACGGTAACACTCCCAGGCGCTTTTTATTTTGGCTAATTTTTATTTTGGCTAATAAATTCAATTCATCAAATTAGATTGTGCAGAAATTGCTTCCCACTCAGTTTCAGAAAGTGGTTGTACTTCTATTTGCATATTAAAACAATCACAGGCTGCGATAATTAAAGCTTCTATAATCGTTTCTATGTTGAGATTTTGGGGAAGTTGACTTGGGGTAAAAGACTTTTGAGCAAATACTCGACCAAATAAATCTAAATCTGGATTTAAGCGAATTGAACCATGTTGTAAAATTGCTTCACCTCGCCGGAGTTGGGCGCTACCAATGAGTTTAGAACCATTTGCTAAAACTAAATCTGCACCAGTCGCAGTGCCAAAACAGTTAGGATTGTGGATATAACCGCGCCCAGCTTGCCCATAGTTTAACTCTAAGCCAAGCGATCGCCATCCTTGAATCAAAAACTCACAAATTTTTGCATAAGCTTGAAGACGACTGCCTATGATTCCAGATGTCACCACAGCATAGGTTAAATCGCCTTGGTGCAGCACTGCCCTTCCACCACTAGGACGGCGGACTAAATCGATTTTCTCACCTTGCCAGATTAAATTTTGCCAAGATTCAGGATATTTTTTTTGATGATAGCCTAGAGAAATTGCAGGTGGCGACCAAGTATAAAACCGCAGAGTTGGAGGATGTTTTCCTAAATGGTGCTGTTCTAGTAACCAGTAGTCAATTGCCATTTGGATATTACCAGCAGTTTCTAGTAACGGAATTAGTCGCCAAACCTGCTTATTTTGCAATGCTGTAGATTCCAATCTAAAAATCCCAAATCCAAAATCTAAATTTGCCTATGCTGCCCCAAACTCATCAACCAAAGCTTCATCATTATCATCAGCTATGGTGGCAACAATGGTAATTATGCGGGAAACTTCGCTAGGTGACAATTCTGCTAAAGTGCGTGTCGAGATAACAACTATCTGATTTTCAATAATGCCAAAACGAGCTTCAAAGGTACTTGTGCAATTCAACTCTAACAGATGGCGCATTAATTTAGGTTCATTTTTGGCTGGTAACTTCAACACCGCAGACCACACTGTGATAGTATCTTCATCACTGGAACCTGTGAGTTGTACGAATACTTCGACGCTGCCATATTTAAATTTCCACAGATAAGCACCGTTTTCACTGTGGCTAACCATTGCACTGTTATCTTGTTCGAGAGTGCCAATGACGCTTTCAATTACTTCGACATGGGTGATATTAGTAGTTTCAGCAATGAGTTCATCAATTGATTGATCAGAAGTTAAGGTTTCTTGGTAAGTTGCCATACAGATTTATTCCTCAATATAGTTACTGCTTTAATCTACACCTACTTTATCGCTTGTAGACAAGGTTAGTTTTAGTCTCTGGAGATAAGACTTTTCACAAACAGGACTTATGGAACTGGCACATTGGTAAGGTGCGTCACAATACTGTTCGGTTAACGATTTTTGTAGGTTGGGTTAAGCGATAGTGCAACCCAACAAATGCTTACAAATGTTGGGTTGCGTTCCTTAACCCAACCTACTTAATTCTATTTTTTGAGCTTAACCGACAAGTATTGAGGTGCGTCAGATGCTCTATCTAATCTAATTCTCGTCGTCCTTCCATTGCTCTAGCCAAAGTCACCTCATCAGCATATTCTAAATCACCACCCACAGGTAAACCAAAAGCAATGCGTGTGACTTTAGTAAATGGTTTTAATAGCTGTCCTATATATAATGTGGTTGTTTCCCCTTCTATGCTGGGACTAATAGCCATAATCACTTCTTTGGGCTGTTGCTGACTAACGCGTCTTACTAAAGCTTGGACTGTTAATTGTTCTGGACCAATACCGTCCATTGGGGAAATTACCCCACCCAAAACATGATATTTACCTTTATACTCGCGGGTTTTTTCCAGTGCAATCACATCACGGGAATCTGCAACTACACAGATAGTTGTCTGGTCACGGTTGGGGTTGCGGCAGATTTCACATACAGGTTCAGCCGAGAGGTGATAGCAAACTTGACACAAGCCTATTTGTTTTTTTGCATCAATCAGGGCTTGTGCTAAGGCTTCTACTTCTGATTCTGGGCGCTTTAAAATATGCAAAGCTAGACGCTGGGCGGATTTGGGACCAACTCCTGGTAGGCGTTGCAGTTGTTCAATTAACCGGGCTAAAGGGCGTGCGTAAACCGTAGTTTTGTCTCCTGGATGTTTTCACCTTTACTATGATGACATTTTTGGGAGGGTTTGGAGTAAGCTGTTGTGCGATCGCAATGAGAATACATTGGTACGATACCTTCACCAAATTGAAAAAAGCCTTGCTTCGTAAGTTGGGTTGCGCTGTCGCTTAACCCAACCGTAAGTATTCAGCCATAGCACTCCTTCATACCCAGATCCCCGACTTCTTTTATTTATTGTGTCCACAAATTATAAATTGATGTCAGAAGTCGGGGATCTTATCACCTTACCTGAATCCTTACACCCAACCTACAAAAAATAGCGAAGATATTGATTGATAATTATTCAATTTCTTCACATCTAATTAACAACCGTTCCAGGTCTTCAGCTAAGGAAATCAAATCTTTCCAAGAGGAACCACTAACTAAACTTTGAGCGTGGGCTAAACGGTTTCGCAAATGTTCAGCCGATTTAAGGAACCTTTCACCAAACCGCTTTGATTTCATTTCTAATTGCTGAAAAAGTTCTGGTTGATTCAATACCAATTCTCGTTTATCGCAAAATTGCAAATAATCTAATAAATCTGTAGCTTCATTTCTTTCTTGACTTTCACGCCATAACTTTTGAGCAGCTTCTAAACGGTCAGGTTTGAGGACTTTTTGCCAAGAATCTTGAGGATAATAAAGCCTTACTAGTCGTAACAGATTCATTTCTAGCAGCGTCACCAAGCCAAATAGTAACATTCTGACTGGGGCTTTTTGCAAATCACCACAAGTAATAATACCACTTACTTTATTACAGTCTAATACAAATAATCTTGGCGTTTGTTTCAGAATAGGAAACAACTTCATTAGTGGGGTGGAAATAGCGACTAATTCTTGAGGATGAAATACCCGTTGATAGTCGCTGCATTTTCCAAATTCGCTTTTTAGTAAGGTTGTAATTTCTACATAACCACTGATAATATCTCCTGTTTTTACCCCCACCACATCAAAATCCTGTAACTGCATCCAATTTATTACTTCTGTTACATCTGCGTCAGCCGTTACAGCTTTTAATGGTTCGGCTACATATTCTATGGTGATACTGTTCTCAAATAAGCTTCGTAAGTCTTGAGAACGGGATTTTAGCTGTTTCATCTATCGTTAGGAATAAGACATCCACAGGACTAGTATTTCATGAAAGTCTACATTTTTACTGTCCTCTAGATATCATCTGTGACTATTTCCTTTACTCAAAGACAACAGTACGATTTCCATACACTAAAACGCGATTTTGTAAATGCAATCTTACCGCCCTAGCTAACACAACTCTCTCCAAATCTTTACCCTTTCTGACTAAATCATCCACTTCATCACGGTGACTCACTCGCACCACATCCTGCTCAATAATTGGTCCCGCATCTAAATCAGCAGTAGCATAATGTGCTGTTGCGCCAATAATTTTTACACCTCTTTCAAAAGCTCGATGATAGGGATTAGCACCAATAAAAGCAGGTAAAAAGGAATGATGAATATTGATAATTTGCGGAAATTGTTTAATAAAATCTGCGCTAACAATCTGCATATATTTTGCTAAAACAACTAAATCAATATTGTATTTTTTTAATAATTCTAGTTGTTTAAATTCTTGTTCAATTTTATTATCTTTAGTAATGGGAATATGATGATATTCAATCCCAAATTGTTCCGCTACTCCCTGTAAATCAGGATGGTTGCTGATAATTATGGGAATTTCAGCAATAAATTCCTTAGCGCGTTGTCGCCAAATTAAATCAAAAAGACAATGGTCTTGTTTACTTACCCAAATAGCTAGACGGGGAACAGTATCAGAAAAGTGTAATTCCCATGTAGCGCCTAAAGGTTGACCAATAGCATTAAATGCTGGTTCAATCAAATTTTTGGGTAAATTAAACCCTTTTAACTGCCATTCTATACGGGTGAGAAATAACCCAGCAGCAGCATCTGTATGTTGGTCGGCATGGATAATATTACCACCATTAGCATAGATAAAATTGGCAATTTTGGCAACTAATCCCCGTTGATCTGGACAGGAAATCAGTAAAGTTGCTGTTGACTTCATTTAGATAAATATCAGTTATTTACTATTTGTGGGTGTTGGTAAAGTAAGACTAGGTAAAGGCTGTGATTCACTTTTATTTTCTATTTGTTTCCACTCTGATAATTGACGATTTACCGCATTGCTAAAATCTGGAGATACTAACAATAGATTTATCTTACCATTTTGTTGAGTATTGGGATCAATTTGAGCATATAAAAAGCTCTTGTTAAAATTAGTATTTCCTAAAATTAACTGATGGGTTTGCTGATTTTTGAGTTTGATATCAATAGTTGCTTGGGGTTTATCTAAACCAAATTCTTGGAGTTGACTAACTTGAGTTGATAGATTTTTGTCGCTTTTACCTTTTACCAATAAATCCAGCAAATATGAAACAATAGCATCATTTGCAGGTTCAGAAATTGGCGATTTGATTAACCACTTAGGTTCTTCAGGTTTATTGCTACGTTCTAGATTCAAATTAATGTCTTTTGTGGTTACTGTTAATGATTGAATATCATCAGCAGCAAAAGAGAAAATTTGCTGTTTTTGTTCTTTAGTTTCTTCTTGCTGAGTTGCATTTTTAATTTCCAAAAAGTAAACAAAACCACCCAAACCTAGGGCTAAAAGTATCAAAATTAAAGTGCTGCGTTTCATTTAGTCATCGATGATTGGTGATTGGTGATTGGTGATTGGTGATTGGTGATTGGTGATTGGTCATTTTCTCCGCGTCCCCGCGTCCCCGCGTCTCCCCTCCTCAGTAACTAATATCTATCTTCGTTTCCACCAAATAATACCGCCTGTTGTTAAACTAATTAAAGGTAAAAGCAGCAAGGAAGATATTATTAAAATATTTGCTTGAGTCGTTGACATGGTGATGCGACGATTTGTCGGTTCTTTAGGGCGAATTGAAAGAGGTTGCTGGTCTTGTTGACTTAACCAAGTGACTGAATTAAGAAATACATCTCCATTTAATTGTTGTTCAAATAAGCCGTCTGTAGCAAAATCTGAGTTTCCTAATACTACTAACCGCGATTCTTTAGGAGTAGTTTGGGAAGTTGTGGGAGTTGGTGAAGTTGTTGGAGTTGGTGAAGTTGTGGGAGTTGGTGAAGTTGTGGGAGTTGGTGAAGTTGTGGGAGTTGGTGAAGTTGTGGGAGTTGGTGAAGTTGTTGGAGTTGTTGGAGTTGGGGAAGTTGTTGGAGTTGGGGAAGTTGTGGGAGTTGGTGAAGTTGGTGTTGGTGAAGTTGTGGGAGTTGGTGAAGTTGTGGGAGTTGGTGAAGTTGTTGGAGTTGTTGGAGTTGGTGAAGTTGTTGGTGTTGGTGTTGGTGAAGTTGTTGGTGTTGGTGTTGGGACAACTTGGACTGGTAAATTTCTTTTTAAAGCCACACCCAAAGTTAGAGGACCTTTGAGGTCTTTACCTTCATTAAACTCTAATTTTTCATTTTGTTGGTCACTTTCTGCCCAACTGTTAGGATATGGTTTAGTTTTGAGTAAAGAAATAGATTCAATACCAGAAACCGGAGTAATTTGTAAAGGTCGGACTAGGGGATAAAAAGAAATACCATTACCGAAATCTTTAGTAATAGGATGTTGTCCATATTCTGTGACTAGAGGTGCTGCTGGTCCAAGTCCTAAACTTTGTCCAGATATATCAATAGCCAAACGATTATCTAATACCACGCCCCAATCTTTTAGCAAACTATCAATTTTAGGATTGGTATTGGGGTCAATCATCAACAGTAAGTTACCGCCACGATTAAGATAGTCTTGTAAGGCTTTAACTTCACCTGCAAATAACTCTCGTTTTGCACCGGCTAAAATCACGACAGATGCATCTTCAGGAACTTGAGAAACTTCTGCTAAATTTAATGGTACAGCGGTGAAATTTTTATCTGTTAATCCTTGAATTGCTTGGGAAATTGCACCTTTACCTGGTGTAAGTTGGTGTTCGCCGTGACCTTGGAGAAAGTAAACTTGTGCGGTAGTGTTGCTAGTGAT
This sequence comes from Anabaena sp. PCC 7108, assembly GCF_000332135.1. NCBI lineage: Bacteria > Bacillati > Cyanobacteriota > Cyanophyceae > Nostocales > Nostocaceae > Anabaena > Anabaena sp. PCC 7108. The sequence continues at coordinate 4,184,864 of NZ_KB235896.1, forward strand.
TTGTTGGAGGCGATTAGTTAACTTAACTTCTGAAAGACGTTCATTTTCATTGACTGTCTGCACTAATTGCCGCTTCTTTTCAAATTCTAGATACACTTCACCAAAATCTTTAACACCAAACTTTTCTGCTAATCCTGGTCTAATTTGAGGATCAATATATTCAAATTTAAATTTTGGACTTTGACGCTGAAAATTTTCTAGTAATTCTTGGTCTTGAGGATATTTATCTCTAGCAAATACCCAGACCTTAGCTTGTTGTGGTAAGGCTTTTAGTAATTCTTTAGATTGAGGGGCGAGGGTAAATAACTGTGTATCTGTTAAGTCTAACCGCAGGTGATAGCGAGTACCTAAAAAGTTGATTAATCCCAAAATGGTTAATACTGCTAAAGTTGCGAATAAGGCATTTGTACCTGTTTGGGTTGAACGGTTTTTCCACCATTTACTCTGCTGACTTTGTAAGATTATCCACAGGAGGCAAATTACGAAACCTGTAATTAAAAATAAGCAGGGAATTAATCCCCATTTTTCGGTGATGATACCTGCTGTTACGCCGACAGATATGAAGAATGGTCCTAGCCAAAATATGAGTTTCCAAGTTTGTTTTTTAATCATTAGTTAGTTATTGGTCATTTTGTAATAAGGCAATGAATAATTAACGGTAGATAAATGCGGATGAATTTTTTAGAAGCTGTCTATTGGTGATTGGGTGGAGAAGAAGATCATGTCTCTAACGTCTTTGAAAGCGGAGTGCATCAATTGATTGGGCGGTGAGAAAAATGCCTAAAATAATGTAACTGGCAAATAATATTAAGGCGCTGGTATCGAAAATGCCTTGAACTAGGGTATTGTAATGTTTAAGTAAGGAAAGATGACCCAATGCTTGTCCTATAGAACCGGGTATGTTGCTGGCGATTGCATCAATAAATAACAGCAAGATAATGACTGCAAAACTGAGGACTGCTGATAAAAGTGTGCTGTCTGTTAATGAGGAAATAAACATTCCTAAAGATAAGATAGCTGCGGCTAGTAAGATTAATCCTAAGTGACCGAGTAAGGGAATTATGGGTGACATGGGGGGATTTGAACTGCTGAGTGCGATCGCTTCAAATCCTAATAGGGGTAAAATCAATGTGATCAAAAATGTTAGCACTCCTAATAATTTCCCGACGGCTACAGCCCAATTGGTAATTGGTGATGTGGCTAATAGTTCTAATGTTCCCCGTTTGCGTTCTTCGGCGTAAAGTCCCATTGAAAGTATGGGTAGGATAAATAATAACAGCCACCCCATGCGGTCTAAAAATGCCCGTACAAATTCATAAGGTACATCTATGGGCGGTACTGGGACTCCTATTTGTTGTCCTTGGATGTCATAAGCTGCTACGGTGGGCAAAATGCCTCCTGGGCCTAGCAAAATCATGACGAGGAATAAGCCGGAGATAAACCAAAAGATGCCAGCAATACCATAAGCTAAAGGCGATACAAAATAACTTTGTAGTTCTCGGCGATAAATGGCAATGATATTAGCTAGTACTATACCCATCTATGCGGCTTCTCCTTCTGTGTCTTTTAAGTCTACTTCCAGGGATAAATTCTTTTCTTCTGTGGTCAGTTGCAAAAACACATCTTCTAGGGTAGCGCTGACTCGGCGCATTTCATATAAACCGAATCCGGCCCGAATCAAAGCCGCTGCAATATCTTTGCCTGGTTCTGTTCCCGGTTGGGAGATTACCCGCATAGAAGCGCGGTTTTGAGAACTTGTCGGCATTGATTCTACCAGAATGACACCGGATACATTTTGCAATACTTGTTTGGCTAGAGGTACTTCTCCTGTAATTTCTAGTGCATACCCAGATCCACCGGTCAATTGTGTCATTAGGTTTTCTGGAGTATTAGTTGCTACGACTTTACCCCGATTGATAATGGCAACGCGGCTACAGGTCATACTCACTTCTGGTAGAATGTGAGTCGAGAGGATAATTGTGTGGGTTCCAGCCAGGCTTTTGATTAGGTTTCTGACTTCGATGATTTGGCGGGGGTCAAGTCCAACGGTTGGTTCGTCAAGAATGATAGCTGGGGGATCATGAACTATGGCTTGGGCTATACCGACTCTTTGACGATAGCCTTTAGAAAGTTTACGAATTATGACCTGGCGTTTTTCTTCCAAGTTGCAGCGTTGCATGGCGGCGATGACTTTTTTCGAGCGATCGCCTGCCGATATCCCCTTAATTCGGGCTACAAAGTGCAGAAAACCCTCAACTGTCATTTCGGGGTACAAGGGTGGTGTTTCTGGTAAATAGCCAATTTTTTGCCGGACTGCGAGGGAATTTTCATGGACATCATAACCCGCGATTTTGGCTGTTCCTTTGGTTGCAGGTAAATAGCCGGCTAAAATTCGCATGGTTGTGGTTTTACCTGCGCCATTTGGCCCTAATAAACCGAGGATTTCTCCTGGTTCGACCTTAAAGGTGACATCACTAATGGCTGAGGTGGAACCGTAAATTTTACTGAGATGTTCAACTTCTATCATTTAAATGTGAGCGATCGCAATTTAACATTCACAATATTGACATTTTTTTCCAGTTATTGGGGAATAGGGAAAAATCTAAAACTGTTTACATTTTCGATCATGTCTATCAAACTTAGTCTAAAAATGCTCAGATGCAAAAATTCTGAAACCTGACAAAACTAAATAGATGAAACAGTTGTCACATTGTATAGACGGTGATAATTCATACAACAGGGAACTCTCTTTTTCTATGCTAGTGTTCTTAACTGCTGTCCCTCCGGCAACCGGAAATCTGCTGTAATTATTTTTGTCGGTTTCGTGGTAGCTTGCTGGGTGAAGAATTAAGCGTAAATACAAGCCAAAAGCATAGATTATGAAGTATAAATTATAAATTACAAAGTATAAATTATGGTTGTTATCACAATCTATATAAACCCTGTAACAGGGAATGATACTAATACTGGCTCCCGGATAAGCCCTTTTAAAACTATTACCCGCGCCCTCAAAGCGACTACCACATCTGCAATTATTCACTTAGCACCAGGAACTTACAGTACAGCTAGTGGTGAACTGTTTCCCTTGATTATTCCTGAACAGATGCTGGTAGTAGGTAACGAAGCGAATAAAGGTCAGGGAATTGTGATTTTTGGAGGTGGTGAGTATCAAAGTCCTAGTTTTGGTCTACAAAATATCACCATGCTATTGCTAGGTGATGCCAGTTTGTTAGGTGTAACTGTGACTAATTCCATCACTAAGGGTACAGGTATTTGGATTGAGTCAACAGCACCAACTTTGGTTAATAATACTTTCAGTAAATGTGGAAGAGAAGGAATATTTACGACAGGTAATGCTAAACCAGCAATTTTAGATAATCTGTTTGTGCAGAATCTGTCCAGTGGGTTAATGATGGCACGTAATAGCAAGGGGGAAGTGCTGCGGAATAGTTTTCAAAATAACCCTATAGGGATCGCAATTAGTGATTTTGCTGCCCCGCTGGTGGCAAATAATCAGCTTTCAGAAAACCGGATAGCGATCGCACTTTCTCGTGATGCCACCCCCGTACTACGGCGAAATCTGATTACCAAAAATAGCCAAGGTGGTTTATTGGTAAATGGTAACGCTGTTCCTGACTTAGGTCGCGCCCAAGATCCCGCTGATAATATTTTTCGAGATCAAGGTGAATTTGATGTCCAAAATTTATCATCCCAAACATTAACTTCTGTAGGCAATTTGTTAAATCCTAGTCAGATCAAGGGATTGGTGAAATTTATGGCTGCTACAGCAGAAACGCCTAGTCAAGTGGGAATTAGCAGCAGTTTTTCTGACTTAGATGGCCATTGGGCAGCAGCTTTTGTAGAAGCTTTAGTTAACAAAGGTTTAATTAGCGGCTTTCCTGATGGTACTTTTCAACCATCCACACCAATTACCCGCGCTCAATATGCTGCTTTAATTACCAAAACTTTTCAACTACTTACTAGTGATAAATTAGATAAATTTAAAGATGTAAAAACTGATTTGTGGGCAGCTTCAGCTATTGCCAGTGCAGCCGAAGCAGGTTTTCTCAGTGGTTTTCCTGATGGGACATTTCGACCAGGGCAAAATTTAGCCAAGGTTCAGGCAATAGTATCAATTGTCAATGGTTTAAAATTGACAGGTGGGAATCCCAATGGATTAACGGTGTATAGCGATCGCGCTCAAATTCCCAGTTATGCGACCAATGCAGTGACAATTGCTACGCAAAAATTATTAGTAGTTAATTACCCGCAAACAGAATTACTAGAACCATTACGAGAAATTACTCGTGCTGAGGTGGCAGCTTTAATTTATCAGGCTTTAGTCGCTAGAGGTGAAGTCGAAGCCATCTCTTCTGCCTATATTGTCAAACCAGAAACTGAAATTCCCTCCTTTTCCGATTTAGTGGGACATTGGGCTGAACCATTTATCCGTGCTTTAGTGAGTATGGGTCTAACCCAAGGCTTTGCAGATGGGAGTTATCAACCAGATAAACCCATGACTCGCGCCCAATATACAGCTTTAGTCGCGGCCGCCTTTAACCCCACAGCCAAACGTCAAGCCACAGAGTTTACAGATGTACCTCCAGATTTTTGGGCAGCGAAAGCCATTCAAATGGCAGCTAGAGGTGGTTTTGTGGGCGGATTTAGCGATCGCACCTTTCGCCCCGATCAAAATGTCCAACGGCTACAAGTGATTGTTTCCCTAGTGAACGGATTGGGATTACCAGCAGCTGATAACAGCGTCTCAATAGCTTACAGCGATAAAAAGTCGATTCCTGAATATGCCCGCAGTGCGATCGCCGCTGCTACCCAACAGAAAATGATTGTCAATTATCCAGATCCCAAGCTACTTGCACCAACAAGAGATGCTACACGGGCTGAAGTTGCAGCTATGATATATCAGGCATTAGTTGCCTTAAAACGGACTAAACCCATTAATTCGTCCTATATAGGACTGATGTGACGAGGACGTGTCCCCGCGTTCAAGTTCTGCTATATTACTTTGCATATCAGCAATTGACCAGTAGAATGAAAAACACTGCCTATCAAATTTGCAGCTGGTGAGAAAAACACTCATGTAGCCAAAAATACGCTAGGCTAGATGCGATGGGTGAAACATTTATACCTATTGCCTGGAACTAACAGCCCCATGCTAACAACAGCCCCAGACACCTCCGCCGAATTAGCCGCTAAATTATTAGTTCATTATAGTTTTGAACTGAGTGGGTATAGTGCCAGTGAATTAATTAACAGCTGGCGACGAGAATACCCACTGCATTGGTTACACTTAGCAGTGATTGAAGCACTGTATCAAGGTCGTTATAAAGCAATATCAGTACAACAAATTTTAACTTTTTGGCTCCGGCGGGAACAGGTGATTTATCATTTCAACATGGAATTTGAACGCCTGATTTGCAGCAAATTTCCGGAAAGCTTAACCAAAATATCTCCACCTGTTTTACCACAGTTACCACAAGCACCGCCGATTGAACCGACCCAAAATGCTCAATTATTACCTGCTAAAGTTGGGACTGCTTACCAAGAAAGTAAGATTCCTACTTACTCTTTAGCAAGCAGTGGGCAGGAAGGACGCGTTTTAACATCTCCTTCTTTTAAAGTAGCTCCAGATATTAGCAAGCGGCAATTAGCGACAGTTGTTAGTCAAAAGCTGATTTCTCAAGGAAGTTTGATTCCAGAAAAACAGCCAAAAATGCTGCCAGAAAGTGCTAATAACCCACCAATTGGACAGTTTATGCCCCAAAGGAGCGATCGCTCTGAATCTTTCACATCTAAACTCAAAGCGATGACGGGAGAAGAGCCGGAATTTGCTGTGTAATGGTGATTGATAGAAGTTTTTCTTCTTCCCCAATTACGAATTACGTTAGCGTAAGTACTAGGACAGAATTAATTACACAATGTCATTGCGAATGGAACGCAGTGGAATGACGCAATCGCAAGGGCTGGGATTGCTTCGCTTCGCTCGCAATGACTGTAAATATTTTTGTCCAATTACTTAGCTCTCCCGAATTACGAATTACGAATTACGAATTACGAATTACGAATTACGAATTACGAATTACGAATTACGAATTACGAATTACGAATTACGAATTACGAATTACGAATTACGAATTAGTTAAAAGGCTGAATAATCGCTCTTAAACCTTTACTACTCAAAATTTGAATCATTTCGCGGGCTTTATTTTGACTACTAAAAACCCCTACTTGCATAACTCTACTACCTTGCCAGGTTTTAGAAAAAGCATCAGGGACGACAGAAAGAACGACTTCCCGCTGTTGGTTATTGATCACTGGAACCATGACACGGTAACGTATACTCTTGCCAGTAGTTGCATAAACTTTGGGTGCTGATATTATTATTGAATTGTTAGCAGGAGATGCTTGAGGGGCAGTAAACTCAATCACTCCCGGTTCAATTCCCACATAATTTAATTGCAGTGTATCTGATTGTTCTCCAGAAGTAGTGATCTGAGAATTGTTCTTGGGGAAAGAAGTTGGCACATTAGCTGGTAAAGTATTGCTGCTACTAGGCAACATAGCTAAATACTGGTTAGGATTTTTGGTAATTGTGGGGGCAGCAAAGACAATTTCTTTGCCTTGAGGTGTTTCCTGTATCGATACAGGATTAGACCGAAAGTTCCTGGCTATAGAGGCTCTTCTAGCTTGAATATCTACATTGCCAAGTATCCGGTTTTTGGCTAGGTTGTTGCCTGGGGCAGAGAGTAGCTGTTTAGCAGCTTTAGCATTAATATCATAGCGACCATTATTCCGAAATTTATTGCCACCTGGTTCTGTGAAGTTACCTAAATCCGGTGTAGCTTGAGCAATTACCACCAATCCATCTTCTTGACTATCTGCAATTAAATTATTCCGTAAAGTCGGGCGAGTATTTGCTTGGGCAATAATTCCTGATCTGTTGTTGAGAATTTGATTACCGGCTATTATGGGAGCGGAATTCTGGGCAATGTTAATGCCAAAACCAGTTTGTTGAAAGACATTTTCTAGAATTTCAGGACGGGAATTACCAGTAATAGTGATTCCATTAGCACCATTGCGGTAAAAATAATTTTTGCTAATAGTGGGTGTAGCATTGCCAGTGACGGAAATTCCATCTTGGGTATTAGCAGTAAATGTATTTTCATGGACTATGAGATTGGTTGATTCCAGCCATAAACCATATCCACGGGTATTTGTGTTGGTGACTGTGACTCCAGTTAAACTTGTTTGGTTAGCACCAACAATGGTAACGTTTTGACCACCAAAGCTACGACTCAGGTATTCTCCACCGCCAATAATTTTAATATCTTTGCCTTTATTGCGAATGTCTCCTTGAATGGCCACACCTGGTTTGAGGAATAAGGGAAATACTTCTCCGGTGGCAGCACTATATGTACCCGGAGAGAGGATAATGAGACTATTAGGCTGTGCTAATTTCAAGGCTTGGGTAATTGTCTGCCAAGGAGCGCGATCGCTACCATTACCTAGTTTGTCATCTCCAGCACTTGGGTTGACAAACAGCACGTTAACCTGAGAAAGTGTTTTCTCACTGTGAAGTTTCTGTTCTCCGGAAATGGTAATCTGGGCAATGGCACTGCTAAAACTTGTGTTTAAAAGTGCTATACTCACGATTCCTAAAGCAAAGGTTAAATTCAATATCGAGGCAGGTAAATCTGAATATCTACCTAGTGGAGAGACAATTAACTTTGTTGGCAGGATATCTGCTCTACGGTTATGACAAAATTTAAAGGGAGGCATAAAATTCAACTAACTCCTGTAGCGCACACACTGAAATTTTATACTTTCATACAGTAATATGTGGATAATATTACTCATAATTTGACCATTTGGCTATTTTTCATCCCCATAAGTTAGTAAATATTTAATGATACAAATATTATGAAACTATTATGAAACAGGCTGAAGGTTTGATAATTGGACTAACAACGGAGTTGTTGTAATGGTCGAAGCCCACAGCCAAAAACAGCAAGTACAGCAAGTGGTTTATCGCATTTTAGACGCAAATTTAGACCGCGCTCGTGAGGGTCTCAGAATTATCGAGGAATGGTGTCGCTTTGGCTTAAATGATGCCCAGTTAGCTGGAGTCTGTAAGCACCTACGTCAAGAGGTAGGTCACTGGCACACATTAGAAATGAGGGCAGCACGAGATACACCAGGTGATGCTGGTACTGATTTAACCCATCCCCAAGAAGAACAACGTGCCAATATCACATCGTTGTTGCAAGCTAATTTTTGCCGTGTTCAAGAAGCCCTGAGGGTGCTGGAGGAATATGGCAAGTTGTATGACCCGAATATGGGGAGTGCTTTTAAACAGATGCGTTATCAGGTTTATACCCTGGAAAGTAATCTGATGGGTTATCAGCGTCATCAATCACTGTGGCGATCGCGCTTATATTTGGTAACATCTCCAGTAGATAATTTATTCGAGATTGTCGAAGCAGCTCTCAAAGGTGGTTTAACACTGTTACAGTATCGAGAAAAAACGGCTGATGATCTAATTCGTCTTGAACAAGCCAAAAAACTAAGGCAGTTATGTCACGATTATGGCGCTTTGTTCATTATCAATGACCGCGTAGATTTAGCTTTGGCTGTAGATGCTGATGGTATACATTTAGGACAACAAGATATCCCCATTGCTACTGCTAGAAAATTGCTAGGTCCGCAGCGTTTGATAGGGCGTTCCACCACAAATCCTCAAGAAATGCAAGGGGCAATTGCGGAAGGTGCTGATTATATTGGTGTAGGTCCAGTGTATGAAACACCGACAAAGGCAGGTAAAGCCGCAGCTGGTTTAGAATATGTCAGCTATGCGGCTAAAAATTGCCCAATTCCCTGGGTGGCAATTGGAGGAATAGATACGAGTAATATTCATGATGTGATTGATGCAGGAGCGCAAAAAGTGGCTGTGGTGCGATCGCTCATGCAAGCTGAACAACCAACTTTAGTCACACAGTATTTTATTTCCCAACTTTATCGGAAGTAGATGATTGGTCATTGGTCATTTCTCCCTGTCTCCCCATCTCCGTGTCCCCGTGTCTCCGTGTCCCCGTGTCTTCCCATCTTCCGTGTTTTCAATTACGAATTACGAATTACGCACTATGAATTCTAAAATTATTTTGCAAGTAAATGGAGAAACACAGAGTTGTGTATCTGAAACGTCGTTACCTGATTTACTTCAACAGTTGGGTTTTAATCCTCGGTTGGTGGCAGTGGAATATAATGGGGAAATCTTACACCGTCAGTTTTGGTCAGAGACTAAAATCGAAAATGGCGATCGCTTGGAAGTAGTAACAATTGTCGGTGGTGGATAGAATAGAAGGCGGGGGGGGAGACGCGGGGACGCGGAGAAAATGACCAATCACCAATCACCAATCACCAATCACCAATCACCAATCACCAATCACCAATCACCAATCACCGATTAATAATTCAACAAACAAGAATAACGAGATTCAGGTGCATATAGCCAACGGTGATAGGTTTTGCGTTTGGCTAATTCCTGTCCTTGACGACCAAGTTTTTCCCGTAGTTGTTTGTCTTTGCATAAGCGCTTAAATGCTTGTAAAACTTCATAGCCAGAATCTGGATTTACTAACAATCCATTCTCTTCATGGTGAACTGCATCTAAAATACTCCCTAAGCGAGAGGCAATTACAGGTTTACCAAAGTATTCTGCTTCTAAATACACCATGCCAAAATTATCTATTGTTTCCGCTTTTTCTGACTCTAAAGTTAGCATGGCGAAAATATCACAGGCTGCATAATAACTAGCTAATTCTCGTTCGGGTACATGGCCAGCAAAGTGTACTCGTTTATCTACTCGCAAACGCTGAGATAAAGATTTTAGCTGTGGTTCACAAGCACCTTGACCACAAACTATGTAGTGAACATCTACGCCAATAGTTAATAGTAAAGGAATATTATCGATAACTCGGTCGAAATTCTTATGCTTAAGCAAATTACCAACAGAGAGAATGACAATTGCGGTTTCGGGAATGTTGTAAACTTGACGCAAGCGGACACGTAAGTCATTAAGATGACTAGGACTTGTGGGAGTACCAAATTTTTCTGGTCTGACTACTGGGTTAATGACATGAGTAGGAGTATCTAAGCGAAATTTAGTTCTTAAAGTATCTCTGATATAGGAACTATGACAAACAATTCCTGCTGCTCGTTTTAGAGTAATTTTAAATAGAAATCTCCACAAAGGATTACGAGCAATACGAACTAAGTCATTACCGTGGAGGTAGATAAAAAATTGGATAGGTAAGATATAACTGAGTATTAACAAGGCTATAAAATCATCACCATGACACCATTCAATGTAGCGGTAATGATAGCGAAAATATAATTTAATGGCTAGTAATAATGAGCAAATAATATTAAAAAAAGGCTTAAAGATATTGCTCAATAAATTACCGCCACAAAAGCTTAGATATGGCCAGCGATAAACTGGAAAATTTTGAGCTTTGTCGAATGTTTTATCCCCTGAGCAACCAGCAGCTAATACAATCACTCTGTCTGGATCTTGTAAACAGCGATTATATACATATTCCCCAATTACAGCCTCTTGCGGACGAAAGACCCTGGAAATAACTAGGATATCTGGATAAGCAGTATTGTCCCTAAATTGTGTCCCTAGTTGTGAAATATGTTCCATGATTAGGTTTTAAATAAACTTCAGATCCTTGAAATAGGTTTTAATTTTTTGCAAATTAATTGGCGATAAGCAGAGTTGAAAACTCATGGCTTATCCGGCTGGATATAGTAGTCAGGGGTCAGCTTTTTAAAATTTGTATCTGACAAAAATTACAGAATTTAAGAACGTTATAATTACCCTGGTAAATACTACATTTTGTAAAAATTCAGAATTAATAATGAAGAGAGGTTGATTTGAAAATTGTCTTAAGAAAATTGTCTTAGTTTGATTTTTGTTTGCCAATTGACTATTAATGGATGATTTTTTGGCATAATCAACTTGAACTAGATTCTATGGCGGGTAGGCTTCAAGCAATTTCTCGGATAATGCTGATGAAATTACTAAATCTAGCTGATACTAATAGACTAACCTAAATATGTCCAAAATCTATGCCAAAATGCCAAAATTTCTCTAAAAATTTGATACTTTGGGCGGTAAATTGTATTTCCTAAGAATGATTTATGTTTGTTCATATTATTGTAAAGTTTCCTATTGTTTGTCCTGATATTTAGAGTTTTGATTCTATTGTCATCAATAGCATAAATGACAAGGTCGTATATTTTACCTCTGTACAGATATTGATAATTTCCTCTTAGAGATATACGTAGTACTTGTTATTTTTATATTGATTGAATCTGTGTTTATAGCAGTTATGATGACTTTAACCCCCTGCCAATATGTGCTGAATATTCTTTTCCTATCCGGAAAAAAATGAGTCTCTATAAGAAAAAAAAGTATCTGGGTATGTATCAGTTTGTGAAGTAATATTTTTGGTTTAATTGCAGTGAACAGCGCAGGGAATAATTAATTGATGCTAAAGTTTTGTGTTTGCAAAGATGTTGCGCGGTACGGTTATCTACGCGAGAAATCCCCCCTCTGTTCACTACCAACTTAAGATAATACGCGGTAGATTGAACATATAGCCGAACAATTCAAACTGATGTGCTTGCGGCTATTGTCTCCTAGCAATGGGGAGATAATACTTAGAAATACTCAAATTTCAGACTAATTATGCGTAAAAAAATACAACAAATCCTCAAACCTCTCTTAAAAGTTTCCTTTGTCCTCAGTCTAATGCTGGCTTTAGCACTGGGTAATGCTGATGGTGCTTTAGCTGCACGCAGTGGTGGACGTATTGGTGGAGGTTCCTTTAGAATGCCTTCTAGCCGGACTTACACACCACGCACCTACGCACCTCGTGGTGGTGGAGGATATTACCCTGGTGGTGGTTTTGGCTTTCCGTTCCTACTTCCTCTTTGGGGTTTTGGGGGAGGTTTTGGCGGGTTGTTTGGTATTTTAATCTTTTTTGCGATCGCTAATTTCCTAGTGCAAACTTTTCGCCGTGTTAGCAGTGGAGAAGGTGAAGAAATAGCCTACAACAGCAATCCCGGTGTTTCTGTCACTCGTTTACAAGTTGGTTTATTAGCACAAGCGAGAGGTTTACAAACCGAACTTAACCAAATTGCAGAAAAAGCTGATACCAATACTCCAGAAGGAAGAGCAGAAATTTTGCAAGAAACGAGTTTGGCTTTACTGCGTCATCCTGAATATTGGGTATATGTGGGTGGTGGTAGCCAACAAGTGAAATTAAATGCTGCTGAATCACAATTTAACCGCTTGTCATTGGCTGAACGCAGCAAGTTTAGCGAAGAAACTCTTTCTAATGTTAACAATCAGCTAAAATCAGTTCTAACTAAAGAATTACCAGGTGAAGTAGATAACCCCACTCGTCTAATTAGTGAAGGACCTGGAGAATATCTCATCATTACCTTATTAGCCGCTACTTTAGGTAAATTTGAACTTCCCCAAATCAATAGCGCTGAAGAATTGAGTCAAGCTTTACGACAAATTGGTAGTCTTCCTGGTGAAAAACTTCTAGCACTTGAAGTATTGTGGACTCCCCAAGCTGAAGGTGATACTTTAACTTCTGATGATTTGTTTGCTGAGTATCCTGATTTGAAGTTGGTTTAACCAACCTATAACCACAAAGCAAAATTTAAGGGTTTAGCAATGCTAAACCCCTAACAACTTGTATTCATTTTTAATTTTAAATAGTTCTTCCTCGTCATTTAAATGGTAACAAATTTAAACGTGGTTGTCAACCTCCAATATTCTATCTTTGCGTTTAGTTCAAAATAAAAAAAAGCTGCGGCGAGAATAACAATTAGGTTAGATCATGACCGAAAAGAATGGGATACAAGCCCCGTCCCTTTGTGATGGTATGGTGTTGTTTATTATATTTTCATACTTTAGCTGGCAATTTTTCCTATAAAACTGTCAAAAGCATTGGTGTTGATTAAACCATTTTCTACCAATATTCGACGTACAGCTACTAAATGCACAGGCTGAAGATATGCCTGTTGTTCGTAAGCTGGTAAAATGACCAAAGTTCCTGACGATGGATATTGATAGACTTTTTGAGAGCCTGTTGTTGGTACTTTTGTAAAACCTATCTTGAAAAGCAATTGTTCTAGGTCAGTAAACTGAATATCTCTAACCATAATGACGAATCACTCCCTTTAACTGTTTTAAAATATCATTCCGGTATTGGGCAAATTTTTTAACCGCTTCTTGATTTAGTATATTTGTTTTAGGCAAGTGAACGGTAACACTTTCACCAATATTGAACAAATCAAAACCTGACAAATTTTCAAAATATGCTTGTAAGTATAACCAATAGGCTATATCCAACTGAGCATCATACACAATCAGAATACATGGCATAGGCTCAAACAGCCATAATTCCAAATCTGAACGCGCTAGACTAAAAGCAATAGTTTCTTGGTCTGCAAGTGTTCTTAGAGAATCTGTAGCCTTTAATTGTAAATAAATTTGACCGTTTTCAATCTCACTATCTACATTATATGTGAAAATAATTAAATCAAACCCATAATCATGCTCAATTCTCTCTACTGAATAACCGCATAAAAACACCCATCGTTCAACATGATTAACGCTTAAATCAGCTATAATATGTTCTCTAGGTCGTTTCTTTTTTACCATTAATTAAATTAAACCAAACGTCATTTAACCTTTGTCAATTATACGTTAGTATTTCGGTATTTTCTAACAAAAATACGATTTTTAAATTATTTATGCCACTTGGTCAAGATTCATAGTGTAATGGTGGATATTGTCGTACTTAGGCAGACGGTTTGATATAATTAGGCTATTCCATAACATTTTAAAATTGCACAACAGCTTATGTGGATCATTTTGTGTAAATATCCCCACAAAAACCCATACATAAGTTTAAAAAACAGAATTTTGAAATTAACAGGATGAGGAATTGACAAGAAATATTTAATTTCTTCATCCTATAAATCCTTAAATCCTGTAAATCCTGATTCTGACATTTAAACCTCAGCAGAAAACACCACCCGCAAACCCGACATTCTCAAACCACCTTCTGCTTCATTCCAACTGCGACTCGCACTACGACAAAGTTCTGCACTAAAATTCCACGCACCACCACGCAAAACCCGACGATGTATATCACCATCTACATCCCACACCCTACCATCTGTCGGTGCGCCTTCATAATTTTTATGCCAAGGATCAGCACACCATTCCCAAACTAACCCGTGCATATCATATAATCCAAAGGAATTGGCCACATCAAAACTGCCGACATTGGTAATTTGTTTACGAACATTACTTGTAGGTGGGACAAAATAAAAATCACCACCACTACAATTAATTAAATCAGCAGTAATGCGTTCTCCAAAATGAAAAGCTGTGGTAGTTCCTGCACGACAAGCATATTCCCATTCGGCTTCACTGGGTAAACGGTAATTTCGTCCTGTTTTCATTGATAACCGCAAACAAAATTCCACTGCTTCATACCAAGAAATGTTTTCTATTGGTAAATTTGCACCTTTAAATTTTGAAGGGTTGGGGTTTAAAGGTTGGACAATTTGTGGTAAATCTGTTACTGCTTTCCACTGTGCTTGTGTAATGGGATATTTACCGATAAAAAATGGTGAAATGCTGACTTGATGTTGAGGACATTCCTCTACATCACCTTCATATTTTGATGAACCCATCAGAAAAGTACCACCGGGAATGGAGACCATTTCTAAAGCGATATTTTTATTTAATTCATCTAGAAAGAATTTGGAACTAAGTCTGTCATAGCTAACTTTTTTCCCTGCGGTGTTGACTGTCACTACATCAAAATCAAATGTTGCTAAAGGTAGTGAAGGGACGATAATTTTTTGAGGTGGTGGTAATGGTGTTTCGACAACAGGGGAAACTTCTACAACTTCTAGAAGTGGTTTTTCCGCTTTCAAATCCTGTAACACTTCTGTTGCTGACTGATATCTATCAGTAGGAAAATGCTGGAGTAATTTATCTAATATTTTTGTTAATTCATCACTAATAGTAATCCCTTTTTCTTGTAAACGTTCTTTCCATAACCATTTCGCATTCATGGGATTATAAAGAGGATCTTTAAGTCCATAGGTATCTTGCATAGGTAAATCTTGAGTTAATAACCGGACACAAGTTACTCCCAAAGCATATAAATCACTAGCATGACAAGCAAAACCTGCCATTTGTTCTGTTGGTGCATAACCTAATGTATAAATGGCTGTAGCTTGTCTGGCTATGCTGGTGTGAGTCACTTGTTTTGCACCACCAAAGTCTATTAATACAGGTTTGTTATCTGTATTTTGACGAATAATATTTTCTGGTTTGATATCTCGATGAATTACATTTTTTTGGTGAACAAAATCAAGTACTGGTAATAAATCAGCTAAAAGTTGGCGAATTTGGGTTTCGTTATAAGCTTGTTCTTGAACTTCTTGGAGGAGAGTTTTACCAATAATAAATTCCTGAACTAAATACAAACTAGCACCTTGTTCAAAGTAAGCTAATAACCGGGGAATTTGGGAATGATTTTCGCCAAGTTCATATAATCTAAAGGCTTCTTCTTTGAAAAATTCGGCTGCTTTTGCACGTTGTGCTGTTCCCTGAACTTGAGGGAAAAATTGCTTAATTACGCAAGGTGCGTTGAGTCTATCTACATCTTCTGCGGCGTAAGTTTTGCTAAACCCACCTTCTCCGATTAACCGCAAAACTCGGTAACGGTTTCTGAGGTGTTGTCCAAATGTACCGTGTCCGCAAACGATGCAAAATTTACTGTAGTCAGGGTTGAAGGGGTTTGAACAGTTGGGATTTTGGCAAATTTGCATGGTTGAGGGGAAGATAGCATCTTTTCCAAAGTCGTCCCCAATATTATCTAATTAATAAAAGATATTTAGGTCAGTAAACAAGGATATCTATCTATGTCCTGACATTGGCAATTTATGGAAATAAAAGTGAAGAAAATATGTGGATTTATTGATGTTTGTGGGGAGGTTTTATTTGTGATCACCCTATTTACTGTTTAGTGATTTTTGGGTGAATATATAACTATATATACATGGGCGCACAGATTCCCATTATAATATTAACAATATAAGAGTTTTGGGATCTTGTCAAGTGTTTGAGTGATTGGTAATTGGTGATTAATAGAGTAGAGTCAGAGACTCTGTGATAACATTCCCAGCCTGAGACTGGGAACGAGATAATTACGAATTATTTGAATTTTTATTTTCGCCGACAGCACGAATTAATTCAGCTATAACAGCGACAGTTCCAGTTACGGAGATTAACATGACGCTAAGAGCATTAATATCAGGTTTAACTCCAGTTCTAATGCGGCTAAATATTTCCATAGGTAGAGTGTTGAAACCGCTACCTGCGGTAAAACTGGCGATGAGAAAGTCATCTAAACTGAGGACAAAGGCTAGTAAACAGCCTGATATGATACCGGGCATTAATTGTGGTAAGACAACTTTGAAGAAGGCTTGAATTGGAGTTGCACCTAAATCTAGTGCGGCTTCTTCGAGGTGAGGATCGAGATTATTGAGTCGGGATGAGACTACTAAGCCGATGTAGGATAGACAAAAAACGATATGGGCGGCTACGATTGTCCAGATGCTGAGGGGAATGGCAAAAGCGGCTAAACAGACGAGAGTGGCAACTGCGATCGCAATATCAGGAATTAATAATGGTAAATAGGATATACCGCGATACAATTTCTTTCCAGGAAACTCATAGCGGGCTAAACCTACAGCCATTAAGGTTCCTAATACAGCAGCAACCGATACGGCACTAAAGGCAACTATTAAACTGTTATTTACAGCTGATAAAATGCGATCGTCACTAAATAGTTTTTGATACCATTTCAGCGTAAATCCTTTCCATACTGCACTGTAGGGTGATTGGTTAAAGCTATAAAAGCCCAATACCAGTATGGGCAGGTACATGAACACGAATATGACTAGTGAGAAAACCGCCTGCCATGAGACACGCGGTTTTTTGATTGTTTTAGATATATTCATATTTAGTTCTATTTTATCGTACCTTTTAATACCATAAATAAATTATCAAAGTCAAGGTATCGATGTTATCCACCTGCGTAGGTTTTGTCTCTGTAGAAGCGTTCACCTAGGGTGTCGGAGGCATCTTTCTAGTCACCAAGGTAAGTAATAGATTCAGGACTTACGCAACTGGCACATTAGTAGGGTGCGTCAGACTGCATAAATCCTGCAAATAAACAGATTGTTGATATCTGACGCACCCTGCAACAGATTTTTAGTGTGACACTTGCGTAAGTCCTAAGATTAAAACTGTGTCCACAACCTCTTAAAATAAACAGACAAATTACCCTAGAAATTGAGATAAATAGAAATTGTTTAATTTGGGGATAAGTTCTGATTTTGAGCAAAATATTCAGCAATTTAATGTTAGGTTGCTGAACTTATAATTGCTAATTTACCTCTAGAGGTGAGTATAATTTCCCTACCTCAGATAGACAAAAAATATGAAAGTAACAGCATAAGATTCTAAGACACTTATCAATATAGTTGGTGTTTTAAGTGATTTACTGCTATGGTTAATCGCTGGACATTAATTTAAATGAAACAAATAAACACCACTAATTTACAGTCGTACCTTTCAGGAGGTTGATCATGAGAATTGCTCAAATTGCGCCACTGTGGGAGAGAGTACCTCCTCCAGCTTATGGTGGAATAGAATTAGTAGTGGGATTATTAACAGATGAATTAGTTCGACGAGGACATGAAGTTACATTATTTGCGTCAGGGGATTCTGTTACCTTGGCAAAGTTAATATCAGTTCATCCTCGGGCTTTAAGACTTGATAAGACGGTCAAAGATTGTAGCATTTATGAATCACTACAACTAGCTTTAGTATATGAGCGAGCCAAAGAGTTTGATATTATTCACTCTCATGTAGGATATATGCCAATACCATACACAGAACTAGTGAAAACGCCTACAGTTCACACCTTGCATGGAATTTTTACCCCTGATAATGAAAAAATATTTGAATATGGTAAAAACCAGCCCTATATCAGTATTTCTGATTCCCAAAGAGAAGGAAGATTAGGATTAAATTATGTCACCACAGTTTACAATGGCATTGATGTGAGTAGTTATGAGTTTTATCCCCAATCAGTAGATGAACCTTACTTGGCATTTTTAGGAAGAATGTCTCCAGAAAAAGGTCCACATTTAGCAATTGAGATTGCTAAAAAAGCTGGTTGGCAATTAAAAATGGCAGGTAAAGTAGATGTGGTAGATGTGGAGTTTTTTGAAAGAGAAATTAAACCACATATTGACGGGAAGCAGATTCAGTATTTAGGTGAAGCTAATCATGCTCAAAAAAATGTCTTGATGGGAGGTGCTGTCGCAACTTTATTTCCTATCACTTGGAGAGAACCGTTTGGGTTAGTAATGGTGGAGTCAATGGCTGCCGGTACACCAGTAATTGCGATGCGAATGGGTTCAACTGAGGAAGTAATTGCTGATGGGGAAACTGGTTTCCTTTGCAATAATACACAAGAATGTGTAAATGCGATTGACAAAGTAAATAAGTTAAATCGCTATGCTTGTCGGCGGTATGTAGAAAAATGTTTTAGTGTGCAGAAAATGACTGATGGTTATGAGGGCGTTTATCAACAAGTCCTCGCTGAGAGATTTGCTAAAAATGGTCATTTTCGCACACCTGTAGTTAATTTAATTTAGCGCGAATTTGTTCAATCCGTTGGCGATTTACTCCTAAGTCGCCATAACCTAAGCGGGAAGCGGAACGTACATGAATGATGTTAGATTTATGGTCGAGATAGAATTCTACATCATCTACAAATCCCATCCAAGCACTTTTGAATTCTGCATATAAATAATCCTCTGTTTCCGTAATTATTTTAGTTCTAGGTAAAGACAGAATCAGATTTTTTAGATTAGTCAAGGCTTGTTCTGGGCTGGATGTAAAACTCAGAGGTGCAATGTGATGGAGTGAATCTGTACTCTGACTAGAAACACAGTTAGGGCTAGGAGGACAGAGTGCTAATTTACCTTCTCGAACACCTAAATTATTTGGTCTGTTGCCTGCGAATATCATGGGGTTAACTAGGGGTAAAATAATAAGTATGAAGAAGCTAAGAAAAATGAAAGCCAAAAAAACTCTTCTTGTTTGTTTAACGAACACGAAAAATATTGATTTATAATGATGTTGATAATTCCATCATAAATAATCAGTAGTTAATTTCCTGAAAACATAATATAAAAAAATATCTGGATTAATCCTCCTATAGAAAGATAAACAATTATCAAACTTATGGTATCACTCAGTGCGCGATCGCCTCTAGCACTGGCATAGCAAATCGCTTTATGATGCGATTAGTTACCATTTAGTCTCAAATAAATTTATGACATCCACAATTGCCATTAACGATAGTCAGCACCTACAACTTTCACCCTTAGAAATTCCCAATCGTCTACTACTAGGACCTGGCCCCTCCAATGCCCATCCGGCGGTGTTACAGGCCATGAATACCACACCCATAGGTCATCTTGATCCTGCATTTTTAACCTTGATGGATGAGATTCAATCTCTGCTACGCTATGTATGGCAAACCGAAAACCCCCATACTATCGCCGTTAGTGGTACGGGTACAGCCGCAATGGAAGCTACTCTGGCTAATACCGTAGAACCAGGAGATGTAGTATTAATTGGTGTATCAGGTTATTTCGGAAATCGCTTAGTAGATATGGCAGGAAGATATGGTGCAGATGTGCGAACTATCACCAAGCCTTGGGGACAAGTTTTTAATTTAGATGAAATCAATACAGCAGTAGAAACCCATAAACCGACGATTTTAGCTTTAGTTCATGCTGAAACATCCACCGGCGCACGTCAACCCTTGGAAGGAGTGGGTGAATTGTGTCGTAAACATGGCACATTGTTATTGGTAGATACTGTTACTAGCTTAGGTGGTGTTCCTATCTTTTTGGATGAATGGGGTGTTGATTTGGCTTATAGTTGCAGTCAAAAAGGTTTAGGTTGTTCTCCTGGTGCTTCCCCGTTTACCATGAGTGCGCGGGCAATGGAGAAGTTGCAAAAACGCCCATCTAAAGTTGCCAACTGGTATTTGGATATGTTATTGCTAGGGAAATACTGGGGTACTGAACGTACATATCACCACACTGCACCGATTAATTTATATTATGGCTTACGGGAAGCATTGCGTTTAGTAGCGGCAGAAGGTTTAACAAATTGTTGGCAACGGCATCAAAAAAATGTTGAGTATCTTTGGGAAAGCCTGGCAGAAATCGGTTTAAAAATGCACGTTGAAAAGGAATACAGACTACCAACTTTAACTACAGTTTGCATTCCTGAAGGAGTAGATGGTAAAGCCGTTGCCAAGCAGTTATTACTTGAGCATAACATTGAAGTTGGCGGTGGTTTAGGTGAACTTGCGGGTAAAGTTTGGCGTGTAGGTTTGATGGGTTTTAATAGTCGTCCTGAAAGTGTAGATAGGTTAGTTGATGCTTTGAAGCAGGTTTTGGGTAAGTAGAAGTTTTCTAAGGTGGGCATTTTGCCCGCCATAACTATCAACTATAGAAATTACGCACTATACACGATAATTGGTGATTGTCGGCTTTTGGGACAGCACATAGCATATTAGTAGGGTGCGTCAGACTCGATAATTTGGCACAATTAACAGATTTTCTAAATTTGACGCACCTGACCAGAGACTCAAACCCATACCCCATAATAGCCCTAATACCAGATTAATATGAAGCTGCATAGAATAATTTAACGCGGATGCACGCAGATAAACGCGGATAAAGACAGATAAATTAATGGATTTAAGAATTATGTGCAACCTTACATAAAATTGGTATAACAACCAACATTTAATTATTTATATTGTTCAGATTGTTCTACATATCCACAAATGTAGAGAATCAAGAAGAAGTGTATATTTCAAAACTTATGAGGTGGATAATATAAAAGTCACCAAAAATTGATGAGAATCTGTCCTGCTTGTGTTGAGATTCAACCCAAGACGGTTCAAGAAGTCCCACAACTCAAAGTACAAGTTACGGAGGTGTGTGTAATGAAAGAATACATGAATATTTTAGAAAAGTTAGTTGATCAGTTGACACTATCTGCAATTCTAGAGATGCTAGAACGTATATGCCACAAAAAAGCTGAAAATCTGAGAACTCATTGGCAAGATGAGAACTCCGCAAAACGGTGGGATAAAGCTGCTAAACAAATAGAAAATATCAATGTTGATATTTGAACGTTTCGCAGCAGTGTCTACTCTCAATGTAATCATAGGGTAGGGACTGTTGCGAGTTATTATATCGTATCAGAGCGAATACTAATCATTAGGGAACCGCACGGAGATGGGGGGACGCGGGGACGGGTCGAGTTTTTTTGAGCAGCAATTAACGGGACTTGATATTAGATATCACATTTTTTACAGTCCCGGCTTTGGTTCAGCAACGCCAAATATATTTATATATTAATAAGTTATAAGTCGCATTGTTGAACAAGATGCTAAATGAACTTTCGCAGTTTCTTAACCCCAACACAGAAATTCTCCCCACACCTCCCAGCTATTACTATGAAGGAAATTGTCCGCAAACGGGGGAACTGCTGAAACTTCCTCGTACTCCTTTAGCAGAAGCTATAGCTAAGGGTTTAATGCAACAACTTCAGCAAAATGAAATTTATTCCCGTGAAGGTAAAATGTATGGTATTTTATTAGTTGAATTACCGAATGGCGAACAAAGAGTAATTAAAGCTTTTTCCGGTTTATTGAATAGTTGTAGTGTGGTTGAAGGTTGGGTGACACCAATCCCCGGACGGGAAGATATTGCCTTAGCAGAAACGCGAACTTTAGCAAAGTTGGCAGCAATTAAACAAGAGATAATTACTCTCAAACAACTTCCTGAAAGAGAAAAATATGCAATATTATCTGCTGAATTTAAACAGCAGTTGCAAATATTGAGTTTACAACATAGTCAAAGTAAAAGAGAACGACAGGAAAAACGTCAACAACTCGGCGAAAATATCACAATCGCAACTATTGCCCAACTAGAAGCAGAAAGCCGTCAACAGGGAATTGAGCGCAAATATCTCAAACGTCGTCAAAATGAAGTTTTGCAGCCTTTACAGCAAATCATAAATACAGCAGATACAAAAATTAGAGAACTAAAACAACAGCGAAAAGAACTATCTCGCCAATTACAAACCCAAATGCACGCTGCTTATAGTCTAACTAATTTCTCTGGAAAATCTCTATCTTTACAGCAACTACTACCAGGAGGAACACCCACAGGCACAGGGGAATGTTGCGCTCCTAAATTATTACATTATGCGGCAACTCATGGATTAAAACCTTTAGCAATGGCAGAGTTTTGGTGGGGAAATTCTTCTGTCCAAGATAAAAAACAAGGTGAATTTTATGGTGCTTGTGTAGAACGGTGTCAGCCATTAATGGGGTTTTTGCTATCAGGAAAATCTCAGCATTCAGCCCAGGGTAAAGAAGAAATTATTTATGAAGACCAATGGTTAATTGCTGTGAATAAACCTTCAGGATTACTTTCTGTCCCTGGACGTTATTTTCATAATCAAGATAGTGTGTTGAGTCGGTTGCGTAATTTGTATAATCTAGAATTGATGGCAGTACATCGCCTAGATCAAGAAACTTCTGGTATTCTGTTATTAGCTAAAGATGTATTTACCTATTCTCAACTAAATCAACAATTCCAAAAAAGACAAATTCACAAAGTTTATGAAGCCATCCTGGCAGGTAATCTGATTATTAATGAAGGTGTAATTGATTTACCATTGTGGGGAAATCCAGAAAATCGTCCTTATCAAACAGTTGATTTAGAACGAGGTAAACCCAGCTTAACGCGTTTCCGGGTAATAAAAAAAGAAGGAGACTATACCCGGATAGAATTTATCCCTCTGACAGGACGCACCCATCAATTACGAGTTCATGCGGCTGATGTGCGAGGATTAGGGATGATGATTTTGGGAGATCAGCTGTATGGTTGCAGTGCTGAGAGCAGTAGACTATATCTGCACGCCAGAGAATTGAGTTTTCATCATCCGCATTTAGGAGAAAATCTGTATCTACAGACAAAAACACCATTTTGAAAAACGGGAAACCTCATACCATTTCATATCATGTTCGCTTAATTACTTCAGGACTTACGCAAAATCAGGA
Organism: Anabaena sp. PCC 7108; assembly: GCF_000332135.1. Classification (NCBI taxonomy): domain Bacteria; kingdom Bacillati; phylum Cyanobacteriota; class Cyanophyceae; order Nostocales; family Nostocaceae; genus Anabaena; species Anabaena sp. PCC 7108. The sequence goes on from NZ_KB235896.1 coordinate 4,208,227, forward strand.
AGAAACGAACCGCGTTCGCAAAGCGTCTCGAAGAGAAGGCGCGTTCGCGAAGCGTTCCGTTCGCGCAGCGTCTCCGATAGGAGAAGGAAAGGACACGAAGTAAAGAAGGCTTCAGAGATATTTTGCGTAAGTCCTGACTAATTTAACTGAGATTCTATTTTGTTCGTGTAGCTTTTATATGTAAACTCTAATATTGCATAGAAAAAACGTTTACCCTCATGACTGGAGAGCAAAATTTTGGGCATAGAACTACGCAGTTTCGTATTTCTAGACAATCTGCAACCTCAACACGCCGCATATATGGGAACAGTAGCCCAAGGTTTCTTACCATTACCTGGGGATACATCCCTGTGGATTGAAATCTCACCTGGTATCGAAATCAATAAAATTACAGATGTCGCCCTCAAATCTGCCTCTGTCCGTCCGGGAGTACAGGTAGTGGAAAGGCTATATGGACTATTAGAAGTGCATTCTGGTTCCCAAGGGGAAACACGAGCCGCCGGACAAGCAATTTTAGCTCTGCTGGGAGTGAAAAAAGAAGACTGTCTCAAACCCCGTGTGGTTTCTAGCCAAATTATTCGCAATATTGATGCTTACCAAACTCAACTTATTAACCGCACCCGTCGGGGACAGTTATTGTTAGCAGGACAAACCCTATATGTATTGGAAGTTGAACCTGCTGCTTACGCTGCGTTAGCTGCAAATGAAGCTGAGAAAGCTGCGTCAATTAATATCCTGGAAGTGCAAGCTGTAGGCAGTTTTGGAAGGCTGTATTTAGGTGGACACGAACGGGATATCCTAGCGGGGGCAGCGGGAGCCTTAACGGCGATTGAAAACGTCCCTGGTCGAGAAAATCCCCAGCAGCGCAAGGAATAAAAGGAGCGAAAATGGCAAATCAAGAGCATCTGAGATTACTCAAAGCAGGTGCAGTTACCTGGCTAAAGTGGAGAAAGCAAAATCCCCAAATTGAACTTGATCTGAGTGCGGCTAACCTGCAAGGAGAAAACTTGCGAGGTGCAAATCTCCAAGGTGTAAATTTAACCAAGGTAGATTTAAGTCATGCTTTATTGGTGCGAACCAATTTCAGCGGTGCAAATCTGAGTAATGCTAACCTTAACCAAGCTATTTTAATTGAAGCTAATCTGAGTGCAGCTAATTTTAGTATTGCTAATTTGAGTGGTGCAATATTGTCACAGGCTGATTTGAGTGATATAAATTTGATTGGTGCTGATTTGAGTGCAGCAAATCTCAGCGGTGCTGTGATTACAGATGCTAATTTGATCGGGGCTGATTTTAAAAATGCTATTTTGCGAGACGCGGATTTAGGAAATGCCAAATTAATCCGCAGTAACCTGTGTTTTACTAATTTGTATAAAGCTAATTTAATTGCTGCTGATTTGAGTGAAGCGAACTTATATGAAGCAGAAGTAATGGCAGCTTACCTTTATAAAGCTAATTTGTATAAAGCTAATTTAACTAAGGCACATTTGGGTAGTTCATATCTATTTAGAGCTAACTTGAGTGAAGCTAACTTGACGGAAACTGATTTAAGTTGGACTAATTTGCGAGGTGCAAATCTTGGTGGTGCAAACCTCAAAGGTGCGAACCTCAGAGGTGCGAATATTCAGGGTGCGAACCTCAATGGTGCTAATTTTCAAGATGCAATTATGCCTGATGGTTCTAAAAATAATGGCGTTGCATAATTCGGGATGATTTGAGAATCTGCATCAATATGTAATCACCGCGTCCCCCTGTCCCCGCGTCCCCGCGTCAGCCTCAATCATCCCCTTATTCAGCAAACCCTAATTATTTATTTGCGGTTCTTCCAGCTAGGTTGGCAACCATTAGTACTAGTTGATCTAACTCGATAGGTTTAGCACAGTGCATTTGGAAACCTGCTAAGTGAACCTGTTGGATTTCATCATCACTCACATAGCCTGTCAGGGCAGCAGCAGGAATTTCTCGCCCAAGTTTAGCATCAAGCGATCGCACTCGCTGGATCAGACTAAAGCCATCTTGGTCTGGCATCCCGATATCGGATAGAAGCACATTATACATACCTGGGTTAGTCGTCAAGATTGCAATTGCTTCGTCAGCGGATGCCGCCGTTGTCACCTCAGCATCATAGGTTACAAGTGCAGTCATCAATAACTCACGGATATCTTCCTCGTCATCCACAACCAGAATATGCAAATCCTTCAGTGACGGGAGATGATCAACGGGTGATTCTACAAACTCTGCTAAATCCTCTTCTCTTTGTGAATTACTAGGCAGCAAAGGCTCTTTGACAGTAGAAGAGAGAGGCAACTGGATGATTATGGTTGTCCCTAGCCCCTCACCTGAACTTTCTGCCTGGACTGTACCGCCGTGAAGTTCAACCAAATGACGGACAATTGAAAGTCCTAGCCCAAGTCCTTCATGAACGCGAGTTTTGCTACTGTCAGCTTGGCGAAAGCGTTCAAAGACATAAGGCAGAAACTCACTAGGTATGCCAATACCTGTATCACTAACTCGAATTTGAGCTTGGGAATCAACACGCTCTAAAGAGATTTCTACCATTCCCCCTGGTGGAGTAAACTTAATAGCATTAGACAGCAAATTCCAGATTACCTGTTGCAACCGATCTACATCACCTAGGACTTTTCCTATTGCTGGTTGCAGATGGGATTGAATCTGAATATTTTTAGCATCTGCCGATAAACGGACAACTTCTAAAGCTGCTTCAATTACAGATTGTAGATCAATGAGATGATTGTTGAGACTCAGTTTGCCAGTTGTAATCCGCGAGATATCAAGGAGATCTTCAATCAATTGAGTTTGTGCCTTGGCACTGCGTTCCAGTACTTCCAGTCCGCGGGCAATTTGCTCTGGCTCAAGATTCTTCTTCCGAAGCAACTGAGACCATCCCAGTATGGCATGGAGGGGGTTGCGAAGTTCATGGGAGAGAATTGATAAAAACTCATCCTTGGCGAGGTTAGATGCCTCTGCTTCCAGTCTGGCTGACTGCTCATAAGACAATAACCGGCTACGTTCTGCTTCCAATTGTCTCTGCTGCGTAATATCCCGAATTGCCAGCAGAACCATCGGCTCATTTTTTTCTTGAAGAATTTGACAACCATTGAGTAACAAAACTTTATACCCAATTTTATCGAAAACAGCCGTGATCTCAAATTCTTGCAGATGAATCTTATTAAGAAAAATTTCTTCTAGACAGGTGATGAGATGGGGAATATTCCACTCACCTTTTCCTAGCTCAAAAATCAATTGCTGCTCTATTTCTGGTGATGAAACTTGGAAAATTCGATAAAAGGCTTGATTTGCTGTAACAACACGTAAACCAGAATCAAGTACCAACAAAGGTTCTGGAACAGTCTCCACAATAGCTTCAGCATAATTACGGGCTTGTTCCAGCTGCTGGGCGGTGTGCTTAAGGGCATTAATATCCACGAATACCATCACCACACCATCAATTTTATTTTCTGTAGTCCGGTAAGGTCGAATGCGGAGATTGTACCAATATCCCTGCTGGTCTTGTACTTCTAGCTCTTGGACATTGAGGCTATCCATCACTTCTTGCAGCAATGACTCTAAGTTAGGAAGATCAATTGTAGAACGGATATCACTAAGTGGCCTCCCTATATCTGTGGGAATAAGATTCAGTAACCTTTGTGCCACAGGTGTAAAGCGGCGAATTCGCAAATCGCTGGTCAGGATAATGATGGGAATATTAACACTGCTGATCAAATTCAACAAATCATTGTTGACATAGTGTAACTCCAGATTTCGACTATGTAGTTCTTGGTTGGTTGTATAAAGTTCTTCGTTAGTTGCTTGAATCTCTTCTTTAGCTGTTTGTAATTCTTCGTTAGTGCTTTGGAGTTCTTCGTTGCTAGATAATATTTCTTCATTTGCGACTTTCAAGTCTTGAGTAATGGCTTCATGCTCATGGGTAATTAATTGCAAATACTCTTGAGTTGCAGCTAGTTCTTGTTTAGTGGCTACTAGTTCTTCTCGAAGTCGGAGTATTTCTGGCGCTATATCTAGCTGTTCGATATTTTTTTTAGGATTGACTGGGCTAGGTTGATGTGCTAATTCAGATACATCCTCAAATAAAACCAAAAAGTAGTAAGTTTCTCCCTCATCAGCCTGGAAGGGAATCACTTCAACATTAAGTTTTTGATTCGGTTCGCTGCCTTCAATATGTAAATTTTCTTTTCTGACAGAAATATTCTGTCTTTTCGCTTGCAAAATTCCAGTCCGCAACTCTTCTAGCAGCCCTTTGCGTGCCATTTTCAGCAGGTTGAAGCTAGGTTGTCCAGGGGCTGGTCTCAAATAGGGACTGGTATCTCCCCGGAATTGGAGAATGTCTATTCTGTCGTTAATTAATACCCCAACTGGTGCATAGAGATTCAAGACAATCTGGTCAGCCAGTTTTTGTAAGTCAACAGCCTCCCCGCTCTTTTCGCTGATTTGCTTGTGAGAATCTTGTCTGGCTATGGGATAGTTACTGGTAGAAAAATCTAGTTGCGGGCGCACAGATACCAATTTTCGGGAGTAAATATTGTATTTTCTATCGACTACAGGGAATAAATCTGAGAATTCTCCTGTACTCTCCGAGGTTCCTAACATCAGAAACCCGGTCGGCTTAAGAGCATAATAAAAAATCTGCATTACCCGCTTTTGCAAAACAGATTCAAAATAAATCAGTACATTTCGACAACTAATTAAATCTAGATTAGAAAAAGGCGGTTCACCAATTAAGTTTTGTCTGGCAAACACGCATTGTTCACGAATTGTTTTACTGATTTTATAGCCACCTTCTACTGAAGTAAAAAAGCGTCTAAGTTGTTCTGATGAAACATTAACTAGTTGGCTTTGCTTGTAAATACCTAACCGAGCTTTTTCAATGGCAGTCTCGTTAATGTCTGTAGCAAAAATTTGGATCGCAGGTTTGGGGATCACATTCTCCAAAAACTCTAGCAGACAAATAGCAATGGAATAAACCTCCTCACCTGTGGCACATCCTGGTACCCAAATCCGAATGGGTAAGTCATTGGATTTGCCCTTAGTGATTGTCGGAAATACTCGCTCTTTCAATCCTTGATAAACTTCAGGATCACGGAAAAAACTGGTGACACCAATCAGAATTTCTTGGTATAAGGCATATATTTCTGCTGGATTTTCTTGGAGATACCGAACGTAAGCCGCCATCTGCTCTAATTTATACAACACCATCCGCCGAGCAATCCGCCGATTAATGGTAGTTTGCTTGTAGTGGGTGAAGTCAACTCCTGTGGCTGAGTGCAGCAAAGCAAAGATTGTGGGCAGGGCTTCTGGAATTTCAGACAGTGGCTCAATTGTTTCTGGCTTAGTTAAACCAGCCACATGAGGATGATGGGCAATTTGTGCCAATTCCTCAGCTATTTGTGATGGTGGCAGGATAAAATCTACATAGCCTGTGGCGATCGCATTATTTGGCATCTCGGTGAATTGTGCGGAGACTTCATTCTGGGCAAAGGTAATGCCACCAGCCGCTTTAATCTCTCCTAATCCCAGGGAGCCGTCTGCATTGCTACCAGATAGAACTACACCAATTGCTTTGTTTCCTTGCTCGGCTGCCAATGAACTAAAGAAAGCATCGGCAGGCATATACCTACCAAGAATTTTCTTACGGCTGATCAGTCGTAGCACCCCCCGTTCCAGAGTCATTTTTGTATTGGGTGGAATGGTGTACACCTGGTTTGGTTCGACGATGATCCCATCTTCCGCTTCCTGGACTGGCATCTGAGTTTTTTTAGTGAGAATCTCAGTTAGCAAACTCTTTTGACTGGGGTCTAAGTGCTGAATCAGCACAAATGCCATGCCAGTATCGATGGGTAAATGCTCTAATAATTGGGTAAATGCTTCTAATCCCCCCGCAGATGCGGCAATCCCAACTATAGGAAATAATACATTGCTTGTATCCTGCTCCTTTGGCATCGCTCCTTCAACAGCAGCAGAATTGGAGGGCAACGACTCAGAAGGATGGTCGGAGTTCATATAAACTGATTAAATACAAAGCTAGAAAATTTAACTTGAAATTTAGCTTTCTAGTGTATTTTGTTATGGGTTGTCTTTAGTGTAGCAGAATATAGTTATCAGTTACTTTTTAGTCCGTTTTTTATATGCATCAAAAAGCATGAGTAAAAGCCGATTTACTCATCATTTAGTATATCTGCAATTGGGTAGATACTTGAACATTAGACATCTCCATAAATTAAATATACGTTTTTCAGAACCCTTGTAGAGTCGTTACATGGGTAGGGATTCTCGGCTCTAGATTTTTTTTAGAGATGTCTATTACTACATTTACTTTGCAATTTTACTGAGATTACCATAACAAATGCACAGAATTGATAGGCGGCTATAGAGCCGCCTACATAAATCAAAAGCCAATTTAATGATTTTGGATTGGCATCTTTGACTCTATTTCGATTATGTTGAATTTTAACCAGTCACCCCAATCACAAATCTCAAATTTCTATGCTTCGTCGTAGGGTTCTAAATCCAAGAGGTGAATATAAGGCTCAACTAACTCTGGACGCTGAAACGCAATAGCTCTGAGTAGATGCCAATCATTTAAACCCTCAAAAGCATTACTGTAATTATCCAATTCCAGACGCGTAGCCAAATCTTCCACCTCTGCTGCTTGCATGGCAGCAATTTCTGTTTTGGAAATGCTTAGAGTTGTCATCATGGTTGCCCCTCCCTTTTGCAGCGTTTGCTTTCAGCCCTGGGTGGAGTTACTTTGAAAAGCTTCCACCCAATCTATATTACTCATTAGCGGGCATCTATTTTGTAAAAATTTTGCTGATTTACACCCTGATTTGTAAAATATTGATAACTTGGGCTAACCAATTGTGTTCAAGACGAAATTTCTTAGCACTCCTAGCATTTCTGGACTGATTTCATGTCCCATGTCAAATTCATGGTATTCTACTGCGACTCCTAGGGATTCAGCAACGGTTTTGGCTTTGATGGCAGCTGGCAATGGTACAACTTGATCTTGTCTACCATGCATGATTAATGTGGGGGGAAAACTACTTTTTTTGAGGGTTTCTATCCCCGGATGTAAATATCCACTCATAACGACTAAACCAGCTAGGGGTAAGTTTAGTCCTACGTCTAAGGTCATAGCACCACCTTGAGAAAACCCGCTCAAAATAGTCCGCGATAACGGTACTCCTGTATTACTTTCTAAGGATTGTAACCAATCTATGAGCATTTGCCGACTTTCTGTCAATCCCTCATACTTGTTTTCATCCCGCAGGTCATACCAAGCTCTACCGATGGGAGTATATGGGTATGTATAAGGTGCATTGGGCAGTAAAAATTCATAGCTAGGTAAGTCTAAATAAGGCAATAAAGATGCTACGTCTTGAGCATTTGCACCCCAACCATGTAAGGTAACGATTAAAGCGGTGGCTTTTGGCTCTGTTTTGGGGGAAAACTTGATGAAATCTAATGTTGGAGTCATGAGTGATTTCGTTAAGAATTAACGCGGATTTAAACACAATCTTACTGCGATGTCAGGGAGAGCTACGATGTTATACCGTTTCTTGGTGAAGATACAATTTAGTCGTTGTTGTAGAGCCGAGAATCCCTACCCATGGAAAGTCTCTACCAAATAAATTTGGCGAAGCTTCACATAGAATTGGTATTAGTTATGGCTGATTGCTAAAGTTACATATAACGTATATACGGTAATGTAATTTAATTGAGCGAAAACTAAATTTGGATTATGTATATTTAAACATACTTATTAGCCTAATCTTGAGATTGGCGATCGCCTGGTTTTTCCTGAAACTGTTGAGGATTATGCTGTGTTTGCATTTCATACCACTCATTCAAACAGTATTGTGACCAACAAAAGCAATACTCGTACCAGCAAAAATCGCACAACTTGGATTCTGGTATCTGCTGACTATTTGAAAGGGGTGTAACCCTGTTTTGAGGACAGTGAATGTAATTACTCATAAATTTTGACTCCGGGAATTTCTGAAATCCTGTTTTTGGATGTAACTGTAACTATTTAATACCAGATTAGTATGAAGCTGTATAGAATAAGTGAACGCGGATGCACGCAGATAAACGCGGATAACGACAGAACATAAAATTGGTATAAGTAATCCTACAAGATTAATGACACAGATTAGACATAGCACTGAAAATTAAATCTGCGTTTCCTAGAATCTTTGTAGAGATTTTCTCTGGAAGGTCTCTACAATTTTTTCTGGAGATGTCTATTGTGTAAGCAAATTTGTTCATAATGTTGACCGGCTATTTCCCAAGTGAATTCTGTTTGTACCAGTTGTCTAGCATTAGCAGAGAGTTGTAATCGGAGTTCCGGCTGTTCAAATAGTTGAGTAATAGCGGCTATATATTCTGCGGGTTGATTTGCTCGAAGTGCGCGTAATGGCGTTGTTTGACCATCTACGTTTAGTCCTTCTAAACCGCGATCGCTTGCTACTATCGGTATACCCGCAGCCATAGCTTCTAGGGTTTTATTTTTTATACCAAATCCTGTCCGCATAGGAACAACGCAGATAGTAGATTTGTGCAGATATGCTGCCATTGAGGGGACACGTCCAGTGACATTAATTCCTGGTTGATTTTTCAGTTCTAAAACTTCTGGTGCAGGACGAGAACCAACAATATTAAATGTTGTCTCTGGATATTTTTTTTGAAGTTCTGGTAATACTTCATGACTGAAAAAACAAACAGCGTCTATATTTGCTAAATTATCCATTGCTCCGATAAAAATTATGCTATGTCCCCCTGGATCTTCGAGACGGTTAGGAAAAGTAACTAAATCTACACCATTAGGAATAACTGCAATTGCCGCATTTTTGTTTAACTGTTGCAGTTGTTGTTGATCTTCGGCTGTGGTAACTACAATGTGAGAAAATTTGTCACAGTAGTTTTGTTCATAACGACGCAATAATGGTAATATAACTTTGTCTCTTAATTTATTTTCTGATGTACCAGTTGCTAACTGATTTAGACAAGTTCCATAAACAGAACTATGAACATTAACTATAGTTTTTACTTGCTTTTGAAAATAGGGACGAATATAAATTTCATTGACGCTGTGTTCACAGGTAATTACATCACATTTCCCTGCTTTAACAAAGTTGTCTACCCATGTTTGCATTTCCACTGAATAGCGGTTGAGGACACTGGGAGGTGTTCCCTGTAACAAGAATTTTCCTAGTCGCTGGATTTTCTTGGGTATTCCTACGGTGCTTCTTGGATCTGGGGGACGCTCAAAAACGACTAAGTTATCTACGCAATCCCGTAAATCTGCTATTTCCGAATCTGTCACATCCGACTCACGTTGAGTGACTAGGGTGATACTATGGCTTTGACTGAGGTATTTGAGTAGATTAAAGGTTCTGACTTGGGTTCCGCCCCTTGTCGGTGGATAGGGAAAGGTGGAAGATAGCATTAAGATATTCATAAACGTAATCGTGAAGTTTAGGATATTACCGAGTAAAGTCATAACATAATATACTACAATTACTCTCAGTTTGCCGATTTAGATTATGCCTAAAGTTAGTGTTTGCATTCCCACTTACAACCGAGCTAATTTACTTTCTTACGCTGTGAATAGTGTTTTATCTCAAACTTACAAAGACTTTGAAATTATTATTTGTGATGATGGTTCTACAGATAATACTTCGGAAATAGTCAGTAAATGGGATGATCCACGCATTCGCTATATCAGACAACCTGTTAATGGTGGCCGTAGTCGGAATATGCGTTCTGGTTTTAAAGCTGCTTGTGGGGATTATTTTATCAAATTTGATGATGATGATGCAATTACTCCCGAATTTCTAGAGAAAACCGTGGCTGTTTTAGATGCAGCATCAAATGTAGATTTTGTTTGTACAAATCATTGGATTATTAATCAGAATAACGAAAGAATTGAATCAGCAACTAAAGAAAATTCTAGTAAGTGGGGAAAAGATAAACTTGAAGCTGGGCTGATTCCTGATTTAATTAGGGAAACTTTTATCAAGCAAAGTTTGCAAGTTGGTTCAACTTTGTTCCGTCGAGATTGTTTGATGGAAGTTGATTATATGCGTCCCCAAGCTGATGGATGTGAGGATTTTGATTTATTAGTCAGATTGGCTATTGCAGGTAAGCAAGGGTATTTTTTACCTGAGTTTTTGATGGAATATCGTTTTCATGGTGGACAAACAAGTTTAAAACAAAATCTGCATTTTCTGTCCGCCAAAGTTTTTTGTATAAATAGTTACAAATTTCCTGATCAAGAATTAGAGAAAATGCGATCGCACAAATTAGCTATTACCCAGCAAGCTTTAGGTTTAAGACTGATTGAAAAGGGTGATAGCATCGAGGGAAGAAAGCTTTTACAGCAATCAACTCAGGTTTTAGGGAGTGATAAAAAAATCATGTTGGGTATGATGCTATCTTATCTACCAATCAGTTTACGGAAGTCAGCTTTACAGATTTTTCGTCAGATTCGTCCCAAGGATTATACTGAGCAAGTACGGGGGTAAATTTAGATTTTACTGAGCTAAACACGCTCTAGGGTATGAAAACTATGAATCAATCTTGATTAGCAGTGCATTTGACATTATTAAACAAGTTTCAAATGGCTATTACTTAAACATAAATCAAAGTGGGAATTAGTCAACACTCAAAATTAGCTAAAACTCATGAATTCCACTGTCTTTCATGAAAACTACGGTGAAGGGAAATATCATGGCATCGATTGATGAACTTATTCTCAGGAATACTAATCCTTTTGATAATATTTACCCTACAAATTTTTGGCATAAACAAGATAATTCAGAATCGACAATTGATTATATTCATCAGGAAGCATTTGTCATAATTGAAACACTATTAAATCAAGTTTCTCAAGATTCTCGAACAAGAACTGTACTAATTCATGGTAATACTGGTTCTGGCAAAACTTACTTATTGAGTAGACTTAAAAGACAATTAAATTATAAGGCGTGTTGTGTTCATATTCCTCCTTTTCCTCAACGGGATAGCATTTGGCGGCGAATTCTGCGCTATACAGTTGATAGTTTAGTACAAGTTGTAGAAAACAATCAAAGCTCTGTATTATTGCTGTGGTTATCGACTATCAAGCAAGATGTGAGTAAAGACACTAGATTAGATTTTTGGCGAAGTGATAAGCAAAAATTTATTAATAAACTTAAAGAGATATATAAACAAGTTAATATTTACGATCCTGATGTTTTCTTTGGAGTTTTGTATGAATTAAATAATCTAGAAGTTGATAACTTAGCTGGCAAATATCTGCGGGGAGATAACTTGAGTGAAGAGTCTTTGCAAAAAATAGGAGTAGAAAAATCTATTAATACAGAGACAACAGCAAGAGAAAACCTAGCTAATTTTAGTAAAATCATGGCTGATATTCAGCCAATCATAATTTGTTTTGATCAAATAGAAAGTATAGCTCGTTTACCAAATGGCTCAATAGATTTAGATATCTTATTCCAAGTCAATGCCAAAATTCGAGAGGAAAATCAAAACTGTCTGATTATTATTAGTATTTCAACTCATAGCTGGGAACAGAATAAATATCAAATTGAACAATCCTATAAAGATACTATTAATCAAACAATAGAATTGAGAAATATTAGCTTGGCTCAAGCAGAATTGCTTTTAGGTTCTAGACTTCACTCTCTACATCAACAGGCAGATACTCAGCCTATTTCTCCTATATATCCTTTAAATCGTCAATTGTTAGAAACCACATTTACGACAGGTAGAACTAATCTCAGAGATGTGTTAATCTATGCTAGGAACGTATATAAAGCTTACAAAGAATGGTTAGCTAAAGATGATAAATCAGATCATTTTAGCTTGTCTAAAAAAAATCAAAATAAAAAAGATGAGTATTTAGAGTTTCTCTCATATTTTAAAGTAAAGTGGCGTGAAGAGTTTTCACAAATTCAGAAACAAATTACACAAGTTAGCCAATTATCATCTCCAGAATTAATTCAGTTTCTCCAAGAAGTTTTATTAGCTTTGCAAATCGAAAAAGTTACAAATCCCCTATTTATTAGAACCAAGTATGCTAGTTATTCACTAAGTTATGAATTGCAGGATAAATCAGAAATAGTGGGAGTTGTTTGGGCAGAAGATCCTAATATAACTAGTTTTTTTCATGTCATGGAAGCTTGTAGGAAAACTCTTGAGAAAAATCCGTCTTTGAAATTGAGTCTAATTCGTGGAGAATCTTTAGGTAATCCCAAAAGTCAGGCTTATAAACTTTATAAAGAAATTTTTATTGGTTCTCATCATCGTTATATTACAACAGATTTAAACTCTGTTCATTATCTAGCTACGTATCATAATTTTGTGAGAAATGCTCGTGAAGGAGATTTGGTAATTGGTAGTAAGATTATCAGTTTAAAAAATTTGCAATCTTTGATTTATACAACTAAGATTTTGCATAATTGTCTTTTATTACAAGAGTTAGGAGTAGTCAAAAAAGCTCATGATTTGGCAACTCAAACTAATGGTAATAATGAACCAACTATGTTTAAGCCTATGAATGAAAAAAACGTATGGAAGGAAAGCAAAGATTATATATTTAATCTAATCATAACTCAGCATTGTTTGAGTAGAAAAGTTTTGCTGAAAAAGGCTTGTAATAACTTTCCAGGATTGAAGAAGTTACAACTAGATGGTTTGATTCAACAGTTATGTTGGGAAAATAAGATTAAAGTTATTGATTCTAAAGCTTCTCCTGAGTCTCAGTTGATTTGTTTGTTTCCTAAAAAGTGATTGATTTTTGCGCCAAGTGCGGGGGTATGTTTTACGCAAAGGCGCAAAGGGTTATTTCATTCTCATCTAGTCCGTCTCAGAATGAATTCTGAGCCTAATAGCTAAAGTCGGTTAAAATCGACTATTGAGAATTCATTTAGTCCGTTTTAACGGACTTTGGCTATTAGACCGGAACTTCAGTTCTGGGCGGGTTTTGTTGATAATTAAATAACTTTGGTTGCTTCTTTTTTCAACACCAAATATGGTTTAAATGAATCACGAAGACACGAAGAACACGAAGGAAGAAGAGGTTAACTATTGTGTTCTTATTTCTGCAATCTCTTTGAGTTTTTGGTAAGTAGCAGGTCCAAAGCCTTTAATACTATATTCAGCACCACTTTTGGTTGATGTTTTAAGATTTGCCCAAGTTAAAGTTTTATTCGGTTTCCGCCAATAGCGAATTGCTTCTAATGCTGCTTTTCTTTCTTTCTGGTTTACATTCTCATTTGTTAAATAATTTGCAATTTCTTCATCTGTTGCTGTTACTAAATTTAATTTCTGCGGCTTTGGCAGATCTATAACTTGTTGAACAAGTATAGTTAATGTTTCTACCACTGATGTAAGATGTTCTATTTTGTTTTCCAGTGATTCTAGTCTGTCGTCAACATCTACTTTTTGTGTATTTGCTGGTGGATTAGAGATAAGTTGTTTGAGCATTGCATAAATTTGTTTATTTTGATCAAGTAATTTACCAATTTCAGTTTTTTCATCTATTGGGTTGACTATTTTTTCAGTATCTCCTTCTTTAAGAATTGCTACTTGATTTAGTGCTGCATCTTCTTTTTCAGCAGGGATAATAAAGGCATTAACAATTTCTCCCCTATTGGGATTTTTTTCTCTAGCTCTTACAGCAGCATAGTATTCAAAATGCCCATCAATTACTTCATATTTTTCAAAACCAATTTTTTTAAGTACCAATGGTTTCAATATTCCTCCTGACTCTAATATTGAATCAGCAAGAGTATCTAAATCAGCTTCATCAAAGTTAGAACGAGGAACATTTGAAGTTACACCATCAATTTCCACAATTGAAAACTTGCTCACGACTATATCTCCATTTTTCTAATTACTTCTAAAGCTAAAGACTCAAATTCAAAAGCTGATGCACTAGCTGATGATTCATATTTTGCAAAATCAAAAATTGATTTAGGATCAGGTATTTCTAGATTGCCTACAATTAAATTTTTGTTAATACAATGAGATAACGCTGTTCTTTCTGTAATCATGTTATCCATCAATGGAAGTTCATAGCGTTTTGGAATTAAATCTCTATGGCGTGGGAATGAATGTCTGAGATATTGAGCATTACTAGAAATTTTTGATGGCAGAACACCCATAATTTGAATAGGCAGTTTTCCCATATTTTCCTTAATCTCGTTAATCTGTGTTTTGATGAAATTTTTTACACTTATCAAACCTTGATTAGAAAATGGTTTCAAATCTGAAGGAATAATTAAGTAGTCAGCAGCAGTCAAGGAAACTAAAGCATATAAATCTAATGATGGTGGAGTATCTATGATCACAATATCATATTTATCATTTACCAGTGCCAATTTTTTTGCCAATCTAGGTATAGTTATAGCTGACCTAACAGTTAACTCGGATTGTCTTTCTATTAAGCTAATATGTGAAGGTATAACATCTATTTCTATTAAATTAAAACCATTTGATTTACGAACAATATCAGGTATAGAAAATGATTTATCTTCACCTGCAATTAGCAAATGAAAAATATTGCGATCTTTTAAATCATCATCATCTTCAAACTCAAACTTTATTAATCCTGTTGCAAAAGTTGTATTGGCTTGAGCATCTATATCAATTAAAAGAACTTTTTTACCTTGATTACTCAATGCTGCTGCTAAATTTACTGCAACAGTTGTCTTACCAACTCCACCTTTATGATGATAAATTGCGATTGTCTTCATAGAATGCTCCTTTTTTGTTTCTAACTGTGATACTTGAACTTCTAACTGTTTCTTAAACTGCCTATTCTTCAGACTTTCTCTACCAATTACCCCCCTAATTTCCTCGATATTTTCCTCAATATTATTACCATCACATTGAAAGACTAACTTAATTTCAACCCCGTCTTTTTCATAAATTCTGATTTCTTTACCATTAGTTAACAACCCATAGCGCACATTTAAGCTCGTTAAATAATGCCGAAGTCGTAAAACATGATAATTTAAATTTTGCTTCGGGCTTTTTGCCTCCATTACTACACTAAGCGGTGAATTAACATCTAACACAAAGGGAATAGTTTGTGCTGAAAATGCTAAAAAATCTAAGCGAATGCTACCAAAGGCTACTTCCTGATGCCATGTATCAGCTGTATAACCTAATTGCGGTAGCAAATATTGAACTATGAGTTTACTTTCAACTTCGCTTTCATTACGGCACAGTGCAGGGTTAAAAAGCAACGTGTTTTACCTCTAAGGAACAGTAATCATCATGAGAATTTAGCTACACGATTCATTGTGTCATAACATGAACTTTTAACTTTATAAAGTTTACTTAAAGTTTTGTAGTCAAAAGCTAATTAACTTAGTATTTATACGCAAATTATGTACATTCCTCAAAGTCGGGCATCAACCACCTAAATGAGAAATAATATCTAAAAGCACATTTTCGCATCTTCCCAAAGACTAAATTAGCGAAGGTTAAAATCTATTAGATAATATGTACGCTACCTAAATGGGAATGCGTCAGCAGAGGAAGTCAAAAATGGGATATGTAATTGCAACTGCAAACATGAAAGGTGGAGTAGGCAAAACTACACTCACCGTTAATTTAGCTACTTGTTTAGCGAAAAATCACGCAAAAAAGGTGCTTGTTCTCGATTTAGATAGTCAAATTAGCGCCACACTTAGCTTAATGTCGCCAGTAGAGTTTGCTAAACGTCGCAAACAAAGAAAGACATTTAGATATTTGATAGATGAAGTTATTAATCCAGAACCTGATGCTAAATTGACGATTCATGATATCATTCAATCTCAAGTCTGCAATCTTCCCGGATTAGATTTGTTGCCAGGTGATATCGATTTATATGATGAATTTGTCGTTTCGGAAATGGTGCATAATCAAGCAGTTGCTTTGGGTGAACAAGATTTTGAAACAATTTGGAATCGTTTTGAAAGAGTTCTAATTAGGGATATTTTAAAACCAGTACGTGATGAATATGATTTTATTCTTTTAGATTGCGCCCCTGGTTATAATCTCATGACTCGTAGTGCTTTGGCAACTAGCGATTTTTATCTGCTTCCTGCTAAACCAGAACCGTTATCTGTGGTGGGAATTCAATTATTAGAAAGACGCATTGCTAAGTTAAAAGATAGTCATGAACATGAAGCAAAAATCAATATCAAAATGTTAGGAATTGTCTTTAGTATGTGCAATACTAATTTGTTGACTGGTAGATATTATAAACAAGTAATGCACCGAGTTGTTGAAGATTTTGGTGTAGAAACTATTTGTCAGTCACAAATTCCCGTTGATGTAAATGTAGCCAAAGCTGTTGATAGTTTTATGCCGGTAACTTTAATGAGTCCAGGTTCTGCTGGTGCTAAGGCATTTATGCAGTTGACTCAGGAATTGTTGCAGAAATTGTAAAAGCTAATATATAGGAATAATATTTGATTTATGAAAAGATACGTAGGGTGCGTCAGACTCCATAAATTCTATTAATAAACAGATTTGTAATATCTGACGCACCCTACAATACCTAATTTTTTTCAAAAATCAAATATGACTTCTATAGATCCCCGACTTATTTTTTGATATTGTCAGTAAATTATCAATTAATCTCAAAAGTCGGGGATATGTTATAAATTTATTACCAAATTTCACTTAAATCTAAAATAAATTCGGGTAAAATATCTTCACCGTTTAATGTTTGTGGTTTATCTAATTCTGCCACAACTTTACCAGGACGATAAATAAATACTTTTCGTTGTTTTCTATCAATTAACCAACCTAATTTAATACCATTTTCTATATATTCTTGCATCTTTTCCTGTAGTGTTTTTAAATTATCTGTTTCGGAATGCAATTCCACAACAAAATCAGGACAAATAGGTGCAAATTTCTTTCTTTGTTCTGCTGGTATTGCTTCCCATCGTACTTTTTTGATCCATGCTGCATCAGGAGAAAGAATTGCACCATTAGGTAAGGTAAAACCACCACTAGAACCAAAACCTACACCTGTACCATCTTGTTTTGTTCATGTCCATAATTGCCCAGTTAAATTAAAATTTCGTTCATCTGTTTCTGAACCTGTAGGTGACATAATTAATAAATCGCCAAGATGGTTACGTTCAATTCTAAAATCACGGTTTAATTTACAGAAATCAAAAAATTGATCATCAGTCATGATGATATCTGGTTGCATTTTCAGCACCATTGGTAAGGTTTCTGTAACCACGGCTGTTTGTGTATTCATAGTTTTGATTTTCATCCTATGTATAATCGGAAAACTTACTCTTTGCTAAGGGTTTAGCAGTGCTAAACCCCTACAAGTATCTATTTTATTTTAAAACTCCCCAGCTAAAGCGGGAATACATCTTTCACAGAGTAAAGGATGTTCTGCTGATTCACCTACATGGGTAGAATAATTCCAACAGCGATCGCATTTGTGGTAAGATTTCCCATCAGACTCGTAATCTGCAGCATTGACTACGCCAATATCCCAATTATCTTCACCTTGAACTCGCAGGGTTTTTAATCCTTTTAATGTCTCAGGTGTATCTAATAATTGCACTTGGGAAGTGAGGAATAAATACCGTAATTCATCAATTCCTTTACCGCGAACATTTAACGGTTCGATAGCAGCGCGTAATTTTTCATCACTGAGATAAATCAAAGCGATAGATTCTAGAGAAGAACCAATCAGCTTTTCTGTCCGTGCTTGTTCTAAAACTTTATTAACATCACCACGAATCCGTCGCAGTGTTTTCCAAAATTCTGCTAATTCGGGATTATTCCATTCATCACTCACCTTGATCCAACCAGCTTGAAACACTGATTTATAGGATGTTTTGTAGGGGATAAATTGCCAGATATCCTCCGCAGTATGACACAAAACAGGTGCGATCGCTCTCGCTAAATTCTCCAAAGCAATTTGCAAAACCGTTTGACAACTGCGACGACGAAAACTATCAGCAGCACTGATATATAATCTATCTTTCGCAACGTCTAAATAAAAGTTCGACAAATCAACAACACAGAAATTCTGCACAGTTTGGAAAAAGCGGAAAAACTGGAAACTATCAAAAGCTTCCGTCACCTCATTAAACACCTCACGAATGCGGTGCAACATATACTTATCTAAATCTGGCAAATCATCAAAATTAACTGCATCTTTTTGAGGATCAAAATCATGCAAACTACCCAACAAAAACCGCGCAGTATTGCGGATTTTATTTCTGACATCAGCTAATTGTTTAATGATGTTACTTCCCAGACGCACATCACCAGAATAATCAACCGAAGAAACCCACAAACGCAAAACATCCGCACCATAAGCAGGTTGTTGTTTTTGGTTACTACCACCGTTAATAATAACTTGGGGATCAACCACATTTCCCACCGATTTACTCATTTTTCGGCCATTTTCATCCAAGACGAAACCATGAGTTAAAACCGTTTTATAGGGTGCAATTCCATTAACCGCAACACTGGTTAAAAGAGAAGATTGAAACCATCCTCGATGTTGATCAGAACCTTCCAAATACATATCAACGGGATAACCTAATTCTGGTCTTTGCTTTGCCACAGCAGCCCAGGACGAACCAGAGTCAAACCATACATCCATCGTATCTGTACTTCTGCGGTAATTTTGTCCATTACTGCGGTAAGGTTCAGGTAACAACTCCTCCACCGACAACTCCCACCAAGCATCAGAACCTTTCTCTGCAATGATAGCTTGAACGTGGTTAATGGTATCTGCATTCAGCAACGCTTCCCCAGTTTCCTCATCATAGAAAACAGGAATGGGAACACCCCAAGAACGCTGACGAGAGATACACCAGTCAGAACGTTCTGCAACCATCGGTGTAATTCTATTCTCACCTTGTGCGGGAATCCAACGCACAGATGCGATCGCTTTTAAAGCATCTTCCCGAAAACCAGCCACAGAAGCAAACCATTGTTCAGTCGCGCGGAAAATCGTCGGTTTTTTCGTTCTCCAGTCATAAGGATATTTATGAGGATAAGCTTCCTCCTTCAACAGAGAACCGACCTCATTCAAAGCGTCAATAATCGCTTGATTACCATCGCCCAAAACATTCAAGCCCGAAAATTTACCAGCTTCATCTGTGAAATTACCACTATCGTCAACAGGCGCAAGAATCGGCAAACCGTAACGCTGACCAACAATATAATCCTCTTGACCATGACCAGGAGCAGTATGTACCAACCCAGTCCCCGACTCAGTAGTGATATAATCACCACCAACCACCACCGGACTTTCACGGTCAAAAAGAGGATGACGGTAAGTAGTATGTTCCAAATCCTGACCAGAGAATTTAGCCTTTACCGTTAACTCACAATCCAAAACCGCAGCCAACCGTTCCACCAACTCAGCCGCAACAATCAGATATCTGCATCCTCTCAAATATCTGTATTCGCTTTGCGCCTCTGCGTCTCTGCGTGAGACCTCCACCACCGCATATTCCAACGCACCATTCACAGCCACAGCCAAATTACCGGGAATAGTCCAAGGAGTAGTAGTCCACACAGCCACACCCAACTCAGGCAAGAAACCATCTAAACTAGCTTTTAACCCTTCAGCAACCTTCACGACCGGAAAAGCGGCGTAAATACTCCTAGAAACGTGACCTTCAGGATATTCTAACTCAGCTTCTGCTAAAGCCGTTTTAGAACTAGGACTCCAATGCACCGGCTTTAAACCGCGATAGATGTAACCTTTGAGGAACATTTCCCCAAATACACCAATTTGCGCGGCTTCGTATTCTGGTTTTAACGTTAAATAAGGATTTTCCCAATCACCCCAAATCCCATAGCGTTTAAAGCTTTCTCGTTGTTCATCAACCGTCTTCAGTGCGAACTCTTTCGCTTTTTGACGCAATTGCAAAGGTGTGAGATTTTGCCGTTCTGCCTGTTTCATATTTTGCAGAACTTTTAACTCAATCGGCAACCCGTGACAATCCCAACCTGGAACGTAGCGAATTTTACGACCTTGTAGGAGTTGGTAACGGTTAATAATATCTTTGAGAATCTTATTTAAGGCATGACCAATATGCAACTGGCCGTTAGCATAGGGAGGACCATCGTGCAGTATAAATAATTCGCCGGGGTTTTCTTCAGATAAGCGAGAATAAATGTTGTTTTCTGCCCAGAATTTTTGGATTTCGGGTTCGCGCTTGATTGCGTTTGCCCGCATATCAAAGTTAGTCTTGGGGAGGTTAACGGTATCTTTGTATTTTCCAGTTTCGGTCACAGTTTCATGCCTAAATGTAGGTGTGCAGGTTTGATCAATTATAAATCGTAGGTTGGGTTGAGAAACGAAACCCAACAGCAGTTATGGGTATTTTGTGGTTAATTTTTTGTTTTTGCAGGTTTACAATATATAAAGTCACTCACAATAGACTTATGACACTAACCCTCAGCTTACCACCAGAATTAGAACAGTATTTAATACAGAAAGCACAACAGCAAGGGCTTTCTGTGGAAACTTATGCACTGGAACTTATTCAAAAATCTATTTTCCAATTAGAGAAAAATTCATCTCTTGAAGAAACACCCACAGAAATTGTAATTGAAGGTATTCATCAAGGAATAAAAGAAGCATTAAGTGGACAAACTATACCTCTTTCACAAATGTGGGAAGGGATAGATGCAGAATAATAATGAACCACTACCAATTGAAATTACTCTTACTCCTCGTTTTCAAAGAGATTTGCGAGAACTGGCTAAACGCTATCGTTCCATTCGTAGTGATATTCAACCTTTAATTGATCAACTACAAGCAGGTGAAACTCCTGGAGATAGAATTGCGGGAATTAAATATCAAGTTTTCAAAGTTCGTATTAAAAATAGTAACATTCAAAAAGGAAAAAGTGGAGGATATAGAGTAATTTTTTATCTAAAAAATGCTCAAGGAATTATACTCACTACAATTTATTCTAAATCTGATCTAACAGATGTGAGTAATGAAATAATTGAACAAGCAATAGCTCAATATGAAGAAGAAAATACCATTCCAGATGACTAAAAGTATGCCCCAATTACTAGACGTAGTATCACTCACAGTTGATTTACTTGAATATAATTTGCTACATGGTCAAGTTGGTACAATAGTTGAATTATTAGCCGATGGTGCTGCTTTTGAAGTAGAATTTAGCGATCTCAATGGACAAACCTATGAATCTGTTGGTTTACGTCCAGAGCAAATTATGGTATTACATTTTGAACCAACATCCCCTAATTTAGTGCCGGAAATGGTTACAGCGTAAATAACTGTAGGTTGGGTTGAGAAAACCCAACACCACTCATTGGTATCTTGTGGTTAATGTTGGGTTTCACTTCATTCAACCCAACCTACTCGTTGCCAATATCATTATCAAAAATAATTTCCTCACCTGCACCCCACATCATGTCATACATACCTTGACGCACAGCCCGATGAAAACTGGAATATTCCCAATCTTTTGGTGCTGTTACCAAACCATGTTTCACCGGATTATAATGAATATATTCAACGTGATTTTGAAAATCAATTTCATCTCTAATTAAATGTTCCCAAAAACGATATTGCCATATAGCCCGTTGTTTTTTATTTTTTCTAGAAACAGATATATTTTCTGGTGAAATAGTTTCACATTTACAACTAAAATAACTTTTAATTAAACGCCAACGGGTAGAAAAATCATGATCATTTTCTGGTAAAGTCCAAATACAGTGGAGATGATCAGGTAAAATAACAACAGCATCTATAATAAATGGATATTTCTGCATTACATAACCAAAAGCATCTCTTAATAAAGAAACATTTTTTGGTAAACATAATATTTTTTGTCTTTTCTCTGTCACGACTGTAAAAAAGTATGTTCCTCCTGCCACTTTGGCGCGGCGATATTCCATACTATAAATATCCTTTCAATAAAGTTATGTTTTATAAACTTGATTTTACCCCGTAGGTTGGGTTGACGCAAGGAAACCCAACATTAATTATAATATCCTGGTGGGTGGTGTTGGGTTTCACTTCGTTCTACCCAACCTACAAATTCATGACGTGGAAGGTGCTACCCAATTTTCATATTCTAAATCAGGGATATTTTGAAAGTGTTTAATATTAGCAGTGATTAAAACGCATTTATTATTAATTGCTGATGCTCCAATCAGTAAGTCAAGGGGAGTAATTAATAAACCTCTCTGACGTAAATCTCTATAAATAATACTGGCAACATTAGCTGTATCTATATCAAGAGGTAAAATCTCGCTGCTATTGGCAAGAATTTCAAATTGCTGCAAAAGATTTCTAGCATCTTTGTACAGCAATCCACTTTTGATTTCGTAGTAGGTAAGAACCGAAAAAGTTAGATAACTGTGAAATTGTTGATATTCACGGAATTTTTTGACAACTTGTGTTTCACCTCGCAGAAAATATGAGAGGATATTAGTATCTAGTAAGGCTTTTTTCACAGTTCAATTTGCCTTTGCAAGTCTAGTAATCTTTGTTCTCCAATCTCATGTTCGAGGTTTTGTAAAAGTATAGTTTCTTCAGCACTGGCAATACCAGCAAATTGCATAAAATCTATATTCTTTGGATGCAGTAGTTGTTGACGCTGTGCTAATTGCTGGAAAATCAGTTGAGCAATTTCATTCTGTTCATCTTCAGGTAGCCGTGAGACGACAGCATAAGCTTGTTGTAAGAGATTAGTCATAGTTTTTTGTCGCCATTATCAAAAATTTTGGTAAGTTGATAAAACTAGATTAATTTTATCACAAACATTTTATCTTTCATAAGAAAACTTTATTTTTTATTAACTGTAAATTTATTTTAAATAAAATTGTGTTTTGTACTACAGAACCACCTATTAATGAACGAAGAAAAAATACCTTTGGAGATTCTGTTAAAGTTACATTTCTACCTAAGCAGTAAGTTGGAAATTTTCTTTTTTTAATTGTTAATTTTCGTGGAGATTGACCCCATTTTTTTTGATGTTCTTGCCAAGCTTCTGGCATTTCATCCCATATTCTACCATCTAATAACTTATCTCCAGCTTTAGAAGTTCTACCACCAATTTGCTTAAAGAAAAATGCAACTTCTGCTTTTTGGCATTGATCACGAATGTCTTCAGCCCATTCAATAGATGAAAATCGTTTATCTAATCGTCAATTATTTCCGCAAGAATTAAAAGGTATCAGTTGGTGAATAAAAGGTTATTGTACCTATTACCGGATGGAACGAAGTTTTTGCACAAGTACCTTGGATGATACGTATTGAACCAACAGCAGAGAATAATTTAGATGCGTTTCCCCTGGGCTGAAGCCCTGACTACCAACTTTTAATTATTTTACTAATAAAGCTTTCTTCAATTGCCAAGAAGCTTTCTCAATCGCATCTAAACTACCTGGATTTACCAATCCATAATAATCAAAAACATAAACTCTGTTATTTTTAGTAGCTTGTAATTTCTGCCAAAACGGTTCTTTTTTTAAGGAATTTAATAAAGTTGGTTCGGCATTAACGACTATTAAAACTTCTGGATTTGACTCTAAAACTTTCTCTGCTGAAAGTGTTACATACCCACCAATGGGACTGTTACCTTGTAATTCGGCAGCTATATTTTTAGCCCCAAATCTGGCAATTAAATCACCAGCCCAACTGTTTTTATTTGGTGTTAAAATTGGTTGACGACTAACTAAAATTAAAGTAGAAGGATTTTGAGTGAGGTTATTAGGTAAAAGGGTTTTGTAGCGATTTAATAAAGGTTTTGGATCGATATCAATTTCCTTAGCAAGTGTTTTGGTTAGTTCTTCTAGAGATTTCCAGCTATTTACTTGAGTCGATAAAGTGCGTATTCCTAGCTGCTGAAGTTTTTTAATCGGTACGTCAGAAAAGCCAGTTGTACCAATGACTAAATCTGGTTTTAAAGCAACAATTTTTTCTAAATTTGGCGGACTTTGACCTTCGCTGATACGGGGAATATTTTCAAATTTGGAGTTATTTTTAAATAAGCTACTACCAGTAATTCCGACAAGTTTACTTTTATCTAACTGCAAGATAATATCAGCTGCGAGAGAGGAAAGAGAAACAACTCTTGTGGCTGATGTTATGTTTGACTTTTGTGGTGGTATTTGGGTTGTTGCTGTGGTACAGGAGAATAAGAAGAGGGTGAAGATGAGTGCTATTGCAGATGATATCCAAGGCATAATATGATTATTGTTTTTTAACGCGGAGGGACGCGAGATGAGTTTGTTTTTATTATGGCTTAATTAACTATAAATTGCTGTACATCTTCTGGGGTGTTACAGTTAAAGAGGATATCAGGTTCTGATAATGGTAAAACTTTTACTGGATATAGTTTTAGCCACTGTTGAAATGAGCGTCCCCCTTGGTTGATAAAATCTAATAGTAGAAGTAAACAACGACTGCGATAAAAACCACAAAGTGGTTCCCAACCTTGAGGATTTTTTACTAAATAGGCAATATTTTCTTGTTCTACAAAATCTAGTCTTTTCACCCAATCTTGCAACACTTCAACTTGCAAGTTCGGTAAGTCGCAAGCTAATAATAATACCCATTCTGTTTTTACTTTCTCCAGTCCTTGTGCAAAACCTACTAGGGGTCCTTGTGTATCAGTGGGTGTTTCTTGTATAAATTCACATTGAGGCAACGGCAAGTGTTGATATCGTTCTGGCCAAGGTGTGACTATATATATGGTATCGGTGCAACTTTTTGCAACATTGCAAACTCTTTGTAATAAGGGTATTCCCTGAATGGGAATTAAAGCTTTATCTTCTCCCATACGAGAACTTTTGCCTCCTGCTAAGACTATAGCGGTTAAATTAATCATAGGAACAAAATATTTTTTGCTACGTCTAATGACAAAGTTAATGTCACAATGCTACTGTCACAATAGTTCTTATCTTTTTCAGCAGCTATGTCACCAGGCAATTTCAGGGAATGATAAACCATATATTGTACCGATTTAGAACTTTGACGTTGTCTTCTATGTTTACCCTATATATATTCAGTTTTAAAATTGACATAATAATAGAAAAAATTAATCTCAACAATCCCATCAATATCACAACTATCAAACATCCTGTAAATTCTTTAATCCTGGATATCCTGATATGGCTACGCCACGCTTCGCTATCAGACAATTAAAATCCCATCAACATCACAACTATCCCGCCTCCTGTAAATCCTTAAATCGTGGATATCCTGATATGGCTACGCCACGCTACGCTATCAGACAAAAAAATCATCAATATTTTACGGATGCTTACCCCAATAGATGTATTAACTATTATCCACTAGGAAACGGTATCAATGCTATGTCCAATTATAATCAAGCAGTTGCTCAAGATGTCAACAACTTAGCAGCTATCAATAATATAGCCTTCATTAAATATGAACAAGGAGAGATAGAAACAGCGATTAAACAATGGCAACAAGCCATCAAAATTAACAATCAATCTGCTGAAGCTACCTTAGCTTTAGCTGTAGCTTTATATGTTAAAGGAGAACAACAACAGGCTTATAAATTAGCTGAAACTGCATTAAAATTAGATAAAAACTTTGCTGATTTTCATTGTATGAGAA
Organism: Anabaena sp. PCC 7108; assembly: GCF_000332135.1. Taxonomy (NCBI): domain Bacteria; kingdom Bacillati; phylum Cyanobacteriota; class Cyanophyceae; order Nostocales; family Nostocaceae; genus Anabaena; species Anabaena sp. PCC 7108. The sequence continues at coordinate 4,233,896 of NZ_KB235896.1, forward strand.
AGAGTCTTTGGGGTCAAAGCATAATTACTGATGCTCAAAAATTGCTATCTACACCCAAGATAAAAACCTTGTTATTAGAGTTGCGTTAATATCAATAAAAACCCCTTAAGAAGAATGTAGAGATTTTGCCTGAAACGCCTCTATATAGAAAGTGACAGGGGACAGGTGAAAGTGTAAAAAGTCTCTTAATATCGAGGTTTCATACAGCAGTTTTCATGTATTTAAACTACGCTGTTGATTTCTCTCTGCACCTCAGCGTGAGAAAAAAATGTGGTTTATTTACCTGAAAATAGCTGTAACATAGTCGGGGTATTAGCTTCGTTAACTGAAAATTATGGGTAAGCAGCGCGTTCTGTCGGGAGTTCAACCAACTGGTAACTTACATTTGGGTAACTATTTAGGTGCGATTCGCAACTGGGTAGAAATTCAAGACCAGTATGAAAATTTCTTTTGTGTGGTGGATTTACACGCCATTACTGTACCGCATAACCCCGCCACTTTAGCGGCTGATACTTACAAGATTGCTGCTTTATATTTAGCCTGTGGTATTGATTTGAGTCATTCTAGCATTTTTGTCCAATCTCATGTTTCCGCCCACAGTGAACTCACGTGGTTGCTAAATTGCATTACTCCCCTAAACTGGTTGCAAGATATGATCCAGTTTAAGGAAAAAGCCGTTAAACAAGGTGAAAATGTCGGTGTGGGTTTGTTAGATTATCCCGTGCTAATGGCGGCAGATATTCTGCTTTATCAAGCGGATAAAGTGCCAGTGGGTGAAGATCAAAAGCAACATTTGGAACTAACGCGGGATATTGTCAACAGATTTAATCATCAATTTGCGAAAAAAGCACCTGTATTAAAATTACCAGATCCTTTGATTAGAAAGGAAGGTGCAAGGGTGATGAGTTTGACAGATGGAACAAGGAAAATGTCAAAATCAGATCCTTCAGAATTAAGCAGAATTAATGTTTTAGACTCTCCAGAGGAGATTACCAAGAAAATTAAACGCTGTAAAACTGATTTGGTGCGAGGTTTAACTTTTGATGATTCAGAACGCCCAGAATGTCATAATTTATTAACTCTCTATACCCTACTGGCTGGAAAAACCAAGGAAGAGGTAGCGGTTGAATGTGCAGATATGGGTTGGGGACAATTCAAGCCTTTGTTAACAGAAACAGCAATTAATGCTTTAAAACCAATTCAAGAAAAATATCAGGAAGTAATGGCAGATAAAGGTTATTTAGAGTCAGTTTTGCGAGATGGTAGAGAAAAAGCGGAAACTATAGCTAATCAAACTCTCATGCAAGTAAAAGCTGCTTTAGGTTTCTCTGTTCCTCTTTAAGGTTTAGGCTTTTAGGTGTAATTTGTTTTACCCTGTAAGAAAACCGAACTGATCACATTATGCCGGATACCCATAGCTTCAGTGCTTTAAATAACTTCCGTAAAGCAGCCCTTGCGGGTGAATTTCTCATTACCGCTGAAGTTGCACCTCCCAAGGGCGGAAATCCCACCCATACCATCGAAATGGCGGCGACTCTTAAGGGAAGGGTTCATGCTGTCAATATTACTGATGGTAGCCGCGCTGTGTTGGGAATGTCTTCTCTAGCAGCTTCGGTGATTTTGTTGCAAAATGGAATTGAGCCGATTTGCCAAGTTGCTTGCCGCGATCGCAATAGAATTGGAATACAAGCAGATTTGATGGGCGCTCATGCTTTGGGTATCCGCAACATTTTAGCTTTAACTGGCGACCCTATAAAAGCCGGTGATCATCCTGAAGCAAAAGCTGTTTTTGATTTAGAAGCTGTGCGATTATTGCAGTTAATTAGGAAGATGAATCAGGGTGTTGATTTTAATGAAAAACTGCTCAATGATGGTGCATTAGATTTATTTGCAGGTGCAGCAGTAGATCCTCAAAGTAAAAGTTGGTCAGGTTTGCAAAGTCGTTTTGAAAAGAAGATAGAAGCCGGGGCGCAATTTTTTCAAAGTCAATTAATTACTGATTTTGAAAGATTAGAAAAGTTCATGGATAAAATTGCATCTAGTTACAATAAACCAATTTTGGCTGGAATTTTTCTGTTGAAATCGGCAAAAAATGCCCAGTTTATTAATAAAGCGGTTCCAGGTGTGAATATTCCTGAACACATTATTGATAGGTTAGCAAAAGCGAAACAGCCGTTACAAGAAGGGATGAAAATTGCAGCGGAACAAGTGCAGATTGCGCGGGGATTGTGTCAGGGTGTGCATATAATGGCGGTGAAGCGGGAAGATTTGATTGCGCCAATTTTGGATTTAGCAGGAGTGGGAAAGGTTAGTTAGAAGGAAAAGCGGCGTTGCATAATTAAAGTATGAATTTAGTAGAGACGTTACATGGAACGTCTCTACAAGGACTTTGACATCACGGATATTTAAATTCAGTCGTTGTCTCTGATATTGCTAATTTTGCTAAACTAAAACAAACCTCATAAAATCCGAGGAAGTTATGAAATTTACTACAGATCCTCCCTATACAGAAACCAGTCTCCCAGACCATACCCAACTCCCAGAGTCAGACGGTAAATTTGTGAAAAATTGGCAAGAACACCCCCAAAGCATTTTGCTAACAGAGTCCATCACACCAGTATTACAAAAACGTCATCCAGATGGTCAGTATTGTATTGGTCAAGATTTAGGAATCTACTGGCGTATTACTGACCCTCCAGAACGCGGTGCAGAAGCTCCAGATTGGTTTTATGTTCCCAATGTACCACTTTTATTAAATGGTCAATTTCGCCGTTCCTATGTGCTATGGCAAGAATATATTTCGCCATTAATTGCCTTAGAATTTGTTTCAGGAAATGGCGCAGAAGAACGAGATAAAACTCCTTGGCAGGGTAAATTTTGGATTTATGAACAAGTAATTAAACCTGCTTTTTATGGCATTTATGAAGTCACTAAAGCCAATCTAGAAGTTTATGAATTAATCGGTGGACAATATCAGCTATTATCAGCAAATGAACGGGGACATTATCTAATGACACCTATGGGTGTTGAAATAGGGTTATGGCAGGGAGAATATAAAAATATGGAATTACCCTGGCTGCGTTGGTGGGATTTGCAAGGTAATTTGTTGTTAACTGGTGAAGAAAGAGCAAATCGCTTGGCTGCACAATTACGTGCTTTGGGGGTTGAACCGGAAGCGTAATATTATTTTGGATTTTGGGTTAAAAATGCTATGGCGAAACGCCCGCTGGAAGCGATCGCATTTTAGATTTAGCGGAGGTGGGAAAGGTTAGTTAAGCATGAGGTGTGATACCTGATTTCATAAAGAAGTCGGGTATATAGATATAAGAAATAGATTTGATGGGTGATAAATGTTTCATCCTGATATCAACTTCAAGTTTTCACATCTAAAAGATGTCTAGTCTGTCTAGTCCCCAAACTTTCATAGCGATATTAACTAAAATTTCTTGACGTTTATTAATAGCTTCATAATCCCACATTCCAAAATGAATTAGTCCAAGACTAACCATTGCACGATTTATTTGTGTATTATTACCAACATGAGGTTTTTCAGCCAAGGAACGAGTAATCAATATTTTTGATTGTTGATATCCCAATAGTTTATTTTGATAGTTTTTATCAGAAATAGAACTATTTATAGTTTTTTCTAATAAAGTCAAATTACCGAGTTTACTAGAATAAGAATCTTGTTTAGCTTGAGGTAAAATATGTTCAATAGTGATTGATTTATCTAAGTAAAAATCTAGAGATTCAGAGTGACCGAAGGCTTCTTTTTCAACATATTGAGTTATTTTAGCTAATAAATAACGTAACCGATACTTCGCTAAATTTGATCCAGAAGTTTGGCTTACAGATTGTTGAAATTCGTCTTTCAATTCTGTGATTTGAGGGATAAAATATTTATCAACAAAATCATCTAGATTTTCAATAGTTTTCACACATCTTAATTCCCTTGACCAAATAGCAAATTCTCTAGTAATATTAAAGTCTTTTCGCCTAGTTTTTCTAGTAATAGAAATAATAAAAAATAAGTTTTCAATATAATATGATAGTTTTTCAAAAATAGCTTTTTCTAAAAAATGTCCTCCTAGCAATAATAGTAAATGAGCTTTGACTCTACCTTGGATTTTACCAATAGCTTTTAAATGTAAATTATCTGATCCATCAATATTTTTTCCCTGACTAAATTTACAATAGTGATCAGCAGCTAAAATAAGATCATCGAGAAATTTCACGGGATTACTTTGAATACCTTGTTGTTCTCCATATTTAAGAAACCAATCGTAAATTTCTTCTTCTGGAAAACTATTTGATAAGTCAACCTCGTAATGAGACATCAAATAATATCGTAAAAATTGTAAAGGTTGTTGTTTATTTTCATAGAGTAATTTTAAAAGTTCTTCCCACTTTTTCGTTAAAGCTTGCCAATGGCGGTCTCTTGCCTGTTCTTTCGCCGTATGAATGAATAGGTAATTTTTCAATAAATCAACAGGAGTTAATCCTATACCTCTTTCATTAATTGTTTCAAAAACCTTTAAAGCATTTGTTAAATTAGGGGTTTCAATTCTAATTAATTTAGTTCGGTTGGCGATAGCTGTCGAAACTTTTTTATATAATTTAATATCTTCTTCTAAATTTTCTGAAAAATATTTTTTAATCACTTTCCATGCTTTCGCTATATTATCAGCAGACGCTGAAGATTGTAGTAATAACTTCTCAGGTTCTTGTCCATCTAATATATAATCATTAATCACTTTTTGCCCAAAGCTATCATATTGAAGACTTAATCGAGGTTTGTCAATATCTTCGCCTGTGTCTGTACTTTGAGTAGTACCTTGTAAATAACCTTCTATCGCTTTTGAATTATCACCCAGTTTTTTAATAGAATCTCTAATGACACAAAAAATCAGATATATAGTAGTGAGTCTTTGTTGACCATCTATTAATTGAAAAGTTTGTTTATCATCAGTAGAATCTGGATATACAACAATCGAACCTAAAAAATACTCGGATAAAGTTGTATCTCCTTCGTCTAGACCTAATCCTTCAAATAAATCTTCAAGTAATTTTTGAACCTGATCTTTTTGCCAGACATATTCACGTTGAAAATCTGGGACAATATAGAAATCCTGAAAGATTGTTGAAAGACTGAGGTTTCTTGATTCAATAGTAGGAATAGTAGACATAAGTTTTTATTTTTTGAATTATCTTAAATAATGAATTTCGATTAGGGAAGTGAGGCTGTAAAGATCCATCATAAAATTATACTACAGACACTGCTTCAGTATGAGAGATCGTTTCTTATTTCTCTTGCAACATCACTTGTTTACGCTCTTTATACTCAATATACTGACATAGAGCATAATTGATAAGCTGTTGTGCAGCTAAATATTGCGAAAAATCCATGAGTTCTTGAAAATCCTGAAAGTTCATCAAACCCGGTAAATTATCAGTAATTCCCTGTTATTTTAAGTGACGCAAACAAACACTCATGACTTCAGTTACAGCCATGAGTGTAGTCAGGGGAAAAAAGACAATTTTAAAACCCAAATTTGGCCATTCTGTGGCAGAAAAGGGGGGGAGCTTTGCCACCTTCAACAAAATTTACTACCAGTGGCACATGAGGAAAAGCAGCGGCTTGGCAATTCTGCCACAAATTGAGGTGCTTTTTACTGCTAACCGCTGCTGTAACTCCTAAAACCGTCCATTCCCCTGGACAATATGCTTCACAGTCGTCAAAGTCTCCAAACTAATAAATCCCCGGCGATGTCCTTTTTGATTCGACATTCCCAAAAATACTGCATCTCCCCGTGAAGAGTTGCGGGAAAACCGAGGGGAAGCATTGATGTAGGTGGAGGCGCTGTTGACTCCTAAAGCAAATTGCCGACTTTCTTGGTAAGATTCTGTGACGATGCAATCAGCATGACTGCTACTATATTGATTAATCCAAGCGATCGCACTTTCTAAGCTATCCACCAATTTAAAAGCTACTGTTTTCGTTAAATATGGCGTTCCCCATTCTCCCTCTTTCGCTAACTGCAACTGGGGAAAAGCTTCTACTAATTCCTCATCTGCTTTGAGTTCAAAGCCTTTATCCTTTAAACTATTCCACAACACAGACAAGGAAGATGGTAAAGCTTGACGATGAATAAGAACCTTTTCAATGGCGTTGACTGGATCTGGTTCACTCTCATGACTATCGAGAATCATCCAGCGCACCATTTCCAAGCTACTATTGAGCGACCAGTATAGGTAACAATTACCCATCGCTGACTTTAAAACCGGACAAGTTGCTTGTTTTATTACCTGTTGGATTAAGCTAGAACGTCCATAGGGAATAACTAAACTGAGATACTGGTCTTGAGTCACTAAATCTCGAACAGAAGCACCATGTTCAGATGTAACTAATTCTATACAGCCTGGTGGTAAACCAACTTCAGTAATAGCATTTTGCAGTACTTCTACAATCGCCGCGTTAGAATGACTAGCTTCTGTACTACCTTTGAGAATCACACTATTACCAGTTTTAATACAAAAACCAGCTGCGATCGCACCCAAATCAGGAAAAGCCTCATAAATAAATCCAATTACTCCCAAAGGCATCAACTGAGTATAACTTTGGGAGTCTTCCTGTTGATAATCGGCAGTTCTCACCCGTCGCAAGGGATCTGATAATTCCCCTAAGCGTTGGAGAATCTCCACTGTATTCTCTAACCTTGAGGGAGTTAGCTTCAACCAATCTAAAATCAACTCTGATACTGCCATTTCTCGACTTGCTTCTAAATCCAATGTATTGGCTTCAAGAATGTCGTCGAATGAATGTTTTAGTGCTTGTGCCATTGCCAACACAGCACGACTCCGATCTATTCCCTTAGTGATACCTAACTTCAGGGAAGTTTGATAAGCGCGTCTAGCACTCTTGATAGGTTCAGGAAAATCATCAAAAACTTCAACGGTCATTGAGTTAACGTCTGTAGGTAAGCCAGACCATAATTACTGGCGGGATAGCCAACAGCAATGTTATTACCCAAACAACGATGCTTGGAACATTTGCCAGCCGTGCTAATAATAGCCATATAATCACTAGCACGAAAATAATGCCCAGCGCTATTGGCCAATAATTTTCTCTCCATCGGGGTTGGACAATGCGCCAACTATTTCCTGTCCAGCGCCAAGCTTGCTTATACGGATAGGTGGGAGAAAGTTTTTCTAGCACATGACCATTATCTTCTACAACGAAAATTTGCTGACAGCGATCGCATCCAAATGCATCTGTTAGCGTAATCGGGATTAACTGTCCACGGCGACGGCAGGGACAAATATATTCCGTATTAAGATCTATTTTTTCAGGTTTTTGAGATGGCACAAGCGATATAAATAACTTGAGCGTGTTTTTCTTAACTGTTCTAGCTGAAGACCCCAAGAATTACTTCCTGGACTACTATTTCTAGTATATTTCTGGCTGCATTGTACTTGCCATTTTCAAATTGACAAAATACTTAGCACTAAAAAACTCCGCTCCCTTTGACCTTGTTCTCACATAAACAGATGCCATCAGCGGTTTAATAATCTGAGTTTTCTAAATATTAATTGAAAAGCGGGTAACGCGATTCGAACGCGCGACATCAACCTTGGCAAGGTTGCGCTCTACCACTGAGCTATACCCGCAACTTTCACATTAATATAACTATCTCAGATTTATCCCGGTTTGTCAACCCCTAAATTTATGTTTTTTGGTGATTGGTGATTGGTAATTGGTGATTGGTGATTGGTGATCGGTGATTGGTAATTGGTGATTGGTGATTGGTGATTGGTGATTGGTGATTGGTAATTGGTAGACAAGATGAGCAAATATTGATATTTCTTCTGCCCCCTGCCCCCTGCCCCCTGCCCCCTGCCCGCTAAACCACCTCTGACTCCACGGGATTTTGGATTGCAGCTGGAAGGGTTTGAGCATTCCGAGCATAAGGTTCTGCTAGGTTAGAGCGTAAATTACGCATCAGGCTGGCCATTTCTATAGCATTCATGGCATAATCCCAGCCGTGATTACTTTTAATTCCGGCTCGCTCTAATGCTTGTTGCATCGTGTCCGTTGTCAAAATGCCAAAAATCACGGGTACGCCTGTTTGAAAGCTGGCAGCAGCAATACCCTTAGCTACTTCAGATGAGACATAATCAAAATGGGGCGTTTGTCCTTTAATCACCGCACCCAGACAAATTATGGCATCATAACGATGGGAGAGCGCCAACTGCCGAGCCACGGTAGGAACTTCAAAGCTGCCTGGAACCCAAACATAGTCTACTTGATTGCCTTGAGGATCGGGATTTATACCATGACGTTTCAGACAATCTTGACATCCTTCTACAAGTTTGAGAGTAACTAAGTCATTGAATCGACCAATCACCATTGCAAACCGCAAAGGCTCTGTTTGAGTAAAATTTCCCTCAAAAACTGCCATGACTGCCTCTTAAATTAACTATAAATTCTTAGCCAATACTCTTTTCTGCCTTCAATATAGAGGAGCAGGAAAGCAAGTTTAGGAAAAAGTCATCAGACAAAAGAAAATCTCTTTTTCAGCTTTGACCTTATTACCTGAGCTTTTCTGCTCCTCTAAATTTTTATGTTATGCGCTTGTGACTGTTTGTAACCGTCATCTACACCACAAAAAAGTTTAATATCCCGACTAAAACCACTAAGATCGTCCAAACTCCAGAACCAACCCACAGTAGCTTTTTCGATTCAACCCAATTTTGAGGGGTTGCATAAGCGACAGGAACGCCAATCACCAAGACAAAAGACATTAGAACTAGAGATACTAAAGCAAATTGGAATACTAAGGTCATTTTTACTTTTCCCAACACAGCGATATCGTAACTTGTCCCAAGACTGTCGCTGTATGATGGACAGACTGGGTTGTTCAGTGACCCCGGTGAACTCACTTGATCTTCTGAACCATTAATATTTTACGTCCGGTTTGTAACAGATGATCAATTGTCATTAGTCATTATCTCCACCTGCTTCTTCTCCCTGTTCCCTGCAACCTCTCCCTCTGCTCTCTATTACTGTCACCTGTCACCTGTCACCTGTTACCTGTCACCTGTCACCAATCACCAATCACCAATCACCAATCACCAATCACCAATCACCAATCACCTGTCACCTATTCCCTATGGATTTAATTCTTTGTCACACAACTGCTGATTTTGACGCTTTGGGGGCGGCTGTTGGCTTAACTTGTCTGCTGCCAGGGAGTAAGATTGTCCTAACTGGGGGAGCGCATCCGCCTGTACGTGACTTTTTAGCGTTACATCGGGATGAGTATGCGCTAATTGAAAGACGTTCGGTTAATCCAGAAAAGATTCGCTCTTTAACGGTTGTAGATACTCAACAGCGCGATCGCTTGGGTAAAGCTGCTGAATGGTTTGATTTAGCCAATATCCAAGAAATCGTAGTTTATGATCATCACCTCGGACAAGATAGTGATATTCCCGCTACACAATTATATCTTGATCACGTGGGCGCTACGACAACCTTAATGGCGGAAGAATTACAAAAACGTCACATTTCTTTAACTTCTGCCCAAGCAACTGTCATGGCTTTGGGTATTCATGTCGATACAGGTTCGTTAACTTATAGCCAATCGACACCCAGAGATGCTTTAGCGTTAGCCTGGTTAATGCAGCAAGGAGCAAGTTTAACCGTAATTTCTACCTACCGTGACCCTGGTTTATCGCCACAATTACAACAATTATTAAGTCAGGCTTTGGAAACTTTAGAGTATATCTGTCTCAGGGGATATACGATAGGTTGGGTGACATTAAAAACAGATGGTTTTGTGCCAGGGTTATCAAGTTTGGCTACAGAACTGGTCGAATTAACAGAAATTGATGCCATCCTGTTGGCAAATGAATATGCTTTAAGTGATGATGAATGGCGATTAACGGTAATTGGGCGATCGCACATTTCCGGTACAAATCTGAATCTTCTCTTTCAAGTATTTGACGGTGGTGGACATTCTCAAGCTGCTTCCTTGAATCTTCGTACACAAGACTCACAGCCGATCTTGCAGCAACTCCTAGATGGGTTAAAAGCCCAAATTCCCCACCCTCCCACAGCTAGGGATTTAATGTCTTCCCCAGTCCGCACCATTCGACCTGAAACCACAATAGCCGAAGCGCAACGTATTTTACTACGTTACGGCCATTCAGGTTTATCTGTTGTTAATCCCCACGGGCAATTAGTTGGTATAATTTCTCGGCGCGACTTAGATATTGCTTTACATCATGGTTTTAGTCATGCACCAGTGAAAGGATACATGACCAATAATTTAAAAACCATCACCCCAGATACCACCTTGCCACAAATTGAGTCCTTGATGGTGACTTATGACATCGGACGTTTACCAGTATTAGAAAATGATCATCTAGTTGGTATTGTCACCCGCACCGATGTTTTAAGGGAATTACATCAAGCCGATATATTTGATGGAGAAATACACAAAGATGGGGAAATTAATATTAATTTGCCACAATTGCAAAATAAATTAAATCCGCAACTTTGGCAATTACTCACCACCGCATCTCAAGAAGCAGAAAAACGCGGTTGGCACCTTTATTTAGTTGGTGGTGCAGTGCGGGATTTGCTGTTAGCAGAAGCTGAAACTGGCACTTTAATGATTAATGATATTGATTTAGTCGTTGATGGTTTTCATAAAACAGCATCAGTGGGTGCAGGTGTAGAATTAGCAAAAGCACTCCAGGAAATTTATAAAAATGCCCGTTTAGAAATTCATGGTGCTTTTCAAACTGCTGCTTTATTATGGCACAAAGACCCAGAATTAGATTCATTATGGGTAGATATTGCCACTTCTAGAACTGAATTTTATCCTTACCCAGCCGCAAATCCTGAAGTAGAAGCGAGTTCAATACGTCAAGATTTATATCGACGGGATTTTACCATTAATGCCATGGCATTAAGGTTAACTTCTCCTCGTGCTGGAGAATTACTGGATTTTTTTGGTGGTTTCTTAGATTTACAAGCCAAGCAAATTCGGATTTTACACGCTAATAGTTTTATTGAAGATCCTACTCGAATTTATCGCGGTGTCCGCTTTGCTGTCCGGTTTAATTTTCAAATTGAAAAGCAAACAGAAGCATATATTCATTATGCCATAAATAGCGGAGTTTATGATCGCACTTCCCAAGAAAATACCAAAACACCAGCTTTACAAACTCGCCTAAAAACAGAATTAAAATATATATTAACAGCAACTTATTGGCAATCAGCCTTAAAACTACTTGATAATTTAGGCGCTTTACAGTGTATCCATCCTACCCTAAAATTAGATTCAGAACTCTACCGACAATTGAATTTATTAGAACGTTGTTTAGGGAGATTTGATAAGCAAAAAACCTTGACAAATTGGCATATTCGCCTAGAAGCATTAATCAGCTATTTAAAACCAGAATATCGAGCAAAAGTAGCCAAAAATCTGCAATTAGCTGATGATAGTATTGCCAGATTAAAGAATTTATCCCACATTCAAGCTGAGATAATCACATTATTACCTACTTGCGATTATCCCAGTCAAACTGTATATTTACTTAGAAAGCATGATTTACCAACTTTAATTTTAATTGCTTTACAAAGTTCCCGAAAAATCAGAAGAAAGATTTGGCAATATTTAACAACATGGGTAAATGTGCCACCTTTATTAACTGGGAATGATTTAAAACAATTAGGTTATAAACCTAGTCCAAAATATAAGCAAATGCTTGATGATTTATTGACGGCAACTTTAGATGGCATGATTAAAGATAAAGCCGAAGCTAGAGAATTTTTAACCAAGCATTATCCTAGGTAATTTAGAATATTATTAAAGCCATGGTTGAGTAGCGCTGTCGTTTAATTTAACGTAGATTTTACTTCTGTAATATCATGCTTCCTTAATTACTTATCAAAAAAACTTTTCGCATTAGTCCTAATTATCAGTCTTTGATATCTGAGTTGATATAGCGCTTTTAATTTAAATTAAATATACTACATTAGAGGATGGCGGTTCCTGGGGACGGTTATTACTATACACTTTTGTTGCTATTAGTTTCTTTTACCCGTGTCCCCCTGTCTTCCAGCCTTGTTCTAAACTGATAGAAAACTTTTACTATCCACTAGAGCGCTACTCCAGTTATAATTTATTCCTATCGGATACCTGTGCCGGAGATCTACCGATGAAAACTCTATCTAACCTTGATCAAGTAGCGAAATACCTAGAACAGCATGAAAACTCAACACGGATTAAAAAATTAATATACTGTGTATGTAAAAAGAAGTGGGAGAACGATCCAAATACGCTAAATAGCTGTACAGTAAGAAATTTAATTCAAGAATTATGCACATTAAACCCAACTTTATATAAGTTAAAATTATCTTTATCTAAAGTTGTCAAAAGCCTGAACAAACAAGCTGAATACGCTTTAGTTGCCAGTATAGTTTTTAATGAAGTCCAGAAGTTATATATCAAGCAAAATCAATCAACAGGAACACCATCAAGTCCACTCAATCAGGAGCAACATATTTTTGATAATTCTGAACAAATATCATCAAACTTAGTATATCAATCGCCAACAATTGAAATCAAATCTCAATATGATCAATTTGATTTACGGCAAAATATTATGAAATATACTAACCCCCTCAGGGCGAAGATAGTTCTATTTTCTGCCCTTTACAAGAATTTTACTTTCAAGGAAGAAGACTGGTTCAAACTCAGAGCCGAAGAACTTGATAGTTTATTGCAGAAATTGTTTGATTCTTGTTCAAGCATTCAAGAGATTGAATCTAGACTAAATAATATCGTCATATCTGGGAGTGATCCAGATGAAAATGCTCAAGCAGTAAGTGCAATCATCCAATGTATGCGAGGTTTGTATGGCAATATTTCACCCAAAACAAACCAATATCAACCAATCAACAGCTATTCATCTCAAGAAACTAGACCTATATCTAATGTTAATAGTGAAATCACATCAACTGCTATTAATCATATCTATGAGAATGAAATAGATGATGATAATACCTGTCAATTTATGGCACCTCCTACGAAAGATATGTTCAATAAAAACAGTGATGGCGACTTTCGATAATTTTTTATTCTAGGGAAAATCGAAAAGACTTCATTAATTAACAGGGTACAAATATGGATGCTAATGAACTTTTGCAGCGATATGCAAATGGAGAAACAAAATTTATTGAGGCAAACTTAAATGGAGTAAATCTGTTTGATGCCGACTTGATTGGCATAGCCTTAAATAAGGCGGATTTGCGTAACACTATTCTAATTTTTAGTTATTTAAGTCGGGCAATACTGAACAAAGCAAATCTAACTTCAGCCAAGTTAAGTGGTGCAAACCTCAATCAAGCGAGTTTAATAAGTGCCAATTTCCATGATGCTGATTTGCATGGGGCTACTTTGCAGGGTGCTGATTTGCGTAATGCCAATTTAACCTTAGCGGATATGCTGGATGCTAACTTAATGGATGCCGATTTGCGTGGTGCCGATTTAAGTGGTGCTAACTTAACAGGTGCGTGTTTGCGTGGTGCTAACCTGCGAGAAGAAAAGAGAATCTATTCTGCTATTCTCCGAGGTGCTAAACTGCACAAAGCTGATCTGCGGGGAGCTAACTTAACTGGTGCAGACTTAGCTAAAGTTGATCTGAGTGGTGCTAACTTGAGTGAAGCAATGCTGCGTTATGCTGATTTGAGTGGTGCTGACCTGAGTGGAGCGATTTTATACAATGCAACTTTGAGCGACACTAACCTGGTAGGTGCTAATTTGAAAGGTGCTAACATGATGAATTCTAGGCTAGAGCGGTCACATCTCAATGATGCTGAACTGACAGGTGTTAACTTGTATGGTGCAATTATGCCAGATACAAAACTGAACAGAGCCAAATTAAGTCATGCAAACCTGAGTTTTGCCAGGTTGAGTAGAGCAGATTTAAGTCGGGCTAACCTGTCTCAGGCTAATCTAACGGAAGTAGACTTGGTTGATGCTTATCTTGCTAGAACAAACTTGAGTGGGGCTAATTTAAGCAAGGCAAATCTGATCAGAGCAGAAATGAGTACTACAAATATGACTAATGTAAACTTGCATGATGCAGTAATGCCTGATGGAAAAATTAACTACTAAAAACATAATATAGTTTTTCAGTAATTTATTTTTTGGTGTTCCCCGACATACCGTAAAATGGTGGGTTAAGTTGTCACTAACCCACCCTACTAAAAATTAGTTTAGCACTAATAAATGCGGCTCACTTCCTTGCTATCTGGTGAAAATATCTTACTCACCAGTAATAGAAAGTTCATTCACCCAAATTCTGGGAGAAACTCCACCTGGTGTTAACTCCACCTCTTTCTCCACATAAACAATTGACTGCAAAACTTCCAAGAAATCACCAGCTACGGTTGCCGATTCAATACTGGTTTTTTCACCTTTGTTAATTAGCCAACCATCAAACGGCAAAGAAAACGAACCTTGTAAAGATTTAACACCTGCATGGAGAGCTTGTAAATCATCAATCAAAATCACATTTTCCGCAGTTTCTAAACTCAATTCTTGATCAGGTGTTCCGGCTGCAAAAACGTGATAAAAATTGGGACTTACACTCACCTTTGCGCCAATACTAGCATTACCTGTAGGTTTAGTATTAAACCTTTTAGCAGTTCCGGCACTGTGGAGAAAGCTGGTTAAAACACCATTTTCTATCAACTTTACCTGACGGGTAGGTGTACCTTCACCATCAAAACTTTCTGCACCAACATTAGCTGGATGTAAAGCATCATCATAAACCGAAAGTAAAGGTGAAGCAATTTGTTTACCGATATCTTCCGCTTTAGATAAACTTTGATTGTCAAGAATACTTTGAGCGTTGAATAAATTAGAAAAAGCACCCAATAAACTTAAGAAAGCTTCCGGTGAGAAAACAACTCGATATTTACCAGTTTTGATTTTTTCATAATTCAAATGACTGATAGTTTTCTCAGCCGTTTCTTTAATACAACCAGCAATATCTAAATCCGCTAAACTTTCCTTAACTCGATAAGCACCTGCACTACGTGGTTTCTTATTTTCTTCCTCAGTTTTGGTGTAAAGATAAATCGAAGCTAAAGAATGAGATTCTGTTCTCACAGCACCATCACTATTGACATAAAACCTGTCAATATCCCTTTGTGCCAAACCATTATAAGGCACACTTGTAATAGCAGGATGAGTAGACATAAGTTCTTTCTCTGCTACTAATAATTTATCTATTAGTTCAGAAACTGGGGCTTGGGCTACTTTTTCGTGATGTGTATTAGGAATAGGAACAGTTGCTTCTGGACTAAAATCAGGAATGTTTTCTTTTACTCCAAAAAAACTAGCTTCATAAGCAGTTTTCAAAGCCAATTCTAAACCCAGAGGATCTACATCTGTGGTGCTAGTCACACCCATTGTATTCTCTTCATTCCAAACTCTAACAGTTACTCCAGAACGATTAGAAGCCTTAACTTGTTTGGGTTCACCTTGGTCAACTTGCACACTTGTATCATCTACAGTTGAACCGTAAATATCAAACTTCTTAATGCCAAGTTTAGCGGCATTTTCTTGAGCGTAAGTTGCAATTTCTTGAATCTTTGTCATATTTCAATTCACAATCAAAATCTAAGAACATAGTAGGTTGGGGAGCCACCGTTGTGGACGGGTTTCCCGGCTTGAGACGAGTGGCGTTTGACACAAGGAAACCCAACACAAATAATTCAACAAAACAAACTCTTTTGTTGGGTTGCGCTGTCGCTTAACCCAACCTACGTAAATTTTTGCTCATTCACAATCTAAAATCTAACATTCCTTAACGTCCACCAACTGTTATGGAATCAACCTTGATATGAGGTTGACCAACTGTGGTGTAAATGCTGCCACTAACAGAACCACAAAAACCGGGTGCAAGTTCTAAATCTTGGGAACACATAGAAATTTTATTCATAATTTCCTTAGCTTCACCAATTAAAGTAGCGCCTTTTAACGGTTTAGTAATTTTGCCATTTTCTATTAAATAAGCTTCATCAACACTAAAGTTAAATTGACCTGTAGCACCGACACTACCGCCACCCATTTTTTTACAGTAAATACCTTTATCAACAGAGGCAAATAAATCTTCGTTGGTGTATTCGCCAGTATCAATATAAGTATTTCGCATCCGACTAGCGGCAGCAAAAGTGTAATTTTGACGGCGGCCACTGCCTGTTCTCGGATGTCCGGTACGTACTGAACCAGTTCTATCAGCTAAGAAATTTTTGAGAACACCTTTTTCAATTAATAATGTTCTTTGTGCCGGCATTCCTTCGTCATCCATATCAATTGTGCCGAAGGCATTATCAGCGCGTCCTTCATCCCAAGCTGTTAAACTTTCATGGGCGATTTTTTCACCTTTTTTATCAGCAAAGGGTGTGGTATTGCGTTCAATTTGGGTAGTTTCTAACAGGTGTCCGCAAGCTTCGTGGAAAATTACGCCGCCAAAGTGATTGGCCATGATAATGGGGTAAGTTCCTGATTCTACGTAATCTGCGTAAAGCATTTTACCGGCTGATTCGGCGATTTGTTCAGATGCTTGTTGATAATCCCAAGTTCTCAGGAAATTAGCATCGCTGGTGTTACCTGCACGTTCAGCAATGGAGGCGCGGTTAGCACCGTCAGCACAGAGAATATTAAATCCTACTGATTGGGTGAGGCGGATATCACGGGCAAATGTACCATCACTGGCAGCAACTAAAACTTCTTGCCAGTCACGGAAATAGGAAGCGCGGCGTGATTGGACGTGGGTAGCTTTTTTATTGAGTTGGGCAGTACCATCAAGGAGAACTTCTCCCATTTCGCGGATAGAACTACATAGAGGTAGCCAGCCATCTTTGCCACGTTTGGTGGCGTAGTCTCTCAGTAATTCGAGGTTAATTTCGGGAATGAAAGCATTAGCTGTAGGTAGTTGTAATCCTAAGATAGAAAGACCTTTTTCTAAGGCTGCTTTTAACCCGGAAAATGTCAGGTTATTGGTGCTGACGTAGCAGTCAGCTTTGCCTCGAAATACTCTAACTCCTGCACCTGTGGCTAAACTGGGAGAAATGCTGGTGATGATGTCGTCTTCTGCTAGACAACTGATGTAGTTACGACGTTCTAAATAGAATTCGATAAAATCAGCACCAGCGGCGCGTCCAAGTCCCAAAAGGGTTGCCAGTGGGGCTTCCCAGGTTTCATCAAATCGTTCTGAGGTGGATGAATACTGGAGAGTGGGGAGTTGATTCGAGAGAAGTAAGGTATTTGTAAGCATGAATTGCCTCGTCTGCTGGCGTTATCTACAGATGTGACTGAAAAAATCCTGGTGTGTTAAGTCTAACAAATCAATGAAAGTCACTGTCGGCAGTTAGGCTGTAGAGGTTTCCTCACCTCAGAACTGCGACTAATTAAAATTTAGGGCTAAATGTAGCAATAAATATATAGAAATATATAGTTTAAAATCAAACATTTTGTTTTGCGATCGCTATTGCCAAGGTATGAAAAATACCAAAGCTATTTTCTGACATCTATTTTGTTAATAGATATACAATTCTTATATTTAAAGTATAGATAAAGATTTGATGAAAGATAATAGTAACTATTGGCAATTACGAGTAAGTGCCTGTACTATCTGTTTTAAGTAAGTAGTGCAAGGTAAATAATTAAAAGTTTGTAGAGAGGAATTTTGATATAAAAGTAGGGCTGTAGCCCTGACTAAGAGTAAATTTTAACATTTGTGACTTGACATAATCTGATTTATTTTTGCCTACTGACTTAATAAGTCTAACCATGTTTTTGGAAGACAAAAAAGCCCAATATCTATAACTGTATAACCTGTAGTTACTTTTTTTAGATTATCTATGAGCAATATTTACCGTACGTTTTCCCACAATTTATTCAAACAAAAACTTGTTTGTCAAAAATTAGTTTTTCCTCCCAAAGGCTTTATTAGCTTTGATTCAGGAGATATTCAGCAATCTATACAAACTCGTTTTGAACAACAAGTTAACAAATATCCTCATGCTATTGCTGTCAAAACTAGTAATAAAACTCTCACTTATAAACAGCTAAATCAAAATGCGAACCGATTAGCCAATAATATTCTTTTACAAAAAAGAGAAAAGTTAGAAGTGATTGCATTGTTACTAGAAAAAGGTGCAGATTTTATTACTAGCATCTTTGCAGGATTGAAAGCAGGAAAAATCATCGTACCTTTAGATCCTACATTTCCCATTGATAGACTAGCTTATATTCTCGAAGATTCTCAAGCTGTTATGATTATCACCAATAATCAAAATTTAGCTTTAGCCTATGAATTAACTACTAATAATTGTCAAATCTTAAACATTGATGAAAATATTAATAACATCTCTACTAAAAACCTCAACATTGATATATCACCTGAAACACCAGCTTATATAATTTACACTAGTGGCTCGACTGGTAAACCTAAAGGAGTAGTGCATAGTCATATTAATTCGCTACATTACTGCATGACTGATACTAATACTTTACTTATCAGTCCAAAAGATAGAGTAGTTTTTCTGTATTCATGCAGTGCATTAGGAGGATTATTATGTATTTTCTACACTTTGCTAAATGGTGCGGGACTCTATTCTTATGATGTCAAAAAAGAGGGATTAACGAATTTAGTTAACTGGCTAATAGAATCAGAAATTACTATTTATCATTCATTTACTACTCTGTTTCGACATTTTGTAGAAACTCTCACAGATAAAGAAGATTTTTCCAAAATTCGGTTAGTGAAATTAGGTGGTGAAGCTACCTTAATTAGAGATGTAGAAAACTACAAAAAGTATTTTGCTGATAACTGTGTTTTGTATGCGAGTTTAGGCGCAACTGAAACTGGAACTTTCAGAAATTTTATTGTTGATAAAAATACGAAAATAGTGGGTAGTAATGTTCCCATTGGCTACCCAGTTGAGGGTATGAAAGTTGTGCTGTTAGATGAAACAGGACAGGAAATAGAAAGTGATAGTATTGGCGAAATCGCTGTTAAAAGTAAATATTTAGCTTTAGGTTATTGGCAAAAACCAGAACTGACAAAAGCTGTATTTTTATCTGATCTTCAAAATGAACAAGAAAGGATATATCGCACTGGTGATTTAGGGCGTATTGAGGCTGATGGTTGTTTGGTTCATATGGGAAGAAGAGACTTTCAGGTAAAAATTAGAGGCTTCAGAATTGAAGTGACAGAAATTGAGATGGAACTGCTAAATATTGGCACTCTCAAAGAAGCTGTAGTTATAGCCCGTGAAGACATTCCTGGAGATAAAAGATTAGTAGCTTATGTTGTTTCTAAACAAAAGTCTGCACCGAATATAAAGGAACTAAGACAACGTTTAAAAGACAAATTACCTGACTACATGATGCCTAGCACCTTCGTGTTTTTGGATGCATTACCATTAACACCCAATGGTAAAACAGATCGCCGATCTTTACCAGCACCTGACTTAGGAAAACCAGAGATAACTGCCAACTTTACGCCTCCCTGTGATGATGTAGAATATCAACTAACGCAGATTTGGGAAGAATTTTTAAAAGTTCAACCTATTGGTACAGAAGACAACTTTTTTGAATTGGGAGGAAATTCCCTATTAGCTGTGCGGTTATTTGCGGCTATAGAACAGAAATTTGGCAAAAAACTGCCTTTAGCATCTTTGTTTCCCATAGGTACAGTTGGTGCGATCGCTCAAATTATCCGTCAAGAAGCAGTTTTAGTAAATAGCTTATCAGCAACATCACATCAATCATCTTTGGTAGCAATTCAACCCCAAGGTTCAAAACCACCGTTGTTTGTCATTCCCCCTCTTGGTGGAGAATTGTTGTGTTATCGAAATTTAGCAATACATTTAGGACTTGAACAACCTGTTTATGGACTACAACCTCAAGGACTAGATGGAAAACAGCCTCCTTTGACGACAGTAGAAGACATAGCAGTCCACTATATTCAAGAAATACGGACTATTCAACCAGAAGGAGTTTATTTTCTAGGAGGGTATTCTTTTGGTGGTATTGTTGCTTATGAAATGGCGCAACAACTCCACAAGCAAGGTGAAAAAGTGGGTTTTTTAGCTATGTTTGATACTTGTCGTCCAGGGTCTTTCCATCGTTTATCATTTGTAAAGCGAATTCCCTTACATTTAAAAAATATTATCCAAGGAGGTCTCCGTTACTTTTTGAAAAAGATTTTAGGTTGGAGCCGACACACTAAATACTATATCAAAAAGGGATACGAGAATTATCTAAATCTTGCACCTCAAGTTGTGAAGATGTCTTCAACTGCAAAAGCAACTAATATGCATTTAGAAATCGTAGGTGCTAATACCCAAGCTTTGCAGAAATATAGTTTTCCAGCGTATTCAGGTAGAGTCAGTTTATTTAGAACTGATGATCAAAATCGCAGTGATGATATCGGTGTAAAATACGATTCTCAATTTGGTTGGGGTGATATAGTTAAAGGAGGATTAGATATTTATCATATTCCTGGTTCTCATCTTTCTCTTCTTGATGAACCTTATGTTAGGGTGCTGGCGGAACAATTGAAAGAGTGTTTAGAAAAAGTGCAGATGAATGATGTTTAATTAGGATTTGCTGAAAAAGTTTCATAATTTGTAGGGGCGTATTGCAATACGCCCCTACGTGATATGTTTGTGTTTGGCAGGATTTTCATCATCCAAATCCCATTGTCCTGGATTATTTATAATGTATTCTCGAATACAATTTAGATCATTTTCATTGCGAATAATAGATTCATAGTAATTGCGCTGCCATATTGGTGTCGCCGGCAAATTACGAATTTGGTTAAGTTGTTTAGTGACGGTACTTTTAAACCCCCGTATAATTGCACCAACAGTTTGGGAAGGCGATCGCAAAAAGGTATTCAATGTAGTGATAGAATGCGATCGCATATGCCAAGAAATAATCATGATTGCGTGTAAGTGATTAGGCATCACAATGAATTTATCCAATTCAATATTTGGACGTAATTCAGGAGTTTTTAACCATTCTTTAATAACTGCATCACCATATTCATTTAACTGCATTTGAGAATTTATTATATTTCCAAACAGACACTCACGATTATGAGTACATATCGTGATAAAGTATGCGCCTTCTTGGGAATAATCATATCCTTTAAGGCGAATAGAACGGCGATGATGTTTTTAAGAATCATATGTCATAATTCTTTTGCATGAGGTTTTTAAAATTCTAGTATTACAATTGTAGGGGCGTATTGCAATACGCCCCTACGTGAGGTAATTACAATAATTAAAGTCCTTCACGCAAACCCATCGCAATTTTACTATGCTTTTCAATTTGTCCCATTACCTGTTTTGCACGCTTGATTACCACCGCCGGTAAACCTGCTAATCTTCCTGCTTCTATTCCATAGGATTTATCAGCACCACCGGGTTGAACTTGATGTAAAAAGATAATTTGGTCAGGTAACTCTTTAACAGTTACTTGATAATTTGCCACATTAGAAACAATAGTAGCTAATTCATTTAACTCATGATAATGGGTAGCAAAAATAGTCCGAGATTTAATATCAACAGCTAAATATTCAGCCACAGCCCAAGCAATTGATAAACCGTCAAATGTTGCTGTCCCACGCCCAATTTCATCTAATAGAACCAAAGATTGAGCAGTTGCATGATTAAGAATATTTGCAGTTTCATTCATTTCTACCATAAAAGTAGATTGACCAGTTGCTAAATCATCCACAGCCCCAACACGAGTAAAAATGCGATCGCACACAGCCAACTTAGCAGACCTAGCCGGTACAAAACTACCAACTTGCGCCATTAATTGAATCAACCCCACCTGTCTTAAATAACAACTCTTCCCACTTGCATTTGGCCCCGTCAAAATCACCAAATCAGGCTTCTCTTTCTCTGTGTCCTCTGTGTCTCTGTGGTTCGTTTCCCTCCCTCCTAACTCCGTCGAATTAGGAACAAAAAACCCAGCAGGTAAAGACTGTTCCACCACCGGGTGACGACCATCAATCACCGCAATTTCCCGTCCTGTCAGCATTTCTGGGCGACAGTAACCTTGATGTACAGCCAAATCAGCCAAACCACATAATACATCTGCGGCAGCGACAGCGCGGGAAATATTGCGGATTATTTCGGCATGATTACCCACTTCATCCCGTAATGCGTCAAAAATCTCATATTCCAACTGATTTAAATCATCTCGCGCTGTGAGAATTCGTGCTTCTCGTTCTTTCAAATCAGGAGTAATGTAACGTTCCTCATTTGTCAGGGTTTGTTTGCGAATGTAATTATCGGGAACTTGGTCAGATTTACTGCGGGAAATACTGATATAATAACCAAAACTCTTATTAAATCCTACCTTTAAATTCGGGATTCCTGTTCTCGTTCTTTCATCAACTTCTAAATTTGCAATCCATTGTTGATCACTTTCGACAGTAGCTTTTCTTTCATCCAAAAGCGCATTAATTCCTGCCCGAATTAAACCACCTTCTTTGAGATGTATAGGTGGTGATTCTACGATGTGAGCGTGTAACTTTTCGGCTAGTTCTTCTAAGATGGGCGGGACTTTTTGCAAAGCTTTTAAGAAAGGGGAATGAGCATCTGCAACTAAGCGAGATAATTCAGGTAAACGGGAGAAGGAATCAGCTAAAGCTACTAAATCCCGTGCATTAGCTCTACCAGAAGCGGCTCTGACTGTTAAACGTTCTAAATCGTAAATTTGCCTTAATAAATTCCGCAAATCTTGACGCAAAGAGGTATTTTCTACTAATTCTTGAATAGTATCTTGGCGGGATTTAATTCCTTTCAGATCAAGTAGCGGTTGTAACAACCATCTTCTTAAAGCCCTGCTGCCCATTGCGGTGCGAGTTCTATCTAAAGCCCATAATAGAGAACCGTGAAATGTGCCATCGCGGACGGTTTGGGTAATTTCTAGGTTACGGCGGGTTTGATGATCGACTATTAAATAATCAGTCAGGGTATAGGTGCGTAACAATTGCAGGGAAACTGGATTGGCTTTTTGAGTATCTTCGATGTATTCCAAAAGACCACCAGCGGCGCGAACGGCGAGGGGGAGATGTTCGCAACCTAAACCTTCGAGCGATCGCACTTTGAATTTCTGTAATAATTTACTTCTAGCTTCAGCTTGGGAAAAGGGAACTTGCGATCGCAAACTATAACAAAATGTAGGTGGTAAACATTGGGGAAGAGAGGGCGAAGTTTCCCCTGGACGCAGTAAACTACCTAAATCTGGGGCGTTAGTGGGAAACAGCACTTCGGAAGGTTGTAAACGCATTAATTCTTGCGTCAAGTGTTCTAAATCACTACCTTGAGATGTGAGAAATTCTCCAGTTGAGATATCTGCATAGGCTAAACCCCAATGATTAACAGCAATTACCACAGCCGCTATGTAATTATTTCGACTGGCTTTCAGCATTCCCTCTTCCAGTAAAGTCCCTGGTGTGAGAATGCGGGTTACTTCTCGTTTTACCAAACCTACTGCTTCTGATGAATCTTCCACTTGGTCGCAAATCACCACAGCATAACCTTTTTCCACCAACAAGGTTGTGTAGCGTTCCCAAGCATGATGAGGCACACCAGTCATAGCCACTCGACCGACTTCACCACCGTGTTTACTGGTTAAAACTAATTCTAATTCTCTGGAGACAGTAACAGCGTCTTGGAAAAAAGTTTCAAAAAAATCACCAACTCTGTACAGCAGCAACGCATGAGGATATTTATCTTTCGTTTCAACATAGTGCTGATACATCTTACTCAGCTTACTGCGGTCTTCTACCAGATTTGTATCGGTAAGTGATGTGTTTGGTTGATGGGGTTCTGGTGTCGGAGTCGTCATAGTAGATGCTGAGAATTTAGGCACAGATTAGGCACTTTATCCGATCATAGCTTGATGTGGAATGCGATAGCTTCAGGTTTATTTATTTTCTGGGCGTTGCATAATTGCGGGATGATTTGAGAATCCGCATCAATATATAATCACCGCGTCTGGAGTGTCCCCGTGTCAGCCTCAATCATCCCCTTATTCAGCAACGCCATTTTCTGGTGTTGTAGAATATGGATGATCACGCAGATAAATACCTGAGCAAAATTAATTGTATATTTTTGGAACCAATAAAAATCCCTGAAGTGGGGACTTCCTCGATAGGTTAACAAATCTTCCTACTACCTTCGATTAACATAAATTTTATCTTTGAATTTATTGCTATGCTTTCACTGTCTCCGACTCTCCAAGCTAGACTCTCCCAACCTCTAAAAATTGGCTCATTTGAAGTTAAAAGCCGTGTGTTGCAATCGCCGTTATCGGGAGTGACAGATTTGGTATTTCGTCGTTTAGTACGTCGTTATGCCCCAGAATCGATGATGTATACCGAAATGGTGAATGCAACGGGGTTGCATTACGTCAAGGAGTTACCCATAATCATGGAGGTAGATCCCAACGAACGCCCCATTAGCATTCAGTTGTTTGATTGTCGTCCAGATTTCCTCGCCGAAGCAGCAATAAAAGCAGTTGCTGAAGGTGCAGATACTGTTGATATTAATATGGGTTGTCCAGTTAATAAAATCACCAAAAATGGTGGTGGTTCTTCCTTATTACGACAACCAGAAATAGCCGAAGCGATTGTGCGGGAAGTTGTCAAAGCTGTTGATGTTCCCGTTACCGTCAAAACCAGAATTGGTTGGAATGATCAAGAAATTACCATTCTGGATTTTGCGAAAAGAATGGAAGATGCTGGCGCAAAAATGATTACGGTGCATGGACGTACCCGCGCTCAAGGTTACAATGGTAATGCTCGTTGGGAATGGATTGCACGGGTGAAGGAAGTGCTTTCAATTCCAGTCATTGGGAATGGAGATATTTTTTCTGTAGAAGCAGCAGTGAGATGTTTAGAAGAAACAGGTGCAGATGGGGTTATGTGTTCTCGTGGAACTTTAGGATATCCGTTTTTGGTAGGTGAAGTCGATCATTTCCTAAAAACCGGGGAATTATTACCAGCACCAAATGCAATTCAAAGATTGGAATGTGCTAGAGAACATTTATATGCTTTATGGGAATATAAGGGCGATAGAGGTGTACGTCAAGCCCGTAAACATATGACTTGGTATGCTAAAGGCTTTATGGGTGCGGCAGAGTTACGCGGACAATTAAGTTTAGTAGAAACTGTGCAGCAAGGTTTGGATTTAATTGATAGGGCAATGGAAAAACTAGCAGCTGGTTATGAACCAGAGGAAGATGCACAAGCTGACCTAGTTATAGTATGAAGATTTTTTAAGTTTGGCGATTTATTCAAGTCGTCAAATTCCATCTTGTTGGGTTATTTATCCAATACTTAATACCAATTTTATGTGAGGTTGCACATATTTCTGAAATCCATTGATTTATCTGTCTTTATCCGCGTTTATCTGCGTGTATCCGCGTTAAATTATTCTATGCAGCTTCATATTAATCTGGTATAAGTAGGGAACAAATACTGTCCAAAAATACTCTATTGTTATGTTTAGTGATAACAAGTGGAGAGAAATGGGCAATAAGATGTTATCAGTAACTCAGAAGTTAGTTGTTAGCAGTCTATTAGCAGTGTCTTGGATGACTCCTGTATTGGCAACCCAAGACCAACCGCTAAACCGTGCAGAACTTTATAAATTGATTAAAACAGTTGAACTTTTACTACAAAATAAAACCCCACGGAAAGCCGAACTAAATGATGTGATGGTTCCCCGTGATGCTGTGAGAACAGGAGTTAGTTCTGAGGCGCAATTATTCTTTAATGATAAATCTTTAATTCGTGTAGATCAACGGAGTATTTTTAGATTTGAACCTGGTGTCCGTCGGTTTCAATTACCAAATCGAATAGCTTTAAATGAAATGATTTTTAAGCTAGAAAATGGCACAGCTTTGATTTTAAGTCCACCAGGTAGTGTGGGGACGGAAGTGGAAACCCCAGGAAGTAAAGTTAGTATTTTGGCAATAAATCCTGTAAATTCTCCAAATAGCACCACATCTTTATCTGCAACATCTCTATTTTCACCAGCTATTAAACCTAGTGCCGTGATGATAATTCATGATGCTGAAAATCATCACACACAAGTTTTTGCACTCACAGATGGAGATATTAAGATATCTGACCAACAAGATCAAAAAACTGTTAATCTCAAAGGTGGTCAAACTGTAGCTGTCAGAAATGGTTTGGTAGGAAAAGTACAGGAATTTGATTTGCAGGGATTTTATAAATCAACTAACTTAAGTCGTGGTTTGGCACCAGGACAAGAAAATCTAGTTGCCCAAGAAGCACCTAAAGTTCAGGAGACTATCAATTTTATCAGAACTCAAACTTTAGCAGCTTTAAGAAATCAAACTAAAAGAATCCAAGGATTTACTAGCAGTTTTCTTAGTGATGCTTTGGGTGGAACAGAAGGAGATTTAAATCCTCGGTTTCGAGGTTCGGTGAGGATTAGAAACCCACAAGTAACTACAGGGACTTTCTACCGTACTGAAGGAAATAATGCCATTTTTATTCCTGAGAATAATTCCAATGATGTTAAGCAAATTACTGTTGATTTTGATAAAGGAACTGTTAACATTGGCGGTAATACAGGAATAAGTAATAACGCTGGTTTAAGTGGTAATAATGCCCGTGGTTCTGTGATCAATGCTAATGGACAAATCACTCAAATTGAAGTGTTTGGTGTAAATGGTGAAGAACCTCAAAATGGAATTCCCTACAGTGGCAGTTTGACAACTGGGGTAGCACGCGATCGCTAATTATATATATATTGTATATTGATTTTAAGGAGTAATGATGGGTGCAACAAATTTATTGCTTCTATCTGGAGTGGTATTAATTTCTTTAAATTTACCAGCTTTTGCAGATAATCTTCAACAGCCGAATAATTTACAAAACTCACAATTAATTTTTATAGAAGAACCTGAAAATTTCGATATATCTCAAACACCAGCAGCATCTGATGATAGCAATCGTTTAACATCAGTTTCACAGTTATCTGATGTACAAGTGAATGATTGGGCATTTACAGCCTTGAAATCTTTAGTTGAACGTTACGGCGTAATTGCTGGTTATCCTGATGGCACATTTAAAGGTAATCATTCCATAAGTCGTTATGAATTTGCCGCAGGTTTACAAGCTGTCATGCAGAAGATTGATGAATTATCTGCTGAAGGTTTATCAAATGGTGTGAGTAAAGAAGACTTAGAAAAAATCCAGAAATTACAAGCAGAATTTGCAGTTGAATTATCTGTTTTAAGAGGGAGAATTGATAGTTTAGAAGCACGAAATGCTAATATAGAAGCACAACAGTTTTCTACTACTGCTAAATTATCTGGACAAGTTATATTCGGACTAGCAACAGGTGCTGGTGGTGCGCCTCCAGGTAATGGTGAAACTAACACAATTCTTACCCAATTAACTCAATTACAATTAACTTCTTCTTTTAATGGTAAAGACGTTTTTAGAATTGGGTTAACATCAGGAAATAGCACGGGTGATAGCTTTGGTAATCCTCAAGCTTTTAACACAAATATGGCCAGGTTGGCTTGGCAAGCAGATTATGATAATCAAGTAAAGTTAGACACTTTAGAATATAGAATAGCCGGATTAGGAGATAAAGTAGTTTTCACCTTTAAACCTGTAGGATTCAGTCTGAGTAGTGTTCTCAGTGTTAATTCTCCCTACGCTAACGCAGGTCAAGGTGCTATTTCTTCCTTCGCTGGTTCAACTTCTCTATTGAGAATTGGTAGTCTTGATGCTGGGTTAGGTTTTGATTGGTTGATGTCTGATAAAATGCGGTTGCAAGTGGCTTACGGAACCAGAAATAGCAACAACACTAACGAAGGTGTATTTGGTGCAGACCATAGTGCTTTAGGAGTGCAACTTTTATATAAACCAACTGCGTCTTTAATTACTGGTTTAGCTTATATAAATGCTTATGCTAGTGATGGTCAATTAGATACTGGCACAGGTAGTGGTAATGCCGATACCTCTGGAGGATTAAATGAACCTGCTCAAATTCATGCTCTCAATGCAAGTATGAAATGGCAAGTCAGTGATAATATAGTTTTGAGTTTATGGGGGGGTGCAGTAGTTACTGATTACCTGAAATCAGATGCAGTTGCTCTCAGCACTACCTACCAAGCATCTGTAGGTTTATATGATCCTTTGGGGAGAAAAGGTGATTTATTAGGATTTATATACGGTCAACCTTTAAAGTTGAATGATGGTTATTTAATTGCTAATGTTGATAGTGGTAATTCTACACATTATGAGGTTTTTTACCGCTATTTAGTTAATGATAATATAGCAATTACTCCGGGATTTTTTATTGTTACTGACCCTGGTCATATTTCTAGGAATAATGATATTTTCATTGGTGTGTTGAGGACAACTTTTAATTTTTAGAATTATTTTTAGAATTATTGTGTTGAAAGTTTCTATTGAGTGAACGGCAAAGGTACAGGGTAGAAACTCTTTTTTTATTGTGACTTTAACTGCTGAACAAATTCCTCCTCTTGATGCCAGTATTAGTAATTGTGAAAAAATATAACAATTTAGCTGTATGACTCTTAGCCAATCTCACCCCTATTTTTCACCAGAAGAATACCTGGAAACTGAAAAATCTAGCCCGATAAAACATGAATATATCCAAGGGCAGATTTACGCAATGGCAGGAGCAAGTGATGCTCATGTAACAATTACTGCTAACTTAGTTACCCTACTAAGAAATCATATTCGTGGAACTGGGTGTCGTGTTTACGTTGCTGACATGAAAGCACGCATCGAATCTTTAAATATATTCTACTATCCTGATATCATGGTAACTTGTGACCAACGAGATACAAATTTTGAATATTTCAAACGCTATCCTAGCTTAATTATTGAAGTTTTATCACCCTCAACTGAAGCTTTAGACAGAGGTGATAAATTTAGTGACTACCAAGAATTAGAAACATTGCAAGAATATGTTTTAATCAGTCAGAACCGTCAGCGTGTTGATTGTTTTCGCCGTAATACAGAAGGCAGATGGGAGCTTTATAACTTTAGAGGAAATCAAGAATTACAGTTTACCAGTTTGAATTTTTCTTGTTCCCTAAATGATGTTTATGAAGATGTCTCCCTCCCCAAAACTTTTAACCCTACTTCTATTTAACTGTTTGCTTTCTACATATATATTTTCGCAGTTTTTGACCCCTTTTTTTTATTTATTTGTGATAAATCCGGGTTAACAGGTGACAGTCTGAAAAGTTTTGTGGTGTCCTTTTGTACATCTGAAATATTCCAAACTAATGACCAACACTTAATTTCTTTTCTAATTTTCGAGATGCTAAAGACATTGAGTAACAAAATAGCCAATAAATAAAACCTAGAAATATATAAACTTCTGCATAACGACCAATAAATCGTGGTTGTGCCAAGATAGAACGGGCAATACCTGTTAGTTCGACTAATCCCACTAAAGATAAAAGGGAAGTATCTTTAAATAAACCAATAAATTGACCAACAACGGCAGGAATAACAGCGCGTAAAGCTTGAGGTAAGACAATTAATATTACTACTAATGGTGTATTAAATCCTAATGCTTTTGCTGCTTCAATTTGCCCCCGTGGAATTGATTGCAGTCCAGCACGTACATTTTCTGCCATGTAAGCAGCACTAAATATAACTAATCCAGCAATTCCTCGCAATAGTCTATCTAAATGTACATCTGCTGGTAAAAATAGTGGTAGCATAACTTGAGCCAGAAATAAAATCCCTATGAGTGGAACTCCCCTAATTATTTCAATATAAAGAATAGAAAACCAACGGACTACAGGTAAATTGCTAGTTCTTCCTAAAGCCAGTAAAATGCCAATGGGAAAGGAAATGACAATACTTACTACTGCTACTAATAGGGTTAGTAATAGACCATTCCATAAATTTGTAGATACAGTTTCTAACCCAAAACCACCACCAATTAACGACCAGATAATTGCCAAAGATAATAACCAAAATGGTGAAATCCAAGGTTTAATTAATTTAGATAATTTTTGGGGAATTAAAAAATCTGTACATATGCCCCAAGTTATCGCACTGAGAGTTATAACTATTGCTAAAATAGTCCAAAGTCGCCAATATAAACTTTTAGGAAATCTGCCAACTAAAAACAAGTGTAAATTAACCTGAATTACTTGCCATTGGGCTTGAGTAATTGCCCAAGTTAATATGCCTTTAGTAGTCCAAAATATAAATATCAAACAGACAATGGTTAATAAACTATTGTACCAGTTATTAAATAAGTTTTTGCGTAACCAAGTTAATTTATTCATTTATGATTAGTGATTAGGAAAATACAGATAATACCAAATTAATATGAAGCTGCATAGAATAATTGTAGCTTGCTTCCCGTTCGCAAAGCGTGCCGTAGGCATAGGGTACGCGGATTCACGCAGATAAACGCGGATAAAGACAGATAAATCAATGGATTTCAGAGTTATGTGCAACCTCACATCAAATTGGTATGAGTTATCTTTCTTTTATTTGTACTCTGCTGTTAAACAAATTCATAATTACAGAAATTGTTAAGCTGAGAGTGAGATAGGTGAGAATAATTAGTAACATAACTTCTACGGCTTTTCCCGTTTGATTAAAAGTGGTAGAAGCGACAAAATAGATATCAGGATAGCCGATAGCGATCGCTAAACTAGAATTTTTGGTTAAATTGAGATACTGACTAGTGAGTGGGGGAATGATTACCCGCAAAGCTTGGGGAAAAATCACTAACCGCATTGCTAAACTAGATTTTAGTCCCAGAGATTGCGCTGCTTCCCATTGTCCCTTAGGTACTGCTTGAATCCCACCCCTGATAATCTCGGCAATAAACGCACCTGTATAAAAAGTCAACCCAAGCAATAATGCTGAAAACTCTGGAGAAAAGCTTAACCCAGCAAGTTCTATGCCATTTTGACTGAAGTAAACCAACTTTCCTAGGGAAATTTTATTTTCGACTTTAGGAAAAGCCAGGAAAACCACAAAGTACCAAAATAGTAATTGCAGTAATAAAGGTGTATTGCGGAATATTTCCACATAAACTGAGGTAATATTCCGCAATAACCAGTTATCTGACAATCGAGAAATTCCCGCTGTTACCCCAACAATTGTTGTCAGGATGATTCCTAATATTGCTATCCTCAAAGAGTTGATTAAACCTACCCACAAAGCTAGGCTATAGGTATCAGTTGGTTGATAGTTAATTAGTTTTTCGCCAATATCAAAAGAGGCTTGCTGTCGCAGAAAATCAAAACCGAATTTAATCCCTAATTGCTGTAAATTGCGGTTAAGATTACTCCAGAGTATTGTTACCAAAACTATTATTAAAAATACGGCAATTAATTGTCCAGCAATTTTCCAAAAGCGATGATGAGTCATTATTTACGCATTGGTTTTTTTGTGTTGATCTACTTATCTAAAAGGAGGAGAATAGAGTAGACCACCTTTTGACCAAAGTTGATTTTGTCCACGGGCTAAATTAAGTTTTGTCTGAGTTCCCAAATTGCGATCATAAATTTCGCCATAGTTACCAACGTGCTTGACTATCTTGGCCGCAAAGTCCTTTGTTAAGCCGAGTCCTTCACCAAGATTACCTTCTGTGCCTAAAAAACGCTTGATATCTGGGTCGGTAGTAGTGGTAAATTGTGCCAGATTTTTAGAGTTAATCCCTAATTCTTCAGCTTTTATCAAGGAATAAACTGTCCACTTGACGATATCAGCCCATTGAGAATCTCTTTTAACCACTGCTGGGGCGAGGGGTTCTGAGGAGAGAACATCATCGAGAATTACATTATCTTCCGGTTTGGGTAAAGTTGTCCGTCGGGAAACTAATGCAGAACGGTCGGCTGTAATCGCCTCACAACGTCCTTCTGCATAGGTAGCAAAGGTAATATTAACATCTTCAAAAACCACTGGTTTATAGGTTATGCTTCTTTTCCGCATTTGGTCTCCTAGGTTTTGTTCTGTAGTAGTACCAGTTTGGACACAGATTGCTTTTTCCTTGAGGTCTGCTAGTGATTTGATACCGCTACTTTTGCGAACCATAATGGCTTGACCGTCATAAAAAACCACAGGTGCAAAATTTAAACCTTGAGAGGTATCACGACTCAATGTCCAGGTAGTGTTGCGGCTGAGAATATCTACTTCCCCAGCTTGTAAGGCTGTAAATCGTTCTTTAGAATTGAGATTCCGGTATTCTACAGCTTCAGGATCATCAAATACAGCTGCTGCTACGGCGCGGCAAATATCTACATCGATTCCGTTATATTTACCATCAGTTTCGACAAAGCTAAATCCTGGTAATTCACCACTAACACCACAGATGAGCTTACCACGGCTTTTAATGCTATTCCAGCGATCGCGCATAACTTGTGATGCAGACGTGCTGGCTGTAGTTGCTGTTTTTTCTGACCCGCTACTACAAGCAGTGAGAGCTAAAATGATGGAAACAATGGCTAAAATTAAACCAGATTGACGCATAGACTTAATCATCGTTTGTGCTGAGTTAAACAAATCAGAATTTCATCGACATTTACAGCCGTTATCTTGGGTTAGATCAATCACATCTACAGCTTATCCTAATGGCAGCCGATATCAATCTAGTAGTTTGTCAAGCTGATGCCTCCGGCACGCTACCGCCAACGCCACACTATGACGTGAACGTTCCTCAACTCAACCTACATAATTCTATTTTTTGAGCTTAACCGACAAGTATTGGGAGGTATAGCAGGTGACTCTTAACAGGTGACAGTGCTAAAACTCTTTTGGTGTCTAAGTTTTAGCATTGGTAGATGTCCTAACCGCCTTGTCCGTTGCTATATGTCAATTAAACCGTGGTGTACTAGTTATGAAAAAGCAACCCAAAGCGTTTTAAACTTGGGTTGCCTACACTGTTTTTGAAGCAATGAAAATCAATTAAATTCAGGTCAATTAACCGTGAATAGCAGGAGCAACTAAAGCTACAGGTTGAAAATCTCCAGCCGCTAAATCTAAGGGGAAGTTGTGAACGTTGCGTTCGTGCATTGTTTCCATTCCCAAGTTGGCGCGATTTATCACATCAGCCCAAGTATTAATTACACTACCTTGAGAATTAAGAATAGAGTGATTAAAGTTTAAACCATTGAGGTTAAAGGCAAAAGAAGATACACCCAAGGCAGCAAACCAGATACCAATTACTGGCCAAGCACCTAAGAAGAAGTGTAAAGCACGACTATTGTTAAAAGATGCGTATTGAAAGATCAATCTACCGAAATAACCGTGAGCCGCAACAATATTATAAGTTTCTTCTTCTTGACCGAATTTATAACCGTTGTTTTGGGATTCAATTTCAGTAGTTTCCCGAACTAAAGACGAAGTGACGAGAGAACCGTGCATAGCAGAGAATAAAGAACCACCAAAGATCCCAACTACTCCCAACATATGGAATGGGTGCATGAGAACGTTATGTTCTGCTTGCAGTACCAACATGAAGTTGAAAGTACCACTAATCCCTAAAGGCAGCCCGTCAGAAAAAGAACCTTGACCAATAGAGTAGATTAATAGTACCGCAGTGGCAGCAGAAACAGGTGCGCTGTAGGCGATACAAATCCAAGGACGCATCCCTAAGCGGTAAGATAATTCCCACTGACGACCTAAGTAAGAGAAAATACCGATCAGGAAGTGGAAAATAATTAATTGGTAAGGTCCGCCATTATATAACCACTCATCTAAACTAGCAGCTTCCCAAATGGGATAAAAGTGCAAACCAATAGCATTGGAACTAGGAACAACCGCAGCAGAAATGATGTTATTGCCATAGAGTAAAGAACCACTAACAGGTTCACGAATACCATCTATATCTACGGGTGGTGCGGCAATGAAAGCGATGATGAAACAAATGGTTGCAGTTAAAAGTGCGGGAATCATCAGTACACCAAACCAACCAATGTACATCCGGTTGTTAGTACTGGTAATCCAATTGCAGAAATTCTCCCAAAGATTGTTACTTTGGCGTTGTTCCAGAGAAATAGTCATAATGTTTAATTCTGAGGTTAATCGTTGTTCAAGGCAAGTTAACCTTATGCTTATTATTTAACTACATAGTTATATAGCTTGTCAAGTAAATTTTCATATTGTTTTAAAATTATTAGAGACAGCGAGGTTGAGGGGTATAACCTTGACTGGGCTTTCGGTTTAATGACTACTTAAAAATTCCCTACCTTAATCTACTCCCCTTCTTTAGCTATTCCCTACCTTATGAGTGGTTTCATAAGTCAAATCGGACTGCTATAAATAGGGTTCGCTGAAAAAATTGTCTATTAGAAAGAGAGTCATTTTTGAGAAAGATTTTATTTACTAATTAGCAATATTGCAATATAGTTATATAATAATGATGTAAACAAACCCTACCAAATCAAAATATTAGCCAAAGCAATCAACAACTATACCGGAGATGAAAAGTATAAATATATGCACAATACTCTTCCTCTAGAAAGTCCCTCAATATCGAGGCGACAACTACTAAATTTTCTCACAGGTGCAGTTGTGGCTACTACAGCCACCAGCGTGTTGTATCCTGTGACTAAATTCTTTATTGCTCCCACAGAAGGAAGTGAAGATGGTTCTATCCTTGCTAAAGATATTCATGGAAATCTCATTCCTGCAAAACAGATTTTAGCTGAACCCCCTGGTACTCGTGCTTTAGTTGCGGGTTTAGCAGCAGAACCTACTTACCTAACAATACAGTCAGATGGTACTTTGCACCCTTGGGGAATTCTCGATAACTGTACCCATTTAGGTTGTACCTTTCCTTGGAATCCCAATGACAATCAATTTCAATGTCCCTGTCACGGTTCTCGCTATGATCCCGATGGGAGAGTAGTACGAGGTCCTGCACCTCTTCCTCTTAAACTTGTTAGTGTGAACTTGGAAGAGGAGTATATCAGAATTTCTCCCTGGACAGAAATTGACCCCCGGACTGGGGAAAAACCCTGGTGGGTTTAGTAGTTTGATTTTATGGAGAGCTAAATCTGCGCTCATGAAAATACCACGTTTTTTAACTATAGTTCTATTGAGTTTCTGCGTATTTATTCCTGCCTTTTTTGGTGTTAACTATAACGCATCAGCTTTAGCATCCCCTTTATCACCAATGCAGAAAATCGCAGTAGTTTCTACCACCACTGCTGAGTTGAAAACAACAGTGGATAATTTCCTCAAATCTATACCTGGAGACTATTACACCGTCGGGAAAGTGGCTCAGTTGAAACAGTTACTCAAACAAGAGGATGTTTTTTTAGTGGATGTCAGACAACCTTCTGAGTACGCATCTGGTCATATTGGTGATGCTATTAATATTCCTCTGCGGACATTGGTGCAAAACCTCGACAAGATTCCCAAAAAACAGCCTGTAGTAATTTACTGTTCCTCTGGTTATCGTTCTGCAATGGCAGTTATGTCGTTACACCTGTTGGGCTATGATAATGTCCGAGGTTTTCCACCCAGTATGAATGGTTGGAACGCAGCTAGTTAAGATACAGTAGACATCTCTGCAAAAGATTGTAGAGCCGAGAATCCCTACCCATAGAACTTCTCTACAAGGGTTCTAGAAAACGCATATTTAATTTTCACTAGATGTCTAGTAGGAGTCTGGACTTACGCGAAATTTCGTATAAGTCCATTTTTTTGTCTCCCCACTGGACATTTACATTTTATTACTATATAGTTATATCATCAAATAAAATAGCAACAAAAAATTTATCGGGAGGCAGTTAGTATGTTATTTCGGCAACTGTTCGATCCAGAAACAAGTACATATACTTATTTAATTGCTGACCTGGTGAGGAAAGAAGCGATTTTAGTTGACCCAGTATTAGAACAGGTGAAACGCGATCGCACTTTACTCAAAGAATTGGGGTTAACGTTGAAATACTGCTTAGAAACCCACATCCACGCTGACCATATTACTGGAACAGGTAAACTCCGAGAAATGACAGGTTGTTTAGGAGTTGTACCCGCACACGCCCATGCAGCTTGTGCAGATAGATTTATTAACGATGGGGAAATATTAGCCTTAGGGAATGTAAACATTGAAGCGATCGCAATTCCTGGTCACACTAACAGCCATAACGCATATTTGGTAAATGGTACTCACCTATTAACAGGAGATGGTTTACTGATTCGTGGTTGTGGACGGACTGATTTCCAAAGTGGGAATGCAGGTGTTATGTATGACGCTATTACAAAAAAACTGTTTACTCTATCTGATCAAACTCTAGTTTATCCCGGTCACGACTACAAAGGTCAGACAGTTTCCACCATTGGCGAAGAAAAGCAATGGAACTCCCGATTGGTAGGAAAAAACCGTGATCAATTTATAGAGTTAATGGCAAATCTCAATTTACCTAATCCGAAGAAAATTATGGAAGCAGTACCAGCTAATCAACGTTGTGGTAATGCAGCTTAATTTGGCGTTGCATAATTAAAGAAAAAAACAAAAGAATTTAGGAGAGAATTTTATGACCACTTCTCATTTGAAGACATTACAAACTATTGACGCTCCAACTCTCAAGCAGTTACTTGAACAAGAAGCTGTGACATTAATTGATGTACGAGAACCTTCTGAGTATACAGGAGAGCATATCCCTACCGCCAGATTGGTTCCTCTTTCTCAGTTTAATCCACATCAAGTTCCTCAAGATCAAAGTACAAAGGTAGTTCTTTACTGTCGTTCTGGAAATCGCTCGACAATGGCTGCTAAAAAGCTATTTGATGCGGGATTTAATACGGTTACTCATTTAGATTCGGGACTGGGTGCATGGAAAGCCGCAGGTTATCCCACCAACATTAACGACAATGCACCGATTAGTTTAATGCGTCAGGTGCAAATTGTGGCAGGTTCTTTGGTATTTACAGGCACAGTGCTAGGTGCTTTTGTTTCTCCCTGGTTCTTAATTCTCAGTGGTTTTGTGGGAGCAGGATTGATGTTTGCTGGCATCACAGATACCTGTATGTTAGGGATGTTGCTGGTTAAACTACCTTACAATCAACGGAGCAGTGTATGACCTGGATGATTGGGCATCTACTGGCTGCCTGTATTGGGGTCAGCTTGGGTTTAATTGGTGGTGGTGGGTCAGTATTGGCGTTGCCGATTTTGGTTTATGTGATGGGTGTACCGCCAAAATCTGCGATCGCTATGACTTTAGTGATTGTCGGGACTGTCAGTATACTCGGCTTGATACCTCACTGGCAAGCTAAAAATGTCAACTTCAAGACTGCTTTTATTTTTGGTTCTACCACCATGCTGGGGGCATTTCTGGGGGCAAAAATTGCCACACTGCCATTTGTTACCGAATCTGTACAAATGATGCTGTTTGCGGTGATGATGTTACTAGCAGCACTATTTATGATTCAGAGGAGTTCTCAGTCTGTAATAGCAGATGAAAATTTGGCACTTTATCCCCCACCTATCTGCAAGTATTGTTGGTTGTGGTTAATGACTGAAGGTTTAGGTGTGGGAGTATTAACTGGATTAGTTGGTGTGGGTGGTGGATTTGCGATCGTTCCCGCTTTGGTATTGTTAGGAAAAGTCCCAATAAAAAAGGCGATTGGAACATCCCTACTCATCATTATCTTTAATTCAATTTCCGGCTTTTTAGGCTATGTAGGACACGTCCCCCTCAATTGGAACTTGATCTTATCCTTTATTATTGCTGCCAGTTTGGGAACAATTCCTGGTGCGTACTTTGCTCAGTTTGTACCGGCACAAAAACTTCAGAAAACCTTTGGTTATTTTCTCTTAGCAGTTGCATCTGTGGTGTTGGTGCAAAATTTTCATCCACCTCAATCTTCTAAGGTATCGAGTCATCATTCCACCAGCATGGTAGAGCGTAGTTTTAGGGCTAAGTCCTATTGATCAATATATGCTATACTAGCATATAGCAATATAGTAGATAAAAATATTTGACTGCCATTGTCTATGTTAAAAACTTCACCAGCGGCTCTAGGACAAATTGCTGATTATTTTAAAGTGCTTTCAGAAATCAGCCGCCTCCAGGTTCTCTGTTGTTTGAAGTCAGGTAGCAAAAATGTCACAGAAATTATTGAAGCCACTGGATTGGGACAAGCAAATGTTTCCAAGCATTTGAAGATATTAACACAAGCGGGAATTGTCAAGCGGCAACCACAGGGGGTGAGTGTTTATTATGAAATTACTGACCCCCTAATTTTTGAGATATGTGAGCTGGTGTGCGATCGCCTTTCAATTCGCTTAGAAGAACAGTCACAGCAGTTAAAACAACTAGTACCACTGCGCGGAATCCCTAATTCCTGATAGCAGTTCCCATGCTCGTGAGGTATAGCAGGTGACTCTTAACAGGTGACTCTTAACAGGTGACAGTGCTAAAACTCTTTTGGTGTCTAAGTTTTAGCATTGGTAGATGTCCTAACCGCCTTGTCCGTTGCTATACAAAGTTTTTTAGTTTTAGGGAACAGGGAACTCTTAACAGGGAATAAATTTGTGTGTACTTCATTAGACTGGGAAACGCTATATACCAATTTTATGTAAGGTTGCACATAATATCATGTCCAGTTGTTCGCGTAGCGTCTCGTCAGAGATATACTTATCATTTAGACTGACGCTCAAGACACGGAGACGCGGGGACGGGGAGATTTTTTTTGATAAGTGATTAGGCGGACATGATATAAAATATTACGTTAAATATGCGTTATCCAGCACCCTTGTAAAGACGTTCCATGGAACGTCTCTACATTATTTTTTACCTGCAAGTCTCTTAACTGAATAAGAAATTAGATCCAAACAAGTTCTCATTCACATTAGTACTAGTAAAGCCAGAGGTAG
Source organism: Anabaena sp. PCC 7108 (assembly GCF_000332135.1). Taxonomy (NCBI): domain Bacteria; kingdom Bacillati; phylum Cyanobacteriota; class Cyanophyceae; order Nostocales; family Nostocaceae; genus Anabaena; species Anabaena sp. PCC 7108. The sequence goes on from NZ_KB235896.1 coordinate 4,272,894, forward strand.
CAGATAAAGTGATTAACAACTGACCTGTACCAAAGCCTAAATTCCCCATAGTACCATCACTGATTCGTAATTGGGTATTAGCGCCAAATGTGACAACATCAATGTTATCAATACCAGAGAATTCCAAGTGATCTCCAGTAGCATTACGCTCAAATTGGTAAATAGTATCTAAACCATCACCAGCCGCATAATGAACAACATCGATGAAACCATCGTTTGCACCTAAATAAAGGGCATCATTACCTACACCACCAAACAGGATATCTGCACCTGTACCACCAGTGAGCTTATCGTTACCATCTCCACCAATGAGGATATTGTTACCGCTATTGCCGATGATGTTGTTATTGTCGCCGTTGCCTGTACCGTCGATATTGTCAACGCCTGTCAGGGTTAGGTTTTCAACGTTATTGAGAGTAAAGCTAACAGAGGCATAAACTGTGTCTATCCCTTGATTGGCATTTTCCACAACAGTATCACCAAGGCTATCGATGTAGTAAATATCATTACCATCTCCACCAATCAGGGTATCATCCCCTGTACCACCATTGAGGTGATCGTTACCATCTCCACCAATCAGGGTATCATCACCTGCACCACCACTGAGCTTATCGTTACCATTTCCCCCATCAAGGATATTGTTACCGCTATTACCGATGATGTTGTTATTATCGTCGTTACCTGTACCGTCGATATTGTCAACGCCTGTCAGGGTTAGTCTTTCAACGTTGTTGAGAGTAAAGCTAACAGAGGCATAAACTGTGTCTATCCCTTGATTGGCATTTTCCACAACAGTATCACCAAGGCTATCGATGTAGTAAATGTCATTACCATCTCCACCAATCAGGGTATCATCACCTGTACCACCATTGAGGTGATCGTTACCATTTCCCCCAATCAGGGTGTCATCACCTGCACCACCACTGAGCTTATCGTTACCATTTCCCCCATCAAGAATATTGTTACCGCTATTACCGATGATGTTGTTATTATCGTCGTTACCTGTACCGTCGATATTGTCAACGCCTGTCAGGGTTAGTCTTTCAACGTTGTTGAGAGTAAAGCTAACAGAGGCATAAACTGTGTCTATCCCTTGATTGGCATTTTCCACAACAGTATCACCAAGGCTATCGATGTAGTAAATATCATTACCATCTCCACCAATCAGGGTATCATCACCTGTACCACCATCGAGTATGTCGTTACCATCTCCACCATACAAATCATCATTGCTGGCTAAACCGTAAAGTCTATCATTACCCTCTAAACCTTCTAATTTATCTGGGTTAGCTGTGCCTTTGAGAGTATCATTATTGACTGTGCCAATGATAGAGTTTTTAGCAGCACTGAGATTCAGTCCAATAATAACTGGATCATGATCAGAAGCACGGAATTGGTCAGCATTATATAAGCTGGTTTGCTGTCCTACTGATTTAAAGTTGGTGTTGTAGTCTAAAACATTAGGTTCATCAGCATTAATATGCCATTTTTCAGCCCCTGTTACTTGTGTTGCTAAACTGCCTGTAGCTAAGGCATGATCTAAAGAACCCCACTGTCCATCGAAAACGTAAGAGTAGGATGTATTGGGCAGCAGGTTGTTATATCCAGCACCAGCTAAAGTAGTTAAGGGATCTTCCTGTGCGTAGGCATTAAGATCACCGATGATTAAATAATCTGAGTCAGTTGTACCTGTAGGATTTGTGGCTAACCATGCTGCTAAATCTTGAGATTGACGGGTACGTGTACCATTGGAAAAACCTTGACCGTCTCCCGCGTCAGCATCACCAACACCCCCAGAACTGGAACCCTTAGATTTAAAGTGATTGACTACAACAGTAAAGTCTTCACCATTGGAGTTTTGCTGGAAAGTTTGTGCTAGTGGTTTACGTCCAACTAAGTCAAATGCACCTTGACCATAGCCATCTACCATTGTAGCCGCACCACCTACGGGAGTGACTTGACCGGGTTTGTAGATTAATGCTACTTTAATTTCGTCTGTTCCCAAACTAGTACCAGGATTAATGAAAGCATAAGTTCCAGCACCTGCGATCGCATTTAATCCATTAACTAAATCCTGAATCGCACTAGTAGAACCATAACCATCATTTTCTATCTCTATTAATCCCATTACATCTGTGTCGGAATTAATAATGGCTTCGATAATTTTGTCCCGTTGACGATTAAACTCAGCTAGATTATCAGCACCCCGTGAAGTCGGAAAACCGCCACCAGTACCATTACCATTGAAGAAGTTGAGAACGTTGAAACTACCAACTTTGAGCGTACCACCTACATTTGGTGCTGTATCTGGACGAGAGTTAACTGGTGTAAAATCAACTCCCGTTGAGGTTTGCACACGATACCCTTCAAAACGTTGGTCTAAAACACCGCTAATGCTAGATACTGTATCACCACCGCGCAGGGTATTAGTAGCACTGAGAGGATTGCCACCACGACCAAAAATAATCGGGTCAGGGTTTTGAATACTGCGACCATCATCGAGGATGATTTTACGTTTAGCAATATCCTCTAAATAAGCAGTGTATCCACTGACGCTAGGAGCATTAAATTGAGTATATTGTTCAAGTCTGCCATCAGTACCAGGTTGGTTACTAGCACCTGTTGCGGAGAGAACAACTTGACCAAAACGACCTAATTGGAAATGTTCGGTGACAGTTAAATCCCCACTTCCTGCACTGACATTAACCAACATTCCTTCATAGCTTTCTAAGTCGGCAACGCTAGTCACAGGAAATTGAATGTTAGTAACTGTGGGTAGGGCATTAGCACCTAGATTAGCAAAATTTGTCAGATTAGAAAGTTGAGTTAAGCTGCTGGTAATACCGCTGCTGGTGCTGGTAAATTCTCCGACAGTCCCACTTAATAGGACTTTATCACCGACGTTACCAAAGAATAAACCTGTGGGATCATAAACAAAGATACCTTCTGAGGTTGTGGAGTCGTTATCAGTATCAGCATCTTCTTCTTGAACATAGAAGCCATTCAGTTGAGAAGTACCCAGGAATGTACTCACAACAATACCTTCAATGGTTTGAGTGCCACTAAAAGCAGAATTAAAGGTTGCACCACTACCTTGTATATCGTGGATTTTGGTAATTACAAAATCATCGTCTGTAACTGTGACATTGGTAGTAACATTACTAAAGCCTGTTGCCGAAGCCGTAATGGTGACGTTTTGAGAACCATCTACTAAAGCATCATCTACAGCATCTACGGTAAAAGTAGCGCTATCTTGTCCTGCGGCGATAATTACTGTAGTGGGAACAGTGGCTTCTGAGGTGTCGTTGCTAGAGAGTGTAACTGCCAGAGGATTGAGATTACTACCAGTGCGGGTGATTGTTCCTGTTGCTGCTGATATTCCTGCTGCTTCTGAGAAGCTGTTGGGTAAAATACTTAAACTCAAAGAATCTGCTAACCCACCGCGTAAAATGCTTAAATCTTGACCTGGGTTAGCATCTCCAGGTGTGGGAAAATCAGTGGTATTAGCGGGGAAGTCATACCGAATCCAGTTAGTTGCATTATCGTTACCAGCGGCGGTATTGCCTTTGTAGTAAGCGTTATCGGCGACACTGGGTAAATTGATGTCAACTAATCCAGCCGGTGCATCACCACCATCACTTTCAAAGGAAATAAAGTCTAGGTAAATATTATCAGTTCCACTACTATTACCATCTGCTCCTGGTAAGTAGAGATATAGAGCTTCACCACCAGTAGATAAGCCTGTATTGATGCTGCCACCTAAACCATCGACACTAGTTGTTACACCTGTTCCTGGTGCAAGGACTATTTTCCAATCGTTAGCAGGGGGATTAATAGTTGTGTCTGTAGTAATTCCGGCTGTTGTTGTCCAAACGCTAATTACTGTACCTTTGGCAATATTGCTTAAGAAGGAATCATTACCAAAAACAAAGACTGATTCATTGTTGTTGAGGACACCGCCAACAAGTTCATTATCACTCACCCGTAATCCCCGCAAATCAGCGTTATCTTTGAGGACTAATAGTTCAAAAAAGTCGTTACCGTTACCATCGTTGTCTGAGGCATATTCATTAAAAATGATGTCTCCTGGTGCGAGGGTAGCAGGTGGGGTAATGCTATCGTTGTCAGCAATGGTGACGGTGGCTGTAGTTGTTGCCCCCAAGGTGTAGTTAGGGCTATTATCCAGGGTGAGTGTGACTGTTTCACTACCTTCTATATCTGTATCATCAATTGGGGTAATGATGATATCAACAAAGGAACTGTTAGCGGCAATTGTGGCAGTACCTGTTAAGGTTGGGGTGTAGTCTGTGCCATCATTAGCAGCTTGACCTGCACCTGTGGCAATGGTGTAGTTCACTATAAAGTCTGTAGCGGTGTCACCTGTCCGGGTAATGCGGAAAGTTCCTGGATTTGCATTAGCTTCTGCTGCGTCGGCATCTATGGCAGTAATTGTGACTGTGGGAGTGGAAAGTACTTCAGCACCTAATGTAACTACATCACTGCGGAATTTCTTGAAGTTGTTTTCTGTGAGTTCTTTGGCAATTGTGCCGTCGTTGTACCAAATTTTATCGCCGTTATCTACAAGTATTTGGATTTGGGTGGTGTCAGTTAAGCCATTGGGGACTTCGACAATTGACTCAAAGCTACCTCCAGCATTCAAGGCTGTTAAATCTGCGGTTCTGAGTGTAGGTGCATCGGCTGCATTTCCCGTCCAAGTATATAATCTAAAGTCATTGGGGGCTGCTCCTGCATCTCCTGCTGCACCGGCAATAATTATGTATTGGTTGGCGGCATTTTTTCTAATTTCCCGAATTCCACGACCACCTAAATCTAACTCAATGGGAGCGCCAAAGGTGGCTGTTCCTTGTGTACCACCAGTCGGAGATAGTAAGCTGGTAAAGTTGGTGACAGGAACAATCAGGGCTTTTGTTCTACCAGCAGTAGGTTCTTGGGGAGCGCGAAAAGCTATGTATGCGGTGCTGTTATCAGGAGCCATTTCTAGCCCTTCGATATTGTAACCGTCAGATTGTTTAGAGCCGATGCCTGTAGCCGCACTAGCAGCTAATCCGTAGTAGTTTGCACCTTTACCGTGAAGGTTGTTGACATCCCAAGCAATGATGTCTTCTTTGAGAAAATCATACCTACCCGCGTAACTTAAAGTTGTATTAGCGCCTGTGCCTGAGATATCTGTGGCAAAAATGCGATCGCGGTTGGGACGAAAACTACCAGAATCGCTGTTACTCTGTGAACCCATCCAGAAAATGCGATTTCCTACACGGGTAGAAGCTTCAATATCGACTTCTCTGGGTACTCCACCAGATAAATCTGTGAGTCCAAGAGAGGATGTAAAGTCAAAACCTGCAACAGGTAAACCAGAATTAGTGCGATCGTATAGTCGCAAAACTTGATTCTCGTCGTCTGCAACTAGGGTATAGTTGGCATCAATAGCGATCGCTGTGGAAGCGTCTGAAGTACCTGTTAAGAAGCGGCTGTTGCTTGTTCCTGCTTCTGAAGCTGCATATTTGATCACGTAGGAATTGCTCAGTGTCCCATCGCTGACGGTGACAGTAATGTCTGCAAAGCCTATACCCACTGGAGTAATTTTCAGATTTCTATCACCTCCAATTCCAGAAATTACCAAGTTACCATCAGCGACAACGGTTTTATTGTTGCTGGTTGCAGTCACAATTAAGGAATTAGGAGTTTCGACATCATTAATATCAAACTCAATCCCAATTGTACTAGCTGGGTCTGTGGGATCATTAATCACACCACTAACATAAGTTGCCGGATTTGCACTTGGGCTACTGGCAGAAACATTGAGAAAAAGTGTGGTTTTTTCAGGATCATCAACTGTATTGATAATATCTGCTTCAATAGTGGGGGCTGTATTTGTCACACCACTAGAAACACTAATACTACCAGTTGGTAAAGTAGTTAAATTACTAAAAGTCCAGTTAGCTGAATTGTTGATTGCTGTTAACCAATCTGCTTTTGAACCAGTGCCAAGGGTGTTAAGATTAAATGCGGCATAAGTCGCTAAGTTATCAAATAAAACCGCCGTATTATTAGCCTGAGATAATCCGGGAACTACATTACCTTCACTGGAACTAGTCGCATTTTCAAAAGTCCCTGTATTATCAATCTGATAAATTCCTGTAAATCCTGAAAATATTGGATTTGTCCCATTTGTTGATTGAATAGCCGCGATTTGTTCACCACTTTGGCTGAAGGAAAGGTCTGCATAACTACCACCAGCACCAATTGCCCCCGATTTAGTCCAGGTAAAATTAGCTGAAGATGTATCAGTGCTTCTGATGACGGTTCCCGCAGGAATATCAGTAGTGGCTGTGAATTTAATTAAATTTTCGTTACCATCAGCATCAGTGTTGGTAACTCCTCGAAAACCTGTACCAGTCCAGCCATTATCAGTGAAATAAATTACCGTACCTGCACCAATGGAAACTAGATTAACAAATGAAAAAGAGTCGGGATTACCGTTAGTAATGTAACCAGTAATCGCAATATCGCCAGCAGTAAGAGTGGTAGAAGTCATAAATATCCGTAACTAGAGAATGTATTGTGTTGTATGTGTTTACAGCAAAAACCTGACTACAAAAATAGTGTTAGTAGTCAGTGCTATCTCCATAGCAATATTCTTTGCTTGGGTTATGGACAGATGTTTTTAGTAAGTTCTCAACAACAACCTCAGTACTACTTGTTTGTTGTAAAGTTTTATATCAACACTAAACATATCTCAGCAACGTTAAGAAATAACTAGCAAATAGTTAAAGTAATGGTTAATTTGTTGATTGTCAGCAGAGTCAACGACTTACTATTGGCAGAATAGCAAGTATTTTTAGAAACAAATAGACAAAAATCATTTAGTAAATCAAAGAAAAGTTAGCGCCAAATTTATTTGCTAGAGAGGTTCCATGTAACATCTCTACAGCAAAGGATAAATTGCATCTTCATCAAGAAACGGTATCAGGGCTTTAGCCCTATCAAACCTAGCAAGATAGGGCTAAATAACTGACGACAACAAAAAGTTTATCTTACATTTAATTCTGCCTACCTACTCAAGTACAAGATATGAGTAAACATAAAACTGACTCTGGGAGGATGATTAGGAAAATAAATACAGCTAGAGTTAATAGCCACAAACTCAGGACTTACGCAACTGGCACATTAGTAGGGTGCGTCAGATATCAACAATTTGTTTATTTGCAGGATTTATGCAGTAGTAAAGCACCCTGACACATTAGTAGGGTGCGTCAGATATCAACAATCTATTTATTTGCAGGATTTATGCAGTAGTAAAGCACCCTACAACAGATTTTTAGTGTGACACTTGCGTAAGTCCTAAAACTAAAAATTCAGACTATTTCAAAAGCATGATTGATTAAAAAATCACCGTCAGAAATCTATGCAAAAACAACTTCATCACCAAAATCAAAATAACCAAACTAGAGATTTAGCAAACCTCAGTCTTGAAGAATTACAAACTCAATTAAGAGTTTCCTTAGGGCATGGACTAACTCAGGAAGAATCCCATCATCGTCTTTCCAGCTATGGCTACAATGAAATAACAGAGCAAAAAATCAGTGCTTTACAACAGTTTTTATCTCATTTTTTGGGTCCAATTCCTTGGATGATTGAAGTAGCAATAATTCTCTCAGCCCTGGTCAAGGATTGGGTAGATTTTACAATTATTTTAATTTTGTTAATAGTTAATAGTGTCATTGGCTTTTGGACAGAATTTCAAGCCGGAAATGCCATTGCTGCGCTTAAAGCCCAACTTGCTCTTAATGCTCGTGTGAAACGAGATGGTGAATGGATGACAGTACTTGCTCGTGAATTAGTACCGGGAGATATAATTCATTTGCGAATTGGTGATGTAATTCCAGCAGATATTCGATTGTTAGAGGGTGATTCTATCGAAGTTGATCAAGCAGCATTAACTGGCGAATCTCTACCAGTAACAAGAGAAATGGGAGAGGTAGTCTACTCTGGATCAGTTCTCAAACGCGGTGAAATTGATGGATTAGTTTATGGTACAGGTGTAAATACATTTTTTGGGAAAACCGCGAGTTTAGTCGGTAATACCACTATTCACAGTCACTTTCAAAAAACTATTTTAAAGATTGGTAATTTTTTAATTGCTACTGCTTTAGTGTTAGTGACATTAATTGTTTTTGTGGCTCTTTATCGACATGATAATTTAGTCCACATTTTGAAATTTGTCTTAGTTTTAACTGTGGCTTCTATTCCTGTAGCTATGCCCGCAGTTTTATCAGCAACTATGGCAATTGGTTCGCAAGTCTTAGCAAAAAAACAGGCAATTGTTAGCCGTTTAGAATCAATAGAAGAAATTGCTGGCATGGATATTCTCTGCTCAGACAAAACTGGTACTTTGACTTTAAATCAATTGACTTTAGGAGAACCAATTGGTTTAGATAATGTTAGTCCTGAGCAAATAATTTTAGCAGCAGCTTTAGCTTGTCACAATGTCGAAGAAGATCCGATTGATCAGGCAATTATGGCAAGTTTAAAAGATCAAAAACAACTTACTAATTATCAAGTAACGAATTTTTTACCTTTTGACCCAGTTATTAAACGCACAGAAGCCACTATTTGTACACATGAAGGTCAAGAATTTAAAGTTAGTAAGGGAGCGCCTCAGGTAATTTTAGCCTTGGTTGCTAATAGTTATGAGATTGAAAAAGCTGTTAATAAAACTATTGATAATTTTGCAAAACGAGGTTTTCGAGCTTTAGGTGTTGCCCGAACTAATGCTGAAGGAAATTGGCAGTTTCTCGGTGTTTTGCCACTGTTTGATCCACCTCGTAGTGATTCTAAATTAGTAATTGAAGATTTAAAAAATTTGGGTATAAAAGTAAAAATGCTCACTGGTGATCAAGTGGCAATTGCTAAAGAAACTTGTCACCAATTAGGATTAGGAAATAATATACTTAGCGCTCAGTTATTTAGTACCAGCGATTCCCATAAAATGGGACAAATTGCTGATTCTGTTATGCAAGCAGATGGCTTTGGTCAAGTATTTCCTGAACATAAATATTATATTGTTGAAGCACTACAAAAGGGAGGGCATATTGTTGGCATGACAGGGGATGGTGTCAACGATGCACCAGCTTTAAAAAAGGCAGATGCTGGGATTGCGGTTTCTGGTGCAACTGATGCGGCTCGTGCTGCTGCTGATATCGTTTTATTAGCTCCTGGATTAACAGTAATTGCTGATGCTGTTAGGGAAAGTCGGAAAATTTTTCAACGAATGCATAGTTATGTTTTATATAGAATTGCCGAAACTATAGACATTTTATTTTTTCTAACGCTATCAATTTTAATTTTCAATTTCTATCCAATGACAGCAATTATGATTGTCTTGCTGGCTTTACTAAATGACGGGGCAATTTTAGCGATTGCTTATGATAAAACACGTCCTGATAATAAGCCCGCAAATTGGGATATGTTTTCTGTTTTAGGGATTTCTACCTTAATTGGTATTGCTAGTGTGTTTGGTTCTTTTGGCATTTTTTACATAGGCAAAGAACTATTAGAACTCAGTCCAGAAATGCTACAAACTTTAGTATACTTAAAACTTTCAGTTGCTGGTCATTTAACTATCTTTGTTACTCGCACTAAGAAATCGTTCTGGACGGAAAAACCTGCTAATATTTTAGTATTAGCAATTTTTGGTACTCAGCTTATTGCTAGTTTATTGGCTACATTTGGTTTTGGAATAATCGCTCCTATTGGTTGGGGTTTATCTGCTATAGTTTGGGGCTATTCTTTAGGATTGTTATTCATGCTTGACTGGGTAAAACATTTAGGATATGGATTATTTCATTATCACTTTTTAGGAGTATCATCTAGTGCAATAAGGCAGAAAGCAGCAGTAAATAAATCTTTGATTCTATAGGTAAGGGTTTAGCACTGCTAAACCCCTACACATCCAGATTCTATAGGAGAACTCCACAAAAAAGATAAACTGCTTGCAGCAGCGCTTCGCTATCCAAATTTCTGCAACTAAAATCACCTTTCCTCCCCCTGCTCTCAAAACGACGGGATATTTTTTTATTTGGAAGTCTCTAGGTAAGGGTTTAGCACTGCTAAACCCCTACACATCCAGGTTTTTCGTAATCTTACAAAAGTCCATATCCCAACCGTGTTTAGTATAACTCTTATTGCTCTCTATGTTGGCGGAATGTATATTATTTATCGGGATCTATTTTGATGGTAATTAAGGATGTTTTTCTAAATTATCCAAAACGCCACTGCGAATCATCAGTTGCGGCCAAATCAATAGAAAAAATCCCATCCAAATTAATAACGGAATAGCTACTAAAATTGTCAGCCAAATAATTTTGAATATTAACCAACTACCGCTAATTAATGTGACAGTAGTCAGCATAATTGACCAAGGCTGACACCACCAAGGTTTAAATTTCCAAGGACTAATTGTTTGTTGTTCAGACATTTTTGTGTTCAAATTTGTGTTCAAAAACTTTAGGGGAATTTGCTTATAGCACTATAACGGGCAATAGGTGAATTTTTTCATAAAGTTACTCCTAAACATTTGCACTTGCCTCTATTGATATTTAATCATATACATAAGTATTATATCAGCATTTATCCCCATCTTTTTTAACGATGATTCAATCCGTAACTTTGACTACTTTTAGTATTTTTTCAAGAGTTCTAAATAGACGGCAAAATACATTATAATTTTGTTACATATTTGTTAAGAAAGGTTACACGTCTCTTAACAAAAGGAAATATTGTTTATGGTTGTTCCACGTGAAAAGAATGCACCACATGAAGTTGTTATTGTTGGTGGTGGGTTTGGTGGATTGTATGCAGCAAAGGCTCTTGCTAATGCAAAGGTAAATGTTACCCTCATTGATAAACGTAATTTTCACCTATTTCAGCCGCTATTATATCAAGTTGCCACAGGTACGCTATCACCTTCTGATATTTCTGCACCATTGCGATCTGTATTCAGCAAAAGCAAGAATACAAAGGTGTTGTTAGGAGAAGTAAGTAATATTAATCCCAAAGCGCAACAAGTTATTTTGGGTGATGAAATAGTCCCTTATGATACATTAATTCTGGCCACAGGCGCTAATCATTCCTATTTTGGTAAGGATAACTGGAAAGAATTTGCTCCAGGTTTGAAAACTGTGGAAGATGCTATAGAAATGCGTCGGCAGATATTTTCAGCATTTGAAGCCGCAGAAAAAGAAAGTGATCCTATAAAACGTCGGGCTTTGTTGACTTTTGTGATTGTCGGCGGTGGTCCGACTGGTGTAGAATTGTCTGGTGCGATCGCAGAGTTAGCATACCAAACCCTCAAAGAAGATTTTCGCAACATTAACACCTCAGAAACGAAAATTTTACTATTGCAAGGGGGCGATCGCATTCTCCCACACATTGCCCCAGAATTATCGAAAGTAGCAGCAGAATCTTTACAAAAGTTGGGTGTGGTTATTCACACTAAAACCAGAGTCACAAATATTGAAAATGACATTGTTACTTTCAAGCAAAACGGTGAATTGACAGAAATTCCCTCAAAAACTATATTGTGGGCAGCCGGTGTGCAAGGTTCGGCTTTGGGAAAAATCCTCGCAGAACGTACAGATGTAGAGTGTGATTTCTCTGCCAGAGTAATTGTAGAACCTGACCTGAGTATCAAGGATTATAAAAACATTTTCGTAATTGGAGATTTAGCCAATTTCTCCCATCAAAATGGTAAGCCTTTACCCGGTGTCGCCCCCGTAGCTAAACAACAAGGAGAGTATGTAGGTAAACTAATTCAACTTCGGCTTCAAGGTCATACTTTGCCACAATTTAGTTATAATGATGTGGGTAGTTTGGCAATGATTGGGCAAAATTTAGCTGTTGTAGATTTAGGCTTCATCAAACTCACAGGTTTTATTGCTTGGGTATTTTGGCTAGTAATTCACATCTACTTCTTAATTGAGTTTGACACTAAATTAGTAGTAGTAATTCAATGGGCTTGGAATTATATTACTCGTAATCGTCGCTCTCGATTGATTACAGGTAAAGAAGCTTTTTTGGGAAAACCAACTATTAACAATAGCAGTCATGACCAAACTACAGAAAAGAAGCAGCCAGTCAATCTCTAGGATTTGTGGTTTGTAGTACCACTCCGTTATATCATGTCCGGTTGTTCGCGTAGCGTCTCGTCAGAGATATACTTATCATTTAGACTGACGCGGAGATTTTTTTTGATAAGTGATTAGTCGGACATGATATTAAATCCTATCTGCAAATCCGCCATTTCTCTCAACACTGAATTCACTTAGTGTGAGGTGGCGGTTTTAATTGTGAAAATTGCCATATTCGTGCTAGGGTAGGTCTATTTTTATCAATTTACCAAAACTTTTGATAATGACACTTTGTAGTTGATAGCTGTATCAAGTCCCGTCACACTGTTAATATAGTTTTGAAACCAAAGCTGGATCATCTTGACAAAATATCATTATCTATAATGTGTGGTCTTATTTTTGAATACTGGGAACACTTTTTTGATTTGGACTCTTTCCACCAGTAATGCTGCGGAAATACAAACCACCAATACTTAGTAAAAACGCCAAATAGCCAACAGCTTGTACTAGATAGAGGTTGTCTCTATAACCAAATAAAGACTTGAGAATGATGCCAGGAAATTGTTCATCAGGCAAAATTGTCTTAGTATTCCAAACCATTGGTCCTAAGATGCAAGAATGAACTCTAGTAAAGTGTTCATAATAGAAACAAAGGTTTTCTGAAGAACGACTACTCAGAGCCAGATTAGCTGTAGCATCATCAAAATGTTGTAAAGCTGAAACTACTAATCCAGCCACAATTAAAACTAATAAAACGCCCATGACTTGAAAAAATTGGCGGATATTAATTTTCACACCCCATTTAAATAATAAAACACCAATTGCGGCAGCAGCGGCTAAACCACCAAGTGCGCCTAAACTGGGTAATAAACCTTGTTGAAAATTGGCTGCTACAAAGAGAACAGTTTCAAAACCTTCGCGGACAATAGCAACTAAAATTAAACTAAAAACACCCCAACCTGCATTTGATTTTTGTGTTAGTGCTTCGGTGACTGCTCCCTCAACTTGCGCTTTCATAAATCTGGCTTGCTTAGTCATCCAGATTAGCATCCAACTGAGCATGACTATTGCTAACAGACTAAATACACCTTCTAAAATTGGTTCAACTACAGAAGTATATTGAGGATTAATTGAGCCAAGTATTTTAATTAACCAAGTGAATAAGACACCTATAAAAACGCTGACGACAAGCCCAACAGCGATACCAGCATATACCCAAAAATTAAGTCGAGATTGTTTGGCTTTTTTTAACAAAGCCAGGACAATACCCACTACAAGGGCTGCTTCTACTCCTTCTCGGAGGGTAATTACAAAAGTAGGTAAGGCAGTAGTAAAATCCATGTTCTTTTTTATTTATCATGAGTCATTGGTCATTAGTTTAAAAATGTTGAAATTTTGACTAATGACCAGAGAAGATTAGCTGAAATCGCGTAACATTTTCTTCAATTCGAGATTGTGCATCTCTTCTTGTCCGATCATGCCACGGGCGAATTCTTCTAGGTAAATACTGGCATTAGTGACAGTTTCTAGAAGACTTTTGTACATATCCAAAGCTTTCTTTTCATGGGATAAACTTTCTTCCAATATGTCTTTGACGTTATGTTTGAAAGTTTCTTCCATTGGGGCGATTCTCAAGGTAGGATGTCCCTCTAAACCGGTGAGAATTTCTCCTACTTGTTGAGCATGAAGTAAAGATTCGGTGGCTTGGGCTTTGAAGAATGCCACAATAGGTATGCGATTAGGACCTGTTACCATCAAGGAATAATGGGTGTAGCGAACTACCCCTGCTAGTTCAAATTCCATGATGGAATTGAGGATATCAATAGTCTTTTGGTGGTCAAGTTCTTGCATTAGTTGTTAAGTTCAGCAAAATTACAAATGGAGAGTATTTAGCTACCAATTATGAGTGAGAAGTTATACTTTTATCGGGTTTTGAAAAACCAAACTATCCTCACTCTTAGTTTTTAACTATTTTCTCTCTTATTAACCATTTTAAACTTCTTATTCTGTACTTCCAATGGTGTAAAAATACTAATTTTGTGCTTTAGTGTTAGTTTTTGATATCACTTTTTGAGTATTTTCCTCTATGGTTTTCACCAACTTGGTAACATCTTCTGGGGTTTTGACTGCTTGCGTTGGTGGGATAGCAGTTGGCCAAACTTTTACCAGTTCCACCAAAGCTGTATCTATGGCTTTGTGTTCTTCAGCATTTTCTTGCGCCATTTGGCTAAAAATACTTTTATATAGTTCTTGAGAATAGGCTACGAAGCCACGAGAATCTTGATATTCAATGGGGGCGGTAATTTTGCCATTAGCAATTGCAGCACCATATTCTGAGTTAGCCGAATCTAGTAAGCTATTGATTACTTGAAGCACAAATTCGGGTTTGCTGCGTTGTTCGGCTGGTAAGGCTGCGATCGCACTATCAACAGCTTGCACAGAAGTGGTAAAGTTAGTTTTTATTTTGGCATCCTTGGGATTAGATTTGACTAAATCGGTTAAACCTACCAAGTTACTTTTAAATTCTTTAACGTTGCGTTCATTTAGTTGTTCTTCAACATCAACATAAATTTCTTCAACTGGATGCCCAATATGGGGTTCAGCTTGTTTTGGTTGATTTTGATCTAGCAGTTCTTTGGCTACTAACAGATGTCCCTTCATTAATCCCAATTTGGTCATGTAGTCAACATCTTTTGCTTCACCTGTAAGTACCACTTCCTGAACAGTCACCATATCTTTAATTTGGTCAAACTGTTGTTGGTTGATGACTTTTTTGCTGACTAAATCTTCTGGATTAGCGTAGGGACGACTAGCTTGAATTTTGTTAGATAAAGCCGGCACACCTAGTTTAGCTTCAAATTTATCCAATTCTGACAATATAGCACTATTAATATTAATTTTGGCTTTACCACCGTGACCGCTGTGGGTGGTAGTTTCTGTCACTTGGGCTGTACTTGAGGCTGTACTTGGTGTTGATTGAATATCTGCTGTTGGTGTGTCGCTGTTACAAGAACTCAGGGAAATTATGGCACAAGCAGCGATAGACAAGAATATGTAACGGGATTTGATCATTTTTGCTTCTAGGGGATTGGATAGCTTGAACAAGCCTCAGAGTTTTTTCAGCAACTCTTATCTTGATTTATCATAAATGAGAGTTTTTATCAAATAATTTATCCGGGTTTGTGTATAATTTCATATTTTTTTTAAGTTATCTGGCTGTACACTTATGAAATTTTAGCAGTAACTAGTATTATTTTTTACTAAAAACTGTATTTTGATGAGCATAATTCAAATTATGCTGATATTCAATTATCTTTTTCTGGGCAACTGGATAATGAATACTAGAAACTGGAATAGTTTGCATTAATTTTATAGCTTGTTGCCAACTATTAACAACTTTCTGCCATCCCTGTAAAGATTTTGCTGTTTGGGTAAGATTAGCAGCATATATAGCTGCATTCACAGCTTGACGAAAATTATCAGATTGGGAATCAAAACTAAATTTAAGATTTGTGATTGCTGAAGATAAAGGCCAAAGTTTAATAGTTGCGTCTGCACTACCACTGACAAGAATCTGTTGATTAGGACTGAAAGCTAAAGACCAAACTGCTTTTTTATGACCCTTAAGCGTATTAATTAATTTGCCATTTCCTACATTCCATAATTTAATAGTATGATCATAACTACCACTGGCTAAAGTATGTCCATCAGGACTAAAAACTACAGAATAGACGGCTTTATTATGTCCTGTCAAAGAGTGACTTAATTCTCCAGTTTGGATATTCCATAGTCTAATAGTATGATCAGAACTACCACTAGCCAGATATTTACCATCAGGACTAAAAGCTATAGACCAAATTGCTTGTTCATGTGCTGCTAAAGGTATTCTAATTTTTCCTGTAGGAATATGCCAAAGCATGATTTTACCACTTTCCCCAGCACTAGCCAATATTTTGCCATCTGGGCTAATAGCAACTGTTCTAATTTCATCTGATTTTTGAAAAGTGCGGACAATTTCACCAGTTTCTAGATTCCATAGTTTAACAGTTTTGTCCCAGCTACTACTAGCCAATATTTTGCCATTTGGGCTAAATGCAACAGATTTCACATCATCTGAATGTCCAGATAAAGTCCGAATTAATTTCCCTGTTTGCAAACTCCAAAGCTTAATATTGTGATCCCAACTACCACTAGCTATGATTTGGCTATCGGGGCTAATAGCTACGGAATTGACTGAATTGCCATGTCCACAAAGCTTGTGAGTGATTTTACCTGTTTGTATATTCCAGACATCAATGTCTTTATTAAGATTACCATTAACTATGGTTTTTCCATCTGGGCTAATAGCTACAGAATAAACACGCAAACCCTTATTAATATTAAGAGTTTGATTATTTGACTCAATTGTATTTATAGTATTTTGACTATTCATATTTAAATTGAATTTAACTAAACCTAAGAGACCCAGGCTTAGTAATATAAAAAATTCGCAATTGCAAACCATTTTATAAGTAAAATATTTAAGATTCGCAGCAGAAGATATTTTTTCCATAATGAATCCTTTTATTGTGTGAGATAAAATTGTGTTTTAAATTACCTATTTTTTGGCTTGTTGATAATATTGTTTTTGGTACTCTATCCAGCGTCTTTTTAAGAATAAAGCAATAATTGCTGTCATACATATTAATTCTACTGGAGTTAAAAGATTCCAATGACCAGACATTTTTTCTTGAATATGCCAGAATAAGAAAAATATAGCTGTGTAGGTTAACTGATGTAACCGTCGCCAGTTTTTCTTCAATTTTTTCACACTCCAATCATTGGAAGTAAATGCAAGTAAAGCAAATATAATTAATGATGCCGTTCCTTCTACAGAGATGCTATAAGTTTGTAAATCAAATAAATCTACATTTCTTTTAATTACTATTAAAACTACATGAACTAAAGCTACTAAAAAAGCTAAAATGCCTAATTGGCGACGATATTTCAATAAATTAGCTATGAATTTTGCTTTTTTGAAGACTGGAAAACCTATTCTTAAAGAACTAGGCAGCAAAGTTAAAATATAAGCCAATAATGATAAAAACCCTAAGAAATTAGCAGGAGATATTGAAGAATCAATTGACATATATGGAGGGCTTTTTTATGTTACAAAACAACTTGATGAGTAAAGAAAGATGCAATTTTTACTAGTTATATACTCTAGAAGTTTTAGATCAAATGATAAAAATTATCAATATATAAACAAAAAAATAGGTTTAATATTTGATGACTAGGGATTTAGGTTTGCTTCACGGGGTTTTTGGAGTCCTTTGCAGCTATGACTTCAAATTGACCCATACATCCGTTTTCAGCCACAGCATCTTGGTGCGGATGAAACATATACTTACCCGGATACCGAAAAGCAAATTCTAAAATGTGCCTTTCTGCTACACCCATTGTTAAAACATCCGTTTTTTCACTGGGAGTCATAGTCATCCCGGAACGATAAACATCAAAGAAATTAGCGTGGAGGTGAAACGTCACAGCGGGGTCAAATTCAATAATATTCAGAATATATAACCGAATTAACTGATTTTGGTAAATTTGGATGGGATGATGCATATAATGATGCGGCACACCATTAAAAGCATAATATTCATTCCGGTTATCATCATTTACATCATACCCAGACATGATTAAAACAATTTCATCAGCGGGAGGACGGGGTTTAGGAGGATCAATAATAAACATTCCATATAAACCCTTAGCAATGTGACGGGTAACTGGGGCAATATGACAGTGATATAAATGAACGCCATAGGGTTCGGCATCAAATTCGTAAATTGTCGCTTTACCGTTACTGATTGGACGTATCCCATCCATTTCCGAGGGATGAACGCCATGGAAATGCAGAGAATGGGAATGTCCAGCATTATTGAGAAAAAGTATTCTTACTCTTTCCCCTTCTTTTGCCCGTAGTGTTGGACCAGGAATACGCCCGTTTAAATTCCAAATGTTATAAGAGACAGCACTATTCAGCTGAATGGTGGAAGTACCAGCGGTTAACTGAAATTCGCGGACTGTGCGCCCATTTTCCTGCTTAATTGTCCCATAATCAAAATCTCGTAATACTTGCATAGGGTTAGTAGCACCATCCGATGTTGCCATTTCCATCGGTGGTACTCTGACGCTGGCATGATTTTTGCTATTCAACATCTGCCAAATTGCCCCCGCACCAATGACTCCAGCCCCGGAAACTCCCAGTTTCAGCAGTTGGCGACGACTCCAAATTTTATCTTTACTGAGAGTAAAGTTGTCAGACATGAGACTAATAGGGATATGGGTATGTGAGAAATTGCGAATGATTTGCAATTAGCTTTAGGTATATTATAAAAATTAGGAATTATTGTCAATAAATTTAAAAAAATAATTTTCAGGACTATTCGTGATATATTTATCGGTTTATTTACCGTTAACTGGACAACAGATGATGCTTCCAGCCGGGTAAATGGAATAAGGTGCTAGGATTTTGACAATGGCTGCTCGTGTGATCAATATCTTGTTGTCACTAAGCGGCAAAATACACTTTAATTTTGATAAATTAGCCCAACTATTTATGGGAGTTGACAAATGACTGCTTTTGCTCGTACTACAGTATTACAAAAGACTGCGGGTATTACCCTTTCTAAGCCAATACAGGTAACACTTTATATGATGTTATCTTCATTAGTGATTTGGACTGTGCTTTTCTCTACATATCCGCCAGCGCATAACACAACACACTCAACGCGTCACCATACTTTAGGTGTTGCCTGTCATTAAATGATCATAAAGTAAAGTAGAATTCGGGAGTTTAGGATTTAGGGGCTTGGTTTTAAGCTTTTTACCTAAATTCTGAACTCCATTTACTAAAACTAAAATATTCATTTGCAGTAAAATTCTAATTTTGTATGAAAAAATATCGCCTGTTTGCTGTTATCAGTGCTGCTTGTATTTGTGTATCAATTTTATATTCTTTAGTAGGGGTTTCTCAAACTCCTCAATCTCAAATATTACTGTCTACAAACCCACCTTTAGAAAAAATTCTTCCCTTTGAAGCTGGTACAGAAAGGAAACAATCTCCCGTTTATTTCACATTGCAAGCTGTTGATGCTGGCGGAAAACTGTTAAAAAATGCCTTAATTAAATTACAAATTTCCACACCTCCACGTAATCCTTTATTAACAACAGATTTTCCTATAGTTGAGGGAACAAAGTTATTAGAACTGGAGGCGGCTGCACCTAATGGTAAGTTAGAATTTCAGCAGATGTTACCAATTCGCGGTAATTATCAAATTCAAGTCAATGTTTCTCCTTTAGTTGCCAATGCTTTTGCGAGTTATCAGCAAACTTTGAATTTGAATGTTAGAGAAAATCCAGTTAAATATAAATATTTTGCGATTGTTGCGGCAATTTTATTATCATTGGGATTGTTGGGAGGTTGGATAATTGGTGGACAAGAGGAACTGAAAGAGGGAGAAATTGCACCGCAGTCAGTCCGGTTGTTGTTAAGTGCATTAACTGTCGTGGCAATTGTCACTCTATTATTTATTAATATCACGGCAGAAGTTGCAGAAGCTCATGGTGATGCACACTCTCATAAAAATGAGAAGATTGCCCCATCAATTAGCCAATCTCAGGGCATGGAAGTCAAGATTATAGGTGATAAACTGGCTACTGTAGGAAAATTAGCAAATTTATCGGTAGAGGTGAAGGATAGCACTACAGGGGCAGCTATTAAGGATGTCGGATTGCGAGTGAAAGCGATCGCTTTGGAAGATAATTTAACAGTGTTTGCTTATCAAGGATTTCCTAACCAAGAAGGAAAGTTAACCTGGCAGGAACAATTTTTTGATGGCGCACCTCATAAAGTAGAAGTAGAAGCAATTTCTCTACCAGAATCTAACCGTCAATTTCCAACAATGAAAGTAGCGCAATCAGTGGAAGTTGAGGGGATTGCACCACCAATTTATATCCGACTAATTGGATTATTTTACTTTACGGCAA
Source organism: Anabaena sp. PCC 7108 (assembly GCF_000332135.1). NCBI lineage: Bacteria > Bacillati > Cyanobacteriota > Cyanophyceae > Nostocales > Nostocaceae > Anabaena > Anabaena sp. PCC 7108. Next base: position 4,293,071 of record NZ_KB235896.1, read on the forward strand.
TTGTGGGGATGGGAATGGCGATTGGGTTGTTAATACAGCATCGTATTGGGCAGCACTTCCCAGTGTAATGAGGTACAAGAACCCCACCCCCAACCCCCTCCCCCTTCGGGTTCACCAGTCGCCTACGGTGGGAAACCCGCCTACAGCGCTGGTTCACCGCAAGCGATGAGGGGGCTATGATGTAGCTTATAACAAAGGAATCCGCTGTAGGGCAGCAAGTTAGAGGAAATTAAGCACTGAATTAAACAACTTGCTCCTGGTTCCCAAAAAATTACAATCAGCTTTTCATTTATAGCAATCTCACAAAACTTGAATTAATTGATAATTTTTAATCGTGCCGATAATACGATGAGGTTTAGATAAATCACCAGGTTGAGGTGTATAAATCCAAGCATAACTCAAAGCTGGTAATTGAGAAATTGAGTCTACTTGTTTACCATGAATAGGGGTATAGAAGTAAATCAATACTGAATCTTTACCTTCTAATTTGGTAGAAAAGATAGGATTGCTTTTGAGAATTGAGGCAATTTCTTGCTGTTGGAAAAAGACTCTAAAACTAGGATTAAAATCACTTAATAACCCTAAATTACCAGCAGTAGCTATAGATATCCAACAAGCAATTAACCAACTTGCTATCCAGTATCGAGAAATAAGTAAATTGTTCCTAAAATAGTAACGACTAATCCAAACTAAAGGCACAATTAAGCAAGCTAAACCCACAAATAAAGCGAGAATTGCATATTTGCGAATGTCAATATTCCCTGCTACCAAAGCTACTACACCAGCTAAAATAGCTATACTACCTAACACACCAAAACCATAACTAAGATTCCGAGGAAGATATCTCATATTGCTAGAAAAAAGCAATATTTTTGTTTCTTCCTGTGTTGGTGTAAATTCTTGATTGTAAATTTTTCCCAGCCAATCTAAACCTACAGCCGCAAGCATAGCAATAAAGGGATAAAGATAAAGACTATAGTGAGATAAACGAGTGGAAAATAGGCTTATTTCTGTAAATAAAGTCAGAGGAAAACCCACTAATAACAATTGGTAGCGAGGAATTGGATAACGAATTACTAAAGCTAATCCTAAAAGGCTGAAAAATAACCAAGGAAAAGATTTTAAAGGCACATTCCAGAAATAGAAAATTATGCCATTTCCCTGTCTTTCATGACTACCTAGTTCTACCACAAACCCTAATAACTGTCCAAAACTATCACTTCCATAACGCAGCCAGTTAAACCACAACCACATTAAAGTAGGAATTAAACCAACTAAAATTCCCAAATATAACATGGGGTTGAAAAGATGACGATGACGACGATTCTCACCAATTAAATAAGGTAATAATGCAGTTATCGGTACAACAATCATCAAACTTCTCATTAAAAAGCCTAGTCCCAAACTTAACCCAGTAATAAAAACATAAATATAGCGATTTTGTGGATATAATTCAGCTTTGAGTAAGCTGAGAATAGCTATACATACTAATAAAATTGTTACTACATCAGGTGTAGATAACCGACAATATTGCAGCCAGAGAAATTCCACACTCAAAATAGCAGCCGTAAGATATGCTATCTTTTTATCAAGTAAGATTTTTGCTATTTCATATATAACTAATAAACTGAAAATTCCGGCAATCATACTAGGGAGTCGCGCACTAATATCACTGACACCAAATAATTTATAAAAAATAGCAATTAACCAATAAAAACCAGGAGTTTTATGATGAGCATTACCCCAAGGAGCTATCCAGTCACCAGAATCAAGCATCTGACGCGCTCTTCTTGCATACAGTGCTTCATCATGTGCCATGAGGCTATTTTCTCCAGAAGTAAATAGCAATAAAGGCAGTATCCAAATTAATAAATTAAAATAAGGAAATCTCCTCAGCAAAAGAAGACGCTGCCAAATAGCAGGAAACAATGATGATTTGTACAACATTTGTGGAATACGAGTTGAATATTATTAGCTCTCAGGGCTTGAATTTAGTTAGGTGATGAAAATCAGTCAAGGAGGCAGGAGGACGAAGGCAGTTTTGCTGGAGGTAATCCCCATAAATAAATTTAGGGGATTTAATATAGCATTTCCTAGTCTAATGAAATACAAAATTATCTGCGTTTATCTGCGTCCATCTGTCTTGAAAAGTTTCCTACGCCGGGAAACCCGGCTTCGAGGAACTTTTCGCTGCGTTTAATTATTACTCCTTGTACCTCACTTGAATGGGAATTGCTATAAGGACGTATTTTTAAGAGCGCTGCGCGTCTCGGAAAAAATATTTTGATTTTTTGCATAAATAAATTTAGGGGCTTTAAACCCTTTTGGCAGAGGACAAAAATTGTATTTTCTGCCTTCTGCCTTCTGCCTCCTGCCCTCTGCCTTTCTTCGGTAAGTTAATATACAAAATTAGCACAATTTAGTGAAAGACTTTTCCCACATAGACATTTATGCTACTTAGACCCAATCAACGCCTTAAGTTAGATGACACCGATGATAAGTTATTTTATGACTATCCGCGCTTTGTTACTCATGTCGATGAAGGTTTTATTCAACAGTTGACAGATTTATATTGTCAGCGACTTAAACCCAACACCAGAATTTTTGATATGATGAGCAGTTGGGTGTCTCATTTACCAACAGAAATAGAGTTTGATCATGTGGAAGGACATGGACTCAACGCTGAAGAACTTGCACGTAATCCTCGCTTAAACCATTACTTCGTCCAGAATATCAACGAAAAGCCTCAGCTACCTTTGCCTGATCAAGATTTCGATGCTGTCATCAACTGTGTTTCTGTGCAGTATATCCAGTATCCAGAAGCAGTATTTACAGAAATTCACCGCATCCTCAAACCTGGTGGTGTCGCCATTATCAGCTTTTCTAACCGAATGTTCCATCAAAAGGCGATTCAAGTGTGGCGGGATGTGTCGGAAGCGTCTAGAGTCGAATTAGTTAAGCGTTACTTTGCTTCAGTACCCGGATTTACTACTCCAGAAGTGATTGTCAATCAATCAACAGCGCCGAATTTCTTACAATGGTTGGGTATACCAGGAGGAGATCCCTTCTATGCTGTAATTGCTTATCGTCAGTAAGACGCGGGGATAGGAGGACGCGGTGACACGGGATAGGAGGACGCGGGGATAGGAGGACGCGGGGATAGGAGGACGCGGGGATAGGGGGACGCGGGGATAGGAGGACTCGGTGACACGGGGAGTTTTTTACAAAGCTGCGGGAAAATTGGTAATTCTCAATACAAATAATGATCAAAAAGTAAATTTTCCGGTACAAAACCTACAGCAACGCAGATAATTGCTTCAAACCTTTCACATTTAAGGAGAACCCAAACGTGATTTTATCTCGTGGGCGCAAGATTTTAGCGAGTTTATTGTTGTGTGTCTTACTACTGACTACAGCTTGTTCTCCAAAAGCACCAAATAGATTTGATCAGGTACAACAGGAAAGCACTAGGCAAAAAAGTGGTCAGTCTGTTGCTGAAAATGCTACACAGGGTAGTAAATTAAACGCTTTTTTCCCTGATGGGGAAGATGGCTATGATCGAGTTTATACCCAAGAGAAAAAAGGCTTTTCGGAAGCGAATTTGAAAAAAGACGGCAAGGTTATCGCGCAATTGGCTATTTCTGACACCACTAGCCTACCTGGAGTAGCTTCAAAATATGCCAACAGCACCAAGAAAATTGACGGCTATCCCGCAGTGGAACAGGGAAAAACCCAAACTTCTATTTTGGTTGGTAAGTACCAAGTTAAGGTGATTTCTAAAGATCCATTATTCACTGCAAGCGATCGCGCTGACTGGATCGAGAAATTTGATCTTGATGATCTAGCTAAATTGAAATAACTGTTACTCTCAACTTCAGATAACCAACCTTCAATTAGGAGATTTTTGTGAGCAAATCTATCTTCGATTTAGTTGACGAATTACCAACCAGTAACTTGACTGTATCTATGCTCAGAGCTTTAGATTTTGTCGCTCCCGGTGAGTGGCAAAATACTGTAGGCTTTGTCAACACAATTAAAACCGTCACTGGTGAAGATGATGAGAGTTTAATTCAGCAAATTGGTGAACGGGCTATTTATCTGTTCAACGACAAATCCCAAGGATATCAAACAGCTTTGTGGCTTTATCAAACTGTTGATGGTACAGATAAAGCTTTAGGTGCAGCCGCTTTAGCTAATAAAGTAGGTGAATCAATTCCCCTATTAGGCTTTTTAAACTCCCTTACTCCTAAACCAGATAAAGCTCAAACTATCGACTTAACCTTAAAAGTAGTTGCTGAATTAGTAGCTTTTTGCCAAATAAACGGCATTCCCGGTGATAGCATTGGCGATTTTGTTGCCTCTTTAGGTGAGTATAGTGGTGAGTCACTTATTCGCATGGTGGCTTTAATTTGCGTTGATGGTTTAATACCCCTTGGACCTGATTTCATCGACAAAGCCCTATCAGGTATTAGTCGGATGAGTCCCCAGGACTTAGGACAAAACTCAACTTTCCAAAACATCAAAAATACTATTCCTGGTAATAATGATGCTGGTAAACTCAACTTTATCGGCGAAAGCTTTGATTCCGTTAAAGGTTGGATGAGTGGTATTGTAACAGCCAATAATTTAACACCACAAAAGGTTGTTGGTAACTTGCAAAGTTTTGTCCAACTCGCTGATGACAAATTAGACTACCTGGCAGCGTTCTTAGATATGAGTACAAATTACTATGAACACACTGGTACGCAAACTTTAGCTCGGCGTTTAATTGAACGCGCAGTAGCAGAAATTTAGCTAATTTTCTAGCCTAAATACAACTTGTAGTAGTGCCGCAAATAAATACAGCACTACTACAAATAGGTCTTTATTAACCAGGACTTACGCAACTGGCACATTGGTAGGGTGCGTCAGATATCAACAATCTGTTTATTTACAGGATTTATGCAGTAGTAAAGCACCCTACAACAGATTTTTAGTGTGACACTTGCGTAAGTCCTATTAACTTGTGCGTGCTATTTGCGGTTGTTAGGAAACATCACCATAAATAACAGAAATAAAACGGAATAATGAAGAGATGCTAACTGGACTTACAGCTGCAATAGACATTACCCTAAAGTTATTACTTGAAGCGAGAACGTTGTTGACGACGTTGCTTGTGTCTAGCGATAGCTTTACGCTTCTCTTTTTCTAAAGGTGTTTCAAAATGGCGATTCTTACGCATATCTTGGAAAATTCCGGCTTTAGAAACTTCACGTTTAAATCTCCGTAAAGCTGATTCAATACCTTCATTCTCCCCCAAAACTACTTGCGTCATTCTCATTCCTCCTAATTGTGGGTGAATATATACTATACTAGAGTTAATAAAATATATCAGTAGAGTTGTATCTTCATAACTTATCTACTGGCGACTCTAGATTTAAAAATTTTTCAGGACAGGATTAATAACGGCGATTATCACGATCATTATTACCCCAGCTACCACGGGAAGGACTTCTTTCCTCACGAGGTTTAGCTTTATTTACCTTTAAAGCACGACCCATCCATTCAGCGCCATCAAGTGCTTCAATAGCTGCTGTTTCTTTGTCATCACTTTCCATTTCCACGAAAGCAAAACCACGTGGTCGTCCTGTTTCCCTATCAGTGGGTAACTGCACACGTTTGACTGTTCCGTACTCAGAAAAAGCCGTTTTCAGGTCTTCTTCTGTAACCTGATAGGACAGGTTTCCAACATAAATCGACATAGTAGCGGATGGTCTCCCAAATCAAAAAATGTAGAAAGTTAGATTCGGAGAGACTCATTTATAAAGAAATTAAAACGACTTACTCAACCGAAAATAATCCTTACATTCTACACTATAGCACAGCCTTTGAATATGAACTCATAACGAGTAACATTTCTAGAATCATCTCTAGACTCAATTCAACTCACATCTTAGGCAAACTCTGCTAAGGTTTGTTCTGATTTCTGACACAATATCTCATGATGTTGAGAACTACTAGCCAGCAAATTGCCCCATTGACTAATATCACCAGTATTGTACTTTAACGGCGTACCATCGAAGTGAGTAAATTTACCCCCGGCTTCTGTTAAAATTAGTTCGGGTGCAGCCATATCCCAATCTTTAGGTGCAGATTTACCAGAAATAGAAATGTAAATATCTCCTTCTTGTTCAAGAATAGCTGCGATTTTACAACCTACACTACCAATGGCTTTCTGATTTTGACAGGGTAGATTTTGGAGTAAATATTCTAATTTTTCATTGCGGTGAGAACGACTGACTACTAAGGTTAGGTCTTCAATAGGTTTATTACTAGTTACTTTTAAAGGGAGAGAACCATTAACAGTTTCCACAAAAGTACCGCCACCTTTAGTCGCATAATATAATTTTTCTGCTTCTGGTATGGCTACTACTGCTAAAACTGGAGTTGTTCCTTGAACTAAAGCAATGTGAATTGCGTATTCCCCGGTTTTATCGATAAAGTCCCTTGTACCATCTAAAGGATCAATTATCCAAACCCACTCAGAGGAATTTTTAACCTGTTGAGATTTATAGGTTTCTTCGCTGATATAGCCAAATTCTTCATTACCTAAAGCTGCTTGTAACTTGTCTAAAATATATTGACTAACAGCCACATCAGCAAGAGTTACAGGTTCGTTCTGTTTATATTGTATATCTAGGTTAGGGTCTTTTGCGGTTCCGTGATAATAAGAACGCAGTAATTTAGCTGCACCCCAACCGATTTCACGGGTAATTTTTAGTATTTCTTCTAAGTTTGGCATTCTTTTGATTTTGGTAAAGTACAGATTTTATGAAAAGCTCACGCAAATGTGTAAAAGCGCAAAGGTATACTCAGTTTACGAAAAATAAGTTGGTTTTGGTAATTTTATCCTTAATCTCTGCCTTATTGATTGCAATTGCTTCTACAGCTACTAATATATATTTCTATGGTAACAATTATACTCATATTCAGGCGGATGCCGCAATTGTTCTAGGTGCAGCAGTTTGGGGAAAACAACCATCTCCTGTGTTTCGAGAACGGATTAACCATGCTATTAATTTATATCAAAACGGTTATGTTCGCAAGCTCATTTTTACAGGTGGAGTTGGTAATGGTGATGAACTAGCAGAATCGCTAGTTGGTAAACTCTATGCTGTCAGTAAAGGTGTAAAATCATCTGATATTCTGATAGAAACTACGTCTCGAACTACTTCTCAAAATCTAAAAAATGCTTCAGAATTAGTGGCAAATTACCACTTTAAAAAAATTCTCATTGTTAGTGATCCATTACATTTAAAACGTGCCGTTTTAATGGCTAGAAATTTAGGTTTAGATGCCCAAGCATCTCCCACACCGACTACCCGCTATCAAAGTTTAAATAGTCAGTTGCCTTTTTTGATGAGAGAAACTTATTTCTATTTTGTTTATTTGTTATTTAAAATCTAATTTTCAATCTACAGCACTCCTAAATGAGTTGTAAAGAAACCTGTTCCCTATTGCCTGCCTCCACCAGTAGTTTATAAATCAAATAGGGTTGCTATAATTTAATTTTCCATCCAACGACGTGTACCAAAATATTTACAAGATCCAGATGCAATATTACTAGCTAATTCTAGAGATTGCTGGAAACTTGATTGTAAAATATAATGACAAAAACTGCCATGAAAAACATCTCCTGCACCTAATGTATCTACTGGCTGTATTTTCGGGACATTAACAATACCAATATTACCACAACTTCGGTATTGAATTGGTTTTTCTCCTTGGGTAATGGCAATATGAGGAATGTGAAAACCTTGAAGATAGGTAAAAACATCTTCTTGATTTTGGCAGTTGGGTGGATAAAAATTAGCTGAACAAATGGCATAATCTACAAAAGGTAAAATTTCCTCAAATCCGGGTTTCCAACTGCCACCATCAATTACAACTGGGATATTTTGGATTTTGGCTGTTTCGGCAATAATTTTACTAACTGCCATTTGATGTCCATCGATAAGTATAATATCAGTGTTTTGGAGAATATTTGCAGGGATAGAGGTGATATTTCCCTGATTTTTCACTGCATTAATAGAAATTACTGCTCTTTCGCCAGTGCTTTGGGTGACAATAATAGATGAAACTGGTGGTGGTGTATCTTGGCTCGATTCTAAGTCAATAATTGCGACTTGGTAATTTGCTAAATCGCTCAGAATTAGCTGTGTCATTGGGTGAGAACCCAACACAGTCAAGACTGTAGCGTGATTACCTAAATGACTAAAAGTAACAGCGGCATTTGTTGCTGGTCCTCCTGCTGCTACAGTATAGTCAGTAGCAACTAACTTTTGATTATTTTGGGGTGGAGAGTCGGCAAGGTAAATTAAATCTAAGGTGACTAAACCTACAAATAAGGCAGAATTGGTCATTTGTAATTGGTAACTTGATCTAAATTATTCAGGACTTAGGCAACTGGCACATGAGTCCGGTGCGTCAGATGTCAAATATCTGTTTATTTGCAGGATTTAATGACTCCTGCGTCGTCACGCAAGCTATCGAGTCTGACGCACCCTACAATAGATATTTATTGTAACACTTACGTAAGTCTTATTATTAAATGAATTATAGGAGAATTTATGAATCTAATTACCCATGACAATGATTTTTATGCTTGGACACAGGAACAAGCACATTTGTTGAGAACTGGACAATTTCATCAAATTGATTTTGATTACATCGCTGAAGAAATTGAAGATATGGGACGTTCTCAGAAACGAGAGTTAGAAAATAGATTAGAAGTATTAATTATGCACTTACTCAAATGGCGATTTCAGCCTAACTTACGTTCTCGAAATTGGCAATTAACTATCAAGGAGCAACGTTTACGTTTAGAAAAAATTATATCAGAAAACCCAAGTCTTAAAACATTTTTAGCCGATTCTCTAGATAAAACTTATCAACTTGTGACTATTAGTGCAGAACGAGAAACGGGGTTTTCTTCATTTCCTGAAAATTGTCCTTACAGTTTAACAGAAATTTTAACTCCTGAATTTTTACCCAGTGAAGGTAGGTAAGAACTATGAAACAAACACCAGCAGAAACTCTCTATAATCAAGATTTTGTTCTCTGGGTTGAGGATACGGTAAAGCAGTTAAAAGAGGGAAATTTTCGTGATATTGATTGGGAAAATTTAATTGAGGAGGTGGAATCTTTGGGAGGAAGAGATAAACGAGAGTTAGAAGGTCGTTTGACGACTTTATTTGAACACGCATTAAAACGTAGATTTGTGCCGTTACTTGATTGTTATCGAGGTTGGGAAAATACTATAAAACGAACTCAAAAAGACCTGAAAAAGCTTTTAAGAGATTCTCCTAGTTTACAAAATTATTTGTTAAAAATGTTAGTTGAATGCTATGCAGATGCATTAGATAATTTAATTAATGAATATGATGTTGACTTTCCTGATGTTTGTCCTTTTTCTCAGGATTTAGATGTTTTATTAAATGATAAATTTTGGGAAAAAGTTTAATGTGATTTAAAATGTGATTTAATTGGAATTATTATGCAAACTGATCCCAAACCATCAACACTTTATATTGTCGGTACACCGATTGGTAACTTAGAAGATATCACTTTTAGAGCGGTGCGAATTTTGCAAACTGTGGATCTGATTGCTGCTGAAGATACAAGACATACAGGAAAATTACTGCAACATTTTCAGGTGAAAACTCCCCAAATCAGCTATCATGAACATAATCAGAATAGTCGGATTCCCGAATTATTAGAGCATTTGAAAAACGGGAAAGCGATCGCACTGGTTAGTGATGCCGGAATGCCAGGAATTTCCGATCCTGGATATGAATTGGTAAAAGCCTGTATTGACGAAGGAATCACAGTTGTACCTATTCCCGGTGCAAGTGCGGCCATTACGGCTTTAAGTGCGGCAGGATTACCAACAGACAGGTTTATCTTTGAAGGCTTTTTAGCAGCTAAAAGTCAGCAACGAAGACAACAATTAGAATATTTGCAAGCCGAACCCCGGACGTTAATTTTTTACGAGTCGCCTCACCGCTTACGAGATAGTTTACAAGATTTAGGGACAGTGTTGGGGAGCGATCGCTCAATAGTCATAGCTAGAGAACTAACGAAATTATACGAAGAATTTTGGCGAGGGACAATCAGGGAAGCGATCGCACATTACAACCAAAAAGAACCTCAAGGAGAATATACCCTTTTAGTAGCCGGAACTCCACCCAGTCTACCCCAACTTACAGAAGCAGAACTCAAAGCCGAACTATTACAAATCATCAAACAGGGAGTTTCCCGTTCCCAGGCCAGCCGTCAATTAGCCAAAGATACTGACCTATCCCGTCGCCAACTATATCAACTAGCCCTGGCCATTGACATCAGTGCAGAAGCAGAAATCACAAATGAATAACAATACCTTGTCCATTTTTTGTAGGTTTGGTTAAGCGATAGCGCAACCCGACGGATTTGTTGAGTTTCATCCTATTGCTTCGTGAACGTTCACGTTCCACAAATCAACCTACAAATCAAGACTTTTTTCGATTTGGACAAGGTATTGAATTAGGACTTACGCAAAAAAACACTCAAACTCCTATTCCTCTGTGTTCTCTGTGTCCTCTGCGGTTCGTTATTCCGTGACTCGTGCGTAAGTCCTATGAATAAAAAAGGCCGTTGCTGAGTCGAGACTAGAAATTCAAAAATTCCATTTCTTCTAACTTCTTGTAGCAGAGGGTTTTGCTAAGTTTGAGGTTAATATTACAATTGAAGTTATGGATAAATTGAGGACTAATTTAGAATGACCCAAGTGGTTTTAGGCGAAAACGAAGGCATAGATTCCGCCCTGCGTCGCTTTAAACGCCAAGTTTCCAAGGCTGGTATATTGGCCGACGCAAAGTATCGTCAGCACTTTGAAACCCCCCTGGAAAAACGTAAACGTAAGGCCGTAGCCGCTAGACGTTCACGTCGTTTTAAATAAACATATTTTTTTTCGTTACCAGCTTTACAGATAAGAGTTTTCAATGCTGTAGTTTGGTTGGATGGGATAGGCTACAATAGCTACCCATCAACCAAAACCAAATATTTGCTCTCAATTCTGACTTAAAAATCAGAAGTATCAATAGTCAGGCTATTGCAACGATTCATAGCCTTAGTTACTCCCTGTTTCAGACTGAGTTCTACACACTCAACTACAAACTCCAGCACAAGAGACATTAATTTAGTTTCCCCAGTAGAAAATCGTCCCAACACATGGGAAACTGTATCGGAATTAGCATCATTAGCTACACCTTTGGGTTTACCAATACCAATTCGCAACCGGGGAAAGTCTTGGCTACTCAAATGAGAAATAGTACTTTTCATCCCATTATGTCCCCCAGCAGAACCAGACAAGCGCAGACGAGTTTTTCCCAAAGGTAAATCCATGTCATCATAAATTACCAGCACTGAATCAGGGGGCAATTTATACCAACTTGTTACCGCTTGAATAGACTGTCCTGAACGATTCATATAAGTTAACGGCTTCAGCAGACGGATTTTACCGCCACCTGGTGCAATACCTTCACCAAACTGTCCTTGAAACTTGCGATTTTCCGCTAAGGGAATTTGCCAAGCACGGGAAAGAGCATCTAAAGCCGCAAAGCCAATATTATGGCGAGTTTGGTCATATTTAGGCTCTGGATTCCCCAAACCAACAATTAGCTGGGGAATTACCAAAGCTGGTTGGGTAAAAACTTCTGTCATTTTTCCTAACTGGTGGGAGAAGAACCAGCAGTATCCTGCTGTGATTTGGCTGATTCAATTGTCTTCAGTTCTAGTTCAGCAGTAGTTTTTACAGTTTCTTCTAATTGTTCAGTTTCTCGTTTAAACTCTGTTTGAAATTCATTAGAAGCTTCTTGAAAACTGCGAATAGTTTTACCTAAACTACGACCAACTTCTGGTAGCTTCTTGGGGCCAAAGATTAACAGCGCCACTACCATAATTAAACCCATTTCTGGCAACCCAATACCAAAGATATTCATGATTTTTCTCCTTTAGATTCTCCAACCGCAATAGAAACTCTCCATTATTTAGTCTAATCAATAGTTATACCAAGAAAGAAAAATAATGGCGACAGATAGAAAACTGTAAAGCTGATGTAGTAAGTCTTTGATAATCCCAAATCTAAAATCTAAAATCTAAAATCTAAAATTGTATCCGCTGTTGGTGATTAACAACCATTACCCAAAGAGCAAAAAACCCGGACAAGCCGGGTCTATGGTAACTTGTTATCCAAGCTTGATGTTTTGATGGCAATTAGCCGCCTAAACTGCGCCAATCAACAAGTACATCCTGAATCAACAGAGATTTATTGTAAACTTGCAGAATAATTAACAAAAACACCAAAAATAAAGCCATAAAAACACCCATTAAAGGTGTCGTTCCCCAACCTGGAGATACTTTACCATACTCAGCATTTAAGGGTCTGAGGATATCTCCCAACTTAGTCCGTTGTGCCATAGTTCACCTAAGATCAATTGCCAAAGCTTTTTTAATTTTCTTATTGCCCACTGTAAAGTACTGCAATATTTCAGCAGGATTTTTACCTTACAACTGAGATTATTCTGACTATGACGATAATACCACTATCAGGGTAGGGTGGTTGAACTGGGTTTAGTGAATGCATAGGTGGTATTTATGTTAAATTTTGTAATATTCTATAAATATAGCTCTCATAATATAACCCTAAATTTATGGACTTAGAACCCGGTTTAGTGCTTGGCGTTTCTTTCTGTGCAATCCTAGTTGCCATTACTGGTATGGCAATTTACACTTCCTTCGGTCCTCCTAGCACTCAGTTAGACGATCCTTTTGAAGACCACGAAGATTAAGGAAGATTAATCGACTGATAAATTTAACATGATGGTGGAAAATATCCACCTTCACCCATGACTACAGATTTAAGAGTCCATTTTTGGACTACTTAATAATTCCTGTGACTTTAGGTCAGGAAGTGTCAACCACTCATAAAATTCAATCGCACTTGGATCACAACTGTGACATCCACCACACTTCTTCCCATCCTCCATTTTACGGACTCGACCCTTACGGATTAACTTACTCAGCATTCCCCGTAGAGCATTTCCATCTATGCGAAAGTGGAGTTGCATATCAGCAAGAGAGGCTTTTTTATGTTGGGAAAGGAAATTTTGTAGTTCATTTAATATCATAGTTTTTTCCTTTGTGCTTTGTCATTAAGTAGCTTGGTGCAATTAAATATAAAACCTCGCTTCCATTCCTCTCCCCTAAAAGTGGAGAGGCTTTGACTCCCACTTCCCTGGGAGGGAAGGGGGTTGGGGGGTTAGGTCTATCTTATATTTTTTAACGCCCACCTGACTTGAAAATAAGACCCCACCCCTAACCCCTCCTCGCAAGCGAGGAGGGGAATAAGAAGTTTTTTTTCATGTGTTCTGGTGTACGCAGTTCATGATGGCTACTTAGCCAGTAGCAAATCAATAATGACTACAATATCTGGTCTAAATTGGCAAAAGTCTTGATTCGTAGGTTGGGTTGTTCGCGTCAGCGTTGCGTCAGCCATAACCCAAAAATCCGTTGGGTTAAGCGACAGCGCAACCCAACCTACAAAAAATGGCTAATGTATTGAACTAATAACTTCTTTTTTGCGGGAAGTACTTGCCATCTTCAGTCCGAAAATAGTTATAGCCATAGTTACAGCTAATCCCACTGACCAAGCCAGAGAAGAAAGAGGATGTTGTGCAAATGTGGCTAATTGGTAATATAAAACCGCCACCCAGTAAGCTAAACCAGTAGTCCAGCATCCAGCAAATATAGTCCATCCTAAATTCGTTTCCCGGTAAAGTGCAGCCGTTGCCGAAACGCAGGGAAAGTACAACAGCACAAATAACAGATAGGCAAAAGCAGCAGATTTGCTACTAAACCTTTTGGACATTTCCCCATAAGTGCTAACAGATACACATTGAGCTTCTGCGGCTTGCTTTTTATCTGTGGAGACATTAGCCGCACTCAAACCGAGGGGGTCAAATAGTTGACCAGGCAGTTTTACCAAATTCTCTGGAATGCTGGCAAATGCCTGACCAATGCCACCCCAAAAACTAAATTCTTCTGGACTTTCTGGCTTGGCTGTAGATACTTTTTCTGCTTCTGCCAATCCCGTGTACAGAGAATTCATTGTACCTACCATTACTTCTTTGGCAAATACCCCTGTCATTAAACCAACGGTAGCAGGCCAGTTATCTTGAGTAACACCCATCGGTGTAAATACTGGTGTGACTGTGCGACTTATGGCGCTGAGAATCGAATCCTTACTATTTTGCTTACCAAATGTACCATCAGTGCCTACGGAGTTCATAAAACCCAAAACAATCACCATAATCACAATGGCTTTACCTGCTTTGGTGATGAAAGCTTTCAGACGATCTCCAGTACGCAACAGCACACCTTTAATCTTGGGTATATGGTATGGAGGTAGTTCCATGATAAAGGGCGCGGCTTCCCCTTGGAGGATGGTATTTTTCAAGATCAGTCCGGTAAATATGGCGGCGGAAATGCCCAATAGGTAAAGACCTAAAACAATATTCTGACCACCAACGGGGAAGAAAGCACCAATAAATAGGGCGTAAACTGTCAATCTCGCACTACAGGACATGAAGGGGTTCATCATCACTGTCATCAAGCGATCGCGTTTATTTTCTAATGTCCTCGTTGCCATAATTCCCGGTATGTTACAGCCAAAACCGACAATCATCGGTACAAAGGATTTACCCGGAAGCCCAATCAAACGCATCAACCTATCCATGACAAAGGCAGCCCGTGCCATATAACCAGTATCTTCTAACACCGATAGACACAAAAACATCATGCCAATTTGGGGAATGAAGGTAGCTGTGGTTTGGATACCACCACCTGCGCCCTGTGCTAACAGTCCAACTAACCATCCTGGTACATTAATGCTTTCCAGCAGTTTACCGAAACCATCGACAAAAATTGTGGCAAAGGTGATGTCAAAAAAGTCAATAAAAGCACCGCCAATATTAATCGATATGGTGAAGATCAGATACATCACCAACAAGAAAACTGGTATACCTAACCAGCGATTGAGTACGATTTGGTCGATTTTGTCAGAAATGTTAGTTTTAACTTCTCGACTGCGTTCGGCTGCACCTTGGATTAAGTTGCGAATAAAGGTGTAACGACTATCGGCGATGATGATATCTAAGTCGTCATCCAAGGTTTGATGAACTTTCCGCCTGTGTTCAACTACTATCTGCTCTAATTCTTTGCTTCTCAATTCTGGTACAACTCGATCCTCGTATTCCAAAAGTTTGAGGGCTGTCCAACGAGGATCTACTGTGCGTTTGGGGCTATGTTCTCTGATAAAAGGTTCTAGTTGAGCGATCGCATCTTCAATAACGGCTGGATAAGCAACGTAGGTTGGTGGTACTAATAAATCCAAGAGAGATTGGTTAATTGCATCCTGTAATTCAGCTAATCCTTTACCTAAGGTTGCACTCATGGGTATCACCGGACAACCAAGACGCTCTGAGAGTAAACTAGGATTTATTTTCATATCCCGCTCTTTGGCAACATCCATCATGTTCAACGCTACAATCATAGGTAAGCGCATTTCCATGATTTGGGTGGTGAGATATAAGTTTCGTTCTAAGTTGGATGCATCAACAATATTAATGATGACATCAGCCTCACCAGAAAGTAAGTAATCTCTCGCTATCAGTTCATCTAGTCCAGTGTCGCCATCTTCGGCATCAAGAGAATAAACCCCAGGTAGGTCAGCAACTGTAATATTTTGACTATTGTGAGTATATTTTCCTTCTTTACGCTCTACTGTGACACCAGGCCAGTTACCTGTTCTTTGATTAGCACCTGTTAAGGCATTAAACAAAGTGGTTTTACCGCAATTGGGATTACCTACCAATGCAATTATCTGCTTACTCATTGTGCTATTTCCTCTACAAATAAAGCATTGGCTTCATCTTTACGCAGACTCAGTTTGAACCCCCGCACCTGAATTTCTACGGGATCTCCCAGGGGGGCATGGCGGGTAACTGTAAACTCTGTACCTGGTGTGAGTCCCATTGCTAATAATTTTCCTTTATAACTACGGGCAGCTTTTTCATAACCTATTACCCGCCCTGTGCAGCCCACAGCTAAATCACGTAGTTGTTTTTTTTCGCTCATTTTTATTTGTCGATCTAGATTTGGTCACGTTATCTAAAAGAGGCAGAGGTTAGGAACAAACAAGTATGAATGAAAACTTTAGTTCTGGGTATAAAGCCCAGTTTAAATTTATAGCAACAGACAGGGCGGTGAGGACACCAATTGATTATAAAATATAAAAATATAGACACCAAAAGACTTTTCAGGCTGTCACCTGTCACCTGTTCCCTCTCACCTGCTATATTTATGCCCTATTCGTACATAAGATTTTTTGTGCCATACCTGCCCCCAACCCAATCCGGTTGTCACCAAGTGCAACGATGATAGAACCATTGGCAATGCTGATGATTTGCAGTTCAGTTCCTGGAAGTAATCCCATCCCAATCAGACGATGGACTGTACCTTCTGTCCCTTTGAGTTTAACGATTGCTAAACGCTCTCCTACATTGGCCATTGCTAAGGGGAAAGATTTACCTGTGTCTACAAAAGAGCCACTTTTCAGTATGTTTTCTTCTGCTTGGGGTGTTTGGGGTGTCTGTCCAAAAAATTTTAACCCCCATCCTCTGGGCTTTTGGTTATTTTGGTTGTAGTTATTTTTACTATCTGTCATAGTCAGTTTTATTAGTAGATTTTGTCAATAAATTTACAGTAAATTAGTAACTTTTGTCAAATAAATTACCTTGGTATTATTACAGGTACTCATTGTGAATTTAACCCCTTTGCCAGCTATTAAGCAAGGGAACAGTAAGCATGAAGATTTTTATTGCCAGAGTTTTAGATTTAGCTAATTAAAATTTATCACTAGTTGATAGTATATATCAATTAATAGCTAAAAAAGATTTAATTTTCACAAATACATAAAAAGTGATCATCAAGAAATCTGCTAGAAAATTGGTATTTTATCGGCTTGATCTGGTTACTATTTTGGCAAAAGGTATAAAAATCAGTGAGAACCTAATCATTAATCTCATTAAATACTGCCAATTACTTGACTTGTATCTTAGTTTGCTCTAATGTTTGGTGAAAAAGTATAATATTTACCATTTAACAAATATTCGCTTGATAGTAGGCGGTTTAGTATTTTAACTTAAACAATGGGATTGATTATTGAGCGGATTGGTTGTTGCTATTCTTGTATCGATATTCGTCAATATACGTCAATATGTATTTTATTTTGGGGATTCTACAAACAAAGAGTGGAGAAAACCTATGCGGCTACCAGATGAACCAGATCTTCCACCACAGATAAACATCTTGCCGATGATTGATGTGATATTTGCGATTTTGACCTTTTTTATCATGTCAACGCTATTTTTAACCCGACAAGAAAGTTTACCTGTGAATTTGCCAAAGGCAGCAACATCACAGTCATCCCGAATTCCTACCAAAATCAATGTGACGTTAGAAGCATCGGGACTCGTAAGCCTGAATAATAAACCAACAAACATTGATGCTTTATCTGAGCAAATACGTGATTTGATGGGTTCAGATCCAGAATCGCTCGTAATCATTAATGCGGATGCTAAAGTTGAGCATGGTAATGTTATAGCAGTGATGGATAAAGTACGTCAGGTGAAAGGTGCAAGGTTAGCGATCGCTACTCAAGAGCCTTAGTTCTATATTTTTTTAAGGCGTTGCATACTTGCAGAATAATTTGAGAATCTGCATCAATATAGAATCACCGCGTCTGAGCGTCCCCATGTCCCCGCGTCCCCGCGTCAGCCTCAATCATCCCCTTATTCAGCAACGCCTTTTTTAATTTTGTCTGATCCGAATTATTTTCCCTCTCTACCGAGAGGGAGTGAGAGGATGAGGTTCTAGAAAAACCAACCGTAAGAATGTAAACCCTTACCTAAAAGATTGACACCGAGATAGCAAATCCAAACGACAACAAAGCCAGTAGCGGCTAAAATTGCTGGTTTGCGTCCTTGCCAACCGCGAGTGATTCGAGAATGTAGATAAGCTGCAAAAACCAACCAAGTGATTAACGCCCAAGTTTCTTTTGGGTCCCAACTCCAATAAGAACCCCAGGCTTCATTTGCCCACACACCACCAGCAATAATACCGATTGTCAGTAGGGGAAATCCCAAACCGATAATGCGATAACTGATATTGTCGAGAGTTTCCGCTAAAGTGAGGCGTTGAGGTGAAAGAATTTCAGCAGTTGGAATCGGAGTAGTTTGGACTACATCTAAAACAGCAGTACCATTACCATTGTTGTTGCTTTCATAACGAGAAAAGCCATTATTTTCAGATGGAGGTGTTGGCGGTTGAGTAACTAACTCACCAGCTTTGAGCAGTTTGTAACCGTTGCTGCGATAACCACCATTACCAACAGAACTACCTTGTAATTGGATATTTTGTCCGCGAGTTACGATTAAAAATGCGATCGCTAACAACGCACCCACCATCAAAGCCGAATAACTCAACATCATCACGCTGACGTGCATCATCAGCCAATTCGACTTTAATGCAGGAACTAAAGGTTCTGATACCTGCATAGTTGATGGTAGGGTTAAAGTAGCAAAAGCAGCAATTCCCATAGCTACAGGTGCAGTGACAACCCCAACTAACCGACTACGGCTGTTATTCTCTGCAATTAAATGAACAGCGGTAATTCCCCAAGTTAAGAAAAATAGAGACTCGTAGAGATTACTAAGAGGAAAATAACCAGCTTCTATCCATCTTGCTCCTAATAGGGTAGCAATACACAAATTAGCGATCGCCATTCCAGCTGTCCCCAAAGCCGCAGTCACCGATAAACTCGGAAAAGCCGCCCCCACCCAATACACCAACATGGTGCAGAATAAGATGGCAAAGGACGCATTATCTAGCCAGTTCTGGAGTACAACCAGATTCATAAACTTTTCTCTCCAGTGAATGCTTGAATCAATTATCAGTTCTCAGTTCTCAGTTCTCAGAGAGAGTGAAAGAATCAACCTAACTCAAACTTTGATCACCTACAGCAGAATGGAGTAGGGGTTTAGCAGTCCTAAACCCGTATTAGAAGTAAAATCCCCTTGCTACCTGATTTTTGGTGGAAATTTTATACTTCCTATAACCCGCAATCTGCTGTATCACTGATTTAATTCCGACTATTCTGATCCTATCTATTTTTGGTCATTGCTAATTAGGTGATATCAAGTCCCGCTAATTGCTGTTCCAAAAAACTCTCCTCATCCACCTTTCTCCGTCTCTCTGTGTCACCGCGTCACCGCGTCACCGCGTCCCCACATCCCCGTGTCCCGGCGTCCCCACATCCCCGCGTCACCGCGTCCCTGCATCCCTATTTACCCACTTTCTTAAGTTCTAAAAAAATGTCATAGCGCTGACTACGACGATCATTAACCGCAGTCGTCACCCCAATATTCCGTGTTGCAGCGAGAAATTTTCGTTGATTGGGAAACAAAGAATTGAGAGTAAAACTTTTAACAGTCCTATCCACATCCAGAAAAAATTGACCCTTGGGTGGATTAAGTTCTGTAGGGACTGTCTGTTGAAACGAGAGATTACTGGCTAAAGAGTTATTAGGTTTGGGAAGAATTTTATCGGTAATAGGAGCGCCGAAGACAAAGAAAGCGACATCATCATCTAACCAGCCATGAGTAGCCGTTAAAGTTCCAAAAGGTGAAATCCAGTTAACAACAGGCTTACCCGCCACCTTAGCCCCTTGAATCTTAAATTGGTATTGATTTTGCATCGCCTCATCTAGCTGTTTTAGGGAATTTTCCGCAGCTTGGCGTAGGCTTTGCCCATTGTAGGCATTGCTTGCCTGTACCATAAACACTAAACCTGACCGAAAATTATCTGGTGAACCATCTTTTGGGGTGTTAGGAATCACCGCCACTGAAAATTCTCCTTTCATCCAAGTCAGCAAATCTCGCTCTAAATCCAGACTTGTCAAAGATTTTACACCCTGTCTCAGTTGTTCTGGCAAGACGGGTGATAACGGATTTCTTTGAGAAGTAGAAACATAGTCTCCCCACAGCCGCTGTAAGTTACTCCCAGACAGCATCATTAAAGTTTCACTGGGGAGACGATTTTGCATTTTCCCAGCTTTATTCTCTACCACCAACACCCGCTGACTATTAGGATTTAACCAAGAAATACCCTTTAAGCCTATTCCTTTGTCCTCTAAAATGACACTTCCCGCTAAACCTTGGTTATTTTGAAGTTGAGCTAAAACCTGAGCAGGTAAAGGCTGATTCGTATCCGTAGCAGCTATCCTTGCGGCAGTAGGAATATTGACGTAAAACTGAGCAAAAGGTTCATAGCTAGAAGCTTTTGGAAAATTTTCCACAAAACCGCTACTTGTAGCTAAAGATACTTTATTTTTGTAGGCATCAATTGTTCTTTCTGCGGCTTGAGGATTATCTGTGATGACAAGAAACCGCTTATCTATTACCGCTGCTGAGAAATTTTCTCCAGCTTTTCCCTCAGTTTGTTTAATGGAGATTCCTTCATAAATTCGCTCAATCCATTTACCTTGTTTGAGCGGTTTAGGTTTTGCCAAAATCTGATTAGCAATTTCTGGATTTTTGATTGGTAGCACCATTAGCACTGATTGCTCAGAAGCAGCTTCGGTATTAGTCGCTACTGGTTTAGGTACTGGCTTGGACACAGGGGGAGCCAAAATTGCAATAGTGACTTCATCACCTACCCAAGGTTGAATATCTTTTTGAAAATTGTAACCATTATTGACCAAAAACCGTTGTTGTAGCTGTACTAAATTCTTATCCAGTTCCGCTTGGGTTTCTGATGTCCCAAACTCCCGCAACTTCTGCCATTGTTTAGTGTCCGTCGTCAAGGAAACTGCTAATAAGGCATCTTGAGGAATAATATTGGCACCCGCAGGCAAATCTCTAGACAATGGTTGTCCTCTGGTTAAAAACCAATATGCTAGACTCCCGGCACTAATCAATAACCAAGCCACTGAGAGTGTCAGCACCAAAGATGGTTTCTTTTTTTTCATCATTAAACTAGACACAATAGGTGGTGCCATTGCAACTTACTACCTAACCCAACTTGCTAGTTATCTAGTTTAGTTCCTTTTTTTGCAAATGATTGCGGAAGAACTGCTTCAGCTCATGCCATGAATCTTCTGCTGCCAAACGGTTATAGGAAGAACGCTCATGGCAGAAAAAACCATGATCTGCATCAGGATAAAGCTTTAACGTATATTCCTTACCAAGCTCCTTAAAGCGAGACTCAATTTGTTGAATACGTTCCAATGGGATAAATGGATCAACACCACCGTGAAATAAATATATAGGCACCGTAATGTCTGTCATTGCCGCAACCCACTCGTCCAAGACCATGCCGTAGAAGGGAGCCACTGCCGCAATTTCGTCTGAAAACTTGCAAGCAGTGAAAAAACTCAACCCCCCGCCTAAACAGAATCCAGTCACCCCAACATGATCTGGAAACACATCAACTCTTGATTTCAGATAACCCAATGCTGCTCGCATATCGTTCTCCATCCCTGCACCGAAATCGAGACGGTACATCATTGCCATTGCTGTTTCGACTTCGTCGTAACTAAACTTGTTATTCGGCAATTCTCGATAATATAAATCAGGTGTCAGAACGACATATCCTTCCCTTGCAATTCGAGCTGCTACATCTTGAATATGTGATGTTAAGCCAAACGCCTCCATTAGCACAAGAATGGCTGGCTTGCGTTGAGGATTAGCATGGGTATGCAAGATTCCAGGCATTTTTCCGTTAGGCGTAGGAATTAGCACCTCTTCAACTTGAAGTTTCTCATTTGCTTTCATCACTAACCTCAACCTTGGTTATTTGCTCTTGAACTCTGATACTGCATTAAATTGAGATTGAGAATTGTCTAGTTTGAATGTTCGCTAGAATAGCACAGCTGAGTCTTTCCTCTAAACCTCACTCAAGCTCAAGGGTTTTTAGCCTTTTTTCTAATCACCTTGTTGTTGACCCAAATATTTAGTTAAATAAGGGGAAAAAACCTCATAAATCAAGGTTAGAGGCTGTCCATGATGCCAAAACAAATAATGGCGACCCCAAAAAGGTCCCACTTGATCAAAGCCTGACTCCAGCGCAGCTGAGTAACCACAGTAAATTCCTCGAATATCTCGATATAACTCGGTGCGAATCTGAGCTAAACTCGCCCAAATCGGTAAGGAACGGTTTTGCAGATACTCATCTACATGACTCGCTTCCCACCAGGAAGTAGCATATCCTAATCGCTGTCCAGAGGCAGTACGTAGCCACACTTGTCGGCGCAGTCGGGGACTGGGAACAACTTGAATTAAATCGGGAGCATTATCTGGGTTTGTGCCAATTAAAGACATATCGATAACATCCACTTCTATCCGCTCACAAGTGAGTAATTGTAAGTGTCTGGTAGGGGAGCCATCGCCCAAAAGTAGCAATTGCCATGCTGGTGCTAACTGAGTGTGAGACAAACCTTTTTGAATATCTTCCTCTTTACCTTGCCAAATTGGATTTAGGCAATGCCAAGCGGTTGGCAGTGTTGAGTTATTTGTTTGTGTAACAGTATTAGTCAATTTTATTTACAAAACTTCACCTATATCTATGAAAGCACAAAAAACCCAGATTCCTATGGGGACACTGGGTTAGATCGGCTGAGAAAAATATTATCAGCACTTTTGATATACCTCCTCGTCCTAAAGGAGCGAGGATTCCTTGACACTTCGCTGGGTTGCGCCACAAGTGGTCTTACCATCCCTCCATGTCCGTGTCAATTAAAATCCGAAAAATGCGGATGGCGAGACTCGAACTCGCAAGGCAAAGCCACACGCACCTCAAGCGTGCGCGTATACCAATTCCGCCACATCCGCACGGGTTGCCTAGAATTAGAATATAGCATAAAAAAGAGAATATTGTAAATATTTCCCAAATTTTTTGCAAAAATTTTCTGAATGCGGGTGTTGGGCTGACAGAAATATAGTAACTAAACAGGAGATATTAAAGTTGATGGTGATCTGCTAAAAAGCCAAGTGCGGGAAACTGGCAAAGACTAACAGCCCCAATATTGTTAGTCTAGTTAAGATTCGTGGAGGCAAGCAACCCCATCTTGAACTCTGGTGAGAATGAAGCTTGGGAATCTCCTGTCAGAATTTGCAGTAATGCGACAGCTTTATTTCAACGGGATGGGAGAGAATGTCAATCTACTGGTACTAATATCGAAGCTAGAAAATGAAGTTTGACAAAATTTTAATTGCTAATCGCGGAGAAATAGCTCTTCGCATTCTCCGTGCTTGTGAAGAAATGGGAATTGCGACGGTTGCCATTCACTCCACTGTTGACCGGAACGCTCTCCACGTCCAACTTGCCGATGAGGCAGTTTGCATTGGCGAACCAGCCAGCAGTAAAAGTTATTTGAATATTCCCAATATTATTGCCGCCGCCTTGACGCGCAATGCCACAGCCATTCATCCTGGTTATGGCTTTTTAGCTGAAAATGCTCGGTTTGCAGAAATTTGTGCTGACCATCATATTGCCTTTATTGGCCCTAGCCCTGAATCCATCCGGTTGATGGGAGATAAGGCCACAGCCAAAGAAACCATGCAAAGAGCAGGAGTACCAACTGTACCAGGTAGTGATGGTTTGGTTGAATCTGAGCAAGAAGGTAAGAAAATTGCTGAAGATATTGGCTACCCTGTGATGATCAAAGCTACCGCAGGTGGTGGTGGACGCGGTATGCGCCTTGTTCGTTCAGAAGACGAATTTGTCAAACTTTTTTTAGCAGCCCAAGGAGAAGCAGGAGCCGCTTTTGGTAATGCTGGCGTTTATATAGAAAAATTTATCGAACGTCCCCGGCACATTGAATTTCAAATCTTGGCAGATAACTTTGGTAATGTCATCCATTTAGGGGAGAGAGATTGTTCAATTCAGCGTCGCAATCAAAAGTTACTGGAAGAAGCTCCTAGTCCGGCTCTTGACTCAGCCCTTCGGGAAAAAATGGGAGATGCAGCCGTGAAAGCAGCCCAATTCATTAACTACTCTGGGGCTGGAACTATTGAGTTTCTTCTGGATAAATCCGGTAAGTTCTATTTTATGGAAATGAACACCCGAATACAGGTTGAGCATCCTGTCACAGAGATGATTACTGGTATTGATTTAGTTGTTGAACAAATCCGCATTGCCCAAGGTGAAAGACTGCAATTGACTCAAGACCAAGTAATTCTCAGGGGTCATTCTATTGAATGCCGGATTAACGCTGAAGATCCTGATCATGATTTTCGTCCCTCTCCTGGAAAGATTAGCGGCTATCTACCACCGGGAGGACCTGGCGTGCGGATTGATTCTCATGTGTACACAGATTACCAAATTCCCCCTTATTATGACTCCCTGATTGGGAAGCTAATTGTTTGGGGTCCAGACCGTCCTACTGCCATTAACCGGATGAAACGCGCTTTGCGGGAATGTGCCATTACTGGACTACCCACGACCATTGGGTTTCATCAAAAAATCATGGAAACCCCACAGTTTTTGGCAGGTAATATTTACACCGATTTTGTCCAGGAAATGAAATTGCAGTAATTGCCAAGATGGGGCGGAGATTGGAATGCATCCCCGCGTCTCCCCCTCTCCTTCAATCACTTAATTCACACGAGACATCATGGTCAGTAATCCTTGCTGACCTAGTAAAATTTCTCGAATGAGGCTCAAAATAGCAACCCAAATAATGGGGGTAATATCCACTCCGCCAATAGGTTGTACTAGCTTTCGCAATGGCACTAAAAAGGGTTCCGTTGGCCAAGCTATGAGATTAAAAGGCAAACGATTGAGATTCACTTGTGGATACCAAGTGAGAACGATACGGAAAATAAACAAAAATGTCATCACTCCCAAAACGGGTCCGAGAGTCCAAGAAGTCAGGTTAACACCAGTCATCACTTTCAGCTACTATCTGTGAAGAAATCAAAAACTTGGGGTCTGCCAAAAAAAGTTTAAGCTTTGTAAAGCATTCTCTCTCATTTTAACCAAATGCTGTCGTTTCATCGAAGATTGCTATCCTATTTTGTCAAGCGATGAAGCTGATAATTGGTAATTGATAACTGATAACTGATAATTGCTTCTCAAGAAAGTGATACAAGATTAAAATTAGGATGAACAGTGTAAAAAAAGGTTGAGAACTATGACACCCTCTTTAGCAAATTTTCTTTGGAGTCTGGTTTGGGGTACTGCAATTGTGGTTATCCCTGCAACAGTTGGGCTGATTTTCATTAGCCAAAAAGATAAAATCGAACGTTTTTAATGCTTGGTGACTAGGGACTGGGGACTGGGGACTCGGAAATTAATATTTTGGATCTGCTCCCCAGCACCTATGCCCTAATGGTGCTAAAAAGCTTCAGAGCTTCTTTGCCAGATGCTTTGAAGCTTAATTTGAAGCTTAAATATATGGTCAATAGTTTAGAGTAGTGATTTTAATTGTGACTCGCTAACATAGATTTGATATTGGGAAAACAGAAATGATAAATTTTGGGCTGAATTCAGCTGGTGTTTTGGCTCAGGTTAATTTTGGGACGAACTCAGCCAGTATTCTAGGAATTTTCCTGGCTGTGGCTGGAGCAGCACTGTATTTTCTTCGCACTGTGCGTCCAGAACTTTCACGAGATCAAGATATCTTTTTTGCAGCAGTAGGCTTGCTGTGTGGTTTTATTCTCATCTTCCAAGGATGGCGGCTAGACCCAATTCTACAATTTGGTCAGTTGCTTTTAGTTGGTACTACTGTATTTTTTGCAGTTGAAAGTATTCGTCTACGGAGTATAGCAACCCAACAAGCTAAACGGAATACGCCAATTGTGGACGATGAGCGCGAGGTCAGCCGAAAATATTCTTACTCTGAGCGGCGGAATTATCAAGCTGAGATGGATGCAGATTTGGAACCACTGCCTTATGAGGAGGAA
The DNA here is from genome assembly GCF_000332135.1 of Anabaena sp. PCC 7108. Lineage (NCBI taxonomy): Bacteria > Bacillati > Cyanobacteriota > Cyanophyceae > Nostocales > Nostocaceae > Anabaena > Anabaena sp. PCC 7108. The sequence continues at coordinate 4,319,170 of NZ_KB235896.1, forward strand.
GAACGTCCTCAACGTGCTAGGATTCGCGGTAGCAGAGATGAAGAATCAGGGCGTGATGATTATTATGAGGAGCAACCTCCCCGCCGTTCAGAACGCCGCAATAATCGGGAAAAACCAGAAACAGGAGAGACGAACCGTCGTCCTAGTTCTAGGCGTTCAGTGAGTCGCCCTACTGAAAGTTATGAAGAAGAAAATTGGGGTTCTGTTTCTAGGGGAGTTGATGATTGGGAAAGTCCACCAGAGGACGTAAAAAAAACACCCCGTCGTCCTAATAACCGACCCCAGCGCCCAGAAAGTCGTGAGGATGATGTTGCTCCCAGACCAAGAAAACGTCGTCCACCTTCTGATTCTACTCCCCGCAGACAGAGGGATGATGATGAGGCTATTCCCACTGATTATGTTCCATACAACCCAATCGAAAAGCCAAGTGAGCGCCCAGATAATTCCAACGATTTTGATGACGATATTTAAAATGTTTGGGGAGGTGGTTATCTCGGAGGAGAGGGAAAAAGTTTGGTGTGAAAACATTTATATCTAGATTTTGGCTCCAACCACCAATTCATTGGAGCCTAGTTTTTGGTTTGACAAGTTTACTTATATCTTGTGGTGCTAATGAGATTTCTTTGGGGCCTACTTCTCTGAATAGTCGCTATAAGGAGGAGCAACCTGCATTCAGTGGAAATGGTCGGTTTTTAGCTTTTGTATCTAATCGAAATGGTAGTCAGCAGTTGTTAGTGTACGACTTAGAAACTCAAGCTTTTATTCCTACACCAGGTTTAAATAGACGGGAAACAATTGCTGAAAGTCCTAGCCTGAGCTATACAGGCCGTTATATCTGTTACATCACTAGCGACCAAGGTAGACCAGTTGTGGCATTTTACGATCGCTCTATACAACAGTCACAAATCCTCACTCCCACCTATCGGGGTTGGATCAGAAATCCTTACATCAGTCCTGATGGGCGTTATGTTGTGTTTGAATCTGCTAGTCGTGGACAGTGGGATATTGAGGTTTTAGATCGAGGTCCGACTGTGGAGTTAGATATTCCCAATGGTGCAACTGTGAATAATTAAAAATTAAAAATGAAGAATAATTAATAACCAATGACCAATGATAAATTACTTATTTTTTTATTTTTATGCTCTAGTTTGTTGACTGGGTGTTTTGGCTACCCGCGCTTGATGAGTTATCCATTTGATGCCGGTGGTCGGAGTCTCAATAGTCTGGCTTCAGAAGTAAATCCCCAAATTTCTGGGAGATATATTGTGTTTACGACTGACCGCAGGGGTAGTCAAGATGTTTATATGTTTGATACGGTGACTCGGAATTTGGTGGATTTACCGGATTTGAATTCCTTTGATAGCATTGCGTCTCATCCTTCAGTGACTCAAGATGGTCGTTATATTGTGTTTGTGGGGAGTCGTCAGGGACGATCTGCGATTTTTCTCTATGACAGGGAAACTCGTCAATCACGAAATTTAACTACTAATCTGCAAGCAGAAGTTCGCAATCCTAGAATTAGTGCTGATGGGAGTAGGATTGCTTTTGAGTTTAGTAATAATGGGCAATGGGATATTTTACTGTATGACCGTTCTGGACGACAGTTGAATATCCCACAAGAACCGAGGTGAATACAATTAAAAATTAAAAATTAAGAATTAAAAATTAATTGTACTCACAACTCAGGATTCATGATTCGGTTTTTTGAATGGATTCGATGAGCGATCGCACTTGTTGTGTGCCTTCTGATGGTTCAAAGGAGAGGGGGAATTTACCTCGGACGAGCATTCGCAAGCCTAAAGGTGCAAGGCTGAGTAATCCTTTTAAATCGCGGAAGTAGTTACCAACTACTTGGATACCAAATTGACGTTCATCAATCCAACCACCTGCTTTCACTAAATCGATTAAGACTTTGCGGTGACGAATTGAACGGCTATCGCTGGCTTGTTTGCGGTCAAGAATTTCTTGTTTAACTTTGGTGATTTGTTCTAATGGTGCAACTTCCATGGGACAAACTGAATCGCAGTAAAAACAGCGAGTACAACCCCAAACTCCTTTAGTACCTTCGTTGTAGTTTTCTAACCGATTTTCAGTATCACTATCGCGGGAATCTGCCACCATGCGATATGCTTTGGCCAGAGCATGGGGTCCAACAAAGTCTGGATTTACTTCGCGGGCGTTGCATTCAGAGTAGCAAGCACCGCACATAATACAATTGCCGGTTTGATCGAGGAGCGATCGCTCTTGTGGTGTTTGCAAAAACTCTTTTTCTGGTACTTGTCGCGCTGCTGTACTCACATAAGGAGCAACAGCTTCTAAGTTATCCCAAAAACTGCTCATATCCACTACCAAATCCTTAATCACGGGCATATTACCCAAAGGAGCAATGGTGATTTGGTAAACGGTATTATCTGGGGTTTTCGATGATGAAATTTGTGCTAATCTAGCTAGTTCACTACCAATATTTTCCTTACAAGCTAAAGCCGAACGTCCATTGATTCGCATCGCACAGCTGCCACAAATAGTATTGCGGCAATTTTTACGAAATGCTAAAGTTCCATCTTGTTCCCACTTAATCTGATTAAGGCAATCTAGGATTGTATTACCTGGTTCTACCTGCAAAGGATAAGTTTGCATAACAGGGACGGAATTTTGTTGTTGCCGAATAATCTTAAAAATAACTTCCATTCTTACCCACCCAATTATTAAAATTGCCTCACCTGGCTCCGAAATCATGAGTACAACCAGGTTGTTGTGAAAAATCAGCAGCTAAGAGGCTGACATTTAAGGATCTGATGATTTCAATTCCAGGATAACCATGAAAATTTTTAGTTGTAGAAGTGCCGTCAGGGGCATTTATCTTCAAAAAGCATCTGGTTGGATTTCATTTACTTGTTGGACATACAAGGTAGCGGTGTTTAACCGTACAGATGGAAGTTTACTCAAGGCTGAAGGCTAAATAACTGGGCTTTTCTACCCTCATAGGTATGAAGCATAAATTTTGAAAAATCTTTTTTGATTTTCGCCTACAAGCGACGATGATTTACTTATAACTACTTTAACCTTGATCCTTGACACTTCACACTTCTTTAGTCAAGTATTAGTTATAAAAATTCTTTAACCAGTAGGGAATAAGCAGATTTTAAATATGTAGAAGTGTTAAAGCGGATGATAATTATCTGGTCTTGACTATCAAGCAGCGGATAGATGTGGTAAATTGATTCTTCCCCTAGACAGACGTACAGAATAATCTCAGAGATATTGCCTGATGCTAATAAAAGGTGGGAAAATCGAGGCGGCTTTTTGTCTCATCTCTATCAAGAAAACTGTAGATTTAACTCACTCACTCAAAATTGCTCATCTCAATTAGATAAATTTTTATAAAAGCCATGACCCAATACTTATGAGAGCATAAAGCCAGAGGAAAATCCAAACTGCTTTTTCTCTCCCCAACTTCAGCGATTAAAAAAAAAGTTGTGTCGCAAGTTGAATTTTAAATTAAACAAATATTTTGCTATTATTAGTCCATGCTAGTATTTAATATGAAATTACGAAGAAACAAAACCAGTGCCAATAACCGCATAAGTGCGGCTAATGCCAAGTTCTTTCTTCGTAATGTAGAGATAGGAAAATTCATGTCTCTGCTGGCTGGACAAACGGGTGTATGTCCATAAGACCATAAGCAAATACTATGCTGTCTTCAGCTTGAGATGAGGAGTAGGGACTACCCTATAAGTCAAGGTCAAGAAAAGCAAGCACTAAAAGTGGAAAACCTGCAATTTATTGTTTCTACCACTTTTTTGTAGTAGAACTAACCTGATTTGTAAAGGTGGCTTAAAATTACACCGCTACAGTAGCGCCAAAAAATAAAATACTTTTATTTCTGATGGCGAATGATGGTTAAAAGTGCTGTAAAATCACCTAAATAAATGTCTGTGACGACCATGACCTCTAATTCATTGTAGATAGAGGTGCTTGGACTGCTCATATCAGCAGGAATTCACTCCTCACCCTAGAGTCTTCAGTAGCTCTATGCAGTGGCTCAGAAGCCAAATACTGGGATAAAACGACATTGTTGATCAGCTTGGAGAGATTAAGGAAATTTTGAAAATAATGACTGAAACTGCAACCGCCGCATTAACTGGAAAAGCACTACTTTCTAAAGTAAAAGAGCTTTCTAATTTACCACGTCGAGAAAGAGCAAAGCAGTGCGGCTATTACACCGTCACTAAAAATAACCAAGTTCGTGTTAATCTCACCGACTTTTATGATGCTTTGCTGTCTGCTAGAGGTATTCCTCTCAGTCCAGAAGCACCTAAAGATGGACGTGGACGCGAACCGACATACCGTGTTAGTGTTCACCAAAATCGTCAAATTGTCATTGGTGCTACCTACACCAAAGCCATGGGCTTAAAACCTGGTGATGAGTTTGAAATTAGGCTCGGTTACAAGCATATTCACTTGATTCAGTTAGGTGAAAGTGATAAGAAATTAACATCTCAGGATGTAGACTCTGACGAAGCAGAGTTGGAAGATGAAGAGGAGAATTAAATTTTTCTGATAGTAGGGGTAAGTTTTGGGTAAATGCTTGATAACTTGTCCCTACTGCTACAGTTAACTAGTACGGCAGGGCGGAATTAAAAATTAAAAATTAAAAATTAAAAAAGCAGATTAAACAAGCTTTTTATAAGTTTTTAATTGTCAGTTATTTCTGCAAACCTCCACTAGCTTTTGTAGTGTAAAAACTCTGTTACACAAAAAAATCTGATTTTAGTAACCATTTGAGATTTTTTGTTTTAGGTTGATGGGGGATTAATGTACCTCTAGGTCAACACTTGCTGTGGGTGACATTAATTTTGCATCCAAAATCTAAAATTGGTTGACCTCTGGCATGAGTCGCATATCCTAGTAGAGTTTTGATAAATAAGCAAGAACTCTATTTTAGGAAGAGGTATATCGTGTTTTTTTTGTCTGTTTCAATAGCATTTTTAGAGCCATTGGTCAACACCTTACTGACATTTCTTAAAGATTCGCCAGTAATGTTACTTGTCATGGCTTTTTTTATTATTTGGGTAGGGTGTTGGTTGCCATTAGCAGCGATAATTGGGATGGCTATAAATTGGCAACTTAACAAACCTTTACAACCAGAGCAAAAAATACCTTTATTGGTGTCTCTCTATTTATTAGCACCATTGATTATTTTGGGAATAAATAAGCTAGGACTGGGGTCTTTTGCTGATTATGGTTTGGTGGGGAAGCTTTCTATTTTAGGTTCTTTACTACTAGGTTTTGGTTTAGGTGTGTTGGGACTAGTTCTAGTCTTCACCTGCCAATTTTGGCTAGGTTGGTGCTATTTAGAAAAATCAAATATCAAGTTAATACCATCAATTTTGTTACCAATTTCTTTGGTGGCTTTGTTTGTTGGTGGAGTAGAAGAATTAGTTTTTCGGGGTTTTTTGTTAACTCAGTTAGAGAAGGATTATGCAATTTGGGTAGCGGCAATTATTTCTAGTTTGATTTTTGCTTTACTACATTTAGTTTGGGAACAAAGGGAAACTGTACCGCAAATCCCTGGATTGTGGTTAATGGGAATGGTTTTGGTAGTAGCTAGATTCGCTGATAGTAATAATTTAGGAATAGCTTGGGGACTTCATACCGGATGGGTATGGGCGATCGCTACCATAGATACAGCAGAACTCATTACCTACACAGGAAAAGTCTCAGAATGGCTAACAGGTAAAAACAAAAAACCCCTAGCCGGCTTGACTGGGGTTCTGTGCGTTCTGCTAACAGGAGCAATTCTTTGGTGTTTTTCTTAAAATAAGTTATGAAAAACAAGATCCCGGACTTATTGGAGAAGTCCGGGACATGAGAGTAATTACGAATTACGTTAGCGTAGCTCTCCCGAAGGGAGCATTACGAATTACGAAATTATTACCTAACCGCCAAAACCAGGGATTAAACGTTTCAATGCGCGACCGGCAACATCACCATAGCGCAATTCACCACAAAGGATTTTACCCATGATTTGAGCGCCGGAGGGACGTTTAACACCCACTTTGTAACCAATACCAGGGAAACGATAAAATGCTCCGGCTAACTTTTGCGCCCAAGCCATTTCTGAACCCCATTGCTCGTTAACGGCGTTACTGTAGTTTTCTAAAGCATTGATATCGCCACTAAGAGCATCGTTGATGGATGCTGCTGCTAGGACACCACTAAAAATAGAGGGACGAATACCTTCGGCGGTAAAGGGATCAACTACACAAGCGGCTTCACCTGCTAAAACGGCGTTTTGGGTATGCAGCTTTTGGTTTCCATCCCAAATACACAGAGGATGACCATACTGCTTGCTATTTGTGACATTAACATTAAAAGATTTGGCGTATTCATCTAAAATTTTCTTAAAATCCTGGGGTTCGCCACCAATAAATGTACCAACGCCGATAGAATAACCGTCAGCTTTGGGGAAGTTCCAGATATAGCCGTTTTTAACTAAGCCAAACTCAAAGTGAATTGTGGATTTTTTCTCTACATTGGCGGGAATTTCTGCTTCTAATGCTCCGGCTAATCGGCGTTTACGGTCTTTGAAGCCGAGCCATTTTGCCATTGATCCCTTTGCGCCATCAGCAGCGATTAAGTAGCGACCTGTGACGGATCCGTTAGCTGTATTAACTTGCCAATGATCGGTTTTAAATTCGATGCCTGTAACTTCTGTATTATCTCGTAGTTCAGCCCCTTGGCTTTGAGCTTGCTGTACTAAGAAATGGTCGAAAACATCCCGTCGCACCATCCAGACTGGTTCTTTAGTGGCAATTTTGGCTTCTACGGGATCGCCTAATTTCCAAGTGAAGCGGAGAGAGTCAGCTTTGACAGAAATTGCGGGGCTAAAGTCAAAGTCAAACCATTGTGCGATCGCTGGTGACACACCACCACCACAAGGTTTATATCGGGGCAGGGATTCTTTTTCCAGAACTAAGACTGAGCGTCCCCGCTTGGCTAAATGATATGCTGCTGTTCCACCCGCAGGGCCAGCACCGATGATGATGCAGTCGTACATAATGGCTGAATTTTTGCTTTCTATTTTAATTAGTTGATTTTCCAGTATAGATAAGCATTTAGGTTTTTTGATGAATTTTTAGTGAATAAAAATTTCTTACCTTGTTCTTTACAATAAGCGATGCCTTCGGCGTATCTCTTCGGGGAAGCAAGCGGAGCGCAGCATCTCAGAGAGAGCGCAGCTATCGCGTAGCGTCCTAGAGGCATTTGCATTTAGAAAAACTATAATCAAAGTAAAAGCTATGGAAACAGCCATGTCTTTGTTAAAGACTCATTCCCCAACCCCATATGAAACCGACTACTTGCAATGGATAGAAACAACTGTGGCAAAATTGCAAAGTCAGGACTACGCAAATGTAGACTGGGAAAACCTCATTGAAGAAATTGGCGACATGGGAAGGAGTGAGCGCAAAAGTCTGAAAAGTAATCTGATTGTCATTCTACTGCATTTGCTTAAATGGCAATTTCAGCCTGACAAGAGAAGCGGTAGCTGGGAAGGAAGTATCATTGAACATCGTAGACGTGTTCAAGAATCTCTCCAGGATTCTCCTAGCCTCAAACCCTATCTGGAGAGCATTTTTACAGAATGTTATACACAAGCAGTTAAGCAAGCAAAAGCTGAAACGGGTTTACCAGTGGAATCTTTTCCTGTGATATGTCCATATCATTTAACAGAAGTAACAGAGGATGATTTTTTACCTCAATAAAACAGGGAAAAGGCAGGGAGGAGACTAACTTCTATCCTGGAGTAAATCAGTAGTTCCCCCCACCTAAGAATTTAGACGGTGGTGATGTCTTTTTCTTTGTCTGCCAATAATTCATCAATTCTGGCAGTGTACTTGTTTGTCAGTTTTTGCAGTTTGTCTTGCTGATCTCGTGATTCGTCTTCGGAAACTTCCGCAGCTTTTTCCTGTTTACGAATCGAGTCGAGGGCATCACGGCGGATATTGCGAATGCCTACCCGACCTTCTTCAGCATACTTAGCAGCCATTTTGACAAATTCTTTCCGGCGATCGCTTGTCAAAGGCGGAATATTCAGCCGAATTACAGAACCGTCATTACTGGGGGTTATACCTATATCTGACAAAGAAATTGCTTTTTCAACTATGTTGAGACTGCTCTTATCGTAAGGCTGAATCAGGATTGTTGAAGCATCAGGGGTGCTGATATTTGCTAGAGATTTCAAAGCCGTGGGTGTACCGTAATATTCCACCTGTACCTTATCTAGTAGACTCGCATTGGCGCGACCAGTGCGAATGGTATTAAAAGCTCGTTGAGTTGCCTCAACGGTATGTTGCATCTTACTTTCAGCTTCAGCTAATTTCACAAGAACCTCCCACAAGGGTACCGATAGATTCTCCCATTACTGCTCGGTGGATGTTACCTCGCACCGTTAAGTCAAATACAAGAATGGGAATATTATTTTCTTTACACAAGGCAATTGCGGTGCTATCCATGACTCGCAAATCTTTAGTCAAAACATGGGCATAGGTGAGGGTTTTATAACGCTTGGCATCAGGATAAATTTCGGGATCAGCGTCGTAGATTCCGTCTACTTTGGTGGCTTTAAAAATCACTTCTGCATCAATTTCAGCTGCTCTTAAAGCGGCAGTAGTATCTGTAGTAAAAAATGGATTTCCCGAACCTGCACCAAAAATTACCACCCGCCCTTTTTCGAGATGACGGATGGCACGACGACGAATATACGGTTCTGCTAATTCTTGCATAGCGATCGCAGTTTGTACCCGCGTCTGTATCCCTATTCGTTCTAGCGAGTCTTGGAGCGTCATGGCATTCATTACCGTGGCAATCATTCCTATGTAGTCAGCGGCTGCCCTGTCCATACCTGCTGATGCCGCTTTGACACCTCGAAAAATATTGCCGCCGCCAACGACTATAGCGATTTGAACGCCTGTGGCTACCACCTCTCCTACCTCTGCAGCTATTTCTTTGACCACTTCTGGATCAATACCATAGCCCATGTTGCCCATCAAGGCTTCACCACTCAGTTTAAGTAAAACCCGTCGGTAATTCGTTCCCATGAAGTTTCGCTTTATCAAAAAAGTTGCAATTGCCTCCAATTTAAGATAGCAGTACAATGACTATCTGTGTCTAGTTCTGGTTTATTTCCGCCAGACTAATGGCGTACCAACTGGTTGTGTTTGTACTGGCTGAATTTCCTGACCTTGAAATAAAGCTGCGATCGCATTTCTTAAATAATCTGTTCCCTCTGCTAATGGATCTTGCGGATGATTATCAATTTGACCTTTATAACGCAAAATTCCATTGTGATCGATTAAAAAAGCTGTTGGTGTGATGATAGCACCTAAGCTACAAGTCACATCCTGGGTTGAGTCCCATAGGTAAGGGAAGTTTAACTCATGGTGCTGGGCAAAAGCTTTCATCTTCTCAAAGTTTGACCCAGAGCTAAAGTCTTCCCCATTTTTAACATCATTATTATGGGCATGACTACCATTTAATCCGATCAATGTGAATTCATTAGGGGAAAATTCCGCTTGAATACTCTTCAGTCTACTTACGTACAACTCTACATAAGGACAGTAGTTACACATCGAGATGACACATACTGACCGTAAATTTTCTAAATAACGGCTGAGATGGTGTACACGCTCATCAACTCCTGGTAACTCAAAATCTGGTGAATAGCTGCCGATGGGTGTATCAATTGTTTCTAGTAAACTCATCTTCTCTTGCCCGAAGGAACTAGGAACAAAAACTTTTTCAAAATTAGCGTTAGTTTCTAACTGTAAAACCACGCTTTAGCATTTGTTTTATATCCAATTAATTTTATATACTAATTTAGCAGGCGTAAATTGTAAAACTACTCAATCTAGTACTAGTGCTATTTTCATCATCCAAGAGTATATTTTTTATGTAAATCTTCCTTAAAAATAGTGTAAAAGCACCACATAAATTTTCTATGACAAATTCTACAGACGCACTTACATCCACCAAAACCTGGAGTTGGCAAGGTTTTCCCATCTGTTACCAAACCCAAGGAATTAGTGGACCTGCGGTGATTTTGGTACATGGCTTTGGTGCGTCCTGGGGACACTGGCGCAAAAATATACCAATTTTGGCAAAAACTTGTCGGATTTATGCTATTGATTTGATTGGCTTTGGTGGTTCAGCTAAACCTGTACCTGGCCAGACAATTACCTATACATTAGAAACTTGGGGACAACAAGTAGCTGATTTTTGTCGAGAAGTGGTGGGTGAACCTGCTTTTTTAGTAGGTAATTCTATTGGTTGTATTGTCGCAATGCAAGCTGCGGTAATTAACCCAGATATGGCTTTAGGAACTGCGTTACTTAACTGTTCTTTGCGGTTATTGCATGATCGTAAACGCGCTACTTTACCGTGGACAAAAAGGTTTGGTGCGCCGATTTTACAAAAGTTTTTATCTATTAAAGCAGTAGGTGATTTCTTTTTTAGTCAATTAGCTCAACCAAAAACAGTCAAAAAAATTCTTTTACAGGCTTATGCTAACGGAGAAACGGTAACAGATGAATTAATAGATATTTTGATGACACCGGCAAAAGATCCTGGTGCTGCTGCTGTATTTTTAGCTTTTACTGCTTATTCTAGTGGACCTTTAGCGGAAGAATTATTACCTATAATATCTTGTCCAGTAATTATTTTATGGGGAACGGCTGACCCGTGGGAACCTATTAATTTAGGTAGAGAGTTAGCCAATTTTCCCCAAGTACAAAAGTTTATTCCTTTAGAAGGTGTGGGACATTGCCCTCAAGACGAAGCTCCTGAGTTAGTAAATCCGATTTTACAACATTGGATTACTGAGCAACTCCAATAATCTATGCTCAGACTTAACAAACCATAACTAAAATGTCGAAAAACTCAATACCTTGTCCAAATCGAAAAAAGTCTTTATTTGTAGGTTGGTTTGTTCGCATGAAACCCAACAAATGCGTCGGGTTGCGTTGTCGCTTAACCCAACCTACAAAAAATGGACAAGATATTGAAAAATAATACCGTTTTTTTATGAAGATGCAATTTATCCGTTGTTGTAAAGACGTTTCATGGAACGTCTCTACTAAATAAATTTGGCGCAGCTTCACATAGAATTGGGATAAGACTATCAAAGATAGCTTAGTTTGTAGACTTTAACTACTAAAAAAGATTTTTAATCGCCGTAGTTAGAGTTACTTTGAAAACGTTTATTACAACTGTTATAGGGTTTAGGTTGATCATATTGTTGGTAGTCTTCAGAACATTTCTTAGGTTGATAACAAGAGGGCATCTGGTAACATCCTCCAGATAAAAGCTGCTGTTCTTCAGCAGATAGTTCTACAATTAAGTTAGATAGATTCTGTTGAACTGACATAATTATGTGCCTCAGTTTAGGGAATTGTTTTCTTTTTAATTAAGTAGGAAAAAGGAAAAATGTAAGGGTTATCTCTAGTAGTTTTATTGGTAGTATTTGGAAGTTTAATTTCATCCTGTAATAAAACATCTGCGATAACCCAACTTTCTCAAAAGTTAATTTTTTTGAGGTAGTTATATCAGCTTCCTCTTCCCCCTAGAAAATACTAGATTGAAATTAAATGGCTACCCCATTTGCGGGTTTTATCCACTTAAAATCTCCCCTGTCTATCTCTCTCAAAATCAAAATCACGTCCTCTATCACCTCTATCGCCTCTATCGCCTCTATCAGAATAGTTTTCATAGGGTCCATAGGTATAGCAGATTATTGGTCTTGAACTATACCTTTGTCCTCCAGAAAGAAGTTGTTGCTGATCTGCGGATAACTCCACAAGTAAATCAGCTTGAATATTTTGATTTGACATGATTGTTAGCCTCAATTTATGCAAGAGGTGAATGACCTCTATACTTCTTTTATAAAGATTTTTTCTGGGAAATAAATGATTCCTTAGTTATAAATTAATATGATTTAAAATTGTCCTTAGGTCATATATTTACTTAGACCAAGTTATTGCTTCTAACTCATGTTTGATTTACCTAATTAAAGCAAAATAATTATATACTTTTTTGTATTTACAAAAATATTTATTAATTAATTAGGCAATAAGAAATGTAGAGAATAGTTCATCTCTACAAAAAGATGTTAAAGTTTAAAATAGCTATTTTATGAAAATAGGTTATTGACAGGACTTACGCAACTGCCACATTGGTAGGGTGCGTCAGATATCAACAATTTGTTTATTTGCAGGATTTATGCAATCTGACGCACCCTACAACAGATTTTTAGTGTGACTACAAAAAGATGTTAAAGTTTAAAATAGCTATTTTATGAAAATAGGTTACTGAGAAAACTAGGTAATAGATTACTCAATCTATCACCACTAGAACTAATTGTTAGAAACCCAAACGTGAAAGAAAATGCTAAAGTGATTTGGGATAATTTATATTTGGTAGTTTGTGAAGTAGAATCACCTGAAGCGAGAGTTAAATCACTTTTTCCTTCAGTTTCAATATCGGTTTTTTGGAAGAATAAATTACCTTCACCGAATATACCTAATCTAGGAGATATTTGTCCACCAATGAGAGATTCTTGTTCTTTATCAGAAAGATATCTAAATAACTGAGTATTCTTAGGCATATTATTACTCCTTGCATAAGTAAGTAGTTTGGGTTAAGCGATAGGGCAATAAAAACTTTGATAATATTAGTTTATACAGTTAAAAACTGTAAATGCTCTCCGGGTTTTGATAAAAATGTCTCAGGAGTTCCCTGAATTTGTATTTGCCCTTTTTCGATGAGAACAATCCAATTGGCGCGATTGATAACGCTGGGACGATGAGTAATTAAAATTGTAGTTTTACCTGTCCGATATTCCAAAAGACGATTGAGAACATCTGCTTCACTCATAGGATCTAGTCCAGCGGTAGCTTCATCTAAAATGAGTATAGGTGGATTTGTAAGAATTCCGCGAGCTATTGCTAATCTTTGTCTTTGTCCACCGGAAAGATTGGCTCCAAATTCCCCTAATACGGTCTGATATTTATTAGGTAATTGACTGATAAAACCATCTGCATCAGCAATATCACAAGCTTGAACAATTTCTTCAAAAGGAATATTAGGTGTGCCTAAACGGAAGTTTTCCAAAATTGTCCGACTCCAAAAATGAGGTTCTTGGGGTACATAAACTACTTGCTGTCGGTAACAATCTAAAGCAATATCTTGGATATTAAAAAAACCAATGCGGATATTACCTGAATCTGGTACATACAAACCAGCTAATAATTTAGCTAAAGTACTTTTACCACAACCTGATTTACCAATTAAAGCAATTACTTTTCCTCCAGGAATCTGAATAGAAAAATCATCTAACAAGTCAACTCTACCGGGGTGATGAAATTTAAGATGGGAACAACTAATATCTGCATGAGCAGAAATTTTGGCAATGGGCTTTTGACTTCCTCCTACTACTTCTGGTGTGGCATCAATAACTTCTAATAATCGAGAAACTGCGGTTTGGGAGCGAAAATATTCATCAACAAAGCCAACTAATGAGTTAATTAACGCTAAAACATTAATTTGTAAAGCATTAAAAGCTAACATTTGACCGATGCTTAAATTGCCTTTAATTACTAAAAGACTCCCACATCCTAGTAAAATAATACCACCAATTGTAGATATAATTCTAGCAACAGTACCATTGATAATTGCTATTTGAACTGTACTAAAAGCTAGATTAGCCAGACGACCAAAACGACTTTGAAATTCATCCCAAAATTGAGGAGCAGCATTTGTAGTTTTGATTACTTGTGCGCCTTTAAATGTTTCTACTAAAACACCTTGATTTTCTGCACCTAAGACTAAGAGACTTCTGGTTTTTTGTTGAAGGATGGGTAAGAAAGGCAAGGTAGATAAGGTCATACAAGCAGCAACTAATAAAACTGCTATTGTTAATTGCCAACTGTAAAATAACATTAAACAAAAAGAAATTACAGCGATAAAAAACTGGCTAGGTAAAACAATGACGATTTGTGATACTAATTGGTTGATTTCACTAATATCTCTAAGTCTGCTAGTGATTTCACCACTGCGACGAGATTCATAATAATTTAAGGGTAATTGCAGCAGTTTTTGTCCAAATTCTAGGACTAACCCCAATTGTAATCTTTGTCCAAAATGAGAAATCATTAAGGCTTGAAAGGCTTGCAAACCTCCACTAAATAAGCTCATAACGATAACTGCGGAAACGACAACAGTAAGTAACTGTACATCTCCACGTACTAGGACATCATCTGTTAATAATTGAATTAAAATAGGAGTTCCCAGAGCTAATAAACCCAGGACGATATTAATCATTAAAACCTGAGTTAGTAAGCCACGATAGGGTGAAATGCGCCGAAAAAAGCGTGTTATTCCACCTTTTGATTCTTCTTGAGGTTGCTCAGAAAAGCGATTTTGATCTGGCTCTAATAAGAGCATTACACCATTCCATGCAGTGGTTAATTCTTCTTTTGTGAGATAACGAAGTCCGACAGCAGGATCAGCAATAACATATTTTTTTCCTTTTTTACCATATAAAATCACCCAATGGTAGCCTTGCCAATGAATAATTGCAGGTAATGTAATTTCCGTGATTCTATCTATAATTTCTGGGGAAGCTTTCACGGCTCTAGCATTAAATCCAAGATTTTCTGAGCCACGTTTTAAACCTAATAAAGTTGTTCCTAACTGTCCAGTACCAACTGCTTCTCGGCTTTTATTCATACTTAAGAAGTGGCCATAATGCTTAGTAATAGAAACTAGACAAGCGGCTCCACAGTCTTCTTCACTCAGTTGTAAAGTACATTGGTATTTTTTTTGTTGATGTTTGAACATAAATAATTGATCATCCCAAATTAATAGAAGATTTTGGCTGGTGCTGTCGCTTAAACCAAGCTACGATATTATGAGTCTGTGATTAATCTGCCTTTTCTAAGAATGAACTGCATAACAGTTTCTCGGCGGGAAATAATATCAGCACGGCCTTCCATACCAGATTTGAGGTGACATAAATGATCATCTTTACCTAAATATATGTTTTCTGGCTCAATATTTACTTCATAGATAGATACTTGGGGTGTACTAATAATGGAATTATTTTGTGTAGTTGCTATAGTATCTGGTGCAACTACTTTCACAGTTCCTTTGAGAGTTCCATACTCGGGATAGGGACAAGCTGAAACTTGCATTTGCACTAATTGACCTGGTTTTACTTTATCAATATCTTTGGCGGAAACATGAGCTTTAATAATTAAAGGAGCGTTAAGGGGGGCAATTTCGGCAATCTCTTCACTTATTTGCAGTACCTGTCCAGAGTTACGAAGTTTTAGTTGCATGATTGTACCATTCGTTGGGGAGCGAATCACACTTTTACTCAAGTCATTTTCTAGTTGTTGTAGTTCTTGACGAGTGCGAATTTGTTGTTTTTGTATTTCTAAACGTTGTTGAAGTAATATTTCTCGTTCTTTTTTTAAAGCTGCTAAAATAGCTGCCCCTCTAGACTGTTCTTGTTTAATTTTTTCCAATGCTATGGTTACATTAGCATTACTAGGATCGATAGAAATTTTGGCTTTTTGTAAGTTTATTTGTGCTAATTTTACAGCTTGTTCTTTTTCTTCTTGGAGATTTTTAGCACTAGATTTAGCTTGTTCTAATTTGGCTTGAGCAGATTTGACGGCTTGGTCTTTTTCTTCAACTAAATTCCGCGATACTGCTCCTGATTTAACTATATCTTGCAAACGATCTCGCTGTAATTTAGCCAACTTTAAGCCGGCTTCTGCCTCTTGGACTGTTGCTATTAATACCTTTTCTGTTTGTAGTCTTTTGAGTTGAGCCTGCGCTAATTTGACAGCATTTTTTGCCTGTATCATTTCTGCATTAGCTGCTATTTGCTGATCACTATAGTTGCGTTTAGTGCCATTTAATTCAGCTTGTGCAGCTATAACTGTGCGTTTATTTAAATTGGTTTGAGCAATTATTTGATTATTAATTTGATGGATTTGAGCATCAATTTGAATAAGTTGTAATTGATTTTGCTCAATAGTATTTTGCAGTTGTTTTTTTTGAGATTGCAGTTGAGAGTCATTCAGGTAAGCAATTATTTCTCCCTTATTTACTACCTGATTTTCTTTAGCTTGAATCTTTTTGACAGTTCCTGTCATAGCAGACTGAATTACCCGCAATTCTCCCAATGGTCGGATAGTTGCCGGAACTTTGATGGTGACATTGTAATACAAAACCGTCGTCAGGCTCACAGCTACGACAAACATAGTAATCATCACTCCCCCACCGATATTAATCCATGAACCAATATGGGGAAGAAACTCATTAGCTTCTAAGATATGGAGATTTTCTGAATTTTGTTCGTTTAAGTTATAGGAATAATTGTTTTCTGTAGATTTCAATGAATTCACGATATTACACCTTTGGTCAAAATATCTAAATTGAAAATTACTAACACCATTAAACAAAAAAGACACTATCTAAGGTGATATTCCTAAAGGAATAAACCCAGTAAATTACTATATTCACATAGTGCAAATTAGTTAGATGATGATCTATAATTATGAAAGGGGGGAGAGAAAGTTAATTATCTTTCTTAAAGTTTCAAGGCAGATAATGCGTTGAAAAAATGGGGGAGAATACTCAAACTCTCTCAAAGTCCTCACTTACGTTGAGCGAGTTATTATCATCTCCTCTAACCCCCTTCCTATATCTCAAAAAGGAATGCTCAACATTCAATTGTGGCTTTAAGCGATTAGATGATTATTTGATCAGACCTGATTGTTAGCCTCATTTCTATTTCCATAAAGCAAAGATTCCAGAGATTGATTCACTCATGAAGTTGTCCCCTAATCATCTCTAGCCAGATGAATTTGGTTCTGCATTCATTGAAAATGGTAGAAAATCTCTGGAATCTACTTTTTTATTGTCCAATCAAAATAAATTGCAAGTGAATAGTACACAACAGGGAAAGAAAATAATTAAACCATTAAAAATTTCTAAAAAGCCTGTTAAGTGTGCTTTTTTAATTTTTAATTTTTAACTATGCTTTCCTTTTGGTACTAGTTCAATCCTGCTTTGACATTGGGCAAAATATAGGCTGACTAGCCCATATTTACGGAAGGATTCCTCCAGTCTGAGTCTGATTTCCAGTTTCAACTGGATTTAAGTTTACTCCTTCAGTTGGTAGTATTGCTGGACCCAAAGCTCCAACACCAGTAGGAGGTTCTGCACCTAAACCTAGGAAATCTTGTCCCGCTGTCAGTATGGTATTCGTCTTACCTGCGGAAGTAGCACTGCTACCTTGAGGACCTGAGAAACTTGTCCCTATTAAACCTGATAATTTGTTAGCGTAGTTACTAGCAGCTAGTTCAAAGTCAGCCCCACCAGTTAAAAGCTCTTGTTGCTGCTCAGATAAAGCAACAAACAAATTCGATGCGTTGATTTGATTTGACACAATTATTAGCCTCACTTACGTAATTAGGTGTTTCATCACCTAACAACTCAACTATAAGCATTGTTGCCTAATAATTCATAAATCTACGGGTAGAAAGTAAAGTTTGCAAGTTTACCTCTCAAAGTAGAGACAAAATAGTTTTTTATTACTAGAATAGTCTTATTAAAAGATTAATTGTATTAGAGAAAATCTAGATAATATTTATTTTTTGTTTTTCCAAAAATCGGCTGAATCTCCTCAGGCATTCACTTTTTTCACTCCATCAAAAAATAGATATCTATATTTTTAGATATCTCTAATTATAAAAAAAATCATTTACCTATATTTCTATATCAAGAATTATTCAGTATCCAGAGAGTAGCTGAGTTAACATATAAGCACAGAATGCACTGCCGATAGGAACTGTTAAATTATCAATTCCCAAAAAAGAAAAGGCTTCTAAAACCGTAGCAATTACCGCTACAATTAACGAGACTATCCAAGTTTGCCAAATGTTACCTTGGGTAATCAATAAAATAGTCAAACAAATAAAGTAACTGATTAAAGTAACTGTTAAAGAACCTTCCCAGCTTTTTTGAGAACCAAAAACTGTATATTTGTGTTTGCCAAAGCGTTTGCCAATTAAAGCTGCTAATCCATCTCCCCAAGCCATAATCATAATTCCTAAAACAGCATATTGGGGTTGGTGTAAATCCCAAAAACTAGCAACTAAAACACCTATACTCACAGCATAGAAAAATGTTCCCAAACTTTGACGACCGACGCTATTAATACCCGGAAGAATTGGGAATATATAAGATATTAAGGTGATAAAACTCGCAAAAATTGAAGCTATAATTCCCACAAATGGGGGAATATTTAACCACCAGGCAATTAAAATAACGTTACCTGTGCCAATATGCACGATTTTACGGATGATTTCGGGTTCGCTATCAGTAAAACGACTAACTACCCAAGCAATGCAAATAATTAATCCCACCCAAGCCGCAGCGGGGGCAATTTGCAGCGATAATGGGGTAATGGATTCTAAACTCATGGAATAAAGGTATTTCTAACTTTAATTCTACTTTATTAGATTTGGGTATGAAAATATTATTGATTTGGCTAATTAAAGGTTATCGTTCATTTATTTCTCCCTTGTTTCCCCCCACTTGTCGCTTTCAACCTACTTGTTCTATGTATGCTATTCAAGCTATTGAACGGTTTGGGGTGTTCCGTGGTGGTTGGATGAGTATTATGCGGATTTTACGCTGTCATCCTTTTCATCCAGGGGGTTATGATCCTGTTCCAGAGGTGAAGTCAAAGTCTTGTTGTGAACATGAGAAGTGATTTAATGTTGAGTATTTTTGTCTGAATCAGGATTTTCTGGATTTGAGGATTTGCAGGATTATTTGTCTGAATCAGGATTTCCAGGATTTGAGGATTTGCAGGATTATTTGTCAGAATCAGGATTTTCTGGATTTGAGGATTTGCAGGATGATGGATAAAATTCATTCTTAATCCTGATTCAGATAGTTGAGGATAAAAACGCAACTTTATCAATAATTCATATATTCAAATAAAATTTACTAACTCTTTAATACAAAGTAAACATACATTTATACTTGCTCACATAGAATGATATGTAACAAGTAAATGGATATTTACATAAAGGAGCATCTATGTTTGAGCTATCTTTAGACTCTCAACAATCAGCGACTATATCTACCCCAACTTATAACCATACAGGTTTGAGCGATTATCAAGATCCTTTATATGCTCTAAATTCTTCTAATTCTTCTCAACTACTTCCTGATACACAATCGGTTATTGATACAGTTATTCAGTCAATTGATGCAACTGGAGATATCCTGACTGGACTAAGTAGTAATTCCCAAATTGATGAAATTATGGAAATTGCTTTTGGTCAAGATTATCAAAAGGATTTGGCTGATCAAATATTGATACATTTAGCTCAAAATGATTTTACTAATACACCAGATATAAAGTTGGTATCTGGTCAAAGTTTTAATGGAGCGTATGCGAAGGATAATAATACTATTTATTTATCGCAGGAATTTGTAGGGGCTAATTTGGGTAATGTTGATGTTGTTAAAGGAGTCTTGTTAGAGGAGTTTGGGCATTATATAGATGGTCAAATTAATGTAAAAGATGCTGCTGGAGATGAAGGGGATATTTTCTCGCGGTTGGTTCAGGGTCAGAGTATTAGTGATGGGGAATTGGTATTATTGAAAGCTGAGGATGATTCTTCTGTTTTCACAATTAATGAGCAATCTGTGGCTGTAGAACTAGCTTCTGCTAGAACAGAAATAGTTTTGGGAAATAGAGTTGACTTTAATGGTGATGGAAAAACTGATTTTATTCGCCAAGAAAAAGGTAGCTTTGCTAGTGATACAGCCAGAATGCTTGAAACCTATCTCTCCAATGGTGATGGTTCTTTTAGAAAGGCTTGGGTGAGTCAAGATGCGAATCGTGCTATGCATGGGGATCTCACTAATCTATTTATGGGAGATTTCAATGGGGATGGAAAAACGGATTTCTTAAAACAAGAAAAAGGATCTTTTGCTACTGATAATTGGTTGATGTTAGAAACCTTTATATCTAATGGTGATGGTTCTTTTACCAGTCGCTCTGCTATGCACGATGGAGCTATGAATGGTGATTTAACCAATTTGTTTATTGGTGATTTCAATGGAGATGGTAAATCAGACTTTATCCGTCAAGAAAAAGGTAGCTTTGCTAGTGATACAGCCAGAATGCTTGAAACCTATCTTTCCAATGGTGATGGTTCTTTTAGAAAGGCTTGGGTGAGTCAAGATGCGAATCGTGCTATGCATGGGGATCTCACTAATCTATTTATGGGAGATTTCAATGGGGATGGAAAAACGGATTTCCTGAGACAAGAAAAAGGATCTTTTGCTACTGATAATTGGTTGATGTTAGAAACCTTTATATCTAATGGTGATGGTTCTTTTACCAGTCGCTCTGCTATGCACGATGGAGCAATGAATGGTGATTTAACTAATTTGTTTGTTGGTGATTTCAACGGAGATGGTAAATCAGACTTTATCCGTCAAGAAAAAGGTGCTTTTGCTAATGATGCAGCCAGAATGTTTGAAACTTATCTCTCTAATGGTGATGGTTCATTTAGAAAAGCTTGGGTAAGTGAAAGTTCCAGCCGTGGTATGCACGGTGATTTCACCAATTTATTTATGGGAGATTTCAATGGAGATGGTAGAACTGATTTCTTAAAACAAGAAAAAGGTGCCTTTGCTACCGATAATTGGTGGATGTTAGAAACCTTTATCTCTAATGGTAATGGTTCTTTCACAAGTCGCTCTGTTATGCATGATGGAGCAATGAATGGTGATTTAACTAAGTTATTTGTTGGTGATTTTGACGGTAATAGTCGTACTGATTTTCTAAGACAAGAAAAAGGAGTTTGGGCTTCTGATAACTTCCGAATGTTGGAAACTTATACATCTAATTCGGATGGATCTTTTACCAAACGATGGCAGTCTGATGATGGGGCAATGAATGGCGATTTAACTAATTTGTTCACTAATAATGAATCACGTTATCAACTGAACAGAATGGGGACTATTCTAAATACTGTTATACAGCCACCCACTGTTACAAAGCCACCCTCTGGTTTAATGACTACTTCTAGCTATTTAACACAGCTTAGTAATGGATCTTTAATCGGTAAATATAGTAGAGATGTTGATAATGCTTATGGTTATCAATGTTGGGATTTAGTTGCTGATGCAGCAGGAATTTCTGTATCAAGTCCTTATTGGAATGCAGGTACTTGGAAACGAGGAGTTAGTGTAATAGGTAATGGAAACGTTGCGGTAGGTACTGCGATCGCAACTTTTGCTGGTACAAATAACAGTTATTATGGTACATATAACCATACCGGAATTTTTGCTGGATACCGACGTAATAGTGCAGGTGCAATAGATGGTTTTTGGATGTGGGAACAAAATGCTCCATTGGGGTCTGCTATTCGCAAAGGATTTTATTCAATTAGCAGCTCTGGTGTTTCTGATGCCGATAATTATTATTTAGTTGGTGTTTAAAGAGTTGTAAGGGTTTAGCAATGCTAAACCCCTACGTTTTGTGTACTTGTTATGGGAATTATAAAGAGCATTACCGTAGATATGGAGAGCGATCGCTTTTCTGTGATTATGTCGTAATCCTTTTACTATTAATCAACAATCAATGGAGCGATATTTACAAATAGCTACATTAAAAGTATTAGTAAATGAAAATATTAGAGCCAGAGCAAAACAACTGGAAAAACAAGGAATTAAACATTAAACCTATTGATGCACTTCATATAGCTTGTGCAGAAACATCTAAAAGTGATTATTTTATAACTTGTGACAAAAGATTAATCAATCGGTGTCAAGATTTATCACTGAAAGTAATTAACCCAACAGATTTGATTTTGGAGATAGAAGATGACAATTAAAGTTATTGACGAACAACAAAATTTACAAGAAGTAATGCAGGTTTTACTCACTCACTTAGAACCAGCAAAAGTAATGAAATTTTGGGCTACTTGTAAACTAGGTGAAGGAGATTATTTACAACTTAAAGAAAGGCTATTTTCTGAAGAAACAGTTGATAGTTTATATGCCAAAATTACAGAATATCAAGAGTCTTGGGAGCGTCAACAATATGAAGAAGAAAGCTGAATTTCCTTTTGCTCATGCTAGAAGAATTAGTCCATCAGAAGTAATAGCTGCTGAACAAGCTATTCAAGAACAGTTTGGTATCAATTATACTCGATGAGGAAGACCAGTTAAAAGTGAAACAGAAAAATATCAATCAGTTTCTATTAGATTACATCCTCAAGTGATTGCTTGGGCAAAATCTGAAGCAGAAAAACAGGGAGTTGGATATCAAACAATTATTAATGAAGCATTACTAACATTTGTTTCATAACTTTTTGTACTGGAAACAAAAGCGATAGCGTCTCGTAGAGAATCGTGACCTAGTAATCGCTCATATATCGTCAATGATTGTAAGGGTTTAGCAATGCTAAACCCCTACATTTTGTATAATTGTTGTAGAAATGATGAAGATAGAATAAAATTAAGTTATACCGTTAGTCAGAAAGGAGGTATAACTCAATGACAAGCATCAAAACGGCTATTTCAATTGAAGAATCACTGTATGAAGAAGTAACAGCTTTAGCAAATGCAATGAAAATACCGCGCAGTAAATTATTTGCTATAGCAATGGCAGAATTTCTGCGTCGTCAAAAAAATCGCCAATTAGTAGAAAGTGTAAATGAAGCTTATGCAGATGGTTTGGATGAATCTGAACAAATCATATTAGCAGCAATGCGACACCATCAAGGACAATTAAAAGAAAAAGAATGGTAATTAAGCAAGGTGATATTTATTGGATTGATTTGGGAGAACCAATAGGATCAGAACCAGCTTATATCCGTCCTTATGTGGTGATCCAAAATGATTTGCTCAACGGTTCTCAAATCAGAACAGTAATAGTTTGTGCATTAACTTCTAATTTGAGAAGAGCTAAGGCAATGGGTAATGTTTTACTAGAGTTAGGAGAAGCTAATCTTGATCGGCAAAGTGTGGTAAATATTTCGCAAATTTTTACAGTAGATAAAGCTTTATTAACTGAAAAAATCGGTACGCTATCGAAAGAAAGAGTTAGACAAATTTTAGCAGGATTAGCAATGGTAACAGAACCACAGGAAATAAATTTGGATTAAGATTTAACTTTGGAGATGGAAGATGAAGAGCGATCGCTCATACAGCACTTCCCGGTGTTATGAAGTACAAGAACCCCACCCCCAACCCCCTCCCCGCAAGCGATGAGGGGACTAAGATGTACCTCATAAGAGCAGAAACCGCTGTATATCGTCAATGATTATAAGGGTTTAGCATTGCTAAACCCCTACGTTTTGCTTGTTGTAGGAATTATAAAGAGTGTTAGCGTAGATATCGCTATATCAATTAAAATGAATTAAAGGAAAAGTGTAAAATAATTTAAATACAAAATATCAAATTAAAATGCGACCTTATCATCAAATCCCGATTATCGAATGTGGTGAACATTTAGTAAAAATTCCCCTAGAATTGTTTGCGGTAGAATCTCCCCATCCTTATGAAAAGTTAGGTGCTAACTATGGTGTACACTCACCTTATTATTTGCGCGAAAGTGTAATTCAAAAGTTGATTCAAGCGCAAAATTATTTACAATTACTACATCCTCATTGGTATATTCAAATATTCGATGCTTATCGACCTGTGGCTGTCCAGCAGTTTATGGTAGATTACAGTTTTGGGGAAGCTTTGCGAGAAAGGGGTTTAACAGAAGCGCAATTATCACCTCAGCAACGAGAAGAAGTTTGGGAAGCGGTTTATGAAATTTGGGCTGTACCGAGTTTGGAGATGAAAACCCCTCCTCCTCATAGTACTGGGGCTGCGGTAGATGTTACCCTGGTTGATGAAAATGGGCAAGTTGTCGATATGGGTTCACCGATTGATGAAATGTCAGAGCGATCGCACCCAGAATATTATGCTAAGAGTAATCAACCGTATGATGCTAACCGTCAATTATTGCGAGATGTGATGTTAAAAGCAGAATTTCAACGCAATCCTAGAGAGTGGTGGCATTTTTCTTTTGGTGATCAAATGTGGGCTTGGTTGCAGAATCAAGGAACTGCTTGTTATGGTAGGTTGGTTTAATTAAACGCAGAGGTTCGCCGAGGTTAGCGCAGAGATTCGCTGAGGTTATTGTTTACGCATCTTGAGGATTAAGTTTAACCATTTCCCAAGTTGTGTATGTGCCTATGGGACTCCACAGCAGATAAGGCATGAGTAATAATGCTGCCCAAACGGAAACTGATAAGACGGCAAAGGTGACTAAAAGGCAGATAATGAAACCTGTGCCACCGATAATTGTACCTACCCTAAGACTACGAAAACGTAACATGACGGGTGTGTAAGCAATGGTAAATACTTCTAGAAGTAGGTATAAACCCATCATTAACCAGGTTGTGTTGGTTCCTGGGTTGTTTTCCCAGACAATATCAGCTGACCAAGCACCACTGATAAATATTGTAGTCCAAATCAGCGGAATTGCTCTTTCAAAGGTTAGCCATCTGGGTCTTCTTAAATGCTTGAACCATTGGCGTTCACTAGGTGTAATGAAGTTACTAGCAAAGGCAACTAAAAAAGCCACACCTCCAATTACCATCCAAGATTTAATCATAGTTTTGTATCCTTGGTGCTGACTTTAATAATGACTGATACAGTAATATTAACAGTCAAGGATGTGTTAATTATGCATAATATTAATTTATGATTGGGTGTTCGATTTTGGATTTTGGATGGTATTTAATTAACTCCAATCTAAAATCTAAAATCTAACTTCCCATCTTCTCGTCCCCTACTCTTCGACTCGATACCCTAATTCTGCTAACCTGGTTCTTGATTGTCGCCATTTGGGTTGAACTTTGACAAATAATTCTAGGTAAACTTTACCAGCAATTAGTTTTTGGATTTGTTCACGAGCTTCGCTACCAATTGCTTTGAGCATTAATCCACCTTTACCAATCAGAATTCCTTTTTGGGAATCGCGTTCAACGTTGATGGTAGCGAGTACACGGGTAATGCTTGGGGTTTCTTCAACCAGATCAATTGCGATCGCCACTGAGTGGGGTACTTCTTCTCGCGTCAGTAGCAAAATCTGTTCGCGGATTAGTTCTCCCATAATAAATCGTTCTGGTTGGTCTGTCACCAAATCTGGTGGATAATAGAATGGACCTGGTTCTAAATGTCCAATTAATAATTCTTGCAGATTTACTAATTCTGCACCTGTTTGGGCAGAAAATTTAACACTTTGCCATTGATGGGAATTGGCTAATTCTATGTAACTTTCATCTATTTTCTGAGCATCTGCTGGTTGTTCGTCGCTTTTGTTGATACCTAAAATTACTGGTGTTTGACTACGACTGAGTAACTCAGCAATATAGCGATCGCCTGAACCACAAGCTACTGTACCATCAACTACAAACAGTACTACATCTACCGACTCAATGGCAATTTTGGCATTTTTTACCAGCACTTCCCCCAATTGATGATGAGGTTTATGAATTCCTGGGGTATCTACAAAAATTAGTTGGGCTTTTTCAGTAGTTAAAATTCCTCGCAAGCGATTTCGCGTAGTTTGAGCTATCGGTGAAGTGATGGCTATTTTTTGCCCTACTAATTGATTCATTAAAGTAGATTTACCGACATTGGGACGACCAATAATGCCGATAAAACCTGATTTAAAGTCAGGAGGAGCCTGGGGAATTGTGACTTCTCCAGCGAAAGAGAAGGTATAATTATCAATACTACTCACTTTTGACTCCACCTTCATATTTCACACTGGGGATAAATTGGTTTATTGTTATAGTCTAAATTAGGCATAAAATCACCCTGATAGTTCCAGATATTACCTTGGCTTAAATTGACCTTACTATTAAATATACTTCTTTCAAACTTCAAAAATAGAAAAGGGAATAACTATCATATCGTATAACTTCAGTGAAGAGTAAAAATTTATAAAGCGTTAGCAGGAGATTAACAAGTGCTACCAACGCATTACAATAATTGTTGGGGAACTTAAACCCGATTCATAAAACTGATAACTGTTAAGTTCCTGGTAAATTCCGCAATCTATCATCTAAATGATTCCGGTTTGCTAAAGCCTGTAAAAGGGGTCCATGTTCCGTAAATTCGATAATGCTTAAAGAGCTAACAGGACATCCCCAACGATAACGAAAGCGTCCGACATCAATTCCTAATAAACTACAAAGAATAATTCTGATAGTTGCCTTATGAGCAACAACTAAAACATTACCATCATCGTGAAGATGCTTAATTTCTTCAATTACTTGCATAGCGCGAGCAGCAATTGTGATTGCTCTTTCCCCACCAGTTGGAGCATACCAAGCAGGATCAGCTGACCAACGGATATAATCATCATGGTATTCACGACTGATGACTTCCGGGGTTTTTCCTTCCCATTCACCATAGTTAATTTCCTTTAAACCATCTCGCAGTTCTGGTTGCATTCCTATAGCTGTACATAAAGGTTTGGCTGTGGCTATGGTTCGTTTCATGGGACTAGAAAAAATCGCTTGCCAAGGGGTAGAACTGTATGCAGCAGCGAAAGCATTTGCCATTTCTAAGCCGTCAGGGGTGAGTTCTGAGTCTATTGCACCGCAATAGGCATTCATTCGGCTAGATTCTGTTTGTCCATGACGGAGTAGATAAAGAGTTAGGCTCACGGTATTATTCTCACTCAGGTTGAATTTGCCATTTTGAAGAAGACACGGGGAAAGAGGACATGGGGACATGGGGACATGGGGACATGGGGACATGGGGACATGGGGACATGGGGACACGGGGACACGGGGACACGGGGACATGGGGACATGGGGACACGGGGACACGGGGACACGGAGAAAGAGGGACATGGGGATAATCTCTCCGCGTCACCGCGTCTCCCACTCTCCGCGTCCTCTTCTTCCGCGTCACCGCGTCTCCCACTCTCCGCGTCCTCTTCTTCCGCGTCACCGCGTCTCCCACTCTCCGCGTCCTCTTCTTCCGCGTCACCGCGTCTCCCACTCTCCGCGTCCTCTTCTTCCGAGAATAACCTGATTGTTGCCCAGCAAAATCAGCGATCGCTCATTATATTAAATAAAGTGCCAATCAAATTTAATATTGACAATGTTAACAACCGCTGTAAATCCCTATCTGGATGGCAACTTTGCCCCTGTTGGTCAAGAACTCACCACTGATACACTGCAAGTCATAGGTGAATTACCCGCTGATCTTTCTGGGATGTTTGTGCGGAATGGACCCAATCCTCAACACTCACCCATTGGACAATATCACTGGTTTGATGGCGATGGAATGTTACATGGCGTACAAATTACCAACGGTAAAGCCACTTATCGCAATCGATATGTCCGCACCAGAGGCTGGAAAATCGAAAATGAAGCAGGTAAAGCCGTTTGGAGTGGATTTATGGAACCACCCCAACAGGATAACCCTCATGGCATCGGCAAAAATACTGCTAATACTGCCTTAGTATGGCACGCAGGTCAATTTTTGACATTGTGGGAAGGAGGTGCGCCGCACAATATCCAACTTCCTGAATTAGAAACTATTGGTGAATACACTTACAATAACCAGCTGGTTTCTCCTTTTACTGCTCACCCAAAAGTAGATCCAGTCACTGGGGAAATGATGTTCTTTGGTTACTCGTTTGCACCACCATACTTACAATATGGCGTAGTTTCCGCACAAGGGGAATTATTGCGAACAGTACCAATTGATATCCCAACGGGGGTAATGATGCATGATTTTGCCATTACTGAAAACTATAGTATTTTCATGGATTTACCCCTGACTTTCAGCCCAGAAAGAATGCAGCGGGGAGAACCAATGATGATGTTTGAGAGCGATCGCCCCAGTCGCTTTGGCATTGTCCCACGTCACGGAGACAACAGCAACATCCGCTGGTTTGAAAGTTCCCCCTGCTACGTTTTCCACACCCTCAACGCCTATGAAGAAGGAGACGAAGTAGTACTTATTGCTTGTCGGATGAGTTCTACCTCCATTCTCATGGGTGATTCACAAACAGATCCCACCGCAGATATACCCTTCTTCCACTGTTGGCGGTTTAACCTGAGTACAGGTGCAGTCAAAGAAGAACAGCTAGATGATATACCAGCAGAATTTCCTCGTGTTAACGAAAACCTCCTGGGGAGAAAAACCAAATATGGCTACGCTGGTAAAATGGCAAAAAGTCCTGTACCTTTATTTGAAGGAGTAATTAAGTACAATTTCAGTCATGGCCAATCCCAAACCCATGAATTTGGAAAGGGACGCTATGGTGGTGAATCAGTATTTGCACCCAGTCTTAATGCCACCACAGAAGATGATGGTTGGCTAATCACTTTTGTTTATGATCAAAATTCAGAAACTTCGGAATTAGTAGTCATCAATGCTCAAGATATAACCAGTGAACCTGTCGCGCGGGTAATTATTCCCCAACGAGTACCTTACGGTTTCCACGGTGCTTGGATTTCAGAAGCACAATTGAGTCATTCTCTGTAATTCAAGTTCAAGTAAATTCTAGGAATACGGCATCTCAAATATTCCAAGTCAGCAGATAATATTATAGATGTCGTATCAATACTGTTCGGTTAAGAGTTTTTGTAGGTTGGGTTAAGCGACAGCGCAACCCAACAAATGCTTACAAGTGTTGGGTACTTTTAACCTTGACTGAATTTATCTATTAACCTTGAAACTTACCTACTTTTTTTATGCCTCGAAAAACTAAATCTGCATCCCCAGCTACCCCAGCAATACCACTGGCTCTCTCTGAATTGCATATCTATTTAGAGGGTTTAGAAAAAGAACACCAATCAATATTGAAACAAATTAAAAAAAAGCGGACAGAATTAAATAATTTTGTGGAAAGAATGCGTTCTTTAGCCACAGATATATTTCATCAAGCTACTCCCAGTTTCAAGAAAATGGCAGAACTTGATCAAGAAATTCATGCGCTGTTTAATGAGATTTTGACTACGAGAAAATTTGGTAAACAAACAGAAAAACATATCAAAGAACTTTACCTTAATCTCCAAATGGCAGGAATAATTAGTCCTAAATCTGTTGGTGAAGATAATGATGAAGAATTAAATGAATTGTTTGAAAATTCAGAAGAAAGGGACAACGATGAAACTAATCAAAACCGCCGTCAATATTGGGAATCACAACAGGAAGTAGAATCTGCTTCTGCAAGCAGAACCGAAGAATCCAGAAAAGTTCGGCAGACATTTCTGAAGTTAGCGGAAATCTTTCACCCAGATAAGGTAAAAGACAGCGAAACGCAAATGTCACACACAGAAATCATGAAGGAAATTAATAAAGCTTACCAAGAAGGAGATTTAGCGCGACTTTTAGAAATTGAACGTCAGCACCAATTAGGTGAATCTATTGATAGCAATAGTGAGGATGATTTGACGCGCAGGTGCAAGAATCTAGAACAACAAAATGAAATTCTGAAAAATCAATATGAAAAATTAAAACAGGAACTACGTTTAGCTAAAAATACTCCTGAAGGAGCAATGGTTTCAGATGCTCGCAAAGCTGCTAAACAAGGAATTAATTCTATTGATTTAATGGTGAAAACTCTAGAATCTCAAATTAGTATTGTTGCTGATATTCGTGATTTTGTGAAGAAATTTAGAGAACAAAAAATTACTATTAAAGAATTTCTCGATGGACCTCCAAGTTTGCGTTCCTCAAAGCAAGAAATGATGGAGGAACTTCTAGAACAAATGATGGAAGAATTAGGTGGTATTATTATCTTTTAAAATCTGAATCTTTTTAGCTGCAATTTATCACTTTGGTGAATTCTGGTTTTTTGAGACTAAATCAGCAAAGTCGCGCAAAGTCTTTCCATACTTGTCTCCTGCAACCGAGTAAACATCATTATGATTTGCTGTTTCTACCCACAAAGAAAGTTTGGGTGAGGTTACAGAAGCAAACAATTTTTGTCCATGAGTAAAAGGGATAACGTTATCTGACTTACCATGCATCACTAATACGGGAATTTGTACTTTTTTGATTTTATCGAGATTTCTAAATTTATCAAAAGGCAAAATTGGCAAAGGTACAACTACTCGAAAAGCTGAAGTAAATGTACTTTCAAGAATTAATCCTGCAACAGGTTTTCGTGCTGCTAAATCTACCGCTGAACCACCTCCAACTGAACGTCCAAAAACGATAATCTGCTGCGGTGGAATTTTTAAATCTTGAGTCAAATAATTATAAGCAGCATTAATATCTTGATAAGCATGATTTTCTGTAGGTTTTCCCTGACTCGTACCGTATCCTCGATAGTCATAAGCAAAAATATTGAAACCAAAATTGCGGATTTTTTGCAATATTTCTTGAATATCTCCTAAATCTTCGGCATTACCATGAGCATAAAGAAATGTGTATTTAGCTTGCGGATTTTGTAAATAAATGGCTGAAATTTGCGTATTTTCTGCACTGGTGATTTTGATAATTTTCTGTGTATCTTTATAGCTAGATGGTTGCGGCAGAAAAATCATACTATCTGCACGAAAATAGACATATCCAGCAAAAAATATATAGATAAAAATGAATGATTTAAACATTCTTTTCCAGCTTAAATCACCTATTAGGAGTTTTTTTAGACGCTGTTTATCCATTACAGCACTTCCCAGTTTTATGAAGTACAAGAACCCCACCCCCAACCCCCTCCCCGCAAGCGATGAGGGGGCTAAGATGTACCTCATAAGAGCGGAAACATCTGTATTTACAGCACATTTTATCTGAGTGAAGTATACAAATTATTTGTCTTTTCAAGAGATGACACCTAACTTATTAGTCTGAAAAATCTCTTCTTCCTTCGCGCTCTTTGCGTCTTTGCGGTTCGTTTATTTCATGCCTTATATTAAGTTGGAAGCTTAGATAAAACATCAACTTACACATTTGGAATACTCCCACTTATTGCCAGAAATCAGTCACCTCATAACCCAATTCCGTGATCATGTGGCGTAACAGAGGTAAACTCAGTCCAATTACATTGGTGTGACAACCCTCGATTTTTTCTACAAACAAACTACCAAATCCTTCAATAGCAAAGGCTCCAGCACATTTGAGGGGTTCACCTGTGGCCACATAGGCAAGAATTGCGCGATCGCTCATTTGAGCAAAGTATACTCTCGTCACTTGACACTTGACAACACTCTGGTTTTTGGTTGTGTCTATCAAAATATGACCAGTATACAAGTCACCAAAGTTACCTTGCATTCTTTGCCAACGTGCGATCGCTTCCTCTGCATCCCCAGGTTTACCATAAATCTCACCATTCATTGCTAAAACTGAATCACAACCCATAATCAAGGCTGATGGAAACTGAGAAATGACAGTTTCTGCTTTACACTGAGCCAGTGTTTTCACTAATTGTGCAGGATCACGATGTTGAATTTGCGACTCATCAAAATCACTAGGATAAACTATCGGTTCAATACCCACAGTTTGCAGTAAACGACGACGCGCTGGAGAAGCAGATGCAAGTACAAATTGAGGAATTACCATAGTCAAGAATATGGGAAGAATCGGTAATGGCTGATTAGAAAAACTCTGCTCCCTATCACCTGTCACCTGATTAATTAATACACCGTAAAAGAACTGACAACTTCATCAATCATGCGTTGTAGTCTTTTCCACCGCTGTTCAGGAACTGAGGCATTAAAGGTAAAAAGCTTGCCACGACTCACAGCTACACTAGAGATATTGTGTCGTTTTTGCTGATTAGGAAGTTGAACTTCATACTCTAAAAAGTAGTATATTTTACCATCAGATTCTTTCTGCACCGCATTGACTAATTCTGCGGAACGGCCAGAATCAGTCGGAGCAAGAGCAGCTTTTCCTAACTTATATCCAACTTCTGTAGGTGTCCCCAATTCTGGTAAAGTTTTTCCATCAGGAACAGGACTAATTACCACAGAGACATTTTCTGAGACTTCAATTAAATCATGAAAAACTACATCGGGACCGTTGGCAACTTTAACTTGCAACCACCCATTAGGATATAAGAACTGATAACCATCCGCACTATCTACAAAGCTTTTGAGTCCAGCAGCAGACGCTACACCAGTGTTACTGAGACTGACGCTAAATACTAATAACAAAATTAACGCAAATTTTTTCCACATTTATCAAAATTCCTTTGGGTCTGAAGCAATATAAGGCAAGCGTTATTGCACCATCCCATTTTCCCATAAAGGTTACGCTTTAGATTAGGAAAAGGATCTTGATTGTCCAGCGATTTCAATACCTAAGTAAATGTGTTGGTGTTGGGTTTCCTTGCGTTAAACGCCACTTCCACTCAACAGGGGAACCTCCTGACGTGAGTGGCTCCCCAATCTACTTCTTAATTTCTTGCTAAAGTCGCAGAAAATTCTTCAGCAATTAGTTAAAATTAGGATTCTTGAATCTCCTTTTGTAAAGCCTGAACTTGCTCAAGAGATAATTCAGTAACTTGAGAAATTTGTTCTAAACTCATACCAATTCTTAACAAGTTTAAAGCCACATTTCTTGTGGTTTCAGCTTTACCTTCTACTTTACCTTCTGCTTTCCCTTCTGCCTTACCTTCTGCCTTACCTTCTTCTAGGATTTCTTGATAAATGACTGATTCGCGCATAATCTCACTCCTGAATATTTTCCTAATTACATCTTGCTTTAACACTAGACCTGCTAAAATGCCACTAGCAGCAGCTATATTTTTTTGTAGCCTTTGATTGGTAATTGCTTCAACTGCTTGGGCAACTTGAGTTAATACCATTGTAGGATCTTTTGTCTGAGTCAGCACGGCAAAGGGTAATAAACCAGGAACAGTCAGAAATTTCTCTGTCGGTTGTTCCCACAAGCGGATGACATCAAACTCATGGTAAGTTTTCTCTAATCTAAAGTTGTTTTCATTAACTAATTCTGACCCTGTTTTTCGCAAATAGATGACTATTTGGCGCATTCTTTTGTTAGGAAAGCGTCGATACACCCTGACTCGATAATCTAACATCCTAAAGGGCATATCTTCATCTGTGTCGGTTTGAAATTCGCTATGTAGAACTAATTCATCAGATTGTAATAAGATTAATGAATCGGCGCGAATTGGTTCGTTTGATAATTCTGTGGGGCTAAGTTCTGTTAATTTAATTGGTGAACCTAGTAACCATGTTGCTAAGTCGTCTTTGAAGTTTTCGGCTAGGAATTTGCAGATGTTGTCATACATGAGACTTTGAAAAAATGTGCTTAGTTGTTGTTTAAACTCAGGTATCGCCGCAGAATATTTTGCGCCTGTTCTAGTAATTCTGCTTCTAATTCACCTAATTGTTGAGTTAAACGAATTTTGTCAAATGTCATTGGTTCAACGCATATTAAAAGACTATCTACAGAAAGTCCATTTTGTGCTGATGAAGTTACTTCAACTACCGCAGGTGACATACGAGGATTATTAGGTTTGGCGGAAGTAAAAGGTAAAACTGTGACTTTGCTGCGTTGGTTGTTAAACAAAGTCCCAGAAATTATGAGTGCTGGACGAGTTTTTTGAATTTCTGTACCGACAGATGGATCAAATGTAACTATCCAGATGCTTCCCATTCGGTAATCGCTATATTTTGCCATTCACTTTCCCAACCTAATTCTAATTCATCAACCAAAGCGCAAGCTGCCGCTAGTGCTTCATCTTGTTGTTTTTCTTGCCATTGTTTCAAGAGACTTTCAATCAGCGCACTACGGTTTTCAACTTTTTGATCAATGTAATTTACTAATTCATCTGGCAATGAAATTGAGATTTTAGCCATATATTACCCAAAGTCACACTATAAGTAGTATAGCTCAGTTTTAATGTCGTATGTTGTAGCCTATTGTCAAATAATACCTGTTTCAACTATATTTATCTTCTAGGTAATTAACATAACTTTCCTCTGGATTTTCTGATTCTAAGCGAATTACACCTATTAGGCTTTGTGTCCAGGGTTCAAGTTCAGATAAGGTTTCTAGAGTGGGTTGAGGAGGAATAGAAGATAGTGTTTCTTGTTGAATTGATGCTAGTAAGGTTTGCACAAGAGTCCAGCGTTCTTTGATTGGTAATTCTAATACCTGTTCTTGCAATTCTTGTAATTTAATCATTACTTTGCTGCTAACTTGATTATTCATTATCCTAACAGATAAAAAACGATGTTGGGTTTCCTCATGTCAACCCAACCTACATAAAATCTATGGTTTCCAAGTGTTGAGAGATTGACGAATTGATTTTAATTCCTGTAGATATTCATTCAGTTTCTCTTTTTGGAGATTCAAGGTATTAATTATTTTGTCTGATTCTACTTCTTTTGTCTCCCGTTCTTTTAGCAAAATATTAAAATCGTCTTGGAATTTCTTGATGTAGTCATTGATTTGTTGTTCTGCACGTCTAAAGTCTTCTGCAATTTGTTTTTCGATGACTCTTTGTAGCAACTCTCTATTTCTCGAAACCTGTTCATCTATCTTCAAATCAATTAACTGTGCAGTGTTGCGTAAATCTATTTCATAAAATTCTTGTTTGTCTTCATATTCAACAGGAACATAATAAGATTTACTAGAACAACAATTCTTCTCTGTTTTTAATTCTTGTTTTGTCCGTTTAAATATTTCTTGCTGCTGTCTAATATTTGCATCAATCCCCTTAAATTCAAAGATAGGAAACTGAATGGGGTTAACGTTTAATTCAACTTGCAAAGCTTCACCCAAATAATCAGATAGTTCATTCGATATCTGTTGGATATCATTTTGGATTTTGAGAGCCAATTTTTCACGAATATTAGTACCATCTCTAACCAATCTATCTTGAGTGTCTAGCCAAAAACTTTGAATTAGAGGACTACAAAATTCGTTGATAGTTTTGCTAATGTTTTGAGCATCCTTTTTATTCTTGACTTTGATCACATATGGATCAGAATTTGTCTGAATTTCATTAGAATCATCAGAGAAATCAAAGATTTCAGGTGCAGATTTAGAAAGGGATTTGATTAAAGATGTACTTCCTTTGACACCTACCCTGAATATGTTTCCCAAGCCTTTACCAAAAAAGTCTAGAATACCGCCACCAAAATCGGCTATAACATCGCTAATATCCCCCCAATCAACATTTTTATCTGATTTTATGACTCGTGAAGTATTAGCTTTCACTTGTTTTGCACCAGAGAATTTTGTAGATTTAGATTGAGCGATTTGGTCAATTTGATATTGAATTTCCGCTTTAGTTCCTTCAGCAAATATATCAATACCTTGGCTAAAACCTCTTACAAGTATTTGTTTTTGTCTATCTACTGACTTTTTTACATCTTCTACCTTAATCTTGGCATTATAAGAACGTTTTCTGTACTCTTCTATTTTTTGCTTTAAGGCTGTAACATCCATTTCCCAACCACTAATTTTTGTGTTGAGAGTGTCTTCAAGTGATTTAGCAGCTTTATCAATTTTCGCTAAAGCATCATTTAAAAGGTTCCAACCTGCATTTTTAGTGATAGTTTCAATTACTGTTTCTTGAATAGTAGGAATACCACTATCTATTAAAGCTTGTCCAGCAATTTTCCGAGGTGCTGGTATAATCTGATTGCCTTCTTCATCTTCAGTTGCATATCTAGCACTAAAAAATTTCTTGAAATCCTTTATTTGACTGTCTGTTGCTTTTTCTTGTTTAATTAACTTTGCTAAAAGTCCTTGTCTAGAACTGGCAGGATAAATAATGGGATTAGGAAAACCAAAATCAGATAATTCTCGTTGTAAATCTTGAATTACTTCTTCAATTTCTCTATCTCTTTCAGTTTTTTGGTCTACTTTATTGAGAATAAAGTAAATTTTACCTTTTTCAGATTCTAAAATCTCTTTGCGATTCTCTACTACATCCTTAAATAATTCAGCAACAGCATTATCTTTGTAGGAAGCGTAATTTAAAACAAACAAAATTGCATTGCAGGTTCTTAACGCTTCTAGCGCAGTTTGCTTGAGTGCTACTGTGTTAAATTGAGCAGATTCCCATTCATTCGGTCCAGGTGTGTCAACTAGGGTAAAACCCGCAAGCGAAGAAAGTCCGCTAATTGCTTCAATGGGATGTTCTATTTCAAAACGTATAGTATTATCAGGATTTCCCGTTTCTCTAATTTCACGGGTTCTCACTAAAAACTTCTGCTGAATTTCTCCTTCGTCACCTTCCGCAATAACAACAGGTTTTCTTTCTCCTTGTCGGTATTCTAACAGTCTGGGAACTTGATCAGCAGGAATATGGAGTACATCTGTACGGCAGATGGTACAAGCTGCGGTTTCACTAGCTAAAACATCTACACCAATGATGGAATTAAGAAAGGTACTCTTACCGGCTTTCATAGCTGCAATAACCGCAACCTGATATTTCTGTTTTTCCAATGCGGTTAAAGCTGTGGTGATGTCATTCTCAACACTCTGCAAACCTTTAGTATCATCACCTTCACTGAGACGACTTTGGCGAATTTCCTGAAGATACTGTAATAGGTGTGTACCCAGGTTGTAAATATTGCTGTGTGCGGCTTGGAATTGTTCTGAAGACATAGTTTGTTGATGCTGCTAAGAAAAGTTGCTGATTTAGATGCGTTTATTTCTATCTATAATACTGAAAATAAATTATCCCACGCAAGATGGACACCGTATTATTACGGTGAAATCACTGATTATTGTTTCTCGTGATCTTGTTTATAACCTTCCTGAAATGGAATCATACCCAAATACCCGACTTCTCAAAAAAATAGAGGATCTATCTTCTAGTACCTTGTATTTCCAGTCCTATACAAATTCTTTTACTGACTCAGAGTTAAAATAGTAAATTAATAACCCATCCAAACAAGATTGCAAAAACATCATGGTTTCTATTTCCAAGAAAGCAATCCAGTTGTATGATACTGATTTTGTAGCATGGACACAGCAAACGGCTGAATTAATCCGTGCAGGAAAATGGGATGGTGTAGATTGGGAAGCGGT
Organism: Anabaena sp. PCC 7108; assembly: GCF_000332135.1. Taxonomy (NCBI): domain Bacteria; kingdom Bacillati; phylum Cyanobacteriota; class Cyanophyceae; order Nostocales; family Nostocaceae; genus Anabaena; species Anabaena sp. PCC 7108. The sequence goes on from NZ_KB235896.1 coordinate 4,356,325, forward strand.
GGTTGAGGAGATTGAAAGCTTGGGAAGGTCAGACCGAAGAGAGTTGAAAAGCCGATTGGAGGTATTGTTACAGCATTTGCTAAAATGGCAATATCAGCCCAGTTTGCGAAGTGGCTCTTGGCAAAATACAATCGCAGAACAACGAAACCGCATTGAAGATTTACTGCAAGATAGTCCCAGTCTTAACCCTTATCTAGAAGAAGTTTTAGCTGATTGCTACCGCAGAGGAAAAAAACTAGCAAGCAACGAAACTGGAATCTCCCAAGATATCTTTCCAGCAGATTTACCTTACACAGTGACTCAAATTCTGGACATCGAATTCTTACCTTAACCCATCACAAAATCTGTAAAACCACCATTGTCATATCATCAGTATTTTGCTTATCTGGTCCGATGAATTCCTGAACTTTATCAAACAAATAATCAACAATTTCCTGTGGATTATTGCAATAACGGCAAGCAAAGTTAAAAGAAGTGATAAAATTTTCTTCATCAAAGCGATCGCCCCCAGCCGCTGCTGCATCAGTCAAACCATCTGTATAATAAATAACTGTATCTCCTGGCTCTAACTGCGCTTGGGCATCTTCATATTGGCTATTAGCATCCAAACCAATCAGCATCCCTATAGTATCCAACCGGCTAACAGTTTTCGTCGCTGCGTGCCACCAAAAAGGAGGATTATGTGCTGCATTACTGTAGGATAAAACCCGCGTTACAGGGTTATATTCCGAGTAAAACATCGTGATAAAGCGGTGAGAATTTTCCAAATCTGCATACATAACTCGATTCAAATTTTGGAGAATTCCAGCAGGAGAATTGCCATGTAATACTTCCCCCCGTAGCATTCCCCGCATCATCGTCATAATCAATCCTGCGGGAACACCTTTACCCATCACATCCCCAATTACCAAACCCCAACAAGCTTCTTCGGCACTAATGTATTTATGTGGTTGTAACTGTTTGTGATTTGTGGGAATAAAATCATAATAATCTCCACCCACACGATTAGCCGGTTTACAACGTGCAGCCAAAACTACACCGGGAATACTAGGACATTGACGCGGTAAAAGTCGCCGTTGAATTTCTGCCCCAATTTCTAATTCTTGATCTAGACGTTCTTTTTTTCTCAGTTCTACCGCTAGTTCATCATTTTCAATTGCTACGGCTGTTTGATCTGCAACTAACCTAACTAACTTTTGTCTAGTTTCTGTCCAACTATATTGTGGATCACGGCTCAATACATAGAGCCATCCCCTTTCTGTATGCTTAACTAAAATAGCTGTGCCAAAAATTTGCACATCTGGCCCCAAATAGCGATGCATCTCATCATCCAAAATCCCTGTGGTTGCTGTTAGCGGCACAGAATTTGGTAAAAGTGTAATTTGACTGCTGGCAGTTTCCAGAGCTTTTCTAATATTTTTTCGTTGCTGAGTATCTTGCCAATGCAGTTGTTCTAACCTAATTTGACCATTAGGTTTATAAAGAAATAAAGCGCTACCTTCTGCGTCGGTAACTCTTGTGGCCATGAGTGGAATCAATTCCAAAAACTGATTCAGATTATTAAAACTTCTGAGGGCAAATCCTAAAGAACTGAGCAAATCTTGAATTTTGTTTTGTTCTCGGTGTAACCTGGCCACAAGTTCTTTCAGTGCCACGACTGGAGTGACATCTGTCGCGGCACTACTATTACTTTCAGTTGGGTGAGAAGGAACTTGAGACACAGGCAGATATGCTATTGCTTTTTAGATCAGCAGATTTATGATTTCTTATAAATCCTTGGTTTTTGGCATTGCTAAATCATATTGGACAAAATTATTGATTTTAGCAAGAGTAGAAAGACTTAGTAAATAATGTTTGTCAGTATTGCATTCGCTTATTACATTTTTGGTAATTTATGACCATTTTACAGAAATATATTTATTTGTCAAAAATAAAACAGTCACAAACTGTAATTTTGATGATATGCTAAACGGCTTTTCATTTTTTCATAACTAAATTAGCAATTCATATACCTTGAGAAATAAAAGTTTATTGTTAGCAAAATTGTCTTTTCATCTTACAGAGTAAATATCGACAATCAGGGATTAAGGAACAGGATGTATTTTTAGTGAGTTTCTTGATGAGTTCGTTGACAATTTAAATTGCTAAATAACTCAAAAAAAGTATTTGCGCGTCAATTGGCAAACAAAATCAGTGAGTAAAGTTTAGAGTGTTAATCTAGCTTACTGACACCACTTTATTTTTTGAGGATACCTTCTGTGATAGCCAAGCAACAGTATAGATGCATTTAAGAAACCACTTGGTAACTTAAAAATAGAGCTTTAGTGTGCAATTCTAACAGAAGTTAGCGATTAATTGTAAAAAACAATTATTTTAGAAATTCGGGCGTTCCCATTGCCAAAATGTCCAATAATTAGGGCTTGCTGATAGCGTAGCGTGGCGTAAGCCATAAAAGTCTTTTGGTTAGGGCTAGAAGTCAGGAGTCAGGAGTCAGGAGTCAGGAGTCAGGAGTCAGGAGTCAGGAGTCAGGAGTCAGGAGTCAGCACTTCGACTACGCTCAGTGACCAGAGGAAGAATTAGAAGAAGAGAAGAATAGTCTTGAATCTGGTTAAGTGATAGGTTTTTGCTAGTTTCAACGCTTATTCCTTGCACCTGATTTACCTTTTTCACCTTCAAACTCTTGATATATCTAAGTTTTAGCTTTATTAAGCAAGCCCTAATTACGAATTACGAATTACGAATTACGAATTACGAATTACGAATTACGAATTACGAATTACGAATTACGAATTACGCAAAGCAGTACTAGCCATTTAATAACGCTTCTACAAATTCATAGCTAGAGAATGGGCGCAGGTCTTCAATTCCTTCTCCTGCACCGATAAAACGAATCGGTAAACCCAATTGCTTAACAACGGCCAGAGCCACACCTCCTTTGGCTGTGCCATCTAGCTTAGTTAAGACTACACCGCTCAGTTGGGCTGCTTGGGAAAAGACTTCAGCTTGTCGGAGTCCGTTTTGTCCTAAGGTAGAATCTAGAACCAAGAGAGATTCTACATGAGCATTGGGGGCTTTTTTGTCAATAATTCTGCGGATTTTACTCAATTCGTCCATTAAGTTTTTCTTGTTTTGCAGTCGCCCAGCGGTATCTATTAATAGCAATTCGGTTTCCCGTGATTGGGCTGCGGCGATCGCATCAAAGACAACTGCGGCGGGGTCTGTGTTCTTCCCCGGATTGGCAATTACTTCTACACCACTTCTGCTTCCCCAGACTTTTACTTGTTCTACAGCAGCCGCGCGGAAGGTGTCAGCCGCACCAATCAAGCATTTATAACCAGATTTTTGGGCTAAATGGGCAATTTTACCGATTGTGGTGGTTTTACCTGCACCATTCACCCCTGTAATTAACCAAATGGTGAGGTTGTCTTTTTCTGGGGCAAAGCTAGATTTTGGCAATGTTTGAGTTGGTGTATCTAGCATATCTCGAAGGATTTGTTTCAAGTATGCGATCGCTTGTTCTGGTGGGGTGATTTCGTCCCGCAGTTTTTTCTGTAAAGCATCAATAATAAAATCTGTCGCCTCTACACCTACATCTGCTTGCAGAAGTAACGCCTCAATTTCTGCAACAGCAGCTTGATTTAAAGGACCCTGACCAACAATTGACTTGAGTTGGTTAAGGATATTGCGCCTAGTTTTATCTAAACTTTGGCGAAGCTTTTTCAGCCAGGTAATTTCTTCTATAGAAACATCTTCCGCCCGTCTACCTTGGGCTGCTAAAACTTCCACTGACCAGACAAACCCATCATCAAATTCTATTTCCGGAATTTCTGCTTCTATTTCTGGTGTAGTTGATGCCGGAGTTGGTGTGATTACTGGTTCTTCAACTTCAATCGCGTTGGCTATCAATCTTTCCTGTTTGGCTTGTCTTTCGGCGGCTGCCCGTTCTAAAAAGGATAAGGTAGCTGGTTGTGCCTCGCTGACTGTGGCTTCCGGGCTGGAAATTTCTGTTGTTTCTAGAATTGCCGCGACTGGGGCTGATTCTTCAATAACAGATATCTCTTCATCTGCGGTTGATGGGGTAACTTCCTCTGCTGGGGTTGCTGTTGTTTCGGCAATTACCGCGACTGGGGCTGATTCTTCAATAACCGATGTATCTTCCGCTATGGTTGATTGGGTGACTTCCGCCGCTGGGGTTTCTGTTGTTTCTTCTATTTGAGATTGTTGTTTTTGCTGAATATTTTTGTATGCAGCTTTAGCAAACGCCAACAAGTCCGCCGTGTCTGGCGTAGCTGCTGCGGATGGTTCTGGTGGTATTTCTTCTGTAGGCTGAGTTTCCCCCTGTGGCTGTTGTTCGGGGGTATCGGGAGTATCGTTATGTTGACGGCGGAACCAATTAAAAACCATTGCAGCAGTACTATATTATTTAGTAAATTAGGAAATTATCAGTTATTAGTTCTTAGTTTAATTTAATTTCCCACCTTTTCCTGGCCAGAAAGTGGGTTATCCTCACTTGGAACCTATACATGAAACTGGTGAAGTGAGGACAACACCCTAGGCCGTCTGTTTATGTTCTGTGACTCGGCGCAGCACACCATTAATAAAACGATGTCCTTCATCTCCACTGTAGCGCTTGGCTAATTCTACAGCTTCGTTGATGGCAATACTGGCGGGAACTCCCATCAATTTCATTTCTGCTACAGCTATTTGCAAGATATCGCGGTCAATTTGCGCGAGGCGACTGACTTGCCAATCTACTAAGGCTTCAGAAACAAGTGTATCGATGAGACTCCGGTTTTCGTAGACGGTGATGATAATTTGTTTGGCGTAATTACGAACGTCTTTGTCTTGATTCGCTAATTGAATTAATTCAGGAAAATCAACGGCTGTACCCAATTGATTAATGGCTGTTTGGGTGTAAGTGATCGCTTCTTGGAGCATGGTTCTAGCTGTATTTAGGTCTGAAGCCCTAGTTTGGCTAGTTAAAAGGCGATCATTGCTGCGTTGCAGTTCACCAGCTGCATTATTTAGAGTATCTTGCACTTCTGTTGTCAGAGTGCGTACTGCGCCAAGTACCAATTTGGCTACTAATTGTTCATCTGGTAGTTTATCTAATTTTTTGGGGTTGATTGGTAACTGGCTGAGGCTTAATAAGGCCAATTCCCGTGCTATTTGCTGAGGTTTACGAGGTTGCATAATGGGGGGAGTGATTAACTAAAAGGAGCAAACTCATAATTATATCAAGTTTTGCATCTTTATATCGTTTCCTAATCACATGAGATACATCACAGCCCCTTCCATGCTGGGGGTGAGGTGTGGGGTTTTTGTACCTCACTCAACCGAGAACCGCCATAAATCACAATTTACTGAATTTGACTAGGAAGTTTAGATTGTTGATTTTAGGGTTTTTCCACAGGAATCACATGATTTTCGGTTCCTAGAGGTAATACTGATTTTGGTGAAATTGCAGGTGATAGGGGTGTATTGGCGGAAACAATCCCACCAGAGACTACTATTTTAAAAGCATCTTCCACAGATAGTGAAAGGTTGACTACTTCGTTTTCTGGGACTACTGCATACCATCCAGTGGTAGGGTTGGGGGTGGTAGGAACAAAAACGCTCAACATGGGAGTGGGCATTTGAGCTTGGATATCACTGCTAATTGCACCGGTGACAAATGCGATCGCCCAAATTCCTCGTCTGGGATATTCTAGTAAAACCACACGCCGAAATTTGCCATTGGAATCTTTAAGTATTGTTTCCAATAGTTGCTTGAGGGTTTTGTATACCTGACCAGCTAAGGGAATCGCTTGCAATAAACGCTCACCAAAGTCTAGCAACCATTTACCAGCTATATTCCGAGCCATCAAACCAATGAGCAGGATACTCAGTAGTGGTACAGCCAATCCCACTACCAAATTCAGTACATTCACTAATATAGGATGTAAGCCATCAAAGGGATTTAGCTGTTTCGGGATTTGGGTGAGGAAGTTAACTACCCAACTGGCAATAGTAATAGTCAGCCAGATGGTAGTTGCTAGAGGAATCACCACTAACAAACCAGCAATCAGGTCATTCTTTAAGTCCTGTTTTAGGCGTTCAATTACCAAGCCCCTGTTCTCCTTTTTTTGGCTATTACAATTTTTGTGATTGGTATTCATAATCCCTAAAAGCTGTCAGGACTAATTCACCTAGAATATTCAACCTATCTTCCGCAGGAAAGCATCAGTGCTGGATTCTTCACTAGTGTTACTTTTCTTTGTAATACTTGTAAATGATTGTTGCAAGTTTCTTAGATAATACTAATCCTAACGTGCTATATCATCAGATGCTCATAATTATAAACAGCAATAGATAGACTCAGGATATCTGGTGACTGATGAATTAGGTCACAACTTCCCAGGCGCAGGTTGCAAAAATTAAGTTTTGTTAAAAAAATTAATTTAGTCGTCATTTTTAGCTTTGTCAGCTACTAAGCTCGGTGTGGGCAAATATTTCATTTCCCAGACTTTGAGCAAAATTAGGTATTCATAAAATGCTTGCAAGGTACACCAAGCTAAACCAGGGTTTCCGTCTAAACAGCCACCCAAGAAAAAATACATATACACAAAACGGATTAATGGTCTAGCGGGTACACGCAACGATAAATCTTTGAGGGCGCGTCGTCTTTCTACTTCTGATTTACCAAAAAATAAATCTCGCCAGATCACTTCTCCATTTTCTAATTGATACAAAGTTTCTTTCGCTTCATCTGTAGAATAACGGTTATGCTTTTCTATCCAGCGGCTCAAGCCTTTACTAGAAGTGTAATGAGGATATGTTTGTTTTAAAAAGCTTGTTGCACCATTACACACTTCCCGTTCCGTATGACCATAGTCTGTAAACCAGACTTTACCATGGCGAAAAAGTCGCAATTGGTAACGGGGATATTGGGTGCTGTAGCGAATCCAACGATTCATAAACATTACCCTTTCCGCAACGTAGTAGGCGATATAGTCGGGATTTTCAGTGGCGGCGACACATTCAGCAAAAAGTTCTGGTGTCATGCGTTCGTCGGCTTCGAGAATGTACACCCATTCATGTTTAGGGAGGACAGATTCTAACATCCAGGTGCGTTGTTTCCCGTGGCTTTCAAAAGGATGTTGGATGACTCGAATAGGATAACGACTGGCGATTTCTATGGTGCGATCGCTACTGCAAGAGTCTACAACAATTATGTCATCTGATAAAAGTGCTGACTCGATACAAGCAGCAATATCTAATTCTTCGTTATATGTGAGTATGTAAATTGAGAACATTCCGGTTTTTTAGCGATTTGAAGTGATTCCTAATCAGCCACTAATGCTCAGTCACAAAGAGACGCAGGGACGGGAGGATACAGGGACGCGGAGATGCAGGGACGCAGGGACGCGGTGATGAATTTGTAGCTTTAATTAAGTGATTAAGTAGAATTATTTAGACATTTTTGAACAGGAATGAAATTGCTGTTCCCTGTTTCCTACCATAAATTACTTATACAAGCAAAGCGTACTGGTTTAGGGTATATGTATGATTCCGCTTAGGCATACTTGGTTTGTATAGCCCCTGACTTATAGTCAGAGGGCAATTTACTTAACGCCTAGTAGATTAACGCGCTGGAGCCTTACGTTTTGCACCTTGTAAAGAACCCATACCCCTTAATCCTGTCCAACCGATAACGATATAACCAATGGACAAAAGTAAGCTGCTGAAACCAATTCTGAGTCCAGATTTCCAAGCATTGTCTTTAGCTTGTTTTTCTACTTCTTCTTTGCGCTGGCGAATTTGACTACGTCTTTGATTAGCGACTTCTTGAGGATCTGTTCGTTGAGCAATCAATTTATCAAGTTCTTGGGGATTTGCTTTGGCTTTCTGAAGTAAATCCTTTTGGTCTGCCGGAAGTTGAGGGTTATTAAGTGCTTGTTTATATTTCTGTTCGTCTTTGAGTAGTTCAGTAATTTGAGTTTTCAACTGAGTTCGTGCTTGTTCTAACTGAGCTTTGGCCTGAGCGTTGTTTAGTTGCTCTTGAATTTGGGATAACTGGTTATCCAGTTGAGTTTCTGCTTGCTGGGCTTCTTGAGAAATCTGAGTTACTGTTTGGGTGCTGGCTTGACGCACGTTGTTAAGGTGCAGGGGAAAAATTAGTAAGAACATTAAACCTAATAAGCTGGAAATGATCAGGACAGGAAATCTTAAATCAATACCTTGGGGACGGTCACTTGTTGATTCATCTATCCAATATCCAGCCAATAAAACCCCTAACCCCACTAAGGGAACGATTCCTCGGTCAACTAAGGCTGTTACCAAGGTAATTTGTGATTGCTTATTAGTGGGACTAAAACCTAATAAAAGAATTAGGAAATCAACAAAAAAAGACAAAATACAAACTATCCCCACCACCTTAAGTGTGAGTGAAGTATTTGATGCAGCAACTCGGTTAACCATATTTTTGTAAATTCGTTGTGAATAAAACTGTTTGCTATTTATAAAGTTACAACTCTTGGTGCAGAAAACCCATCTAATGGGTACTTACTGTGGTCTTAACCACCTTTTTGATATAAGTATCAGATTGCCTATCCAAAGAGCGGCTTGATTATATCTTGCCAGATTTTTGGTTTTAAACTATACCATAATACTAACTATAATCTGTGTTATGGCAACCGCCAAGGTGGTTATTGATGCTGCTTCACTAATATTATTTCTATTTCTATCTATTTTGAGATGTAATAACAGAATAAATGGTAAGTCCTGATTTCAAGCCCCCCGCTGCTTGTCTTCTTCCCTGACATCACTCACTAGTGTTTGTTCCCAAATAGCTAAATCTTCTGGACGGTCAATATCGGCCAAAGCAGGTAAGTGAAAAGATGATAAGTTCAGCTTTAAAGCGATTTCTATAGTCTGTTGGTATACTTGAGCCGTTCCCCAGGCGATATCAGAAAATAACTCTGGGATGACTCGTTGTAACCCAATTAAGTAATATCCACCGTCAATTGCAGGGCCAACCACCATGTCAAAAACCTGTAGTTTCTCAAAGGCGGTTGCTAAAATTTGTGAATTTACTCCAGGACAGTCAGTGCCAATGATAATTACATATTCTGCACTATTTTGAAAAGCATCCTCAAGCGATCGCACCAAACGTTGACCTAAATCTCCATCTCCTTGAGTCTGGTAAACCAAATCTAACCCCAGCCAATCTTGCATAAGTTGCAAATTACCCCCCGCAAACCGCACTTGTGCAGATACCGCAGCTACTTTTTGCAATTCCTGTACCTGCAAAATTGTATGTTCGGTCATCTGCTTTTGCAGATTAGCAGCACCAACCCTACCTAAAACAGGTATGAGTCTTGTTTTTGTCGTCCCTGGTTCTGGATAGCGGCTGAAAATAATTAGGTGTTGTTGAGCGTTTAGCAATGATTTCATATAGGACTACTATTTGATTTTTGATAGCTTGCTACAAATTCCGTAAAAGAACAGCCTTTATGGGTAGGGGTTTAGCAGTGCTAAACCCTTACATAAATCAAACTGCTATATCTTTATAATTGACCATAATAAAACACTATAAAGAATCTAGAGACATTGCATACAAAATCTCTAAATTATTCCCATACCTTCGCCATTTTTTTGTAGGTTGGGTTAAGCGATAGCGCAACCCAACAAATGGTTATAAATGTTGGTTTGCGTTCCTTAACCCAACCTACTTAATTCTATTTTTTGAGCTTAACCGACAAGTATTGAGTTAGGTTGAGCAAAGCAAAATTTTTAATAGCAAAAATCTCCATCTCCGTTGGCTTTAGGTTGCTCTTTTGCAGTTCGCATAGCTCCTAAAATAGTAGAAACAAATACACATCTTTTGGCTTTTCCACCAGACTTATGAGACAGCGTAATTCTTCCTAATGGTGGCTTTCTTACACTACCCAGATAATCAAATTGGATTTGTCGAACGCCCTGAGATAGTTGTAAGGTTGTTTCATTATCTAAACGGATATTAGAATCTAAGTTATTCCAGTTAGCCTTTGATGGACTTACACTAGCAAGATGAACAGCCCATTGAACTATATTATCTTGTTCTCTAAAACTCACTTGCCAAGTCAATTTTTCCTTTTTGGCTTCACTTTGAGCTTGTCGCATTGCATTATATACCTGATTTTGGGCAATGTTCAACCGGCGAGTGTTCATAAAACTCACCCAACCGGGTGCTACTATCGCCGATAATATGCCGATTAATAAAACCACGGTTATCATTTCTAGCAAAGTAAATCCACTATTATAGTTATTACTTAAAGTTTGTTTATTCTTTGCTAAATATATTTTTATGTATGCATTCATCTTTGAATACTTTTGAATATTGGTGTAGAGACAATCTTTCTATTTGCAGTCCAAGAAATCCAAACAATAAATTATCCAATTTATTGAATCAAAACAACTTACCCTTTGCTACTGTAAAGCATAAAAAATCCTACAAGCAAAGTCTGTCTTGGCTTGTGTAGCTACAGAAGTTAGGTTGCTGGGGTTTATTTACTAATTTAATTAAATATTCTGAAAATAGCTTCTGAGTTAAAACGTCATTAAAACTCCTTTAAATAGCCATTTAACCAAAGATAAAATGGGCTAATTAAGCTACCTAAAAACAGTTCTAACTCACAAGCAGCTACTAAATCAGTTTTTAATTTGGTTCGATATTTAAGCCAGTGTAAAGAAATTTTACGAAAGTCATTGATCATGTAAGCTACAACAGCAAACGGTTTTAAGTAAGGCTTTATATTTACTGTTCTAGTCACATAACGGCTAAGTCCAATACCTCTAAAAAATGGGATTAGATACTCTCTTTTTAAGCGTGAACTGGGAATTTGATGATAAATTTCCATCTCCGGGTTGTACCAAATTTCCCAGCCACTTTTTTGGATATAAGATAACATTTCTAAATCTTCACCAGTTAGCATATTACCTTTGACTCTACCAGTTAAAATAGGGTCAATTGGTACGTTATCTATCCAAGCCTCTTTGCGGACAACAAGTCCTGCTGAAGGTGGTAGTAATTTTTTTGTTGGTTTATATAGAAGAGGTAAATTTCCTCGTTCTGTAATTGCTAAAAATGGGGCAATTTTTTGAAAGTTTTCGGGTGGTTTTATTTCCCAGTTTGCGTGAATTTGACTACCATACGCCCCTGCTTGGGGATATTTTTGAGCAAAATTATAAGCTGCTGCTACCCAATTTGAGTTAGGGTAATTGTCATCATCTAGAAAACCAATTAGTTCACTTTCTGATTCTGCTATTGCTTTTTTTCTCGCGTGTGCTGCACCTTGTTTTGGCTCAAAGCAGTATTTTAAAGCATAAGGACAGCGCCAATTTTTTTGATAGGTGCGAACAACTTCGGCTGTTTTATCTGTGCTGTTATTATCAACAACAATTATTTCCCAAGATAAATGCTCAGTTTTTAGTTGCTTTTGCAGGCGTTCTAGTAGCTCAGGTAAACGATGTTCACCATTGTAGGTGGGAATAGCTACTGTAAAATTAAGGCAATTATTCATAAATGGATTGAACCTCAAACTTTACCCAATCTTTATATTGTGGTATCTTCGTGGCTATTTTATATACAGTATTATTACTAGACTTTTCTAAAATTCTTACTACTAATTAGTTGGCCTTACAATCTGTACCTGTAGCTGTTTGTGTACCTCCTATCAGTGTTCTTACGAAAATGCAGCGTTTTGACCCACTAGGAGTATTAGTTCCGGCATTAGGTATAGCTACCATAACTATTAAATCTGTATCAGCATTACTGCCACTATTCTTGCTTGCCAAAGCACCCGTGTAGTCAAAAGTAATGGTTCCAGAAGCTGGTGTAGTAGATATGCTCTTACCAGTAACTGTTGTATTATAAACAATCTTAGACGTAGGCGTAAGCGGAGACGGAAGAGTAGTAAGATTGGTATACAATAAGACTTGATTGGCTTCAAGGTCAGTAGCTAGACGCTTCCAACTATCATCTGAAGGTACGGTAGTAACAGGATAAACGACATATTGAGGGATATTATTGTTGTTTCTAAAACTCGCGCTATAGGTAAGTTTCTTATTTTTAGCTTCCGTCTGTGCTTGTCGCACAGCAGAAACAACGCCGTCAAAGGCTTTATTTAGCCGCTGTCTTTGCACAAATCCCAACCAACCAGGAGCCATAACTGCTAATAAAATTCCTGCAATTAGCAGCGATACTAAAAGTTCTATTAAGGTAAAACCAGCATTTTTCTGATCTGCTTCAGGTGCAAGACAATGATATTTATTCTTGATATTTTTGCTGGGCAATTGTAGTAAATTCATGATCAATCCTTTGATAACGAAAAGTATTTAAACACGCTGTAATTTTATTTTGAATTGTTTACTTTGTGTATAAAAACCCCCGTGCTTGCACGATTGTGTTAACTGAAGGAAAGTAGGTTGCTTTGTTTTTATCTGAGTAAGTTATATCGCTGCTTTGGACTCTTGCTAAGGCATTGGCGCGGATAAAAACTTGTGCTGTAGTTATCACTTGCCCTATCTTGGTACTATCTTCATAATTACTAACACAAGCATAAAAGCTGCTTGGTGATGTTGTATTGCTGGGTATTACTTTTGGTTGTTTACTAGTACTAGTAGTACTGGTAGTAATATTATAGTCAGTCAGGCATTGTCGTGTTAGATCAGGAATATTTCCAGTTGGAGTTTCGGGAATAGTTTGATCGATATAGTCAATCAGTACTTGGGGTGTAGCTTTATATTTTGTTTTATCTCCTTTCCAGAGTTTCATTTTTTGAGTTACGTTACCTGATGTTGAATCAAGGTCGAATGGCACAAAACCGTCATCAGGGCAATACTCTTTACTCACAAATTTAGTCTCTTTATTGTATGAATCAGTACACGGCTCACCAACATTAATATTTATGCTCCGTACACCATCCTTAATTTCCCATCTAGCAATACGTGCGGTTTTAGACCACGTCTTATCAGTATTATTAGTATTAGTAATCAAATAATAGGCTACTAAGGAATATCTGAAGGCATCATCTTTAATTGCACCATCATTAGGAATCACCTCTTTAACTATTTCCCGCTTCCAAAAAACTAATACGGGTAATCCATTGGTAACAACAGGCAGAGAATCTTTAATACCACTTTCGAGGGGGTTAGTAGGACTGTTGGTCTTTTCAACTCCCCGGTCATCATAGATATAGACAGCTTGTTGTAAATCGCGGGCAATGAAATCCATTGCTGTTTGGATTTCTTGTTCAGAAGTTGCCTTGGCTTGTTCTTTTTGATCTGTAGTGGCAATATTAACCACTAATCCTAGTAATGGTGTCAGGATTAAAAATGCCATTGTCAAAGCTATCAACAATTCAATCAGGGTAAAACCTTCAACTTGATTATTTACCCTGGGAGATTTAATAAATCCTCTAAGTAAAAATGTGATTGTTTTAAACATAGATTTAACCTCTTTTTAATAGATAGATGCTGTGCTGAAAAACTTCCAAACTAGTTTTGACAATCTTTTTCTGCTGCATTGCCCAAACGACTACATAAAGCCAGAAAGGTTGTGTTGTTTTTAATAACATCCGCAGTCAATTCTATAACTGGGGCTTGTTTATTACCTAATCCGTTAGTGACAATGGTTTGTGTTTTTTTGCTGGGTTCAATGCTGGCTACACTGGCTACAACAGTTTGATCGAAGTCAACATCTTTTCGATATACTCTAACTGCTAAACGGTAGCCATCTTCTGGTCCTGAATTTTCTACAATAATTCGACTGGCTTGAATGTAAAACTGATCTTTTTGATTATTTGAGTCGTTAGCACAATTAAAAGGAGTACGAATAAAACCATCTGTCTGAAAACAATATAGCCCTGTTGCATCTTGGGGAGCGGGCATCTCCTTATCGTCCGTATCATTGATTAAATAATCACCGGGGTTCTTTTCCAGACTTCTTTTTGTGTTTTCATCTGACGGATCATACTTTTTAAATTCAGCATTGATAGTCTTTATATATTCATCAGTACTATCACTGGATTGTACTGCGATTCTTCCAGACCTGACTGCATCAATAAATGATTTTGCAGCTTGCGACCCTTGTTCAACACGGCGAGATTGAAGACGGGTAGCGGTGGATAAAAGTATCATGGGTGCTATGGATGCAACCAACAGAGAAGCAACAAGCATCCCCACTAATGACTCAATAATAGTGAAGCCATCATCTTTACTATTGTTGTGTTTCAGAATCTGATTTAGACCCTTACTGAAACTGTGTTTAATTTTGAATTGTTTATGGTGAATCATAATTTTGTTTACACCTAATCGGCATTGAAGTTAAATGAAAATTAAATGTGCATTTCCTAGAACCTTTGTAGAGACATTCCATTGAACGTCTCTACTTTTGTGTAGATGTCTATTATTGGCAACTAGGAGGACGCTGATCTTTGTCAATTGCGTAGCCATCGGTGCTAGTAGTACCATTACCATTGTCTTTCAGCTTGTTAGCACACAACAAAGTTTGTACCCATTTATCATCTTTGCCAACTTCCCGGAAATATTCATTAGGTAAATCACCTACTGGTTGAACTAATTTTTGGGCAAATAAGTCTGGTGACTGGGAAAGGAGTCCGACATCATAACCCCACAGACGTGTCGGTGGGTAAGAGAAAGGAACTCTGCCTAGGGTGTTGGTTACAGGTGCGTTACCAGTGTTGTATAAAAGATTAGTGGCAGGATTACCAGTATCATTATCAGTCGTTAAACTGGTTAAGTATGGTGCTGTAGCATAGGCGCTTTTCTTCAATTGTAAGAAAATACCATTAATCTTCGCTGCGATCGCCTGACTAATAGTTTTCCCATCAGTACCAAATTCAGGATACCAGTGTTCCAGAAAGCGGGGATAGTTGTGTAGACCGCCATTATCTTCTTTGGAACGACCAGGAGTATCCCCAGCAGCTATGATTAGGTTGAACGTAGTTGCGTTAGCAGTTTGCAACCATCTGTAATCTAGTTTATCAAAAATTCTGCTGCCATCTTTTGTGGAAGTAGCAAGACCCTTGGGGTTATTGATCTGTAAAATTGGTTGCCATTGGCCACTAATCTGCCGTAACGAAGGTACATAGACAGCAGGAGCGGTTAGTGGTGGTGGGGTAGTACATGTTCCCTGAGTGAAGCACGCTTCGTCAAATAGTTGAATTGTACCATCTGCACCTACTCCGTATATCTTCTTATTAGGAGTAACTATATTACCTGTTACGGGATCTCGTTGATAAGCTATTCTTCTGGGAAAATCTGGATTTGCCCAATCATTTTTAGGTTCTTGACCCAGGGAGCCAGTTTTTATTGAAGTCATTTCCTGACCGACAATGCCCTTTCCCCAATTACTTTGTCCCTGGTCTTTATAGTTCTTGACGTTGCCAACATTAGTAATTGCCCAACTTTTGGGGTTTGTACATAGACTAATATCTGTTTCCGGGCAAACTTCAGACACAAAATCGAAGGCTACTTTTTGTCTGACAACAGGGGTGACAAAATTATTCAAGTAAGAACTGCCCTGAAAACCAGGGCTAGAGACATCGGTGTCAAGGTCTATGGGGAGATAAGGATCTGTTGTGCCAAATCTCTTTTTGAATTCTGTATCTGATTGAACATAGGGTTTTGCTGGGTCTGGTATTACCGGAGCGTAAGTATTAAACAGGAAGTTTTTATTACTACCGAACGTCCGATTACTAATTGAATCACCATCCCCCAAGTTATTATTCCAGTCATAGTCTCCCTCATTGCGGAAGCCTAACCTGAAGTTATTGGAAAGCAAAGTAACAGCATCAGCAATTACAGCCGCAGAACGCCATTCATCACCAGTTGTACATTTGGGCAACCTGGGATCATCTTCTCGACAGGCAAAATTATTATTGAGAGTTTTGCGATCGTAAAATTTATTCCAAGTAGTATCTGTTTCTAGTTTTATGTCTGTGAATTCCTCCTGGGTACCGCCAGCAAAGTCACCATGTAAGTTAAAGTTACCTTTGATATACGCAGGTAAATTGGTAGCTAAAATCAAACCTTTCTCTGCGTCTCGATAAATTTTTTCGCGCCAGAGTTTCGACCCATTGACAAGCATAATGGCATTAGGGCGACGAGTCGGGTCAAGTTTGTAATCTACTGTACTTTCTAGCTTTCTCGCCGTTTCCTTTAGGGTTTTAGGGGCAGTTACATCTGGTAGGGCATCATCGCGGGTAGCGTAGATAATGCCACTATTGGGAAGTAAATATTCTTGTGCTGCTGACTTTCCAGCAATTTTTGTTGTGCGGAGTAAGTTCATGTCTAGGACAGTAGCCCGAATTTCTAGAGGTTGTCTGTCCTTGAGAGGAAGATTATATTCTGGGTCTGGGTCTGCTCCACCATCAATATTAGTGAAGGTTTCTAATGTTCCCGTTTTATTTTTATGAATTGCTTTTACCTGCCTGGCATCCAAAAAGGCAGTTTCAAAAATTGCACCGTGAGGAATAACAGCATTACTAGGTGAGATACTCTTATCTAAAATCTGGAGGGCGCAAATGGCCGCATCAATTGTAGATTGTTGTGAAAGAGTGCGCTCTGTTGCTGTTGTTGCTAAAGCTGTTTTGAGAAGTCCATCATCTATGGAACGTTCATTTTTATATTTTAAGTTCGACTGGTAAGTTAACAATGGTAGATAACTACTAACGGTTTTAGTAGGTGGTCCATAAACTATACCATTATTGGATTTACCACCAGTAACAGTAACATCAGTACCACCACCAAAACCAGGAGGAGCAGTCCAGGAAGGTAATCCAGTTTTATTCTTAGCTGTGGTGCTGTTGGTCGGGTCATAAAAGCTACTGACACAGGCTATAGGCTTTGGAGAGTTTTGGTTATAATCAGTGGGGTTGTAGTGATAAACCGCCGTCGCCCGCATCTTTAAGTATGGTAAATCTTCTGCTTCAGGTGTACCCTTTGTAAATTTAATCTCTGGATCATACATCCAATAGGGATAAGAGGTTTGGGGGGATGACACTTCATCAAATACAGGCATCATATCCGACCAAATTTTCGTAGAAGCTGTGGTGAAATCAGTAGTGGTAGTTGAATCAACTTTACGCAAATAAATCCCTGCACCTGTAACTACTCGTAATCCACCTACAGGATCTTGAGGGTTTTCTGGGATTCTTGCAGCGTCTAGTTCCCAACCTCTATCTCTGTCGGTAGATCCCACATCAACTAATGTCTGTACGCGCGAGAGACGATAGCGACCTTTTTTGGTGTCAGGTTGTTCGGGATCGAAGTTGTCCCAGTCAATACCACTTATAGTTTGAGTATCTATGGATTCGGGTCCAACAAACTGAGGCGTGAATTTGGGATTTTTTGGGTCTGAAGTCTTCCACCACAATTGAGGTAAGTTATTACCAACTCTAACTCTATCTCCTAAGAGAGGTTCTTTTCCCTCGACGTTCTGGTAAGCAGGTTCGGTTGCTGGAGGTTCAAGTAGAGTCCCATTGGTATTGAGTTTCAATGTGGCAAAGCCA
This sequence comes from Anabaena sp. PCC 7108, assembly GCF_000332135.1. Lineage (NCBI taxonomy): Bacteria > Bacillati > Cyanobacteriota > Cyanophyceae > Nostocales > Nostocaceae > Anabaena > Anabaena sp. PCC 7108. The sequence continues at coordinate 4,373,880 of NZ_KB235896.1, forward strand.
GTCTCTGTGATGCCATCAGTGGGTTTTGTAGGAAAAGCCCAAGCATCTATTGGACGTAGTGAATCAGGATCACTATTAGTAGTTTGGTATGGTTTGTTTGTAGCAAAACCACCTAAAGCATCTCCGCCAAAATCGACTTCGTTGAAGGGTACACGTCGAGTCCGTTTTCTAAAGTAAATCTCTAACTGTTCATCACGTATATCTGGTATTTCCGCCGGCGTGGGGTTGAAACTTTCAACAGCTTGTGTTACTTCTGATGGGTCATTACTTGTACTCTCATAAGTAGCATAACTAGCATTGACAGCGATAGGATTATCATCTGTATACGCTTTCACTAATCGGTTGAGACGCTGTGCATAAGCCAGGTTGTTGTAAGCTATTTTAGATGTAGGTATATCCGAGCTTTTGACTGATTCGTTATTTTGGAGTGATACTTTTGAAGGATCAGCATTTTTTCCTGGAAATAAATCAAACTCAGTATATTTACCAGTGGCATTGTCTGTAAATGAACCACTAGCTATATTGCCACCAACTGTAACTTTAGCGTTCTCACCATCGTAAAAGCAGGAAGCCTTGCTGCTAACTTGATATAACCTGATATTTCCTGAGCCTGAACCAGTTAAAAAATTGCTATTAGTAATGATTCTACCATTGAGTCTAAAGTCACTACCAGGAGTTAATATCAGGTCATCTTCATAAACGACTGCGTTGTTAACTAGAGATTGCTGAACTTTGTCTTGTTCATATTCTAGAGCGGAGAAACCTCTATTTTTATTAGGTTCATAGTTTTCTTGATCAGGAAGCTTTGTTTCGTCTGTTTCTGTTATTGGTACCGTCGCTGTATAAACAAAGAATGCCTTAACTAGTCTTAATGACTTGGTACTCTGGAACCAACCATTGACACCGACTAAACTTGCACTACTATCTCCGGCATTGGCACAGGAAGAACCTATACTTGCAAAAGTCATAGGTGTTGATCTAGCCTGTAAAGAAGTTCTTTCGGTTTTATATTGAGTTTGATTGTTATTCAACTCAGGATTTTTATAGTAAATCCCATATAAAGTGTAGCTATCAAATTTACCGTTGCTATCAGTATCAACCGGGAATCGCCACGCTGTTTGTAATTTTTCTGTTGTATCTTCTGGATTAGTAAGTTCTAGAAGCGTTTCATCACCAAATGTGTATTCTTTAATGGTATCTTTGTCTGCTAAAACACCATCTAATGCTTTATCACTTGGTGTAGATCGTGGTAGTCTTTTGTCATTAAATAACTTGGTTAATTTAGCTCTAGCTCTATCAAGGGCAGGTGTGGAGGCAGTAAGAACAGCTTGATTAACGCGAACATTGCTGGCATTTTTAGCCCGGTCAAAAGACCGAAACATAATTGCAATGGTCAGGAGAACAACTACTATAGATACCATTACCACCGTTGGCAACACAAAACCAGCATTAGCCGCTTCTGTCTTTTTGTTAACGCCAAAAACGGTTCTGAGTAGCCAAATAAGTTGTTTTTTAGTGGTTTGGAAAAACTTACGGTAGATTTTTTTGGATATTCTTATGAATGCCTTGACTGGATAACGTTTTTGAGACATAGCTGCTCCCTTTGTCAAGTAATGTGGTAGGTATTTTTAATTTTTTGTCGATATCTGCAAGTTTGCCTAACAATTTATTTTGCAGACAAATATCCAGACGATTTTTTATGTAAATGTTGTATTCTGGGCTATTAACTAAGTTAATGAATCAAGTATTTACACACTTAGACTGCTGATTTTAGTTATAACATTGTTGAAATCTTGATTCGCATCTGGAAATTACTGAATTTTTGACCCTTATTTATACAAAAATAGCTGATTTTTGTGGCTTTTTTTGAGTAATTGTACGCAAGTTAATGTTATTTTCAATGTAAATTCATAAAGTTTCTATGAAGACTGCAAGGTTATATTACCCAGTTTTCAAGGAAAAAATATCACTAAAGGTAAAAAATAAATTAGATATCTGAGAAAAACGAATGTAGAGACGTTCCATGTAACGTCTCTACTTCTTCTTGTTCTTCTACTTTCCATATAGAGTGTGGGAATGAATCTCTCCGTCTGTACATCTGTCCATTTTAACTAAATTAGCCAAAAAAGCCGCAACCTCCCTAAATGGGGAGGCTGTTGGTGCAAATCAACATTTGCTAATTCTGGCAAGTGCCAAGAAATAAGGGTTGGGGCGTAACTTTAGTAATGGTTGAGGTTAATACCAGCTTCTTTAGCCATTGCTTCTAAACCTTTGACTTCTAAGGTTTTGATGGCTTTGGTGGATAGTTTCATTTTCACCCAGCGATTACCACCTGCCCACCAAACACGCTTACTTTGCAGATTAACGTGTTGTAGGCGCTTGGTGTGACGGTTGGAGTGGGAGACGGAACAAGCATTATTGGCTTTTTTACCAGTTAGTTCACAACGACGGGACATAATATTTCCTAGGATATCAATACAACCTTTCTATTCTATGAGCTTTAAGGAAAAAATTGCTTTTCTTCTCAGGTATAGCTAAAAAAAACCCTAACCCTAACCCCCTCATATCTCGTTCCCAGTCTCTGACTAGGAATGCTATCACAGAGGCTCTGCCTCGTCTATCATTGAAGGCAGAGCCTTCTAGAATTCATTCCCATACAGAGTATGGGAACGAGAAGTATGGGAACGAGAAGTATGGGAACGAGAAGTATGGGAACGAAAAATTAATTGTTGATTGTTTATTTGCTGGCTTGTTCTGTGAGTTTGGTGAGTACGTCGTTGGAACGTTCCACAAAGGATTTCATTCCTTCAGCGTCAAAACCCTTTTGGGACATCAGCGCTAAGTCATAGACGTGTTGACAAATCATTTTCACCAGTTGCTCTGTAGGTGACTGACCATCACCTTGAATGATAGTACCTTGGCTTAGATGTGCCAGGTTTTGAATGAGGGGGTGAGCAGTATTAACGAGTAAAATGTGGTCTTCAGGAAATTCACTGTTTTGCTGTTGCATCATAGCGTTCATTTCCCGCAGACGACGGAGAATTTCTGGTAACAACACCATTGCGGGTGGTGTCCCTTGGGGGTCATCTGATTTTAAGGCTTCGGTGCGGATGTTGAGTTTGGGTTTGTTGAGTGCTTTTTCAAATAGTTCTTTAATTGACTCACTCTTGGTTTTGTTGGTTGTGGGGTCAACTATTTCGCCTTCTTTGTTATCAAGCAGGGTATTATCGAGGTCAGAATCTACCCGCGTAAATTTAACATCCTGATATTCACGTTCGAGGAAGTTAATAAAGTGGGTATCGATGAAGGAGTCCATAAATAGGACTTCTAAACCTTGGTTTTTGTGTAGTTGGATGTAGGTAGCTTGGGTAGCTTCGTCGGTGCTGTAGAAAACGCGGTTTTCGTGGCGTTCTTTGTTGCGTTCTAGGTACTCTTTGATGGTTGTGTAGGGTATGCCGGTGTTGGATGAGGTGGAAGTGACATCTTGCCAAACATCACCTTCTGAAGATTGTACTTCAACGGCAGGAGTTTCGGCTGGTTTGGTTTCTAGTTGGGCGGTGCTGCGGAAGATGAGGATGTCTTCAACTTGTTTTTTAAATTTGTCGTCGTTAAGAACACCAAATTTTACGAAGGTTCCCAGGTCTTTCCAGGCACTGATGTATTGTTCGCGGTTGTCGCGGTATAGTTCCTTTAAGCGATCGCCTACTTTCTTGGCTATGTAGTCACCAATTCTTTTAACTGTGCGATCGCCTTGTAAAGCACTGCGAGAAACGTTCAAAGGTATATCAGTGCTATCAATTACACCCCGCATGGGCATCAAAAATTGCGGGATAATCTCTTCACAGTTATCACTGACAAAAACTTGATTGCAGAATAACTTGATTTGTCCTTTAGTCACATCGACATCAGGACGCATTTTCGGGAAATACATAATCCCGTTAATAATAAAGGGATAATCTGTATTCAGATGCACCCACAATAGAGGTTCTTCTTGAAATGGATACAGATAGCGGTAAAATTCTAAATAATCTTCATCTGTCAGATTACTGGGAGACTCGCGCCAAGCAGCTTTTTGTTTATTTAATGCTTCACCATCCAGTTTAATCGGCACTGGCATGAAGTCGCAGTAAGTCTTGACTAAATTTCTAATTCGTGCTTCTTCTAAAAATTCCTCTTCTTCTCCTTGGAGAGTGAGAGTAATCGTAGTTCCGCGAGTGGTGCGGGTTGAATCTTCTAGGGTAAATGCTGGAGAACCATCACAAGTCCAGTGTACTGCTTGAGAACCTTCTTTGTATGAGAGAGTATCAATCTCTACTTTTTGCGCCACCATGAAGGAGGAGTAAAAGCCTAAACCAAAGTGACCAATTATCGGTTGGTCTGATTTACCTTCATACTTGTGAATAAATTCTTCAGCACTAGAGAAAGCAACTTGGTTAATATATTTTTTTACTTCCTCTGCGGTCATACCAATGCCATTATCAGTAATGGAGAGGGTTTTGTTGTCTTTATCAATGCTAATTGTAATTTCTGCTTCACCAATTTCTCCACTATATTCCCCAGCGCGGGATACCATGTTCAATTTTTGGATAGCATCTACAGCATTAGATACCAGTTCCCGCAAGAATATTTGGTGGTCTGAGTAAAGAGACTTCTTGATAATCGGGAAAATATTCTCAGTATGAATACTGATGGTTCCTTGTTCTAACATAACTTTGGTTTCATAAAATTCGCTTAATCTGAATTTTAATAGTATAGTGAGTGCGATCGCTTCCCCTCACTGGGTTTGTTTCCCCCCTAATACTGATGCGGATTTCACTACTTAATTCTTTTTTGCATCTACCATACTTGAGTAATTATGTTTATAGGCGTTCTATATATTGACATAATCCCAGTTCACAAAATATCTGATCCAAATTCAGTCCAACTTTGTCCTCAGACTATTTAATTAATTATTTCCTTCATTAACTGCTTGGCATTCTCTACACACACTTTCCAGTTTAAGCGAGATTGATACTGATTAAAAGATGAATAAGCTAGTTGCTCATATTCACTATAATTTGTCATCGAGTTGATTATATAATCACAATATTCTGAAATGCTGGCATTAACAGAAAATGTTTTTCCATTGAGGTTATCTCTAACCGCTGTTGAAATACCACCAATATTACTTGCTAAAGAGGGTAAACCAAAAGAACTAGCTTCACAAAATACATGACCAAATGCTTCTGCTCTAGAAGGTAAAATTAGAAAATGAGATTCAGCAAATAAGCTATTGATTTTTTCAAATCCTGCCGGTGTTGATTTATCAATAAATCCCATAACTTTCACAAATTTTGGCAAAGGTTGATTAATTATTGGTTGACATCCAACTACTGTTAATTCAGTATTTAATCCGGCATTATTTAACTCTTGAGCTACTTGAAAAGCAATATTTCCGCCTTTTCTCACCCAGTCAACACCCATAAACAGCAATTTGCATTTTGTCTTGTTTCTAGAATTAATAATCGCTTTTATATCTTCTCTGGTTCTAGAACATTCTAAATTAGCCCCATAGGGAACTATTTTAATTTTAGACGCAGGAATACCATAGGTTTGCATAGCATCTTCAGCAGCCCATTCTGAAGTATATATAATTAACTGACAACGATTAAGAGCTTCTGCTTCCATTGCATATATATTTTTAATATTTTCATCACATAGATTCTCCATATATTGATAGAAATTAATCAAAGAACTCAAAGTTGCATCAGTCCATAAAACTAGCGGTTGTTTACAATTGAGATTAGCAATCGGTACTATATTATCTGCACATAAAACTATATCTGGATTGCATAAATTCAACTTTTTTTCAATTTGACGAGCATAATTTTTAATAACTAATGGTTCTGCCCAACGATAATAATCTTTGTTAAATAAATACTTATAAAAACTCCACTTTGCTTTCGTAAGAACTGCTAATTTTTTTTCAAGTGGGCAAATATAATTTATTTGTGTAGACTCATCTGTAAGATGTTTGGCAATATAGTATGCAGCTTGGCAGCGTCCCTGTAAATACTTCGGCCAAGAATTTTTATTTAAAATATCATCAACTGCGACATAAGCTATTTTCATAATTTAATTCCTATTAGTGAGTTTTTATATAGCCAAAAAATGTACTAATATTAGATATTTGGGGGAATTTATTTAGTAATAATGTTGCTTGGCTAGGAGTTAGGATAGTCAAAATTAGCAGTTTCAAAAAAGATTTATATATAATCGGTTTACCAAGAATAGTGATATCTGTCATTACAGTCTGCAATAAGATTCGAGTTGCTTGGATTGTATTTTGTTTTCCGGGAGTCACTGACAATGCTTTATAACTAAGATATTTATATAAATTAGCCACTCTATATGGTTTAAGATAATGCAAAGCTGCATCAGCATTGGCAAATGATTTTTCTATAATCTTTAAGTTAGATACCTCTAATCCTGAAATATTAGAAGATTTTGAGTTGGCAGATATCCGATAAAAAACTTGTACTTTTGGTACAAAAATAAAATGATAACGAGCAGCTAAACGTAACCACATATCAGTATCTTCTGCATTAGTAAGCGTTTCATCAAAATTACCTACTTCGACAAAAGTATCAGAGCGAATCATGGCATTAGAACCGCTACCAATAAAATCATCTAATAATAGTTTTGCATAAACATCACCTTTCCAAATAGCATGACTACATGGTCTAAAAAACTTACCCTGTTCGTCAATAGCATCAGTCCAACTATAGGCTACTCCAGTTTGGGGATTTTCTTTAAGTGCTTTATATTGTAGTTCCAGTTTATCTGGTTTCCAAAGATCATCCGCATCTAAAAAGGAAATAAATTCACCACCAGCATGAGTTAATCCACGATTTCTATTAATTGCTACATTTGCTTTTGGATAGTTATGTATTTTTATTCTTTGATCTTGAATACTAGAAACTATTTCTAATGTTCTATCAGTGGAATCTGAATTTATAACAATCACTTCAAAGTGAGAATATGTTTGTTGTAAAATAGATTCTATAGTTTCTCTGATTGTTTTTGCACCATTATATACAGGGATAACTACAGAAATTAGTTCCATAATAATTAAGTGATGATTTCTTTCATTTATACAGTTAAGTAACTTAGGGCAGAATTGCAATCTCGAATCTTTTTGCGTGTAATATCATACTTGCTTTCACGACAAAATACATTGAGAATATATTCACTATTTTCATACATTTTTCAATCATAATCAATTTTCACATAGCCAAATATTGTCTTCATATTAAATAATGAAGGAAATTTATTCATTAATAAATTGGCTAATGGGGTAGGCAGTAACACCATAACAGCAAATTTTAACCAAGCTTTATATATGACTCGCTTTTGTAGAAGTTTCGGATCTGTTTTAACTGTTTGCCATAAAATTCTCCCCACTACTAGGTTATTTTGTTTTCCTGGAGCTACGTCTAGTGTTTTATAACATAGATATTTATAATAATTAGCTACTGCTTGTGGTTTGAGATGCTGTAGAGATGCGGCTTTTTTATCTTTGAAAGCACTCTGAATAACTTGTAATCGTGATGCTTCCATTGCCAAAATGTTAGATGACATAGAATTAGGATGAATCCGGTATAAAATTTGTACTTTTGGAACACAGGTAAAATTGGTTATTGCGGCTAAACGTATATATATATCAATATCTTCAGTATAATAGATTAGAGATTCATTAAAACCACCAACTCTAGCTAAAATAGCCTTATAAACCATGATATTAGAACCACTGCCAAGAAAATTCTGGAGCAGAACTTTTGTATAAACATCACCTTCCCAAATAGCATGATTAAACTCACCCAGATATTTTCCTGATTCGTTAATCGCATCAGTCCAACTATAGGCTACTCCAGCTTGAGTATTTTCTTTAAGTGCTTTATGTTGTGCTTCCAGTTTATCTGGTGTCCACAGATCATCGGCATCTAAAAAGGAAATAAATTCACCACTAACATGAGTTAATCCGCGATTCCTATTAACTGCTGCATTTCCTTTTGGATAGTTATATATTTTGATTCTTTCATCTTGAATACTAGAAACTATTTCTAATGTCCCATCAGTAGAATCTGAATTTATAACAATCACTTCAAAGTGAGAATATGTTTGTTGTAAAACAGACTCTATAGTTTCTTTGATTGTTTTTGCCCCATTATAGACAGGGATAACTACAGAAATTAGTTCCATAATAATTACGTGATGAATTTTTGGAAAAATCTTCTAATTTTTAAAGTTTCTAAATAAAAAGGACTAATCATCGTGCTTCTTAGTCGCTCTAGTTCACAAGCAGTAAGAATGTCGCTGTTTATCAGTTTATAGTAACGAATATAATATAATACGAACTTACGTAAATCATTAACAAAATAGGCGAAAAAAGCAAAAGGTCTTTGCCAAATTGGTAATATCAACATTCGTAAATGATGACGAGCTAAACCAACGGATTGCATAATAGAAATTAAGTAATTTCGTTCTAACCGTGATGCTGGAATAATATGCTCTATTTGCATGGCTGGATTATACCAAATTTCCCAACCAGCTTTTTGGATATAACATAAAGCTTCAGCATCTTCACTACCTAACATTGATGAACCAACTCTACCAATCAAAAATGGTTGTTTGGGAACATTATCTTGCCATGCTTGACGACGAACAACTAACCCAGCAGTTGGCGGAAATCCCTGCTTTCGGGGTTCAAATAAATGGGGTTTTTCACCTCTTTCTGTAATTGCTAGATAGAATATGATTGGTTTAATATTTTCTGGAGGATTCACTTCAAACTTACCACTGATTCTACTAGCTATAGCTCCAGCATGAGGATTATTTACAGCAAATTTGTAAGACTCTAAAATCCAATTAGGTGCAGGTAAATTATCATCATCTAAGAAACAGATAATTTCACTTTGTGCTTCTTGAATAGCTTTGGCTCTAGCGAAGGCTGCACCTTGTTGAATCTCCGATAAATACTTTAACAAATATGGCTGATTCCAGTTAGCTTGGTAATTTTGAACTAACTGTGCTGTGCCATCTTTACTGTTATTATCAACAACTAAAATTTCCCAATTCAGGTTTTCTATCCCCTGTTGGCTTTGCAAATGCTCTATAACTTTGGGTAAACGGCTTTCCCCGTTATAGGTAGGTATAGCAACAGTCAAATCAAGAGACATGATTATTTACTGAGTATAGATAAAAACAGTTGTATCTCATATTCGGCAAGCGGATTTAAGGCTTGCACTTGGTATATTTTACAATTCCGATGATGCTTCTAACAACTTTACAGTAGCAGGTACGGATATAGGTGCTTTTTTATTAAAAGTTAAACCAGTTTCAGACATACCAATAATAATTGTATCCCCAGAAACAAAGGTATTCTCCAGTAACTTGGTAGCCAGAGGGTTTTCAACTTCTCTCTGAATCGAGCGCTTTAATGGACGTGCGCCATAAACTGGATCATAACCAGCTTCTACAAGATGATCACAAGCAGCTTGAGATATCTCAAAGGAGATTTTCTGCTCTTTAAGGAGATTTTCTACCCGTTTGAGTTGAATACGAATAATATGCCGCATTTCTGAACGATTAAGGGTATGGAAAAGAATTAAGTCATCGATGCGGTTGAGAAATTCAGGGCGAAAGTGACTACGTAAGCCATCCATTACCTTATTACGCATCATATCATACTTTGAGTCATCACCAGATACATCAAGAATATACTCACTGCCGATGTTGCTAGTCATGACTATGACAGTATTCCGAAAATCTACTGCTCTTCCTTGGGAATCAGTAACTCTACCATCATCCAACACCTGCAACAAAATATTAAATACATCAGGATGTGCTTTTTCTACTTCATCCAAAAGCACCACAGAATAGGGATGTCGGCGAATTGCTTCGGAAAGTTGACCACCTTCTTCATAACCGACATATCCAGGAGGCGCACCCACAAGACGGGAAACTGAGTGTTTTTCCATGTACTCGGACATATCCAAACGCACTAAAGCATCATCAGAATCAAAGAGAAACTGAGCTAAGGCGCGGGCGAGTTCTGTTTTACCCACTCCAGTTGGTCCCATAAACAAAAATGAACCAATGGGTCGAGAGGGGTCTTTCATGCCCGCACGGGCGCGACGAATAGCCGCAGAGACGGCGGAAACAGCTTCTTCTTGACCAATTACCCTTTCATGTAAGTGACTTTCTAGTTTTAGTAATTTTTGCCGTTCTGATTCCAAAAGCCGATTGACGGGGATTCCTGTCCATTTGGCGACAATTTCGGCAATATCAGCTTCGGTAACTTGTTCGCGCAACAAAGTAGAACCTTGGGTTTGAATTGCTGAAAGTTCCGCTTCTTTGGTTTCAAGATCATGCTGTACTCCCTCCAATTTACCGTACCTGAGTATGGCAGTTTTTTCATGGTCATACGCGCGTTCTGCTTGCTCAATTTGCACTCGTAAAGCTTCTTCTTCTTTCTTTAAAGCACTAATAGCTTCTAATAGCTGCTTTTCTCCTTGCCATTGCTCATTAAATTTTTGCTGTTTAACCGTTAATGTGCTAATTTCTTCCTCAATCCGGTCTAAACGCTCTTTTGTTTGAGCAGTACCATTTTCTTCTCTAGTTAATGACACCTTTTCCATTTTCAGCTGCATTAAACGTCTGTCAATGGTTTCTAATTCCGCTGGTTTGGAGGTAATCTCCATTTTCAATTTCGCTGCGGCTTCGTCTACTAAGTCAATAGCTTTATCGGGTAGAAACCTGTCAGCAATGTAACGCGCTGATAATGTTGCTGCTGCGACTAAAGCAGAATCAGATATTTTCACATTATGATGCACTTCATAACGTTCTTTTAAGCCCCGCAGGATCGAAATTGTATTTTCTACGCTTGGTTGGTCTACATATACTTGTTGAAAACGGCGTTCAAGTGCAGCATCTTTTTCAATGTGTTTGCGATATTCATCTAAAGTAGTCGCCCCAATACAACGCAATTCGCCCCGCGCCAACATAGGTTTAAGCAAGTTTCCAGCATCCATTGAGCCTTGTTGGTTAGCACCAGCACCGACGACGGTATGAAGTTCGTCAATAAAGAGAACTATTTGCCCGTTAGATTCAATAACTTCACGGAGGACATTTTTTAAACGGTCTTCAAACTCACCTCGGTATTTTGCCCCAGCAATCAAACTACCGATATCTAAAGAAATCAATTGGCGGTTTTTCAGCGATTCAGGAACGTCACCATTTACCATTCTTTGGGCTAAAGCTTCAGCGATCGCTGTTTTACCAACTCCAGGTTCACCAATCAAAACAGGGTTATTTTTGCTACGACGTGATAATACTTGAATTACCCGACGAATTTCATCATCTCGGCCAATCACAGGATCTAATTTTCCCGCTTTTGCCCGTTCTGTCAAATCTATTCCAAATCGTTTTAATGCTTCATAGGGTGCATCCGTAGATTCTGCTTCTCCCACCTTTTGAGTAACTTTTTGGGTAGCGCGAACAGTTTTGACAGCAGCTTCTAACTTGGCGATATCTACACTTAAGCCTTTAAATATCCTTCTACCAATGCGTTCATCTTCCGCAAAAGCCAGGAGTATATGCCCTTCGGCAATTTCCTCATTTCTCATTCTGGCACGAATTTCTTCAGCACGGTCAAGTAGCAAATCTAAATTGCGCCCTAAGTAAAGTTGATCACTTTTACCAACTTTTGGCTGACGTTGGGTATAAGCTTCTAGTTGCTGTTGCAAGCGAGCAGGATCAACTTCAGCACGAGTGAGAATATTGGTAGCTAGACTAGTAGGTTCTTCTAAGAGAGCAATAATTAAATGTTCAACTTCTAATTGCTGTTGTTGATAAGCACGGACTATATCCTGAGATTTAGTAATGGCTTCCCAGGCTGTATCAGTAAATTTATTAGGATCTGTAGGCTGCATCTTCAGAATTTTAGATTTGTGATTTTAGATTTGTGATTTTAGATTTGTGATTTTAGATTTGTAATTTTAATTTAGGATTTGGTGATTGCTACAGGAAGCAGAAAAATATACTCCATATTTCATACATTTTCGATGATCTCCGGTTAGAGTCTTTAATTATATACTCAAATTATTTTGCTAATAATTTCCCCACCATCAAGATTGAGGATGGGGATATCTCTGAAATTTTGACTTAAAATTTACTGACTTACAAGCTATTTAGGTAATTCTTATTGAGTAGATCAGCTTTGCCTATTCATTTGAATTAGTTCAATTTTATACCCATCTGGATCTTCAACAAAAGCAATTACTGTCGAACCATGTTTCATTGGGCCTGGTTCCCGGACAACTTTACCACCACGATTTTTGATTTCTTCACAGGTGCTGTAAATATCATCCACACCTAGGGCAATATGACCGTAAGCAGTCCCTAACTCGTACTTTTCTACTCCCCAGTTATAGGTTAGTTCAATTACTGCTTGTTCACTTTCCTCTGCGTAGCCGACAAAAGCCAGGGTAAATTCTCCACCGGGGTAATCTTTGCGTCGGAGTAATTTCATTCCTAGAAGTTCGCAGTAAAATTTTAAGGATTCTTCCAGGTTGCTTACTCTTAGCATTGTGTGTAGTAATCGCATATTGACCTTTTGTTTATTTTGTTTAGTTCTTATACCATTTCTTTATGAGGCTGCGCTTAATTTTATAACCTTGTCTTTTTCTTCTCTGTGTCCTCTGCGTCTCTGTGGTTCGTTCCTCTTTGAATTTGGCGCATCTTTATACAGAATTGGTATTACTTATATTTTATTCCTCATCAAGAAATTCTCCAAAAACCACTTCAAGCTTTGATGTTAATAAAAATACTAAATAAATAATCTCCTAGTGATGCTTACAGTTCGTCTAGGGTTCTGTAGGAAGCACTATTTAAGACTTTACCGTTTAAAAATCTGAAATTAACCTAGATAGTATGGTAGGTAATTTGATTTTTACCTACCGCCCCATTTTTACTCTTTTGAGGAAGAGAGTAGAAAATAGAACTTATAAACGACCAATATTAGTCAGTCCTAAAACAATACCAATACCAATCACATGACCAAAAGCCATTGCACCAATAAAGGTGGGAATGCTAATGGGGAGTAAAGGCATCTGTGGACCAACTTTGGGATATTTAATCGCAAAACTTAGTAGCAGTACTACTAGGCTGCTGGCACTGATAATGATACCTACTGTAGGACTCCACACGGGTGTTGCGGGAACTGATGCAGCAGCTGTTAGTAAGATAGATGAGATCAAAGTGTATTCTCCTCAATGAAATAATGAATGTAAGCCTACAAAATTATAAAATTACACAGCACAAAGCAAAAGTTTTTGACTTAGCTGAGGCTCAATTTGTGATGATTTGTGATGATTTGTAATTTTTCAGGCTTACAATGCGGGTTAAAATTTGCGGTATTACTCAACCACAGCAGTCTATAGCGATAACGACTCTTGGTGCAACAGCACTAGGTTTTATTTGCGTACCTACCTCACCTCGCTACGTCACCATAGATCAAATCCAGGCAGCAGTAGCAGAACTCCCTAGCCATATTGATAAAATTGGTGTTTTCGCCAACAGTAGCATTGACCAAATTAGCGAGACAGTGAGGAAATCTGAATTGACAGGTGTCCAGTTGCACGGAGATGAATCACCAGAGTTTTGCTATCAATTGCGTATCAGCTTACCCCAGGTGGAAATAATTAAAGCCATGAGAGTTCGCAGTTTAGAGCATTTACAAACAGTGACTAACTACACCAAATTTGTAGATACTTTACTACTTGATGCCTATCATCCTCAACAGCTAGGGGGTACAGGTAAAACCTTAGACTGGCAGATGCTACAGGAATTCAGCCCTGCTTGTCCTTGGTTTTTGGCTGGAGGACTGACACCAGATAATATTGTGGAGGCTTTAAGCCAGGTAAAACCCAGTGGTATTGATTTATCAAGCGGTGTCGAACGTTCACCAGGTGATAAAGATTTGGACAAAGTAGCTTTATTGTTTCAAAGGCTAGGTGACAGGTGACAGAATAAAGATCAATAAATAAATACTATTCTGCATCTCCTCCTGCTCCCCTGGTCCCTAGTCCCTAAAAGAATGATGCTTGGTGGCGAATCAAGTTGAAAAATTCTTCGCGGGTTTTTTGCTCTTCTTGGAATACACCCACCATAGAACTGGTGACTGTCCAAGAACCTGGTTTCTGTACACCCCTCATCACCATGCACATATGGGAGGCTTCCATGACCACAGCAACACCCTTAGGTTCAAGAATGGTCTGAACTGCTTCAGCGATTTGTCGAGTTAGCCTTTCTTGTACTTGCAACCTGCGAGAATACATCTCTACAATCCGCGCCAGCTTACTCAATCCCACAACTTTCTGATTAGGGATATAAGCAACGTGCGCTCTGCCCATAAATGGCAGCATATGATGTTCACACAGACTAAAGAAGTTAATATCTCTTACTAGCACCATCTCGTCATGGCCTTCGTCAAAGATGGCACCATTGACGAGTGTTTCTAGAGATTGGTTGTAGCCACTGGTCAAAAACTGCATGGCTTCGGCTACTCGCTTGGGTGTTTTGAGAAGTCCTTCCCGTTCTGGATCTTCGCCAACGCCTACTAGCATTGCCCGCACGGCTTCCATCATTTGCTCCATATTTTCCTCTGTAGGCGGATGCAAATCTGGTTCTCGCCCATCATGTGTATTACGGTCAGGTCTGGGATTGATGGCTTCTGCTAAGTCAGGAATTAAAGGAGATGTCGAGTGATTGGAACCGTTGGAACTAGCGATAGTCATGATTGAATTATGGTAATTGGTAATTGGTAATTGGTAATTGGTAATTGGTAATTGGGCATGAAAAAATAAATGACTCAATTACCGATTAGAGAATGCCCGCATTCGACATCAAAATTAATTCTTCAATAACTGCCTGTTGTGGTAGTAAGACAGTGTGGAGAATTGTCTGAGCTACAATTTCTGGGGTTAACATTTTTGAACGGTCAAAATTAGCATGAACTGTTTCTGTGTCCCAAAGTTCAGTATTGACCGAGCCAGGACAAATAGCCGTTACACGTATGCCGTGAACCCGTTCTTCTTGAGCTAGAGTTTGAGAAAGAGCTAGTAAGCCAGCTTTGCTAACGCAGTAGGCTCCCCAACCAGCAAAGGCTTGTTTGGCTGCTATGGAGGCAACATTGATGATTGTGCCACTGCCTCGCTGCCGCATTTCTGGCAAAATTCCCATCATGCACTGAAAGACGCTGGTGAGATTTAAGTTCATCACTTGCTGCCAGTCTTCGAGGGGGATTTCGCTTAAATTGGCTGTGTAAGCCATGCCAGCATTGTTGACCAGAATGTCTATGTTGCCGAATTCAAGAGCGATCGCTTGGATTTTTGCTTGTACTTGGGAAACACAAGCTAAGTCCACAGTGAAGGCTTTTGCTTCTACACCCATTTCTGTGGCTATTTTTGCCACAGCCTCCAATTTATCCCCAGAACGGCTGACTAAGGCGACATCTATTCCTGCCTTTGCAAAGGCCAAAGCCGTTGCTTTCCCAATTCCGCTGCTTGCTCCAGTAATCAGAGCGCGTTGTTTTTGCTCAAAACTCATTGTGTCTCCCAATTTTTTGGCTGTGCTGTGAGCCATCAGCCACCCATAGGTTAAATAAATCTAAAAATCCAATTGTTTTTCCTGACAAGTGCTATAATGCATTGCCATTATGGGTATATTGCCTATCGTTGGACTTTCCAGTGAAGAAGACAAATATCCGTCTGAAAAATCGGTTTTTAAACTCAAGGCTGATTATCGAATACTACCCAAACTAACCAATTTAATTGGGTTCGTTTGCTTAACACACAAACACAAATGCCTACAGCTGATTAGATTGTTAAAAATCTTTAAGCAGCCCTAGGCAATTATAGCACTGCTGTAGTGCTATGAGATTGTGGCTATTATTTTTAGTGAGCGAGTTCCGTAAAGACACCAATTTTGCGGAATTTCTCATAGCGCAGTTGACGGCGTTCTGGGGCGGTTAAACGATTAAGTTCGTCTAAGTTGTCTAACAGGGCTTGCTTGAGGGTTGTTGCCGCACTTAGGGGGTCAGAATGAGCGCCACCAATGGGTTCAGTCAATATTTGGTCAATAATTCCCAAATTTTTCAGGTCGTGGGAAATAATCTTCAAAGCTACGGCTGCTTGGGGGGCTTTGCTGGCATCTTTCCACAAAATAGCAGCACAGGCTTCTGGGGTGGCAACTGTGTAAACTGAGTGTTCAAACATTAATAAGCGATCGCCGACTCCAATACCTAAAGCACCCCCGGAACCGCCTTCACCAATCACTGTACAAAGAATTGGTACATCAAAACAGAACATTTGTCTGAGGTTGTAAGCGATCGCTTCTCCCTGTCCTTGATGTTCGGCTTCTATACCTGCCCAAGCCCCTGGAGTGTCGATAAATGTCACAATTGGCATATTGAACTTGTTGGCGTGTTCCATTAACCGCAGGGCTTTACGGTAGCCTCCAGGTGCAGCCATACCAAAATTCCGGGCGACGTTATCTTTGGTATCCCGGCCTTTTTGATGTCCTAACATCACCACAGGTTGTCCACCCAGACGACCAACACCACCAACTAAAGCTGGATCATCACCTCCACAGCGATCGCCATGTAACTCCATCCATTCATCACTGATGGCCTGAATATAATCTAGAGTACTGGGACGGCGGGGGTGTCGAGCTACTTGTAGTCTTTGAGATGGGGTGAGACTACTAAAAATTTCTTCCCGCAATTGCATAGCCCTTGTTTCCAGTTGGCGAATTTGACCAGAAACATCAACGCCATTTTCTTCTGCAAGTTTCCGAATTTGGTCAATCCGGGTAGCCAATTCTGCTAACGGCTTTTCAAAATCCAACAGTAGCGGTTTGCGCTCAGTAATTGCCATAGTTAGAGATTAGGTGACAGGTGACAGGTGACAGGTGACAGGTGACAGGTGACAGGGAATAGAGAATAGAGAATAGGTATAAGTTGATTAATTTTCCCTAGTCCCCAGTCCCCAATCCCCAGTCCCTAAACTAATAATGGTCTAAAACCGTGTTTAATCGATACTTGACCAATTTGCTCCATTTTGTCTACGGTAATCTGATTGCGACCCCAAGAAAAGTTTGTGTATAACTTCTCAAATTCCAGCAGCATTGATTCCGCAAAACAAGCAAACAACTGGCGTGCTGGTACATCCATATTGACAATTTTCATAATTTTCCAGTCAATATCTAGGGAATGCTCGACAATGCCACCGTTTAACACATACACACCAGGATGCTGAATTTTTGTCCCTAAGTTTTTCGGATAGCCTCCATCAATCAGTAAACAGGGTTGTTTTAAAACTGTGGGGTCAATTTCTACACCTTTGGGCATACTAGCAACCCAAACTACAATATCCGCTTGGGGTAGTGCTTCCTGTAGACCCATAATTTTACCCCGTCCCAGTTCTGCTTGTAGTTCTTGGAGACGTTCTTGGTTACGCGCTATGAGGAGTAGTTCTTGTACATCTGTTTTTTTATCTAGCCAGCGGGTGACTGCACTACCAATATCCCCAGTCGCACCACACACGGCCACAGTTGCTTTCGACAGTTCTATTCCTAGTTGTTTGGAGGCTTCTTCTACCTGGCGACAGATAATGTAGGCAGTATGTGTATTGCCTGTGGTGAAGCGTTCAAACTCTAATTTGACATTACGGACTTGGCTAAACTGCTCTAAATTAAAGTTCTCAAAAATAATTGAGGAAAATCCACCTAAAGCTGTGATATCAATCCCATGCTTTTGGGCATGAGCCATAGCATTGAGTATTTTACGTGTAGCTGCCTTAATCCGCCTATTTGCCAGCATTTCCGGCAAAAAACAAGATTCTACATACCGCCCTTCGATTTTTTGACCAGTAATGCTGGTGACGGTGATATGATCGACAATTTGCGGCGGGGCGCTGCACCAAAAATCTAGCCCTTGATCGGCATATTCTGGGTATCCCAATTCTTGAGCGACTGATTGAGCGTGTTCTAAACTAGTCAGATGTCCAATTAGACCAAACATGTAGTGATATTTTAGGCGTGTGCTGTCAAAAGCGTGAAATTTGTGGGCAGTACCAATTTTGGATTTTAGATTTTGCGGAAAGTTGCGTGGGCGGCTATGCCGACTTGAGCAAACTTTCCAAGACGGATTTTGGATGCACAGTTTTGACGACAAGACTGTTCCAGAAATCGCAAATAATACTAAAACTATGCCAAGTTGGGATGGGATAGATTATGATGTCTAGTCTTTAAAAATACTACATAAAGTGTCCCAATAATTCGCAATATTTCCTATGGCTACGTCACGCAAGCTATCGGAAACGCTACCCGAACGTAATTCGTAATTTGTAATTACACGCCCGGTTTTAGGCATTTAGTTGGGAAGATAGATGCTACCTTAATTTTTCCCTCAGGGGTAACAGGTTAGTCACCCCTCTGGGGATATTTAAACAGGTACAAGTCCGTAAGCTGAGAGACGCATAATATCACGAGTCGTGAAGCCAATATTACTTAATGCTTCACCGTATTGAATCATGAAATCTTCTACTAACGCCTCTTTTTCCATTCCCAAGATGCTGGCATCATCTGCTACTTTGTTGAGCATTTTCCAGACAAGGGGCAGGTTTTGGCGATTTGCTGCTTCTAATTCAGCTTTGGATTCTGCAAAATGTTCTTTCAGCCAAACTTCACCAAAGTTGAGATGGCTGTATTCTTCTTTAACTACACCTTCTGTGATTTTACGGGCGAAATCATCAGCTACGGGAATGTAGATGTTGTATGCAGCGATCGCAAAACATTCGATAATCAAAGCTTGAATCAGTAAGCAAGTAACTACTTTACCTGCTGCTGCTGCGGTTTGAAAATTTTGGTGTAGTCCTGAGAAAAACTCTTGAGCAAATTGCATATCTGGTGTCACTTGCAAATTGCGTCCACAAGCCTCAAATCCCTTTTTGTGGCGGCTTTCCATCTTCGATAAGCGAATCAGGTCATCTAGGCTTTCCGGTAGCAGTTCAGCCAGTTGAATGTAATTATCATGGGCTTCTTGTTCCCCTTCAATTACAATCGCGTTAATACGGCTATAGGCATCTTTGTATTTTTCGGTTTTGAAATCAATTTGCTCAACAAGCTGCTGCATGGTATGTTTGCTCCGGAACATTGAATCATTTGATACGAAAATTTAATCAACCCCAGTAATTTAAGGTAATTATTACTGTGGTTTAATTTAACTTAACAATAAATTATAGCTATTCGATGAGTTTTTACTGGGAGTAATGCTTTAGTACTAGAAGACAGGAAGTAAGAAACTGGATAGAAAAAAGCTTGTAACATATACTTTTACGTGGTTTATGACTCTAAAGTTATTTCTGTCATGCTGTACTCGTACTAAAAAATTAATGCAATTTCTTGAAAGCCATAACTCATGTCTAAACCAAACTGGAATCTGAAAAGTGGGAATTTTTTGAGCCTCATCGTTTTACTACTGGGAGCATTGATCGTTTTACTACCTTTAATTGTAGTCTTTCTCACTTCCTTTGCTTCTACAGGTACAACTCCAGGAGTTTTGGGACAAAATAATTGGACTTTAGCTAATTACCGCGAAGCTTGGGAACGAGGAAAGTTTTTACTAGCATTTGCTAATTCTACCTTGGTAGCGATCGCAGTTACTGCTTTTCAAATTATCACTTCTGCTTTGGCAGGTTACGCCCTCGCCCGGCTAAAATTTCAGGGTAGACAAGCGCTGCTGTTAGTGGTATTGGCCACCTTAGTGATTCCCTTTCAGTTATTGGTGATTCCCATCTTTTTAGTTTTGAAGTGGGGACAGATGATCAATACCTACTGGGCTTTGATTTTACCCTCTGCGGTAAACGGCTTTGGAATTTTTCTGTTACGTCAATATTTCCAGACAATTCCCGTAGAATTGGAAGAAGCAGCAGCCATTGATGGCGCGAACCGACTGCAAATTTTATGGCAGATCATGTTACCTTTAGCACGTCCAGCTTTAGTAACGCTGTTTTTGTTCACCTTTATCGGGGAATGGAACGATTTATTTAAGCCTTTAGTATTTACGACACGCCCGGAATTAAGAACAGTGCAGTTAGCATTGGCAGAATTTCAAGAGCAGTTTACCAATAATTGGCCGTTGATGATGGCTGCGGTGACAATTTCTACTGTACCTGTGATGGTGTTATTTCTGATTGGACAAAGGCAGTTTATTCGCGGTATTGCTGCGACGGGGATTAAGAATTAGTCAGAATCAGGATATCCAGGATTTAATGATGTAATTTTCTATTCTTTTCATGTCAAGACTTGACAAGACGTAAAAAGTAAATTACAATTATGTTATTAGTAGAAATCTGTGCGCGCATACATAGTAAAAATTTCAAGAAAAAGATGACGCGCAGAAAGATTAGCAAAACCATTACGCGCTCTTGGTGTTGAACCTGATTTGGGTGATGATGAATAGAAGCAACGAGCCAGGAAAGATCGTCGCAATTCAAGAAACGGAACGCCAATTCTCAATTTGCAAATTGGGTACTCTTTGAAATTCTCTCACATTAGATGTAACGACAATGTGATTATGAGTTATTGCTGTTGCTGCGATAAGTACATCATAAGCACCTATAGGCGAGCCTGATATTTTCAAAAAACTTCTGATTTCGGCTGATTGCTCCGCTTCTTTCGATCCAAAAGTTAAAATTGTAATTGAATCTAAGAATGTTTCAATTAGCGGTTGGATTTTAACGGCGCGTTGTGGATTAATTGCTAATCCATATTTCAATTCCATAACTGTTAAAGATGAAATGAAAATATCCGCAGGAGAGATAGATTTTAATTTCTTGAGGGTGCTTTCTTCTCCCTTCACAAAATCACTAACTACGCAAGTATCAAGTAGATATCCCATGATTAAAATTCTACTTCCTTGGGTGGTAATAGCTCATCTCGATATGACTCAAAAATGATACTTTTTTCTGTCCCTTGATATTGCAGAATTATTTCTGGCCAAGTGGTGGGTTTTGTAGCTAAGAAAGTGACAAATACTGGACTTTCACTAATTCCCTCTGGTGTTTCAGCCAGTTCAACTTGTCCATTTTTATAAATTCCTGCAATGGTTTGTAACATATAGTATTCCCTCCATACAAAATTTGACTAAACTTTTTGGGTAGTGTAGAACTTCTGTTGTATTTTAACCTTGGGTTTCTGCATTAATTTAATTATACAGATACGAAAAGCCAAATCCAAGTACCGAAAAAACTTACTTTTCCAAAATTTAGGGAAGTTTGATCAATTCTTTGACTATTTATTTTTGCTCTACTCAGAGATTTTATGCAAATGAAATAAACAATTCTTTGCGCTCTTTCCTTTGCGCCTCTGCGTCTTTGAGTGAAACAAAAAATCTACAATGTAAGGTAAGCCACTCCAGCCAAACAGATAAAAACACTAAACTCAGATTCTGTCACAAACAGGAATTATGCAAAAGCTGGGTTTAGTTTTAATCATTGTCTCATTTTTTCCCTGGTTAGCAATTGCTGTAATTTTACCATTTCTACCTATTTCCGTAGCTCAAAAAGCCTTATTAGTACCAGCATTATTGGTTTTAGCTGAAGTTCTATTTTGGTTAGGTGCTTTGCTGGTAGGAAAAGAAGTGGTGCAAAGGTATCGCCGTTATTTGAATTTTCGTTATTTGCGGATATTGTTCAAAAGATGGAGGCGGAAAAATAGAAAAAGATGGTAATTGGATAGAATAAGTATTTAGAAATCTCTGTGTAAATTAAGAAAATGACAGCACACAAACTTGGCGAAACCGAACTACAACAAGCTCTCAATAGTTTACCAGGATGGCAAATTAAAGAAGGCAAATTATACAAAGAATACAAATTTAACTCTTTCCCCACTGCTTTGGGTTGGATGGTAACGGTAGGTGTTCACGCAGAAACAATGGGACATCACCCGGAATGGTTTAATGTTTACAACACTGTTCGGGTGCATCTTGTTACCCACGACATCGGTAATGCTATCAGCAATTTAGATGTGGAACTGGCGAAAAAAATGGAGGAAATCTATAATTCGTAATTCGTAATGCTCCCTTCGGGAGAGCTACGCTAACGTAATTCGTAATTCGTAATAGGGAATAGGGAATAGGGAATAGGGAACAGGAGTTAATGATTCTCCTCAACTTCCCAATCACCAATCACCAATCACCAATCACCAATCACCTAATTTGTTTCCTGGATCTGCAACCTAATCGTGTGTTGTGTTGCGCCACTGAGTTGCAGTTCCATGATTTCGCCGCCTAGTGGTTCTACGCAAGTGAGGAGCGATCGCAAATTCGGTGTACTCGCGCCAGTGTCAACATACAATCTATCTGCTAAGTTACTGATTTTTTTCCAAGTCATATATAACTTAGCAATGCTTTGTTCCATCTGCGATGCTTGATTTACCAAGTCAGCAGCGATACTTAAACAGCCGATTCTTTGCGCTTCTTCTAAGGCTGTTTCAATATCCACATTTTCCTCTGTCAGCGCCTGAACTTGGGCAGCTGATTTGAGATATTTTCCTAATTGACGCGCTTCTGTGGTTGCCTGTTTGAGAGTATCAACATCAGGATTAGCAGCTATATCCCTTTGTAATGCCTTTTGGTGTGATTCTGGCAGTTTCTCCATTTCCTTCACCAAAGGGGCAATGTAACGCGGTGGCAAGCTGTTATCTGCGGCTTTTTCCCTAACTTCTTCAGGTAATAAATCTGAGGACATAGCTGTCCATTCGTCGCTGAGTTGACGGACTTCTCTGCGGGTAATGCGATCGCCTTTTTGGGCTGCTTCACTTACCATCTGCTGAACTTCTGCGGAGGCTTTAGCAGTTTCTACAAAGGCACGTTTACTAAAATTATTGACATTACCTGGATCAAGTTTGCCATCTCCAATTAGAGTATCAGCACTATTTGCGAGTTGAATCCAACTATAAGCTTGAGTTTTACTAATTTCCCGTTCTTTGAGCCATTTGAGAAAACCAGCACCGCGTCCGTCGCCGTTTTTCTTCTCTCTGTCACGGACAGAACGCAAAATACGACCTCGCCAAATTTCCGTTTGTAAATCAAAGCGATCGCATACTTGCCAAGCTACATCTAGCTGCTGTAAAAAATCTGACTCCAGAATTTGTTCGTCTTCTGGATCTGGTAGTTCAAAATCTAAGTCTACTGGCTGTTGCAGTGCAGCAGCAAGGTCATTCATAGAGTCGGTATCTTGCACGATGGATAGCGGGTTGGTGTATGCGATCTGCTTATTATCACAAACAATAAGCAGTTAAGTATTATAGTTGATAAATTTAAAATTACGTGAATTAGATAATTCCAGATTTTTAATTGACGTGTGTTGCGGCAACAAAGCGATCGCGTCCCTGTTCTTTTGCTCGGTAAAGTGCCTCATCCGCAGCTTTGAGTAAAAGTTCTGGGGTAATATCAGAGGTAGGGATAGTACTAGCAATACCTAAACTCAGAGTAACTTGCTGGCTGACTTGAGAAGCCTCATGAGTAATTGCCAAAGCTTGGACATGAGAACGGATTTCCTCAGCAATAAGTATCGCCCCATCTACGTCTGTATGCGGTAAAATCACAACAAACTCTTCTCCCCCATATCGAGCTACTAAATCACTTGGTCGTTTAATGCTTTGACTTATAGCTTGAGCCACCTTTTTTAGACAAGCATCTCCCGCTTGATGTCCATAGGTATCATTGTATCGTTTGAAAAAATCTACATCACACAAAATCAGCGATAGAAAAGATTTTTCCCTGTTCATACGTCCCCACTCTTGCAGAAGATACTGATCACACCGACGACGATTAGGAATTTGGGTAAGTCCGTCATAATAAGCCAGACGTTGGAGAGACTGATTTTCTGCTCTGACTTTGAGGTGATGATGCAAAATCACACTTCCAGTTGTCAGCGCAAATAATCCTATTGGTGCAGCAACTGGTAGCCAATAATTCAGTTTCAACATCCACACAGTCAGAAATCCCCAACCAATACACAATCCCCCAAATAATCCTAATTTTTGTCTAATTTGCCAGCCATAGATTAACCAACTTAAACCTGTTCCTCCCAACAACAGCAGTATCACCCATGCACCTGGTGAGAACAACTGGAGAACCTGACGCTGCAAAAAATTATTGATACTTGTAGCGTATACGCAGACACCACCAGTAGGAGGATTATAGTCAAAAGGAGTGATCAAACTATCAATCCCAGGAGCAGTAACCCCTACCAGCACAATCTTATTTTTAAATCTTTCCATCGGTATTCGGTTCTGCACCACATCCACAAAAGAATAGTGAGGCATATCTTGAATTTTACTAACCCAGTTAATCCATATTGGATGTTTTAAATCTGGGAAAGGAGGAGTTTCTGCAAAAGTGCTGTAAAGTTTCACAGCCGCAATCCCTAATGAAGGAATACCCTTAATTTGAGGTAGGACTTTGCGAACCATACCGTCCGCGTCTTTAGATGTCAGGATATGTCCTGTGATGCTGGCTGCTTGTTGCAGTTCACTGATTGGTAGCCAAATATCTCCAGTATTGTCCCATGCTTGAGCTAGAACTACTCTGCCATGTCGTTCTATTGCCTGAGCAAATAATCTGTCTTCCGTGCTGCTTTCCGAAAAAATAATATCGAATGCAAGTACATTAGGCTGTGCGGTATCTAAAACATTTAATAACTGAATGTATCTTTTTCGTGACCAAGGAAACTGCCCAAAGGCTCGCAGACTAGGATCATCTATTGTCACCAGTACTATGCGCTCATCCCATGTAACTGCTCCCCGTAGCTGAAATAGCTTGTTGTATGCCATCCATTCCAATGGTTGCAAGATTCCCAGCCATAAAAAAATGGCAATAATTAGCATTGCTATGAAGCCGGGAAGCAAGGCTTGGGGTGGGCGTAACCATTGCCAATGATATCTATTTAGGTATAAAATAGTCAATTCCTCCTGCTTTGCTTTATGCTTTAAGGAACTGCTAATTCATAATCTTGTTCTTTACCTAAAGGTGTCGTCACTGTGACTGCAATGCGGCGATTAGCAGGCATGGGGATGGTAATATCAAATTTTCCACTGCGGTCTGTAGTCAGTGGTTGATTTGCGAAAATGACCAAGTTAACTGGATCAACTTTACCCACTATTCGGGCTTGTTGATTTCCTGTCTGTTCCAGTACCTGCAAATTTAAGCTAGTATCATTCCGCAAAGGCATAGGTGCTGATGGCGGTTCTCCTGGAATCACTAAGCTCTGAAAACCTTTATTTATATACACGCTTTGACCCTGCGCCGTGGTTGCTACACTGCCGCTGAGGGTTGCTACCCCTGTTTTACCCGTCGGTTGGACACTCACACCAAATTCTGTACCTCGCACACCTGCAATCCCGGCAGGAGTCTCTATTTGCAAGCTGGAGTCTTTATGTGTAAAGGGACGCACCTTGAGCCTTACCTGTCCACCTGTCACCTGTAAATTGGTGATATGTCCGCCATTACTGGTGATTTGAAGTTTTTGAATTTCTAGTTTTGTATTTTCTGCAACTTGAATAAAACCAATACCAGTATCCAGTGCTAGTCTACTACTAGAACGCTGGCCTGTGCTGATGCTATCTCCTACATTTTTTAGTTTTACGCCTATGCGAGCCGATTGGGAAGTTTTTCCATTTTGATAGGTTACATCTCCAGAAGCACTACGAACTTCTAAGTAGCGGTTGATTCTTAGCTGGAAGTTATCCTGAGCCAATACTTGACTGATTGTTAACAGTCCAACAAATAATACACTTAATAACAGCCAGCGTTTTTTGATCATTTATGTCACCGAAAGTAGACCACCCTTGCATCTAATTTACGCGATCGCAAGACTATTTCTAACTCTTTTGCTGAGGCATAATTATCAAATGCACCTGCATGAATATATTTACCTAGTCGGTTCTGGGAAATAAATGCATCTGTTACACACTGTTGTATGGATTTAAGTTTGATTTCTTCATCTCCCGGAACTACTACAACGTAAGGATATTTGGATATTCGCCCTATAACAATTACTTTCCCCTGCTGGACTCTATTAAACTGCTGTGAAAAATTGGAAGTTGGAACACAATTATCTGCGTAGGCTGTATTTCCCATTAGTTCCCAAGTCAGTCCAATTACTGAACTCATTACTATTGTTGACCATTTCATCTCATTAAAAATACTGTCGTGCTACCCTTGCTACTATACTACTGATTAGGAACGGATGAGATAGTCTAGAATTCAGTCCCACCAAGCTTTGAGGTCACAAACCATGAACCAGGTAGACTATCTCCGCATTAGTTTAATTGATCGCTGTAATTTCCGTTGCCAGTACTGTATGCCAGAAGGTGCAGAACTAAACTATGTTCTCAAGCAACAACTGTTGACTGATGATGAACTCCTCACCTTAATTGAAGAGGTATTTATCCCGGTAGGTTTTACCCGTTTTCGCTTGACTGGTGGGGAACCCCTCTTACGTCCTGGTGTGGTGGAGTTAGTCAGAAAAATTGCTAATCTTCCCCAAATTCAAGATATAGCAATGACTACCAACGGGTTTTTACTAGCCCCAATGGCGGAAAATCTCTATAACGCAGGTTTAAGAAGAATTAATATTAGTTTAGATTCTCTCGACCCAGATACCTTTGAGCAAATTATCGGTAATCATGGACGTGGACGTTGGCAACAAGTTTGGGCAGGAATTCAAGCCGCTTATCATGCTGGCTTTGACCCACTGAAGTTAAATGTGGTGGTTATTCCTGGTGTTAATGACCATGAAATTTTAGATTTAGCGGCTTTGACTATTGATAAGCAATGGCACGTCAGGTTTATTGAGTTTATGCCTATTGGTAATGATCAATTATTTAGCGATCGCGGTTGGATATCTTCCGCAGATTTACGCTACAGCATCCGCCAACGTTGGGGCTTGACAGAATCCCAAATTCGTGGTAATGGTCCGGCTGATGTGTTTCAAATTCCGGGAGCCAAGGGAACATTAGGATTTATCAGCCAAATGTCAGAATGTTTTTGCGATCGCTGTAACCGAATGCGTCTTTCCGCTGATGGTTGGCTACGTCCCTGCTTATTAAACGAAACCGGTCAAATTGACTTAAAGACCTGTTTACGTGCCGGCGTTAGCACTGCTCAATTACAAGAGCAAGTTAAGCACATACTCGACATCAAAGCAGAAATTAACTTTAAACAGCGCGACTCTGGTACTGTCGGCGCTTACACCCGTACCATGTCGCAAATTGGCGGATAACCTAATTTTAGATTTTAGATTTTGGATTGTGGATTAAAAAAACAATTCCCATCCAAAATCGTAAATCCAAAATCCAAAATTGACTTACGCTTGACGTGAGTAGTATTCCACCACAAGTAGTTCGTTAACTTGGAGTGCTACCCATTCCCGTTCAATCACACTGTTGACTTTACCAGCTAACTTGGTTTTATCAAATTCTAGATGATTGGGGAGGTTAGCTAAACCAGGATATTGCAAGTTAGCTTCTACCAATTTCTTGGATGCTTCCTTATTCCTGACCGCAACTTCTTCACCGGGGCGGCACTGGTAGCTGGCAATATTGACCACACGACCGTTAACAGTTACATGACCGTGATTCACCAGTTGACGCGCTGCGGGAATGGTGGGAGCCATACCCATACGAAAAACCGTATTATCTAAACGCATTTCTAACAATTGCAGCAATACTTGTCCGGTAGAACCAGTTACACGTCTTGCTTTTCGCACATAGCGTAGCAGTTGCTTTTCAGTCAAACCATAATTCATGCGGAGTTTTTGCTTTTCCTCTAAACGGATAGCATACTCAGAGCGCTTTTTGCGGTTTTGACCATGTTGTCCTGGTGGATAGGCACGTCTAGCGCTTTTCCGAGTTAATCCAGGCAAGTCGCCTAAGCGACGCACAATTCTGAGGCGTGGTCCTCTATATCGGGACATGAGTTTCCTTAATTTAATCCTGTTTAAACTTTAACCAAATATTCTATTATGACATTCCCCGAACCAAATAGCTAGAGGATTCTTGGTTGAATGAGATTTCTTCTGAAAAGCTATCTCTAAATACTCGTTCTTTTGAACCAAGTAATGAGATAAAATACTTACAAAAGATTTTATCTTCACTATACTGACTTTAAGTAGGGCTTGGCCTCAAAAGCAGTATCTTCCAAGCATTCAGGTGTTAAGCCTGCGTTCCCATGCGTCCCACGGTACGTTTAACTTAGATGTTGCGAAAACACTGCTCACGCAACGTTGACTATGATTTAAGTCGTTTTCGCCACAAACTATCCACTATAGTCTAACCTGAGACAAAATTAATCACTTATTGCTCCGAATGGTCAAGAATTCAATTATCAGGCTTTGTTTCTATCTTAGGCAGACAATTGAGCCGAAATTCCTTGATTGTAGAGGAGTTTGAGCAAATTCTAAGTTAGCATAACCTTGGGTGTTTGGAGAATAACTATGTTAGCAACCAAAAAAGAAATTCGCAGTTTTCAAAACGAAAAAAGCAATTGTTCCTTGAGAATTTTGACAGCACCAGTTTTAGCTATAGCTGGATTATTGGCAACTATTGTGCCAAGTCTAGCTGTTACAGATTCCTATAGAAATGATTACCGAGTCTGTGCAGCACAACTTTTGAGTGTGGGTGTCACTCCACAAGCAGCATCTCAAGGTTGTGCTAAGGCTTTGCGCCCAAAAGAGTTATCTACTTGTGTAGCTCAAATTAAAAAGCAGACGCAAATTAATCCTGCTGATGCATTTAATTCCTGTAGTCAAGCCCGTCGTCCTGAAGATTTAGCTGCCTGTGTAGTTGGTATCAGCAAGGGTACTCAGGAAGCAGTTAACCCAGCTGCTTTAGTCTACTGTGGACGCAGTTTGTTGCCTGTGACTTTTGCACAGTGTGTAGTTGGCTTGCGTAAGGAAATAGATTTTACACCAATTCAAGCTTTAGATACTTGTATTGACGGTACTGATCAAACTATCAGTATTGGGGCTGGGTCAACCCCACAATAATAGGTAGGGGTTAATGGGGGGAGCAAGGGTGACAGATGCTGACTTAAAGCTCTGCCATTAATTTCGATGGGGTAATATCTCTCTGTGATCACCCACTCTGCTCCCCTGCCTCCTGCTGAATTTCGTCTTGCTATCTCTTTTAGAGGTGGGGATGTAAATTTAACCGACTACTACCACTATGTGAGAACTTTGCTTGCTACACATATTAGCCGCGCTCATAGTATCAAGAAGGGCTATAAAAAATATCTTGACTTTAAATGTGGAGGCTGTAGCACAAATAGTTTAGTCAAGGTTGAATCGCTAAAAATTAGAAGTAATCTTCTAATCTTTGGCGACTTTATTCATCTTGACTGCCAAAAACCATTTGTAAAATCATTGGCATTCCTCCGTCTTGGTGATATTTATCTGCCCAAGCGCGGATAATTTCGTCTAGTTCCTCCATAGCTTGGTCTAATCGTTCGGCAGGGATGTCTAATTCTTCTACAGCACGCATGGCGTTTGCTTTTCGTTCTGCCCAATCTTTCATCATGCGAAAGTATCGAGCAGTGTCTTCTACCATCGTGTAAGTGCGTTCCTGATCGTCTGCTGGTGCATAAAAAGGACGAGTCAGAGCGTAGAAAGGCATTCCCCAAGGAGAATCAATGCGTGTCACTGTACCTGAGTAGAGTAAACGGCGTTTGATATGTTCTGCCAAAGCTTCACTCAAAGGCATTTGATGGTGAGGTGGTAATTCCTCTTGCGATCGCTTGTGGAGAAATTCAATTAACTCTAGAAACTCGAAGGAAGTGACTAATTGGGCATCAGGCAGATTTTTAGGCAGCTTGCGCTCAATTTGTCTTTTTTCTTCACTTGTCAAACTCGTACCAGGTACACGGGATCTACCTGGTAGCCAAGGATATTTTTCCATCCAGACATAGGGCAATTGAATCAGATAGCGAGGTTCTTGAGAACCCAGCATTTTTAACAATTTGCCTTCAGTCAGAGCAAGTCTTACTTCCTCGACAATGATTTTGACTCGCTTCGGTTCCAGGTGATGTAAATGGCCAGTCATTCGCAGGTTTTGCCCCTGCTCCAGATAGGTCATATAAATTGCACATTTAGCGGCAGTTGCGGCTGCATCTAAAAATGCTCCATGCCTATGCCCACTTGTTCGCATGGCACTAAAAGCTAGATAAAGCATGATCTGATCCATCGCACTTGGGCCAAGACGTTTGATCAGATCTATGTCGTTACTCATATTCACAGACAGATGAATGGCACGTTTACAAGAGAGGGATTCAAATTAAATTATCTAGTATACACCAAGCTGCAATATACGTCTTCAGTTCAGATAATTAATTATGTTTGAACCATGACTTTTTTGTGATTCCCAAATACACTAACAATTTTTCCAGGATCAAGCCCAGGAAAAATGCTGAGGTTGAATATCCGCATTTTGAGAATGGGGAGAGTCAGTTTTGAGGATGTTAAGTTTCATTGCTCTTTGTGATTTAGTTATTGGGACTAGAAGATTTAACTTGGTTTTGCATTTTTTCAAAGCTGAAAGCAACAGCACCTAAGGTGACTAATAAAACTCCCAGAATTTGTAATAGATTCAAGGTTTCCTGAATCATTAAGCCAGCAAAAATCACAGTTAGCACTGGCACAGTAGCGCCGATAATTGCTGATTGTGGCGCACCTAGTTTGCGAATCCCAAAGTTATTGAATAAATAACCACAAAGGGTGAGAACACCCAACATAAAAGCACTTAGAATCACTTCCAGTAAATTAGATGATCTAATTGCTAAACTCCAATCACTAGGTAAAGGAAGCATTAAGCAAATAAAGCTTAACAGTAGCATAGTGGCGAAGTTAATTAAAGCAAAAGAAACTGGATGCAGTTGAGTGGCGCATAACCTAGTAAAAATTACATACATAGCAAAAGCTATTCCGGACATAATTCCTGAGATGGTTCCCAAAGAGGTATTGCTAATGCCTGTGGAGTAACTACCCAAGATTAATAATTCACCAAAAAATATGGTAGCGTAAGCCCCAGCAGTGATTAAATTAGGACGCTCTCTAAACAGAAACCACGCTAAAAGTCCACTAATCACAGGATAGATAAAAAATAGTGCGATCGCTATGCCAGTGGTAACTTCGCCAATAGCAAGGTAAATGAGTACTTGCGACAAGAATAAACAGCCGCCACTGACTACGGACAATATTAAAACCCGCTTTGTTTTTGCACTGTTAGGGGTAGTATTTCTCCCAATCGAATCAAATAGATTTTGCAGGTCTTGCCAAATTGGAGGATGCAAGATGGGAGCCAAAAGTAGCATCAATGGCACAACTACTAATAACCTGAGCATCAAGATCAGGAAAATATTACCCAAGGTTGGCGTGATGAATTGCTGTGTCTCGAACTCTCCCAGAATCTGAGAATCTTTGTAAAAAAGCGCCTTAATAGCTACGTTGTAAAGGGACGATACCAGCGTTGACAAAACAACCAACAAAAAGCCTACTTGAACCGGAGACCAGTTTGGGGAACTACGGGATCTTTGTCTTCGGGTAGTGACTTCCTGCTTTGGCCTTGGTGCAAATGGATTTGGTGATGTAGTTGAGCTTTCTGACAATTTTGGAGTCAGGACAGAAATTGGCTCAGTTTTATTTTCCTGGGGTGGCTGTTTTGATGTAATTGAGCTTTCTGATGATTTTGGAGTCAGGACAGAAATTGGCTCAGTTTTATTTTCTTGGGGTGGTGGTGCTGATAAGTCTGGACTCTGGACAGAATTTAACTCAGTTTTATTTTCCTGTGATGGTGATGCTGATAAGTCTGGACTCTGGACAGAATTTAACTCAGTTTTATTTTCTTGGGGTGGTGGTGCTGATAAGTCTGGACTCTGGACAGAATTTAACTCAGTTTTATTTTCTTGGGGTGGTGGTGCTGATAAGTCTGGACTCTGGACAGAATTTAACTCAGTTTTATTTTCTTGGGGTGGTGGTGCTGATAAGTCTGGACTCTGGACAGAATTTAACTCAGTTTTATTTTCCTGTGATGGTGGTAAAGTTACCACAGCCTCTTTTGGTGATTCCTGGGGGAGCAGAGAAATGGGTTCAGTAATTATTCTCTCTGAGGATTTTTCCAAGAAACCGTTTTTATGAGGCTCTGTCAGTTGTAATACAGTTGGCGCACCTCCTGTGACAACCTTGAAGGAAGTTGTTTCTTTAGTCTTGTCCAGTTCACCTCGTAGACGATTAATGAACTCTGCTAAAATTTCTTCCCCTTGCTGCTGTTGGTCGTACATTCGGGACAACTGCTGGGAAAGATGACTTTGATAATTTTTTAGTTCTTGTTGCAGCGAGCTAAAAGCAATAGTGACAGTATCATCGAGATTGTCCAACATTTGTCCGACATTCTCATTGATCTGACTGGCTGAATTAGTTGTGACTTCAGCAGACCTCAACGCAGATCGTTCAGAAGATTCACCGTCAATTGATTGAGTAGCTAGAGACTTCAATGAAGATTGTAGTTGGGAAGATATATGCTTTGCCAAAACTTCTGCCAGCTGACGGATTAAAACTTGCTGTTCAGTAATTTGTCGAGCCTGCTGTAACTTTTCTTTTTCTTCAATCAATCGTTGAATATCACTAGCTAAACGTATTTTTTCAGCCTCCAGTCGCTTGACATCATCCTGGAACGACCTCAGGACATTTTGTTGAAGATTCTCCAAATCCTCAACTACATCCCAGAGTGCATTTTCTGCGGCTCTAGATAAGTCGCCTCTGATTCGTGGGTTGTCTGGTCGTTTCTCGAATCGCCCCATCAGTTTCTAACCTCTAACACCTTGACGATAAATCAGTTAAGCTGTTCTCAGATTATTTACTGATAACTGTTAACTGTTCACTGGTAACTTTTCACTGACAATAAATCAGTTATCAATTATCAATTGTTAAACTGTTTACTGTTTACTGTTTACTGATAACTGTTCACTGTTTCAAAGCTTTGCAGATGGGTAGGTTGTGAAAAACCAAAATTTGTGCGAAGTGTAAATTGCGTGACAGTTTTTGTTGCTCTGAGGAATTAAAGTATTTTTCTATGAAAAATAGAAGATATTGCCATCCCCTGCACAATATTCTAGTAAATGACCAACAATTCTGCAAAAATATGCTGTTTAGTAGTAATTGCAGAATGTAGCGGTTTTTAATTGCGTCGGATTCCAATTGAACGTAGGGGTACAGCACCGAAAGTTTTGTAGTGAAACAGCTATCTTGCTTACGCGATTTCCCTAGAATGTGTTGCATTCATTATGAGATCGAGTATGTAAGAATCTCCATAAATTTCATTTTAAATTTAAGATCATCCGGATAATGCTGAAGATGGTAGCGCTGAGAATGGCACTAATGGGGACTGTAATTACCCAGGCGGCGGCGATTCCTTGGAGGGTTTGCAATTTCAGTGATTTGAAGTTTTGTACTAGTCCAATGCCCACTACACCTCCAACGAGGGCGTGAGATGTGGATACAGGTAAACCCAGTCGGGAAGCAAGTAAGATTGTGGTGGCGGTGGCCAGTTCGGCACAAAATCCGCTACTCGGTTGTAAAGATATAATATTTTCGCCGATGGTGGCAATTACTTTTTTACCCCAGATTGCTAAACCAGCGACAATACCAATACCACCAAGAATCAGAATCCAGATGGGGATGGTAATACCATCAATGGGTACGCTACCTGTACGCTGGATGTAGGATATGACTGCTAGGGGTGCGATCGCATTCCCAACATCATTTGAACCATGTGCAAAGGCGACAAAGCAAGCACTTAATAATTGGAAGCGTCCGAATAATTGCTCTGTGGGATTGGTAATTGGTGATTGGTGATTGGTAATTGGGGAATTAAGTTTTTTCCAGTTATATATTGTCAGTCCAATTGCGGCTGTTGCACCTATAAATATGGGGATGTCGTGTGCAGGGATGTTTAAACCGACTTCTTCAATTAAAAACGTTGTCAGTGGTTGGGTGAGGGATGGTAGGACAATTACACCAAATACACTCAGTAAAATTGTGCTTAACCAAGGAATCCATTCTTGTAACTGTATGTGGGGATTCGGTTGTTCTAAAATCCAGCGCTGAATCAGACTGTAAAAAAAAGCCGCTATTATCCCACTAATTACAGGTGTTAAAATCCAACCGATGGTAATTAAACCAATAGCTGACCAGTCTATAGCATTTATTCCCAAGGCTACCCAACTAAATCCAGCGATCGCACCCACAACGGCATGAGATGAGGATACAGGTAAACCGCGTGATGTGGCAATCTGTAGCCATATCCCTGATGATATCAGTACCGTTGCCATGCCTAACAGTAAGGTTTGCGGTGTGGTGGTAAATAGTTCGGGGTTAGCAATTTTTGTCCCCAAGGTTTCTGTTACCCCATGTCCGAATAATACCGCACCTGTAAATTCTAAGATGCCGGCAATGATAATTGCTTGTTTGAGGGTGACAGCTTTAGAACCTACAGAAGTCCCCATAGCATTGGCTACATCATTTGCGCCCAGATTAAAAGCTACATAAAAAGCTAAGAAGGCGAGAATAATCATAGTTGTCTGAATCAGGATTTCCAGGATTTTAGGATGTACAGGATTAATGTTGGTTGTTTTTGATGTAGTTTGTTAATTTTGTTAATCCTTTAAATTGTCTGATAGCGAAGCGTGGCGTAGCCATATCAGGATTTACAGGATTAATGTTGATTGTTTTTGATGTAAGTAGCCATCATGAACTGTGTACACCAGAACACATGAAAAAAAACTTCTTATTCCCCTCCACGAAACAGCGGGGAGGGGTTAGGGGTGGGGTCTTATTTTCAAGTCAGGTAGGCGAAAATAAAGAGAACAATGTTAAGTAAGGTAACAAATTCTGAAATTGGCTCGTAGTTAGGGCTACCCTGCGGGAATGCTTCGCAAACAGCTCTACTTTCAGGTCTAAAGACCTCACTACAAACCTTTAATTATTTACGTTACGCTACTTAGTTTGTTAATCTTGTTAATCCTCTAATCCTGAGTATCCTGATTCTGACAATATTTGATTTACGGATAAATTAGAATTTTATACGTTTCCGGTGTGGGTGCGATCGCTTGGTCTACGGCTTGTGATAAATCTTGTAGGGGATAGCGATCGCTAATTAAGGCTTTGACATCAATGCGGCGATTAAAGACAATATCGGCGGAAAGACTTTGTAAACGGTATGATGAGCTATAACTACCCATCAAATCAATTTCCCGACGATAGAGAGTATTCGGATTAATGGGAATTGTCAACTCATCAGGAAACTCGGCGAAAAACAAGATTTTTCCACCTTTGCGAGTACAGTCTAAAGCTTGGAAAAATGCTTTGTCACTGGGAACAGCTAACAAGGTGACATCAACACCCATACCCCCAGTTAAAGCTTGAATTTTTGCAGGTAAATCAGGATCACGAGCATCGAAAGCTGCTTCTGCACCCACTTCTAGAGCTTTTTCAATTCTAGATGGTAAAAGGTCAGTAGCGATCGCTCTGGCTCCAAAATACTTCACCAACATCATAAACATTAACCCAATTGGCCCAGCCCCAGTGATTAACACAGTCTGTCCCGGTGCAATTTGAGCCTTTTTCACCGCTTTTAAACAGCAATTAGTCGGTTCTACAAAACTCGCTTCTTCAAAACTAATATCATCGGGGATAGGAATTAAACCCCCATTCTCCACAATATGACCTGGAACTTTTACATACTCAGCAAAACCGCCGCCACTGGCGTTAAAACCTGCGGTAGTTGAGATATTTTTATAAACATCACACATGGAGAAATTATCATTTAAGCAGTAGGAGCAACGCATACATGGTATATGGTGCATCACCGCTACCCGTTGTCCTACCGTCCACCCTTTCACATTAGCACCCACAGATGCGATCGTTCCAGCCGTTTCATGTCCAAATATACGTGGCGGTTCATACAAAGGATAACGAATTTTTTTAATATCTGACTGACACAAACCTACAACCCTCACCTGTACTAGTACTTCATCTGCTTCTAGGGTGGGAACGGGGACTTCTTCGTAGGATAATTGATTAACGCCTCTAAATACTTGTGCTTTCACGTTGGTTTCTTATCATTCAACGTTACTAGATTTAGCATTTTGTGGTGAACTTTAGGTTATGAAAGTATGGATTTTTTGAACAAATCTTGGTATTGGGTTACTTAATTTATCAAGTAGTTGAAATAAAGTTAAAGGAGTTCTTTTATATTTTTGAGATTGTGTGAGTAAAACTTGAACCATTATTTCAGGGTATTCTTCAGATATATCACAGAGGAAATCATCAGGTGACTGTGCTTTTATATTCCAAGGCTTCAAAACTTGTTTCTGAAAATCTTTAATATTTTGAGTAACTACAATATCTCCTTTATCAACTATACCAGCAGCGAGAACATGACGATCCTTAGGGTGATTTTTCATCACAGACTCCAGTTCTTGAGGTACTTCAACCATAGCCTCTGGAAAAGCAGTTTTGATAACTTCCTCTAACTTCTTAGCTCCTTCGCTAGAAATATATCCTTTATTGATGAGATTTCCCATTGCTTCATCTAGGATTTTTTGTGACCAATAAGGTACATACAAACCAGCCTCAGCAGTAGAAAGTAAGGTATCTCGTAAGTACATTGGAAACAAAACACAGGCATCTAAGATAACATTAGGCATAGTGATTTAACTGTTTTACTCACTCCTCGTAATCATAAAGTCCCGCTTCTTCACTTACTTCAATAAGTTCTTGTAGGCATTTTCTACGCTTGATATCTCGTTGTTCTTTATATTTCATCAAATCATCAAAACGAACACGTCGATGTGTTCCTACCATAATATGAGGAATTTCACCCTGGTCTAATAACTTAATCAGGTAAGGACGTGAAACTTTCAGCAGGTCTGCTGCTTTTTGTGTTGTCAGTTCTCTATCCTGAATGACTACAGATATTATTTTACCTGATGCCAGTGCATGAACAGCCTGGTGTAATACATGATACACCGTTTCGGGAATCTGAATTTCTTTACCGTCTGCTCCTACTAGTTTTGGTTGGGAGCCTTCAAGCTGAAGTATACGTTCAAGGTGCTTAATAGATGACTGTTCCTGTTCTGAAGCCATTACCGACTCTACAGGCAGGTTTTGCCCAGATATGATGGTCTTCATTGTTTATGATTACTTTAATCAAGATATCTAAAAGTATATCTTTTATATTATCTAAACGCAATATCCGAAACGAGAATCAAATAGAAATATATTTTATGAGACTCAGGATACGCTGGATTCAAGGATGTACAGGATGAAAATAATTAAATCGGGTCAATCCTTAATAGGACTTACCCAAAAAAACACTCAAACTCCTATTCCTCTGTGTTCTCTGTGTCCTCTGTGGTATGCCTGACGGCACGCTACGCGAACGTTATTCCGTGACTCGTGCGTAAGTCCTGATTAAATCCTGTAAATCCTGATTTAGACAATGAAAATTGGCTCTGAGTCTAGGATAAAACAAGGCAGAGCCTTTAAGAATTCATTCCCATACAGAGTATGGGAACGAGAAAAAGAAAATTATTTAGACAACAGTAGCAGCTTGTTTCTTAAAGAAAGCTTGCAAAATAGTTTCTGCAATTTGCCGACTGCTTAAACCTAAGGCTGCAAAAGATTGATCTGGTGTGGCATGATCTACCAAAATATCTGGGACACCAATCCGCTTCACAGGAACCAAAACATCAGCATCAAGTAAAGCTTCAGCCACCGCAGAACCAAAGCCACCCATTAAACAGCCTTCTTCCAAAGTGACAACTCGGCCAATTTGTTGAGCCAAAGGTAAAATCAACTCAGTATCCAAAGGCTTAACAAACCGGGCATTAATCACAGTAGCTTCAATGCCATGTTCGCTGAGAATTTCTGCCGCTTGCATACTGGGGTAAACCATTGTGCCGTAACCGACGATTAACACATCATCACCCTGGCGGAGAATTTCCCCTTTACCGATTTCCAAAGGTTCCCAACCTTCTTCCATCAAAGGTACACCGTGACCATTACCGCGTGGGAAACGCATAGAAATGGGGCTACTGGTGTGGTTAATACCAGTCACCACCATCCGTTGTAATTCCGCTTCGTCCTTGGGAGCCATCACTACCATGTTGGGAATACAACGTAGATAGGCGATGTCATACATACCTTGGTGAGTCGGACCATCAGCACCAACAATACCTGCTCGATCTAAACAGAAGAATACGGGTAGGTTTTGGATGCAGACATCGTGAATAATTTGGTCAAAGGCGCGTTGTAAGAAAGTGGAATAGATAGCAGCAACAGGGCGCATTCCTTCACAGGCTAAACCAGCTGCTAAAGTCACAGCGTGTTGTTCAGCAATACCCACATCGATATATTGATTGGGTAATTTAGCTTGGAGTTTATCTAAACCTGTACCGGTGGCCATTGCTGCCGTAATCCCGACGATTTTGGGATTTTGTTCTGCCAGTTTTACCAAAGTGTGAGAAAAAACTTTAGCGTAAGCTGGAGGTTTGGGTTTACTGGAAGGAATAGCCTTACCGGTGGTTAAGTTAAAGGGGGTTTGGGCGTGGTAGCCTACTTGGTCTTTTTCAGCTAGTTCATAGCCTTTACCTTTAGTTGTCACCACATGAACCAAAACCGGGCCAATAATTTGATGTGCTTGTTGGAAGGTAGCAATCAACTCTTCTAAATTATGCCCGTCCACAGGCCCCACGTAGGTAAAGCCCAGTTCTTCAAAAACTGCACCAACTTTGGGAACCGCTAAACGCTTCATTCCTTCTTTGATGCGTTCTAGTTCTGGGGAAAGAGATTCACCAACAAAAGGAATATGTTTGAACTGTTCCTCTAAATTATCTTTGATAAATTGCACCGGTGGGCTAAGGCGCATTTTGTTGAGATAGCGGGGAATAGCACCAACGTTGGGGGAGATGGACATCTCATTGTCATTGAGAACCACCAGCAGGTTAGTTTTGGGTAAGTGTCCAGCGTGGTTGATGGCTTCTAAAGCCATACCACCGGTTAAAGCACCATCTCCAATCACAGCAACGGCTTTAAATTTTTCCCCTTTTAAGTCGCGGGCTAAAGCCATACCCAAGGCGGCTGAGATACTGGTAGAAGCGTGTCCAGCACCAAAGTGGTCAAATTTGTTTTCACAACGCTTGAGATAACCTGCAACTCCGTCTTTTTGTCTGAGAGTGTGGAAGTCACTGTAGCGTCCTGTGAGTAGTTTGTGGGGATAAGCTTGATGTCCCACATCCCAAATGACTTTATCTCGATCTAAGTCCAACGTCTGGTAAAGTCCAAGGGTTAGTTCTACAACTCCCAAACCGGGACCTAAATGTCCCCCAGTTGCGGCTACGGTTTGTAAGTGCTTATCTCGAATCTGATGAGCAATTTGTTGCAATTGCCGAATCGACAAACCATGCAACTGGTTAGGGTGGGTGATTTCACTCAGGTGCATATTATCGGGTTTTCCTCTCTATACTCTACTTTTGGCATTAACTTAGATTTTCCCACTTCAGGTGTCTACAAAAAGCTGGCAGTCATTAATGTTGTTTGTAGAAGTATAACTTTGGTTAGTTATCCGCAGCCATTTCTCCTCATCTCCCGATCATAATTGGGGTACACCAGGGACTACTGGTGTCTCTGGTTGTTTTTGTTGGCGTTGCAAATATTTACTTAAGACGTAAGCCATGTCAGCACGAGTCATGGGGCTTAAGGGGTTAATATTACCTTGGGTATCTGTATTGATAAATCCTTCACTGACTACGGTAGCGATCGCTTTTCTAGCCCAGGTGGGTATATTCTCTGCATCTGGGTGAGGTGTCAAAATTTCGTTGACGGTATCATTGGGGAACTGAAACACTCCATAGGCCTGGGCAAAAATTGCTAACCCTTCAGCCCTGGATACTCTTTGATTGGGAAAGAACATATTCCCTCGATAGCCTTTCATAATGTCGGTTTTGAGAACTATCTGAATATCTTGATATCCAGGGTGAGAACTCGGCACATCTGGTATAAATTTTGCTTTTTTTTGTTCAACAGCTTGGCGTTTTTCTAAATGAAAAGCTTTCACTAAAATTGATGCTAATTCAGCCCGACTAATTAAGCTATTTGGATAAAATTGACCATCGGGAAAATTGGCAATTAATTTGGCGTTAATCACCTTTTGTATATAATCTGAACCCTGGATAGGTAGTTGTTCTGAAGTTTGTGTCTGCGCCATTACTGGGTAGTTTTGCACTAGGCTTACTAAACTCAATGTAGCTAGTAATTTTTTCATGTCTATTATCATTTTATAACTGCATTGTTTATATTGACGTTTGTTGAATAACTGAAGTTGCCGATTTTCTATTTCATTAATTATTAGTATTTTTTTATGTATAATTTGAAATTTTTGATCTAAGAAATATCACTAATTACCTATTAACCATTACCAATTTTGTAGTATAGTCGGCTGTAATAGTATCTTCCCCACAGTTAATTTTTGAGGAGTTTTAAGAATGTCCGTAGCAGCAGACCCCGTGAAGTTGATGAAGCAAGAAGTTGGCAAAGCCGCCGCCGCCCTGGTAAAATCTGGTTCCATAGTTGGGTTGGGTACGGGGTCAACTACAGCCTATACAATTCAATATTTAGGAGAACGCCTCAAGTCTGGTGAACTTAAAGATATTGTTGGAATCCCCACCTCGTTTCAGTCGGAAGTTCTAGCAAAACAGTACGGCGTTCCTCTGACGACTCTCGACGCTATTGACCATATTGATATTGCTATTGATGGTGCTGATGAAGTTGATCCCCACAAAAACTTGATTAAAGGCGGTGGTGCTGCACATACCCGCGAAAAAGTGGTAGATTATCTGGCAGAGCAGTTTATTGTCGTGGTCGATGCTGGTAAGTTAGTAGACCGCTTGGGTTCTAGTTTTGCTGTCCCAGTGGAAGTTATCCCTATGGCTATTACTCCCGTTCTCAATGCAATTAAAAAACTCGGTGGTAAACCTGAACTCCGCATGGGTGTAAGGAAAGCCGGCCCAGTCATCACCGACCAAGGTAATATGGTTGTCGATGTGAGATTTGATAATATTAGCGACCCTGTGAATTTAGAAAAAACACTGAATAATATTCCTGGTGTTTTGGAAAATGGCATCTTTGTAAATTGTGTTGATTTGGTTTTGATTGGCGAAGTTATCGATGGTAAACCTATTGTTCGTCAGATGTAGTTAAAATAAGTAGGGTGGGCAATTCCCACCTGAAAAACTAAAATCTAAAAATGAAAGATTAGAATTTTAAATATAATGTTGTACAGAAGATTTGGACGCACAGAATTACAAATCCCAGTGTTCTCTTGTGGAGGAATGCGATATCAATTTAAATGGCAAGATGTTACACCAGAAGAAATTCCAGCAGATAATCAAGAAAATTTAGAAGCGAGTATTCATCGTGCATTAGAAGTTGGGATTAATCACATTGAAACTGCCCGGTTTTATGGAACATCAGAAATGCAATTGGGCAAAATTCTACCGCAGTTCCCCCGTGAAAAGTTAATAGTTCAGACTAAAGTTCCTCCTGTGGAAAATCCTCAAGAATTCCGCGAAACTTTTGAAAAATCTTTGGCTTATCTCCAGTTAGATTATGTTGATTTGCTGGGTTTGCATGGGATTAATGATGCTGAAAGTTTGGATTATAGTATTCGTAAAAATGGTTGTTTAGAAGTAGCGAAACAGTTACAAGCTGAGGGAAAAGTTAGATTTATTGGCTTTTCTACTCATGGGGCTACAGATTTGATTGTACAAGCAATAAATACTAATCAATTTGATTATGTGAATTTGCATTGGTACTATATTAATCAATGGAATTGGACTGCTATTGAAGCTGCTAATAAATTAGATATGGGGGTATTTATTATTAGTCCATCTAATAAAGGTGGGTTATTATATCAACCGTCAGCAAAATTAGTTGATTTATGTTATCCATTGAGTCCAATGGTGTTTAATAATTTATTTTGTTTGAGTCATCCCCAAGTACATACATTGAGTATAGGGGCAGCAAAACCAACTGATTTTGATGAACATTTAAAGACTTTAGAATTGTTAGATAAAGCCGAGGAAATTTTACCACCAATTATTGAACGTTTAGAAAATGCAGCCATAGAAACTTTAGGAGAAGATTGGGTAAAAACCTGGGAAACTAATTTACCAAGTTGGGAAAAAACACCAGGAAAAATAAATATACGGGTGATTTTGTGGTTGTTAAATTTAGCTTTGGCCTATGACATGATCGAGTATGGCAAAATGCGCTATAACCTCTTAGGTAATGGTAGTTCCTGGTTTCCTGGTAATAAGGCTGATAAGTTAGCAGAATTAGATTTGCGAGAATGTCTTGTTAATAGTCCCCACGCTGAAAAAATTCCGCAGATGTTAGCGAAAGCCGAGGAGATGTTAGGGGGTGCAGAGGTGAAGCGGTTGTCTCAAAGTTGAAGACTGGAAACTTAGTATATTTGGTGATATACTGGGTTTCTGAATATAAATAGTTAGTTGATAAAATTAGCTAACAAACATGAAATCTATATTTTTGCAAACACCAAAACAAATAGCAGTACCTCTACAGTTAGTAACTAACCAGAAAAAATTCACTTTTATTGATCTCTTTGCCGGTATTGGTGGATTTAGAATTGCTTTAGATAAATTAGGTGGTCAATGTTTAGGCTATTCTGAAATAGATAAACAAGCTATTAAAGTTTATCAGCAAAATTTTATCAGTTACTTCAATAAAAATGAAATTGAATTAGGAGATATTACAAAAATTAGTGAACTTCCACCGA
Organism: Anabaena sp. PCC 7108; assembly: GCF_000332135.1. Lineage (NCBI taxonomy): Bacteria > Bacillati > Cyanobacteriota > Cyanophyceae > Nostocales > Nostocaceae > Anabaena > Anabaena sp. PCC 7108. The sequence goes on from NZ_KB235896.1 coordinate 4,416,891, forward strand.
ATGTTGACATAATTGTGGGTGGTGTTCCTTGTCAACCTTGGTCTGTTGCTGGTTGTTTAAGGGGATTTGAAGATCCGAGAGGAAAATTATGGTTTGATGTAATTCGATTGGTAAATAAAAATCAGCCTAAAGGTTTTATATTTGAAAATGTTAGTGGATTAGCAAGTCCTAAAAACCGAGATAATTTAGAACTAATTCTCAATGAATTGACAAATATAGGATATTGCATTAAATGGAAAGTTATTAATGCTTATGATTTTGGTTTACCGCAAAATAGAGAGAGAGTTTTTCTTGTTGGGATTAGACGGGATATAGAAAGATGTCAAGAGTATAAATTCCCTAATCCTCTGAATATTCACCCAAAAGTTTTAGATATCTTAGATGATTTTAAAAATGTCAAAGTTATTGAGAAAGTTAAATTAGATGCAAATACTTTATTTAAAGGTGTAATTCCACCATCAAGAACTCGATTTCAAAAGGATGATGAGTTAAATGATTTTTTTATTTTCTCTGATTTAAGAAATGGGCATACAACAATTCACTCTTGGGATATTATCAAAACAAGTGATAGAGAAAAAATGATTTGTTTAACTCTTCTGAAACATAGAAGAAGCAAAAAATATGGAGATAAAGATGGTAATCCTTTATCTTTTGATAATTTTAGAGAAATAATAACTGACATAGAGATAAATGAATTAAATGTATTGGTTGAAAAAGGAATATTTCGCTTAACTGCTGATAATAAGTATGAATTTGTAAATTCTAAAAATATGACAGGGATTAATGGTATCTATAGAATTATTTTACCTACCGCTGATATTTTCCCGACTTTAACTGCTACTGGTGCTAAAGACTATATTGCTACTGTATCTATTAATGCTAGTCATCCACAAGAATATAAAAATCTTTTCTTAGAAAAAATTTATCAACCGCAGAATTATATACCAATTACTGCAAAACACGCTTGCAAATTACAAGGGTTTCCAAAGAATTTTGAATACCATACAAGAGATGAAATAGCTAAGAAACAGTTTGGTAATGCTGTTCCTGTGCCTGTGGTTGAGTATGTAGCTAAAGAATTATTGAAGATTCTTGATATCTAACTAATTTGGATAAAAAATATCATGAAATTCTGCTGCAAAGTTTTCTTGTCCTAATTCAACAAAAAGTGATTGTAAATCCTCAAATGTATTTTCATTTCCAGAACAAAAATCCCAAAATTCATTTTCAACCCATATATCTTGGGTAATATCCAAAGGAGAACTAGATAACATACTTTTTTGCTTTTCATACCAAGATTTTTTAAACGGATTAAAAGGAATAGCAATACGTGCTTCTAAGTTAGCATCAGGATTTTTAGAGAATCTGTAAGCATACCATTCTAGAATTTGTTTGTTAAATCCTTTAAAACCTCCCTGATTTGGTTGTGTGGTTTTAATATCAAAAACATATTCAATACAATTTTTGGAAAAATGAATATCTACTCCTGTACCAGAAGGAGGAGATGTATATTTAATTATTTCTTCAGGATTAATTTTCACAGCAGCTTGTTTAAGTCTCTGTATACATTCTTGAGTACAAATAATATTTCTATCATATTTGTTTTCACGTTCAGCAATTAAATTGTTTAGTTCAATATCTAATTCTTTAGGAAATGGTTGAGGACGTAATATTTTTTCAGTAATGATTTCAAATCCATTTAATTCTGCTAAAGTTTTAGCTATAGGTTCCCAACAAGTTGTTCCTAAACTTGTTTCTAGTCCACCAATCAGAGAACGTATTCGTCTTTCTTTGGGAAAAATATCATCTAATACTTGGTAATTTTCTATTTTCTTACCTTTAAAAAAATTCCTAATTGATTTTTTTAGATTTTCCTTGATAATTTGTTTGGTAGAGTCATCCATATTTCATTATTATCAGTAATTAAATTCATCTACATAAATAATAAAGCAAGGTGAATAGATAATTGCTAATTTAGCACCAATTACCTATCACCTATCACCTATCACCCATCACCAATTACCCATGATGATTTCCCTTTGGCACAACTAGTACTTTATCAACACGATTTCCATCCATGTCCATGACTTCAAAACGCATACCTTCCCATTCAAAATGGTCTGCTGCTGCGGGGATACGTCCTAAATGGGTGATTACAAGTCCACCTAATGTTTGATAACTACCTCTTTCGTCAGGTTCCAATTCATCGAGATCGAAAAGTTCCAAAAACTCTTCTATAGGTAACATTCCATCTACAAGCCAGGAACCATCTTCTCTTTGTACAGCTTCTGGTTGCTCTTGTCCTGGGCCTGCGGGTACATCACCGACGATTTCACTCATAATGTCATTGAGAGTGACTAACCCTTGAATTACGCCATATTCATCGACTACTAGCGCCATGTGAGTGATGGTTTGTTTGAATAACTCTAAAACTTTTAACCCACGGGTGCTTTCCGGTACAAACACAGGTTGACGTAATCCTACTGTTAAGTCTAAAGGTTCACCCCGAAAACTGCGGGCTAATAAGTCGGTGACGGGAATTACACCCAGGACATTATCAAGTCCTTCTTGACAAACTGGATACCGGGAATAGGCACTTTCCACCATTTTTTCGCGGTTTTCTTCTGGGGGATCTTCCAAGTCTAGCCAGACTATATCAGGACGTGGTGTCATTAAGTAACTGACAGGACGATCACCTAAACGGAAAACTCGTTCTACCATATCCTGTTCGGCTTCTTCAAAGGTTCCCGCTTCTGTCCCTTGTTCTATTAAAATTTTGATTTCTTCTTCAGTGACTTGCGGTTCAGTAGAGGGTGTAATTCCCAAGATTCGCAGTACTAAATCTGTAGATGCACTCAATAGATATACTATAGGTGAAGCTATACTTGCTAAAGCTCGCATGGGGACGGCGACAAGGGCGGCAATTTTTTCGGGGTTGTTTAATGCCAGCCGTTTGGGTACGAGTTCACCAACTATGAGCGAAAAATAAGTAATTAGTAAGACGACTACACCAAAAGCGATCGCACTACTATAATTAGCTAAAACTGGGACTAGCTTTACATACTCTTCTAGTCTTTTAGCAATGGTAGCACCACCAAAGACACCATTAAGAATATTAATGAGTGTAATCCCTACTTGGACGATAGACAAAAAATGATTGGGCGACTCTGCTAGTTTCAAAGCAGCCCTGGCATTGACATCTCCTTGATTGGCCAACTGCTGTAGTCTAACTTTTCGGGCTGAGACTACGGCCATTTCCGACATGGAAAATACTCCGTTGGCGAAAATTAGCACTAAAATGGTTAAAATTTCAAAAGTAATGGAAGACATTGTTGATAATTGCCGCTGTGAAAAGCGAAGTTAGCTCAAACCCTAGTATCTAGTATTAAAGACGTTTTTATAAATGCTTTGAGTATACATAAAGTGGTAGTTATGATTATGCCTTTTTATTCACAAAGCGGCTGTTAACCCTTTTAGAATAGTTAATATAAACTTCTTATAGATTTTCTTACCCCTTAACGACTTCCAAATAAGCTAAGAATTTATGGCTTTTTATTCTATTGTGCGTGCTTTGGCGCGATCGCCTCTCACCGCAGAACTAATTACTAAACTCAACAAAAAAAAGGAATTGCGGTTAAATGGCATTTCACGTCTACCGAAGGGGCTGGTAGCTTCAGCTTTAGCAACCCATGAAGACAAGGATTTGTTTGTGGTGTGTGCCACTCTAGAGGAAGCTGGCCGGGTTTTCGCGCAAATGGAAGCAATGGGGTGGAAAAATGTCCACTTTTACCCTACATCTGAAGCTTCTCCTTATGAACCTTTTGACCCAGAAAATGAGCTAAATTGGGGTCAAATGCAGGTTTTGGCTGATTTGGTCAGTAGGGGCGCAAAAACTCCGCCAAGTCCAAAAATGGCAATTATTGCGACTGTGGGCGCTTTACAGCCGCATTTACCACCGCCAGCAGCATTTAAATCTTTCTGTCTAACTTTGAAAAAGGGGCAGGAATTTGATTTAGATGCTTTTAGCAAAAAAATCACCATGCTGGGGTATGAACGAGTTCCTTTGGTGGAAACGGAAGGACAATGGAGTAGACGCGGGGATATTGTCGATGTGTTTCCGGTGTCCTCTGAGTTACCTGTGCGTTTGGATTGGTTTGGAGATGATATTGAACAAATTCGGGAATTTGACCCCTCTACTCAGCGTTCTGCACTGGATAGGATTAACGAAATAACTCTTACTCCTACTAGCTTTGCACCGATTATTTTAGACGCACTTAAAGATAGTGAGGAATTAAATAGCGACTCAGAAATATTAGAAGGTAGTCGGCGGTTTTTGGGGTTAGCTTTTGCAAAACCTGCTTCTCTACTGGACTATTTACCAGACAATACTCTCCTGGCTATTGATGAGCCTGAACAATGTTATGCTCATAGCGATCGCTGGGTGGAAAATGCTCAAGAACAATGGGAACTCTTAACAGGGAACGGGGAAAATGACCAATTACCTAAAATTCACCGTTCGTTTGATGAGTGCATAGCTGAAACTGGGAATTTTAACAAGTTATATTTATCGGAATTGGCTGAAGAAAATGATGGTCTCAATTTAGCTAGTAGACCTTTACCTGTGACACCGCACCAATTTGCTAAGTTAGCTGAGACAATAAGACAAGAACGCGATCGCAATTTTTCGATTTGGTTACTTTCTGCTCAACCTTCCCGTTCGGTTTCTCTCCTCCAAGAACACGATTGTCCCGCGCAGTTTATCCCCAATCCCCGCGATTATCAAGCTATTGATAAACTGCAAATTAATCATACACCTACCGCGCTTAAATATTCCGGTTTGGCAGAATTAGAAGGTTTTATTTTACCTTCTTTCCGTTTGGTTATTGTCACCGATAGAGAGTTTTATGGACAGCATTCTTTAGCTAATTTTGGCTATGTCCGTAAACGTCGTCAAGTTGCATCTAAACAAGTTGATCCCAACAAATTGCGTCCAGGGGATTTTGTTGTACATCGTAGTCATGGAATTGGTAAATTTGTCAAGTTAGAAAGTTTGACAATTAATGATGAAACCCGTGATTATTTAGTTGTTCAATATGCCGATGGTTTGTTAAGAGTTGCTGCTGACCAAGTTGGTTCTTTGTCTCGTTTCCGCGTCAGTGGAGATAAAGCCCCGGAATTACATAAAATGACCGGAAAAGCTTGGGATAATACTAAGAACAAAGTCCGCAAAGCGATTAAGAAATTGGCGGTAGATTTGTTAAAGTTGTATGCAGCACGTTCTCAACAACAAGGTTTTTCCTATCCCGCAGATATGCCTTGGCAAGAAGAAATGGAAGATTCTTTCCCTTACCAACCTACCACAGATCAGCTAAAAGCTGTACAAGATGTCAAACGGGATATGGAAAGCGAAAGACCGATGGATCGGTTAGTATGTGGTGATGTCGGTTTTGGCAAAACGGAAGTTGCAATTCGGGCTATTTTCAAAGCTGTCACCGCAGGAAAGCAAGTTGCACTTTTAGCCCCAACGACAATTTTAACTCAACAACATTATCACACAATTAAAGAACGTTTTGCACCTTATCCTGTGAATGTCGGTTTACTGAATCGGTTTCGCAGTCCTGAAGAAAAACGCAATATTCAAAAGCGTCTGGCTACTGGAGAATTAGATATAGTTGTTGGTACACATCAATTATTAGGTAAAGGTGTCCAATTTAAAGATTTAGGACTTTTAGTAATTGACGAAGAACAAAGATTTGGCGTTAATCAAAAGGAAAAAATCAAAAGCCTCAAAACTCAAGTTGATGTTTTAACTCTTTCTGCAACTCCCATTCCCAGAACTTTGTATATGTCTTTATCGGGAATTCGGGAAATGAGTTTAATTACCACTCCACCTCCCACCAGAAGACCAATTCAAACTCATCTCGCACCTCTAAACCCGGAAATTGTCAGAAGTGCAATTCGTCAAGAATTAGATCGAGGTGGACAAGTTTTTTATGTAGTTCCGCGAGTAGAAGGGATTGAAGAAACAACCGCAAATCTGCGGGAAATGGTTCCAGGAGGAAGATTTGCGATCGCACATGGTCAAATGGACGAAAGCGAGTTAGAATCAACTATGCTGACTTTCGGAAATAATGACGCTGATATTCTTGTTTGTACGACAATTATTGAATCTGGTTTAGATATTCCGCGAGTTAATACCATCTTAATTGAAGATGCTCACCGTTTTGGTTTATCTCAATTATATCAATTACGTGGTCGTGTAGGACGTGCCGGCATTCAAGCTCACGCATGGTTATTTTACCCCAAACAACGAGAATTATCCGATGCAGCGAGACAAAGATTAAGAGCAATTCAAGAATTTACCCAACTCGGTTCTGGATATCAATTAGCAATGCGAGATATGGAAATTCGCGGTGTGGGTAACTTGCTAGGTGCAGAACAATCTGGTCAAATGGATGCAATTGGCTTTGATTTGTACATGGAAATGTTAGAAGAAGCAATTCGAGAAATTAGAGGTCAAGAAATACCCAAAGTTGAAGATACTCAAGTTGACCTTAATCTCACCGCATTTATTCCTTCAACTTACATTACCGATCTTGATCAAAAAATGAGTGCTTATCGGGCTGTAGCCACTGTAAAATCAAAATATGAATTAAAATTAATTGCTGCTGAATGGACTGATAGATATGGTGCTATCCCAGTTCCAGCAAATCAATTATTGCGAGTAATGGAATTAAAACAATTAGCCAAAAATCTGGGATTTAGCCGCATTAAACCAGAGAATAAACAGCACATTGTTTTAGAAACTCCCATGGAAGAACCAGCTTGGAATTTGTTAGCAGAAAACTTAACTCCAACCATGAAAACCCGGTTCGTTTATTCCCCTGGAAAAGTGACAGCAAGAGGTTTGGGAGTATTCAAAGCTGAACAACAATTGCAGACTTTAATCGAGACTTTTGGGAAAATGCAAGGTGCGATTCCTGAAACTGCTTTGGTTTAATTTATCAGTAGGTTGGGTTAAGCAACAACGCAACCCAACAAAAGTATTAATCATGTTATTTTGTCTTGGGGTTAAATCCCCATTGCAAAACTTAATTACAAAAGAAGGGAACAGGGAACAGGGAACAGGGAACAAATAAAAAACTAAAGTTTAAGAGTTTAAAGTTCAGTCAAAAAAAAGGATGTTTTTACAAGGAGAGTGACACGAAAAAAACAGTTTCATTATTTCAATCTCATGTTTTTAAACATGAGTTTTTTCTGTTAAGAGTTGCTTCCTGTTCCCTCTGAACAATTACCAATTACCAATTACCAATTACCAATTACCAATTACCAATTACCAATTACCAATTACCAATTACCAATTACCAATTACCAATTATTTATTTCCTCCTGCGGTACTGTTGTAAAAAGTAGGTAAAATGTGTATGTCCGTAATTAAAACCTTATGCCTAGTACAGCTGATTTTCTGCAATACACCCAATGGTCAGGTATTGCGACGATAGTATTTGCAGTCTTGACAATCCTGGCTTTCCTTCTTAAATTGGGCTTTCGCTTTCGACTGGTGGGAACAACAGGCTTTATGCTGGTACTAACAGCAGGTTTATTTTCACTTTCCCTTGTTCCTCTGACTCGCACAGTTATTCCGGGTGCTGTCAAGTACACGCTAGTTTATGACAACGGTTCTAACCAAACGGTAATTACAACCGCACCGGAAATTACTCCCACGCAATTAGAAGCAACTTTACGTCAAGCAGCTAGTAATCTCTATTCTCCTGGTCGCTTAGGTAGCGGCGGTAATAAGCAATTAACAGTTCGCGCCCGCACAATTATTCACCCAGAACCTGGGTTGTCTGTACCCCTGTACTTGGGTAAAGTAAACCGGACTTTAGCCAGTCGTGAAGACCCGGAAATGGCAGTAGAAGTTTATTTAGACAAGTTTGCCTCACTACCAAAACCTACAGATTCATAGGGAATAGGTGACAGGGGGCAGGGGGCAGGGGGCAGGTGACAGGTGACAGGTGACAGGGTGTAAGTAATTCTTAATTATCTCCCCCCATCTCCGCGTCCCCGCGTCTCCCCATCTCCGCGTCCCCGCGTCTCCCCATCTCCCCATCTCCGCGTCTCCCCATCTCCCCATCTCCGCGTCTCCCCATCTCCGCGTCCCCGCGTCCCAGTTTCTCCCCTGTTCCCCATTACACAATTTTTTGGTCATCTACAATACAATAGAGATTATTTAAAAATTTGATTAAGAAATATCAATAGTTTTGGCAAAATAGAGATCATGCCTAATCAACATCCTACTGAAACTTTGTCTACTCAAACAAAAGAATGTAGAGACCTGCCATGGAACGTCTCTACTGTTGCCCCTGGAAAAGTAATTCGCGGTGCAGGTGTGTTATCAACCGTTGCGGGTGAAGTTGCTAATTTGGGAACTCGTCCATTCATTGTCTCAGGAAATCAGACTCTCAGTCTTAGTCAAGAGAGTTTACAACCTCTTTTCCAATCTCCAGAATTACATCCTGTGTTGGTTTCCTATGGTGCTGATTGTTGTGAAGCTAGTCTCAAAGCTTTACGCAAAGCCGCTAAAGAACATAATGCTGATCTGATTATCGGTATTGGCGGTGGTAAAGCCCTAGATACTGCTAAATTAGTCGCCCACCAATTAACATTACCAGTGGTCACAATTCCTACGTCTGGGGCTACCTGTGCGGCTTGGACTGCCCTTTCTAATGTCTATTCAGAAACGGGAGCGTTTTTATATGATGTGGCTTTATCTTACTGTCCTAATTTGCTGATTTTGGATTATGATTTGGTTCAGACTGCACCCCCAAGAACATTAATAGCAGGAATTGGGGATGCGATCGCTAAATGGTATGAAGCCTCAGTGAGTAGTGGACATTTACAACAAACTCTCATTATTGCCGCAGTCCAACAAGCGCGAGTTTTACGAGATATTTTATTCCAAAAATCCGCTGCTGCATTACAGTCTCCCGGTAGCGAAATTTGGCAAGAAGTTGTAGACGCAACTGTACTCCTAGCTGGGGTCATTGGGGGACTCGGTGGGGCGCAATGTCGTACAGTTGCTGCCCATGCAGTTCATAATGGCTTAACCCATATTTCTGGGCATGGTAGCATTCACGGGGAAAAGGTCGCTTATGGTATCCTGGTACAACTGCGGTTAGAAGAAATGATCCAGGGAAATCAACTAGCAGCGTCAGCAAGACAGCAATTGTTGAAATTCTATGCAGAGATTGGACTACCCCAAAAATTAGCAGATTTGGGATTAGGTAATATCACTCTGGGTGAGTTACAAACAGCAGCAGAAATTAGTTTAGAACCTAATTCTGATATCCACCGTTTACCGTTTAACGTAGCGTTGGAACAATTGATGGCCGCAATGGTTTCTACCACTGCACCAAATCAATTAAAAATTAAAAATTAAAAATTAAAAATGGGTAATGGGTGATTGGTGATTGGGGAAAAGGTGATTGGGGAAAAGGTGATTGGGAAAAAAGCAAAAACATTCTCCCCTGCGCCCCTGCCCCCTGCCCCCTGCCCCCTACCTGTTCCCTGTTCCCTATTTTGAGGTGAAAGAATGAGTTTGAGTTGGATTTCTCCCGCAGAACGGATACAAAAATTGCCGCCTTATGTGTTTGCCCGTTTGGACGAATTAAAGGCTAAGGCTAGAGAACAGGGGTTAGATTTAATTGATTTGGGTATGGGCAACCCTGATGGTCCCACTCCTCAACCAGTCATAGACGCAGCCATAGCAGCTATGCAAAATCCTGCTAATCACGGTTATCCTCCATTTGAAGGAACTGCTAGTTTTCGCAAAGCTATTACCCAATGGTATCATCGCCGTTATGGTGTGACTCTTGATCCTGATAGTGAGGCTTTACCTTTACTTGGTTCTAAAGAAGGTTTGGGGCATTTAGCGATCGCCTATATTAATCCTGGTGATACTGTATTAGTGCCTTCACCTTCTTACCCTGTGCATTTCCGTGGTCCGATTATTGCTGGGGGAGTTATCCACAATTTAATTCTTAAAGAAGAAAATAACTGGTTAATTGATTTAGCTGCGATTCCTGAAGAAGTGGCTAGAAAAGCGAAAATCCTCTATTTCAATTATCCCAGTAATCCTACCGCAGCTACCGCCCCCCGCGAATTTTTTGAAGAAATTGTTGCTTTTGCGCGGAAGTATGAAATCCTTTTAGTTCATGATTTATGTTATGCAGAATTAGCTTTTGATGGTTATCAACCTACTAGTTTATTAGAAATTCCTGGTGCTAAGGAGATTGGTGTGGAGTTTCACACTCTCTCTAAAACCTATAATATGGCAGGTTGGCGCGTTGGTTTTGTTGTGGGAAATCGTCACGTTATCCAAGGTTTACGGACACTGAAAACCAATTTAGATTATGGCATTTTTTCGGCTTTGCAAACAGCAGCAGAAACTGCTTTACAACTTCCTGATTCTTATTTACATGAAGTTCAACAACGTTATCGCACCCGTCGAGATTTTTTAATTGATGGTTTGGGTAAGTTGGGGTGGAATATTCCTAAAACGGAAGCGACTATGTATTTGTGGATAAAATGTCCAGTGGGAATGAATTCTACAGATTTTGCTTTGAATGTTTTACAACAAACTGGGGTAGTTTTGACTCCTGGTAATGCCTTTGGTGTTGGTGGTGAAGGCTATGTAAGAATTAGTTTAATTGCAGATTGCGATCGCTTGGGTGAAGCTTTACAAAGATTCAAGGAAGCGGGTATTTGCTATCAATCAGAAGTTTCTGTTTCTGCGTGATGATTTTTGAATCAAAGTCTAGTGACAGCATAGGGTATTTATCCCCTGTTGGCGATTATTTCAGTTTGACTGCTCATTGAATGTAAAGAAATATTACGGATTTTGGTAATTGATATCTGTATTTACGTATTAAACCGTAAGTAAGAATGCTGGTTACTGTTGGTTTAATTGTTGCTAACAATTCTGACCTTCAACTATGTGACGGGTCAATTTACCCTAAAAATCAAAATATGCAAGTAAAAATGAAATTTCAACCAATCTCTCACAGTTGGGTAGCAGTAAATCCCCAGCCTCAAGGGGTAGTTCAATTTATTGGAGGTGCTTTTTTTGGGACTTTTATACCGATGATATTTTATCGGTCTTTGCTTCAGTCTTTATTTGAACAGGGCTATACAATAGTTATTTATCCATTTAATTTTACTTTTAATCATTATGTAGAAGCTGGTTTTTTAATTAAAGAACAATATGCTGTCATTCCCGAACTGGTGAGAATAGCCACAAAAAATCTGTATGAATACGAAAACTATTTAGAAAACACGAATTATTATTGGTTAGGTCATAGTATTGGCTGTAAATATATTTCCCTGTTAGAAGGATTTTCAGCCTTACCACAAAATGCCGAAGCAAGAGATAAATTTATCCGTGATTTAATTACTAAAAATCAAGAAACTCGGAATTTTACGGCTGACAGTGTGATTGCTGACATAGAATTATTGATTGCTGAACTTAAACGTGAATATATTCAGGGAAAAAATCTAATTGAATATTACATCAGCCAAGCTCTTCAATATCAATCTCAAACTATTAAACTGAAACCTGAAGATGTGACAATTGACAAAATATTTATTAAAGGACAAGCTTCGGTTCTTTTAGCTCCGGTTAATAGTGGTACTGATAGTGCGATTCCTAAGCCATTAGCAGGAATAGTTGATAAAATTGGTTTAGGAGTAAAGCCTATTCCATCTCTCACATTTGAGATCATAAAAAAAGCTAATTTATTTAATTTATTAGGTTTAATTGCCTTTGATCAAGATACCAAATTAGCTTTTTCTACAGTTAAATGGTTTGATCATAACTATGGTGACAAAAATGGTGATAATCATCATCCAGATTATCAAGATTTTCGTTTTACCCGCAATGGTGGACACCTAAGACCCCTTAGTTTGCGTATTGGTAATATAGTGTTTAATTTTCCTGATAGTGTCCAGGTAAGTTTAATTGAACCAGTCGCAAGTCGGATTGAAGATTTTGAAATTTATGTCACTAAGTTATTTAAGAATCTTGATCAAAAGCGCCGAGAGCAAGATAAAAGTTAATTCAGAGGGAACAGGGGGAACTAAGCTTTAAACTCAGAACTAAAGTTTTAATAAATAGGACACTTTCTGTTCCTTGTTCCATTTTTTTGTAAATTCAATTGCTAATTTTGCCCTCATCAAAACTGATCCCAAAAGTAAATTCCTAGCTATAAAAAGTAGAGATGTTGTATTGTATAACGTTTCTACTTTTTAGTATTTAAGCCTGATTTATTAAAAAAACCAAAATTATTTAATAACCTTTATTTATTAAATTATTTTTTAATATAGATGTATGCAAATTATTCATATTTACTAATCCAAATTAGTGAATCAATTTGCGTAAACGACAAAATATATCGTGAATAACTATTTAGAGAACAATGCTCAAATTAATTTGGGTAAGTATCTACTAACAAGACTGAATCCAATTCAATACTGTTTGGTTAAGAATTTTTGTAGGTTGGGTTGAACAAAGTGAAACCCAACAAATGCCTCTAAATGTTGGGTTATGCCTTCGGCACACTACGTGTTCACGAAGTGTCCTGTAGGGATACGTTCCTTAACCCAACCTACATTATTTAATTTTTTGAGCTTAACCGACAAGTATTGGAATCCAATTAATGTAAACAGGAAAAAAAATGCTGAAAAAGTTTATTGGTTTCTTTGCTACTATTCTCAGCTTCGTCATGTTGTTTGGTGGTGTAAATGTTGCCTTAGCAGATACAACTCCTATTCCTAGCGCTACACCTGATGCTATATCTGCTCCACCCTCTAATGCTACTAAAACAACATTAGGGATTACCACTATTTACAGCACCCCAGAACAACAAAAAAAAGGAGTTACAGTTTATGAAGAGACACTTAAATATGGCATAGCTGTTCCTTTCCAATTACCCCCAGGATTCCGAATTCCTGCTAATAAAAAAGTATTTGATACGCTAGTAGTCCCAAAACTTGTAGATGTTCTTGGTGATGGTTCAGTTACTAAAGCTGCATTTGATTTCCAAGCAGCAGCAGCAGCAACAAGTGGTAATCAATTGTTTAATATTGATGCTCCTCTAGGACAAAAACTATATAGTGTTGTCGCTGGAAAACCTTCTCAACAATGTCCTCTGCAAATTGAAGATACCCAAATTTCTTTCTTTACAGATGTAAATAAAGCATCTGCACAAGCTAAGACTCTTGATACCCAAGGTTATTTTATCTATGTTTCTCCTGTGAGACAATTACGCAGGAAAGTCCTTGATGCTCTTTACGACCAATACAAAGATGGTAATAAAAATGAAACTTGCTTCTTAGTTAATGGTGCTACTGAGAAGATTACTGTGAATTTCCAAGACATATTCACTCTTCTACCTCCTAATTTACAACAGCCAGCACGGGAAACTCCTTTTATTTTCTACCCCAAATTTGGTAAAAACTTGTATATCTTGAATGCGAGACAGTCAGCTTAGTATTGTCATTTAGCTAAGTCTGTCAAACTTAATTAATCAGGGGTGTCATGGAAATTGCTAAAATTTCATGACCCTCTTTTTTAATGCTTTGGGTTATTGTGATTATTTATGGAAGAAAACCCCAGAAAATCCTTGATCATCTTGGGTTAAGAGTCGCTCAACTCTATTCTCTGTTAGCTGTTTCCGGTTTCCTATGATATTGATACATAACCCCGCATAATGCAGCAACAAAAACCCAAGAGAGAGTATTTAACCGAATATCAAAAGTGGTGACATCAACGGTATTAAATAATATCCAACCGATAAAGGTGATCAGATAACTGAAGAAAATTAATCTATTTTCTGATTCTATAGATTTTGATTTCCATAAAAGTTGACTAGCGGTGATTATTATCCAAGCGAGTAAACCACAAAATAGCAAAGTAGTAATTAATCCAGTTTCGGCAGACAGCATTAAAAATAAGTTGTGAGGATGATTGACATCAATTTGCATCTGGGCTTTATAGAGTCCGCTAAAACTACGTAAACCTGAACCAGTTAAAGGATGTTGTTGAGTTAAATTAAGAGCAAATTCCCATTGGGTTTTTCGCATTAACGCTACTGGTCTATCAGGATACATATCATCATTTAACCGCGCCCAAATCCCGTAGGGAAGGAAGTTACGGAAAAATTGAGCAATCGGTGCAGGTGCAAAAGCTGCTAATAAAAAACTACTAGCAATACTGACAACAGCCGCAACAATTAACCGCCAACCTTGATATAAAGCATAGGCTAAACAAGCACTAATAGCGATGACCCAACCATTACGAGAATTAGTTAAAATCAAGGCGATGAAATTGGCTAAGACTGTAATTGTTAAGCAGATAATCAGACGATTTTTTTGCTTAAGTTTGTGATAGTTTTCTAGCCATAAACCTAAACCTAAAATAAAAATAGTTACTAAATATGCGGCTAAAGTATTAGCGTGCATGAAATTAGCAGCCATGCGTCCTGGTGGTAATCCTCCTGGTGCAACTGTCCAATCTAAAACAATCCATAAAAACTGAATTTGCAAATTCAAACCGAAAAATAATTGCCCAAAGCCTATTATTAAAACCGGGACAGAACCAACTACCATGATCCAAGATATTTGTCGTAATTGGGCAGGTGTTTGGATAATGGGAGTGAGTCCAGTAAAAAACAAAAAGAAGGGTACTAAATTGAATAAACCCAAAAAAGCATCTAGTTTGTGATCGGCAAATCCGGTGGTAATGAGTAGTAATATACTCAAAAAAGCAAATCCCTTGTGAATTGGGCGATTGCTAATAATATGGTATTGTTTGCGCCAAGTTAGCAATGATGCCACAACTATAGAAATACCACCCAAAAATGGACTAATTGGGAAAGAGAGTAGTCCAAATTGGAGAAAATTCCAAGGGATTTGTAAACGGGGATTTGGATGATAAAAAGCCTTGTTCAAGCTGGCTCCCAACATTCTGCACGGGTGAGACGAATTTGCGCTAGAGTGAAGATAGTAGGAATAATTCGACCGTAATTAGTTGCGATCGCTCTCCACCCCAAATCAGCTAAAAACCAAGTCCACATCATTGGTCCAACAATAGCAAAGATGCTGCGAACTGCACCATAACGAGCCGCACTCAAAGTCATACTCCGTCGTGCCATTTGGGCTGTTATATAACCTTGAAATTGTTTGCTGGCTACTTCTGTTCCTGTAATTGCTGCTTGTTTAGCCACTTCATAAGTAGCAAAATGGATAGCAAATTGTTTGGCTATTTGTTGCAGCACAAATGGTTGGATGACAGAAGTTACAGCTAAGGCGCTACCAGCTTTAAAAATTAATCCTAAAGGATCTTTTTGTAATGATAGTGGTAAAGGTTGTTTAAGTTCTGATGTTAAAAGCTGTTGCTGCACTTGTGTAGTTAATTTTTGCTTTTCTTGTTCTGGTAGCTTTTTCCAAACTTTTCCTAGCAGTTGCAAGAATATTTCTGCTTCTAAATCAACCGTTGTTAAATTTTGATAATAGGCAATTTTTAGATACTTACAAACCTGAATTAATGTTTGTCGGTAAGTAACTTGATAACTACGTCCACGTAATACCGTCATTCCATCAGCTGCTAAAAAACGAAAGCGGTTTTCTATGGTGTCTAACCAAGCTTCATGGTTTTGACTTTGCACCGCAATGGGTTCTGGTGTGTGAACATAATCTAGGGGATTGAACTTACGACTAAACAGAATAGCTGTTAAGTCCTGTAGTTCCTCTTCTGTGGCTAACTCTAGTACTGGCCTCAGTTCATCCAATTTCTGATCCTCCCTTTTGTGCAGATTATCTGTACTTTATTCTACTATCAGCTTTCGGCAGTCATAAAATCAGGATAAAGTGCCAAGCCTAATAGTCACCAAGTAGGGTTATTATCATAAACTTGGTATGAAACTCAGATCCAGAGAGACTTTCAACTTTGTTAACAGTTCCCTGCTAAATGATCAAACCTGAACATTAGCTTTTCTCATCTAAAATCTAAAATCCCAAAATAGTATGACTGATATTGCCATAATTGGTGCTGGAATATCTGGTTTAGTCTGCGCCCAGCAATTGCGTCAAGCTGGTTATTCGGTGGTAGTTGTCGAAAAGTCTCGTGGTGTGGGGGGAAGAGTCGCTACACGCCGTTTACAGGGAACTTGTGCTGATCATGGTACTTGTTATCTTCAGCCTCAAGGTGAATTGTTGAGCAGGTTTGTAGAGATGTTATGCGATCGCCATATTATCAAACTTTGGACTGATACCGTTGATAAATTCCAGGTAGACTCAGGACTCAGGACACAAAAAGCTGGATTATACTATGTTGCACCAGCGGGAATGAGTGCGATAGCGAAAGCGCTAACTCCAGATTTAGAAATTTTATTCCATCAACGTGCGATCGCTCTTAACACTACCCCAGAAAATACATGGCGGATTACCCTAGAATCCAATCAAGCCGAATTAACCGCCAAAGCGGTAGTAGTCGCTATCCCTTCACCCCAAGCTTGGGATTTATTAGCACCTTTAGAAAAAACTATATTAGATGTTGAATTTTTAGATCGTCTGCATTCTGTCCAATTTGACCCTTCTATTAGTGTGATGATGGGATATTCTGCCGATTCCCAACCTCTTCCCAACTGGAAAGCGTTAACTTTTGTTGATCATGCAGATTTAGGATGGATTGGATTCGATAGTAGCAAGCGTCTCCATTCACAACAGCCTCATTTTGTATTACAAAGTAGTGCTAAACTTGCCCAAACTCATCTAGAAACCCCAGATTTACAACCAGTAGGACAATATATGTTAGAAAAAGCTGCTGAATCTTTAGCGCTTCCCTGGCTGAAAAATCCTGAATGGATGCAAATACATCGCTGGCGTTATGCCTTTCCTCGCATTCCTTTAGATGTAACTTGTTTATCTGCAAATACTTCCCCACCTCTAGTTTGCTGTGGTGATTGGTGTGGTGGCAATCTAGTAGCAGGCGCAATGCTTTCTGGACTTGCAGCTGCTAGTGAAATTGATCATCAACTACAAAATCTACTTCTAGATCATGTCAATTTTTTAGACCTTTTGGAGGATGTTTAATTCTTCATCCCAATCCTTAGGGAGGTTGTGAAGACCTTTTAGGTTGGGTTAGACATGATAATTAACTGATAACGCTCATCGATAAATCACCAAATCGCGTCTTTACCCAATATCCACTTTCGCAAGTATAACTAATCAACCAAATTTGACATTAATAATTGATGATCCCCAATAGCTTATGCTGCGTTTTATGTAGATTTTTCACTAAATTATTGTAAATTGGGAATAATTAGTTTTAAAGCTACAGAATGTCACCAATTGATTAGTCTCTTGAGTTTTTTTAGATATTTTATACTTTAGTTTTAGTATAAATTGAAACTAAAATTCAGAAAAGATTAACAATCTCATATTTCGTCAGGATCAAATAGTTGATTAGGGGTATGGAGTCTGATCCGGAAACTGCTTCTAATTGCTTATCATTACAAAATCTACATTCAGATAACTTTTTTGTAGCACCAATCATTGACTCGATTAAAAAGGAGATGATCAATTATGAAAACAGCAATCAAGTTAACACATAAATCAGTCATCGGCGAAATTGAAAGTGTTTTAGATACATATCCATACCAACCTTATCAACAAGTTTTTGCCATTCCTGATTTACGCCAAGAACTGGTTTCCTTTGTTATTAATCGGCTTCCTGGATTTTACAGCGAAACTTCTGATAGTCAAACTCCCCTAGCTGATGATAAAAAAGATAGCTGTTTAAATCACAAGTTATCCCGGAATCCTTTGGAACAACAATTACACCTCCAGCATTTAATTCACCAAGGCATTTTCTCGATTATCCAAGAAAAAGGAGATTCGATTAGTCGTCAACTGTGTGAAACTGTTCAACTAGGTTGTCAACCTTCTCACTGGTTTGGTTGATACCTTGAAAGACAATTTTCAGCAGTCAACTTGTACCTTAATACAATTCAATTAAGCCTAAAACTCAGCTATGTAGGTTGGATTTCCCACAAACTGTAAGCTACTTTCAGTGTCTACTTTCTAGCCAACCCATGTAGCTGCGTTTTTATAGCTTTGTACCATGAACTTAATATTTCTTAATAAGAAGATAAGTTATTTAACAATTACTTTTGAGGTGCAGTCCATTTTTATAGGACTTGCGTAAGTGTCACACCAAAAATCTATTGTAGGGTGTGGTTCGGCAAGCTCACCAACCACGTCAGACTGCATAAATCTAGTAAATAAACAGATTTTTGATATCTGACGCACCCTACCAATGTGCCAGTTGCGTAAGTCCTGTTTTATTTATTCAAGTTTATTTATGCAAGCTAAGGGTTGGAAACCCACACAGGTAACAGTCTGCGTGGTGATAATTACTAACCTCCTCGCGCAAAATCTCAGTTAAAGGATATTTGCTTTATTTTTTCTTACTCCTGTATACTGATTTTCATCAGTCTATAGAATCTTTACCAGTTAGCCGGCGAGATGTAAAAAATGTCAAAAGTGAAACTTGAAGTGCAATTATCCTCACAAGAATTGCTCAAGGCTGTTGAGCAGTTAAAACAACAAGATTTAGAAAAACTTGTATCTCAAATTATTATTCTACAGGCTCACAAAAAAGCTGATACATTACTCAAAAATGAAGCGGAATTGTTTATACACAACAATCAAGATATTCCTCCTACTTTTCTGAATTATCATAATAAATTAATAGCCAAAAAAGAAGAAGAAAAACTTACAGATGAGGAATATAAAGAGTTATTGTATCTCAGTGAACAGATAGATAAACTACAGGCACATCGCTTAGAATATTTAGCAAATTTGGCACTTTTACATGGTATTTCCTTAACCAAATTAATGCAAAATTTAGGATTTCAGACCTAAAATATGTCTATTTGGCAAGTATGTTTTTGATAGTAAAAGCATGAAAGAGCATAAAAGAAAAGGCTTCCATATTGTCTTACAGTTTAAAGGTTCAGTAATTGGAGCAATTTATCAAGATGTTCTCTGGTGTGGAGCTTTTGGCGTATTAGTCTCTGTACTTTATGATTTCAAATTGCCAGTTTCCCAACCTATTTTAGGAAGTATTATCCCCAGTATCGTCTTAGGCTTATTACTAGTATTTCGTACAAATACAGCTTATGAACGTTTTTGGGAAGGTAGAAAAATCTGGGGTTCTCTAGTAAATACTACCCGAAATTTAGCAAGACAAATATGGGTATCTATTGATGAAAAAGAACCAGAAGATAAAGATTCTAAAATTAATGCTTTATATTTACTTGTTGCTTTTGCTATAGCAACAAAAATGCATTTGCGAGGAGAAAGTATAGATAGTGAATTAGAAGAATTAGTTCCAGATGTTAAGTTTATTAAATTAAAAAATATGAATAATCCTCCCATAGAGGTGGCTTTTTGGATTGGAGATTATTTACAACAACAATATAAACATAATTGCATCAATAGCCACCAGTTAGTAGCTATGCAAGAGTTATTAAATAATTTGGTGGATAATTTAGGAGCTTGCGAGCGAATATTAAAAACACCAATTCCTCTGGCTTATGCTATTCATCTCAAACAATTATTATTACTATATTGCTTACTACTACCCTTTCAAATAGTACAAAGCCTTGGTTGGTGGACTGGATTAATTTCTGCTTTAGTTAGCTTTACTCTATTGGGTATTGAAGCTATTGGTTTAGAAATTGAAAACCCCTTTGGATATGATACCAATGACTTACCACTAGATACGATTTGTCAAACCATGAAACTGAATATGGACGATTTAATTAGTCTTACTCCCAGCGTCCAACATAAAGAAATTTAAAGTTGTATAGATATCGATTATCTGGTTTATGTTTACTTGCTCTTGCATTCCCATTGTAGTGCAGCCTCGACTTGCTCATATTCTGTTATAGCTTGGGATAGCAATAGCGGCGCATCGTTTGTATTGCTATCACGTCCCAATTTTTCTAATTGCTTACACAGTAAAGATAAGTTTTTCGCTCCAACAATCGCACTACTAGATTTAAGAGAATGAGCTTCTAATTGCAGTGTTTTTGCGTTCTCTTGAATAATAGCATTACTCAACGATTGCAACCGTTTGGGAGTATCTTCCAAATAAGAATCAATAATTTGCATAAATTCTTCGGTGATGTTGTTGCAAATAGTTTTTTTTAATTCGTTTAATGTAATCTGATCAAGCACGTTATTCGGTATAAATTCAGATTTTTTATCCATAGTAAAAATTGCTAGTTAAGACTGGCATTATTCTGGCATTATTCTGGCATTATTCTGGCATTATTATACAATTGTAGAGCCGAAACGATAGCCTTTACCATAGACTGTATGAATCAGAATAGATTCATGATCTACCTCAATTTTACGACGCAACAAGCGAATTAATGCTGCTATCACATTGCTACCAGGTTGCTCTTGATCTTGCCACAAATGTTCCATGATTTGTGCATGAGTCAACAATTGTCCAGTATTTTCCATCAAATATTGCAACAGTTGTCCTTCTTTTTGCGATAGTTCAATAATTCGTCCTTGACGATAAGCGACTTGATTTTCTACATCAAGTTCTAAATCAGCTACCACTAAGCGTCCTGCTGTGTTGCTGTATGACTCTACCCCAGAACGACGCAACAAAGCACGAACCCTAGCTAATAATTCCCGCAATTCAAAGGGTTTGACTAAATAATCATCTGCACCAGCATCTAAACCTTGTACACGGTCATCTAGAGTATCTTTAGCAGTGAGAAACAGCACAGGAGTGGTTTTAGCTTGTTGTCGTAATTCCTGGCAAATTTCTAACCCTGTTTTTCCTGGCAACATCCAATCTAAAATTAGTAAATCATAGCTGTCAGCTTGTGCAAATTTGCTGCCGCTTATTCCATCATAAGCAGCATCAACAATATAACCCTCGCGAGTTAAAACACGACTCAAGGGGTCAGTTAATTCAACTTCATCATCGACTAATAAAATTCTCATGCTGCTTGTACTAAGCATATAATAAACCGCAAAGACAAAGACACCAGGAAAAAGAATGCTGACTGTTGCACTACCAAAAGGGGAATTACTTAAAAATAGCATCTGCCTGCTGCAATCGGTGGGATTAGATTTTAGTGCTTTTTTAGATTCTGGAACCCGTCAACTGCAAATTCCTGATGCTAGTGGACAAGCGAAGGCACTACTAGTAAGGGCGCAAGATGTACCTGTGTATGTAGAATATGGTCAGGCACAGCTTGGTATTGTAGGTTATGATGTACTGAGTGAGAAAAAGCCGCAAGTTGCACAATTAGTAGATTTGCAATTTGGTTATTGTCGGATGTCAGTAGCAGTAAAAGCCTCCAGTCCCTACAAATTGCCCGTAGATTTACCTACTCATGGTCGAGTTGCTTCTAAGTATGTCAATTGTGCGCGGGAATATTTTCAAAGTCTGGATTTACCTGTAGAAATAGTTCCTTTGTATGGTTCAGTTGAACTCGGTCCGATTACGGGGATGTCTGAGGCGATTGTAGATATAGTTTCTACAGGAAGGACGTTGAACGAAAACGGTTTGGTGGAGATTGCTACTTTGTATGAAAGTACAGCCCGATTAATTGTTCATCCTTTGAGTTATCGCCTGAATATGGGTAATTTGCACCAATTGGTAGAACAGATAAGAGAGGGAGTTTAACTAATTACGGCGTTGCTGAATAAGAGGATGATTGAGGCTGACGCGGGGACACTCCAGACGCTCCAGACGCGGTGATTATCTATTGATGCGGATTCTCAAATCATCCCGCAATTATGCAATGCCCTAATTACTAATTCTTAATTTTGGGTTTTAATTACTCTTTTCCCTTTGGGAGAGGTTAACGCCAACTTCTATCTGTGGCTTTGTTTCAGTTGGGGTCTCAATCTCCGTTGGCAACAGTCTTTAATTATGAAGGAGTTTAAAAGTTATTAGTTATACTCATTTCTTGTGAGGATGGATAGAATCCCTAGGCTGAAAATTATTGCCATATAAGAATTTGAAACCTAGTCTTTCTATTTAAATTTACAGCTAGTTAGTATAACTATTAACTGTACAGCCATCTGCAAAACCGGGGCATATTTGATTTTTTCCAGAAAATTTCTGTTGATTCTCTTGTCAACAATAGCAACTTATTTAGCGATCGCTAGAGATTTTGTCTACTACCTGGATACGACCTCTAACAACGCGGCGTAAAAGTCTGTTGAGTGCTTCCTCCTCTTCTTCTGCCAGGCGCTCATCCAAAATAGCTGCCATTAGTCCGTAGCGATCTGCTTTGGTCAGAACTCCAGTATCAGCAGAAGCAGCAATAATTTCGGAAACAGCACCTGGCAGAAGCTTAATGTTAGACATGGTGGATGGCTTTCAACTCTACAACTTTAATATCTCCTGAATTCTCTACCATTGGAGTGATTATTACATCTATATAAATGTGAGAATTATCAGTTATGTTGGTGATAGCACTGGGGATAATTGAGTGATACGAATCACACACTTAAGTAAAAATACACTTTTTCTTACTTATCTATGATCAGATGTCGCGTCTGTAAATCCTCTTTTTTCATGTCCAAACTATGATCAGAACCGCTGATTATTACAGCGATCGCACAAACCCTGTACAGTAACTTCATAGGTTTCGCCACGCAAACCAGGACGTAGACTCTTAAGTTCTATACAGTGAAAAGTTTCCCAGGCAATATCTTCAATTGCACCACATTGATGACAGCAGAAGTGATGATGGGGTTCAACATTAGCGTCGTAGCGAGAAACCCCTTCTTCCAACAGTACTTCCCGCACCAAACCAACTTCTCTTAACGCTTGCAGAGAACTATAGATCGTCGCTTGAGACGAGACTGGAGCATCTTTATTCAAGTCGGTGAGAATTTGCTCAACTGTTGGGTGATCGGTGCGAAATAGTAAATTTGCATAGACCGCAAACCGCTGAGGAGTTACCCTCAAACCCTTAGACTTTAAGGTTTGAATAATTGCGTTTGCTTGTTGCTGCATACCTGTAGCTGCATTGGATAAATTCTTAATTAGACTTTATCATATTATTGAATTAATATCAAATTTAAATTTATAAATTCAATAAGTATTTATATCTATTGAATTTTTATTAAATAAGAATTATTCTGAGATATGTCAGCGACAAGTTCACACATCAATTTATTAAGAGGTCAACATGGCTGTTATTGAAAGAGTTCCCAACGTTACATTCAAAACCCGTGTCCGTGACGAGTCCATTGGTGGACCAAACCCCTTCCGTTGGCAAGATCGCACTACCCAAGAACTTTTTGCTGGCAAGCGCGTAGTTGTGTTTTCATTACCTGGGGCTTTTACTCCCACCTGTTCCACTTCACACCTGCCCCGTTATGAAGAACTCTATAAAGACTTCAAAGCTTTAGGAGTTGATCAAGTTATTTGTATATCTGTTAATGATGCCTTTGTGATGTACCAATGGGGCAAACAACAAGGCGCTGAAAATGTATTTTTGCTTCCCGATGGTAATGGTGAATTTACCCGTAAAATGGGAATGTTAGTTGATAAGTCTAATTTAGGCTTTGGATTGCGTTCTTGGCGTTATTCAATGGTGGTGAATGACGGTAAAATTGAAAAGATTTTCATTGAACCAGGTTTCGATGATAACTGTCCCACCGATCCCTTTGAAGTTTCCGATGCAGATACCATGTTAGCTTATCTGAAAGGTGCTGCTTAATTCGTAATAAATAGGTTATATAGCAATTACCATTCAAGTGAGGTACAACCTGTAATAATTAAACGCAGCGAAAAGTTCCTCGAAGCCGGGTTTCCCGGCGTAGGAAACTTTTCAAGACAGATGGACGCAGATAAACGCAGATGATTTTGTACTTCACTCTTCCCAGGAAAAGCTATAGATATAGTAATCCTAATTGATTCGTGAAAATATTTGAGGGTGGGAATTGCCCACAAAAAAAGAGATTTTTTCCCAATCATTTAGGATTGCTATGAAAATCTGCAACAATTGCCAAACCTTTAATTACGAATTATTCATTCAAGATTTTTAATTTAAAATCCAAAACCTAAAATCTAAAAGTGATATGACCTACGATTTTGACTTATTTGTAATTGGTGCTGGTTCAGGTGGAATTGCCACAGCTAGACGTGCCGCCGAATATGGCGCTAAAGTAGGCATTGCCGAGTTTGATAGACTGGGAGGTACTTGCGTTAATCGTGGTTGTGTCCCTAAAAAACTCATGGTTTATGCTTCTCATTTTTCTGAGTTGTTTACAGATGCTCAAGGATACGGCTGGAGTTCTGTGGAAAGTTCTTTAAATTGGGAAAAAATGATTACGGCGGTCAATAATGAAGTGATTCGCCTGAATGGTATTTATCAAGGAATGCTGGATAAGTCCAAAGTTGAACTTTTGCAGGGACATGGTAAATTAGTCGATGCTCATACAGTTATAGTCGGAGAACGCCAAATTACCGCCGACAAAATTCTCATTGCTGTGGGTGGCTATCCAGTCAAGCCAAACATTGAGGGCATCGAATACGCTATTACCTCCGATGATATTTTTAACCTTAAAGAACAGCCAAAGCGAATTGTGATTTTGGGTGGGGGTTATATAGGTACAGAATTTGCTTGTATCCTCAATGGACTCGGAACCGAAGTCACCCAGATAATTCGTGGTGAAAAGATTTTGCGTGGTTTTGATCAAGATTTGCAGACTGAAATTCAGCAAGCAATGAGTAACCACGGCATTAAAATTATCAATAAAATCCAAAATATAGCAATTGAGAAAAGTGCAGAAGGCGTTAAAGTAACTGTTAGCGGGGCTGAGGGTTTAGAGGAAACAATAATTGCGGATGCTGTCAGTTTAGCTGCAACTGGTCGCAAACCAAACACCCAAAAATTGGGTTTAGAAAATACCAAAGTCCAATTGCACGATGATGGATCAATTATTGTTGATAAATATAGTTGCACAGATGAAGAAAATATCTATGCAGTCGGAGATTGTAGCAACAAAATTAACCTGACTCCAGTAGCGATTAATGAAGGACGAGCTTTAGCTGATACCGTATTTGGTGGCAAGTCTCGCACCATGAGTTATGAAAATATACCTACAGCCATCTTTACCACACCAGAAGCTGCAACTGTGGGTTTGACTGAAGCAGAAGCTAGGGAACAATATGGGGAAACGGTGAAAATTTATCGCAGTCGCTTCCGACCAATGTACTACACCTTAGCAGGTAAAGACGAAAAAACGATGATGAAGTTGGTGGTAGATGGAAATACCGATAAGGTGCTGGGAGCGCATATGGTGGGAACAAATGCAGCGGAAATTATTCAAGGAATAGCGATCGCTCTGAAGATGGGTGCAACTAAAGCTAACTTTGATGCTACAGTAGGTATCCATCCTAGTTCAGCCGAAGAATTTGTCACCATGCGCTAAAAATTCAGTTATAGCAATTACCATTCAAGTGAGGTACAAGCTGTAATAATTAAACGCAGCGAAAAATTCCTCGAAGCCGGGTTTCCCGGCGGAGGAAACTTTTCAAGGTAGATGGACGCAGATAAACGCAGATGATTTTGTACTTCACTCTTCCTAGGAAACGCTATATCAGATTAAAAGTTGGGTTAAATAACAAAACCCAACCTATTTTTGATTAAATTTACGTACTAGACCAATAACAATGGAGAGAAATTAAAAAAACTTTCCTAATTATTCTTGTGCTATTCACAACTTCTGAAACAACACCTTTAATTTCGCTTACCAGCATCATATTTATCTAGTAATAAAAAAAATTGTATTAATTTTTTCATACCCGATTGCCAAATTAAATAGTAAATTTGTATGGATAAAGCCTAAATTTCAATTATCTTTATAATTATGGTCATCTATCAATCCCCGAAAAAATCTCACAAACAATACCGTCGGCGTGAAAATGACTGGCGGTTATTTTTGCGTCTAGTACCCTATGCCCGACGTAGTAGGCTACTACTGACGTTTTCAATGTCTTTACTAATCCCCATTGCCTTAGCTAATGCCATTCAACCATTATTGATTGGACAGGCAATATCTCTGATTCGTCAAGAACCCAGCACCTATGAATTTCTCAAAAATCGCTCCCTCTGGCAAGGTTTAGGAATCCTGCAAGGATTTTTTTTGGGAGCAATGATCATTAGATTGTCACTCACAGGTATTCAAGGTTATCTGGTACAGAAACTAGGACAAAAAATCACTGCTGCAATCCGTGAGGATTTATTTCACCATGTTACATCTCTAGCAGTGCGGTTTTTTGATCGCACACCAGTAGGTAAACTAATTACTAGACTGACAAGCGATGTAGAAAGCCTAGGAGATGTATTTGCAACAGGAGCCATTGGTATTGTCTCCGATTTATTTTCTATGGTGGTGATTATTGGTTTGATGTTTTCTCTTCAGTGGCAACTTGCTGGATTGCTGCTGTTAATTCTCTTACCAATCACCTGGGTAATTATTTACTTTCAGCAGCAGTATCGTCAAGCAAATTATAAAGCCCGTGAAGAACTGTCAAAACTAAATTCTCAATTGCAAGAAAACATTGTTGGCATTAATGTTGTGCAGTTATTCCGCAGGGAAAAATTTAATGCAGAATTGTTTCGCACCACAAATAAGCAATATGTCAAAGAATTAGATCATACAATTTGGTATGATTCTGCTGTTTCAGCAACCCTAGAATGGGTTAGCCTGATTGCCATTGCTGGTGTGTTGTGGATTGGTGGTTCATTGCTATTAGATAATAATATCACTTTTGGGATTTTATCAGCATTTATTTTATATGCTCAACAATTATTCGATCCTTTACGGAATTTTGCAGAAAAATTTACTGTAATTCAATCTGGTTTCACTGCTATTGAAAGAGTGAGTGATATTTTAGATGAACGAATAGAAATCAGCGATATTCTTAATCCTCAGCCTGCAAGTTTGAATTTTAATCTTGGTTACATCGATGAGATCATTGAGAGTCTAGAATCCCGGAAATTTCCCTCTCCAGATCAACTTGGAGAAATTTGCTTTGAACACGTCTGGTTTGCTTACAAAGACGATGATTATGTAATTAAAGACTTAGACTTTACTATTCATCCTGGGGAAAAAATCGCCTTAGTTGGACCTACAGGTGCGGGTAAAAGTTCAATTATCCGGCTTTTGTGTCGTCTTTATGAACCCACACAAGGACGCATTTTGATTGATGGTGTAGATATCCGTGAGATACCACAAGCAGAACTGCGGCGTTATATGGCAGTGATTTTACAAGAAGCCTTTTTGTTTGCAGGTGATGTTAAAAGTAACATTACTTTAGGAGATAGTTACACATTTGCCGAGATTCAACAAGCTGCTGAAAAGACTAATATTGCTGAATTCATTAATGAATTACCCCAAGGCTATGATACTCAATTACGAGAACGAGGGACAAATATTTCTAGTGGACAAAAACAACTTTTAGCCTTTGCTCGTGCGGCAATTCGTAACCCACAAATTTTAGTATTAGATGAAGCTACCGCTAGTTTAGATGTAGGAACAGAAGCTTTAGTTCAACAGGCATTAAATCAGCTTCTAGTAAAACGAACTGCGATTATTATTGCTCACCGTTTGTCTACAATTCGTAATGTAGACCGGATTTTTGTTTTGAAGCGTGGGGAATTAATCGAACAGGGAAGCCATGAACAATTGCTAGAAAAAGGAGGACTCTATGCCACATTGCATAACTTGCAGATGCTGGGGACTTAGGAGATGCGGTGAAGTCGGGACGCGGAGACACGGGGACGCGGAGACACGGGGACGCGGGGAAAATTAAGAATTACCTGTCACCTGTTCCCTGTTCCCTGTTCCCTGTTCCCTGTTCCCTGTTCCCTGTTCCCTGTTCCCTGTTCCCTGTTCCCTGTTCCCTGTTCCCTGTTCCCTCTGATAAATGTGAAATTTATTTTGCATCACTACTTATAAAAAATACCCACCCAGATAAAAATCTGAATGGGTAATAAAAAAGGGAGCAATTAAACCCCCAAAGAATGGAATTATTTGCTTTCAGTGAAATCTGCATCAATTACATCATCACCACTACCAGAAGGAGGGGTAGAACCGCCAGAGGGAGGTTCAGCACCACCACCAGGAGCCTCACCTGCACCAGCTTGTTGATAGATGTTGCTACCAACAGCAAACAGTGCTTGTTGCAATTCTGGTGTCAGCTTCTTAATTAGCTCATCATCTTCCTTAGCTACTGCTTCCCGCAGTTCTTTTACCAAACCTTCAATTTTGGTTTTATCAGCATCAGGAACTTTATCACCCAATTCTTGCAACTGCTTTTCAGCTTGGTATGCTAAAGAATCAGCTTGGTTCTTACGTTCAATTTTCTCACGGCGTTCTTTGTCACTAGAAGCATTTTGTTCAGCTTCGCGCACCATGCGGTCAACATCATTTTTATCCAAGGTAGAAGCGCCAGTAATGCTGATAGATTGTTCTTTACCAGTGCCTTTATCCTTAGCAGTAACGTTGAGAATACCGTTAGCATCAATATCAAAGGTAACTTCAATTTGAGGTACACCACGAGGTGCGGGAGGAATACCATCTAAACGGAAGGTTCCCAAACTCTTGTTATCATTTGAGAATTCCCGTTCCCCTTGGAGGACGTGAATTTCTACGTTAGTTTGACCGTCTACAGCAGTCGAGAAGACTTCTGATTTTTTGGTAGGAATTGTGGTGTTACGAGGAATAATCTTAGTCATCACACCACCCAAGGTTTCTACACCCAAGGATAGAGGTGATACGTCTAACAACAAGATGCCTGTAACGTCACCAGATAGAACACCTGCTTGAATAGCTGCACCAACTGCTACTACTTCATCAGGGTTAACAGTTTGGTT
This sequence comes from Anabaena sp. PCC 7108, assembly GCF_000332135.1. Lineage (NCBI taxonomy): Bacteria > Bacillati > Cyanobacteriota > Cyanophyceae > Nostocales > Nostocaceae > Anabaena > Anabaena sp. PCC 7108. Next base: position 4,445,888 of record NZ_KB235896.1, read on the forward strand.
TGGGTCTTTACCTAGCACCCGCTTGACGACATCTTGGACTGCGGGAATCCGGGTAGAACCACCAACTAGTACGACTTCATCAATGTTGCTCTTATTTAATTTGGCATCTCTGAGAGCATTTTCTACGGGGATGCGGCAACGGTCAATTAAGTCAGAGCAGAGTTCTTCAAATGTGCCACGAGTTAGAGTTGTATCCAGGTGCTTGGGGCCGTCCTGGGTAGCTGTAATAAATGGCAGGTTGATTTCGGCTTGGGTAACGCTAGAAAGCTCAATTTTGGCTTTTTCAGCGGCTTCAGTTAAACGTTGTAAGGCTTGTTTATCTTTGCGGAGGTCAATGCCCTCGTCTTTTTTGAATTTTTCAGCTAAGAAGTCAACGATTTTTTTATCGAAGTCGTCACCACCAAGGTGAGTATCTCCAGATGTTGCTAATACTTCAAATACGCCATCTCCCACCTCCAGGACAGATACGTCGAAAGTCCCGCCACCAAGGTCAAATACGAGGATGGTTTCGTTGCTCTTTTTATCAAAACCGTAAGCTAGAGAAGCCGCTGTTGGTTCGTTGATAATCCGTAGAACTTCAATACCAGCGATTTTACCAGCGTCTTTGGTAGCTTGACGTTGGGAGTCGTTGAAATATGCAGGAACGGTGATGACTGCTTGGGTAACGGTTTCACCCAGATATTTACTCGCGTCTTCTACGAGTTTGCGGAGGACTTTGGCTGAAATTTCTTCTGGAGAAAACTGCTTACCAGCGCCTGGAGAGTCTAGCTTGACGTTACCGCCACTGCTGAGAACTTTATAAGAGACTTCGGTAGTTTCCTTGGTAACTTCATCGAAACGGCGGCCAATGAACCGTTTAACAGAGTAAAAGGTGTTTTCGGGGTTCATTACCGCTTGACGTTTAGCGATTTGACCAACTAAATTATCGCCGTTTTTAGCAAATGCTACTACTGATGGTGTGGTTCTAAAACCTTCGGCGTTGGCAATTACAGTGGGTTTACCACCTTCCATAACTGCTACGCAGGAGTTCGTCGTACCTAAGTCAATTCCAACTACTTTTGCCATTTTATTTTGTTGACTCCGTATAACTACAAATGAATGGGATTATAAAGGACTAAATTGTGAACTAACTGATTCAAAAAAGCAGTCCGTTCAGCATGGTTTAGCTTTTCTGGGCTTGAAACCGCAAGTTATGCTGATATATATACTGAACTTGTGTAGCCAGTCCATGAAGGGTGGTTTCCCGAACCTTGAATAGGACGGTTAATTTTAAAGTTTGTTTTTAGTTGGTTCATGGATCAATTTGCTGTCACTCTGACTAATGTAGGAGAATTAATACGTTCAGGAATTGGGGTGAACCGTAATCTCAAAGTCGTATTTGCCGTCAAAATGAGGTTATGGGCAAGCTAATGGCACAGTATATGTGCTTACTAACCTCGTAAATTAGTGTTTTAGAAAACCCAAATTACCGGGGTAAACAGCATAGATAGATTTGGTGAAGAGGAGGATGCAGAGGGCTGTCAGTCACTATACTAGGCAAAAAGACCCTAAAAATGCTGGTATGGTTGCTCCACAGTCAGAAGCAAGTAAAAATAGAAGGATTAGTCGCTACCCTACTTTTCCCAATACAACTTTCATCTGTTTGTCGTGCAAGTGATCTCAGAAAAAGCAGAAGAAGACATAGTGATTTTTGGGCGTTGCATAATTGCGGGATGATTTGAGAATCTGCATCAATATATAATCACCGCGTCTGGAGCGTCTCCGTGTCTTGAGCGTCAGTCTAAATGATAAGTATTCAACTAGACCTGATATAATACTGTCACTTTCTATATTTGCATAAAATAAAGCCCCGGTAGTAAATACCTCCAGGGCTTATATATATCTTAACTAAATGAAATGCAAAATTTTTTTCAGGAAAATAAACAGACAGAAGTGATGGAGTTTAAATGCTTGTGCTTACATACTAGATGCACCAGTACCAATGAGCCGTTTGAATAAAGCTTCTGACCAACCAGTTTCTTTAAGTACCGCAGCGGAGGAAACTTCTACATAAGCCTGCTCAATAAAAGCTAAATCAATCATACAAATTCTGCCTAATGCATATTGTAATTCATCTGTTTTCCCATCAAGTCTGAGCTTTTTACCAACTTCATGGACAACAACTGCCATCGCCGGAACTACGTGCTGAGGAGCAATTCCAATCTTCACATGAACAAGCCCGATATGCCAACGAATTTTAGCATATTGTTCGCCCCAATTATCCACTCCTGTAAACATTTCATTAAACCACTGAATAAATGTTTCATGTAGGCGATGAATTCGTCCTTCACTTTTATTTAAAATGGCACTCATTTCTTCATCACGTCCTAGATAATCATAGAAGTGATCAGCCATTGTTGCAGCAATTTCTTTTCCCCAATCTGCGTTGGATTTAAGAATAGTTTTATCTTCAGAAGTTAAACCAATTCTTGTTTCCATTTTTGCCATAAAAGCGCTCGGTTCGATAGCCATAATTAACCCTTTAAAAAGATAGATGTGCTTGGATTAAGTCTTGTATATGCTGTGTAAAAGAGTATGCTATAAGATTACACGCTTTGATCAGAGTAGCAAAGATATGCACCTTATATTATTAATTTTTACCTAAAAATAAGTCACCAAAATTGCATTTTTAATTATGATGTCTTATTGCGTAAAAAACCAACTAAATTTTTGAGGAATGATTGACTAACAGATGGCTTTTCTGCTGGCTTTTCTGTAGGTGCTGGTTTAGTTGCAGGCACAGTTTCCTGTAATGGTTCTGGAAAAGTGATTGCGGAAATAGAAGTGGAAATAGGCTCTTCTAAAGTGAATGTAGGTGTAGCACCAACCATAAAATACTCTTCTGCTAAACCAACTACAATCAGTCGGAAAGCAATTTGCTGTACAGTTGCTAGGGGTATACTCAGTTGATTGGCAATATGCTGTAGAGAAACCTGTCCGTTGACAAATTCCCATACTTGCCATTCTTGAGCATTTAACTGCATTTTGGGCTGTTTCACGAGAAACCCTGACAAACCGGAAGTTGGATCTGGCAGTTTTTCTTCTAAAGCCGTCCAATCTCGTAGCGCCCGGAGTCCAATTAATATTACCTCAGTTGCAGACATACTTAAACCTGTCATTTCTCCCAAAGGCAATGATGATGTTGGCTCAAATTTAAACAGAGCATCCTTGACTTGAAATAAGGAACATACTGGACGCAAAACTTGGCTATTAAATAGCAGTTTTAATTGTTCTGGTTGTAGTAGTCCTTGAGATTTGAGACACAAACCTAGTGGTGAGTTGATAAAACAGGAGGAAATTTGAGTAACTCTGGAGATGACACGCTCACTTATCCACCCTCTTTGAGCAATCATTAATGTTAGTCCTTGTTGGTCTAAGCGATCTGCTGCGCTGATGACTCGACCTTGATGCAGCCACATATAATAAACTTGTTTTTTCCGGGTTTCAGTTCCTTCTGGTAAAAATTCAATGTAAAGTAGTCCTGTTTTTTTTCCTTGATCTAAAAACTGAAGTAGTTCTGGGAAGGAAAAATCGGCAAAGTTACCAGTAATAGTCATATTTTACCTCCTTTACTAAAGGATATAAATATCTAGCAAATCAGAATAAAAATATTCCGAAACTTAACCTCAAAAAATTCTGATTTAATTGAGGTAATTTTCCTAAAATAATTAGGATTAATGAGATAGATTAGACTGCACAACTTTCCATTAAGTACTGTACTAGGGCAATGACAGCTTCACCGACAGAGTCTCCTTCGTTAGGATTTACTCTGACCATAGGAGGTCTTTCGGCTTTATCAACGTACCCAATAGCAAGGTATACATCTTCTTCAGACCAAGCTCCCGGACAATCGGTATGTGTTAGACCAATGATCATGGGTATCTGAGCGCGTTCTTGCATAAAGTTGAGAATTTTACGCGCATGACGGAATTCTCTAGCTCGATGTGCTGCTACTAGTAAAATATAAGCGTGAGCTTTGCGAATCAAAATATCCCACATGAAATCAAAACGAGACTGACCAGGTGTGCCATAAAGATGTAAAGCCATGTCAGGTCCAAATTGCAATCGACCAAAGTCAAAAGCCACAGTAGTTCTTTGTTTCAACAATGCTGTTTCATCAGTTGCACGGGTATCTGTATCTACGACTTCAATTTCACTAATAGAACGGATAAAAGTGGATTTACCTGCTCCTACTGAGCCGGTGACAATCAAGCGCATAATCTCCATGTTTATTTACTCCATAAATAAACAAATTAATGATTGATAATTCACTAGCTTAAACAAACTCCTAAATAGGGTTGATATTTGTTTATTAATGGCTGTAAAGTTCCCTAGTTTAAGGAGTATTTTGTCTACAAGGGAACTTGTATTAAGTTGGCTTTAGTATGAGATTATTTAGGATAGAACTAGTTTGAGTTCGGCAAGAACACGTTTAATTTCTAACATTAGTAATCCTTGTTTTGCACTTTCACTAGCTAATACAAGCAATACTGCATCTTCACCACAACCTGTCAAGATACCAAAGCCTTTATTACCTTCTACAAAGATGCGGTCTACATTTCCTCTAGCTAACTCAATCCCAATCCGTTCACCTAGAGACAGCATAGATGCTGACATTGCTGATACACGTTCTTCATCCATTCCACCTGGTAAACTTGCACCTAAAGGTAGACCATCGGGAGTAACAAGTGCTGCTCCTTGAACGTCAGTAGTAGCAGTTACAAAGTGTTGTAAAATCATGCTCAGTTTTTCTGTATTAATAGCCATATTATTGTTCTCCGTTGTGTTTAATTTGAAAGTGAGTAGGGAATTTTTATTAATTCCTGATTCAATAAGTTCTTGATCTTTAATTAAAGTTATGGGCTTTTTAGTCTAAAGGCGTTAATTCAAATACATCGTGAGTACCACCTCTGAGTACTGATTCAGTATGTACTGCTCGGAAACGTTTGTTAAGTACTTGTTCTATTGCTCCCCAAACTGCACCCATTGTAAAAGTACATTTGCGGGTCGAATTTTGTGGTTCACCTGCTGAACAAACTGTTTCAGATGTGTATACTTTAATATTCTCACCTTCCGTCACAATTCGATCAACAATACAAAGTCTGGTTCCTTCTTTACCTAATGCTTGAGACAATTTTTTAGCTACATCATCTAAGGAATCTAGAGTTCCCACTAAACCCAAATCTGTTGCTAGTTTTTTGCCTCTTGTTCGTCCAGCTGTGGTTAAAGCAATAGCCGTGGCTTTTTCTCCTAAAGCATCTTCCATGCCCGTAACTACGGCTTTGAAGCAGACAATGCTATTGAAATCGCCTAGTTGTGATCTTAATAAATCTGGCATATATTTGCCCCAATTTAATTTTGAGGATTACGGTGTTTAAATAAATAGGCAAAAATTGATTTAGCTGTGTTGATACCTCCATTTTTTGTTGTCATTAAGGTCTGACTGTGTAAATGGATGCCCTTTGCTCAGTTCCCTATGGCTCAATTATGCTGAATAACAGGTCAGAATAATACCGGGGAAATACTGAATTTAGTTTTTGTTATATCAGTTATAAGTTAAGCAAATATAACGGATTACTATTTTGGCTCAGGCTTTGAGACTTATACAGAGTATGGAATCTGGGGTTTATGCTTGAACCTAGTGATTGCAGATTATAGTTTGATGTTGATCATTATGTATTAATTTTTGTCAATAAAAATGCTAGATACTCAAAAATATGATACATATTTTTGTGGTTATAAATACAGAGAATACTGAAATCTTAAATTAAGTATCTTGTTCTAAATAAGATGAGAAGGTATTGGCAAGGATAGCAGCTTGAGTGCGATCGCGCAAATTTAATCGGTTTAAAATATTGGTGACATGATTTTTGACTGTTCCCTCAGAGATATAGAGTTTCTGGGCAATTTCTCGATTACTAGCACCTGTAGCAATTAACCACAAAACCTCCTTCTCTCTGGGTGTCAGTTCAGCTAAACTCGGTGGGATAGATGGTGTCGGCTTAGATAAACCGGAAGGGAATTGAGTCAAAAGTTTTTTAACTATTCCTGGATCTAGTTGAGAATAGCCTTTATCAACAGCACGAATGGCAACAGCTAACTCTTCTGAGGGTGTATCTTTGAGTAAATAACCCATTGCACCATTCTGTAAGGCAGCTTTCACATATTCATCATCATCAAAGGTTGTCAATACTAAAACTTTGGTATTAGGAAAGCGTTTTTGAATTTCTCTAGTAGCTGCGACTCCATCAATGATCGGCATTCTGATATCCATTAAAACTACATCTGGCTGTAATTTCTCAACCAAATTAATTGCAGTTTCGCCATTTTCTGCTTCTCCAACTATTTCTAAATCCGCTTCTAATTCTAATAATGCTCTTAATCCTTGTCGAATTAAACTTTGGTCATCTACAAGTAAGACTTTAATCATTGTTTTTACCGAGATAAGGGAATATCAACTATAATTTCACAACCAGAGCCATAAGCGCTATTAATTGTAAACTCACCTCCTAGAGATAAAGTGCGATCACGCATACTTTGTAAACCAAAACCAGTAGTATTTTGTTGTAAATCAAAACCTCTACCATTATCTGCAACTATTAATTTTAAAGCTTCTGTAGTTGTAGTTAATTCTAATTTGACTTCCGAAGCTTGTGCATATTTAGAAATATTTGTCAATGATTCTTGAATGATGCGATAAATAGGGTTAATAATGTCAATAGATAAAGGCAAGTTCAGAGATATTTGACAGTTTATGAAAATATTATTTGAACGATAAAAATCTTCTGCAAGAATAGCAATTGCCTGTTCTAAAGATTTTCCTTGTAAAGGGTGTGATCGCATTTTAGAAACCGAGTGGCGTACATCTTGTAATGCTTTTGAACCTAGTTCTTTAGCTGTTGCTAAAAATGTCAAAGCTCTAGGTATATCAGATTTAGCCAGCTTTAAAGCAGTTTCTAATTGCAGATTTAAAGCAGTTAGAGAATGTCCTAAAGAATCATGAATTTCCCTAGCAATGCGATTACGTTCTTCTAGAGTAGCCTGATTTTCAATTTTCAGCGCATATTGGCGAAGTTTTTCATTAGCAATAGCTAGTCTTTCTCGACTTTGGCGTTCAGATAATACTGCATTCATCAACAGTAAAATAAATACTAAACTTAATCCGAATAAAATTGTTAGACTAAAACTAAAAAACCGAAAACGTTCTTGAGCTAGTGGAGATAACCTAAAAGAAGGTGCGCGATGATTAAGTGTGATAAAAAACAAGATAAATGATAAAAAAGTGACTGTCAAACGTCCAGTTAACGGAAAAATTAAACAACTACGAGTTACTAAAATTAAGTAAAGGAAGGGGAAAAGTCTAGTAGTTTTGCCACCAAAAAAGCCAATTATTAAAATTAGAGCAACTTCTGTAGCTGTATATATTACTTGAGAAAATTTACTATTTGTAGGTAGTCTTAAGCCCATCAAACCAAAAATAGCCAAGCTACAAATAGTTAATTCGGGAAACTGCACAGAAAATCGAGGTGATGGGGATGGTATAGTTACCATCAAAGCAGAAAGCCCCAGTAATCCCCATTCCAAATAAAGCAGAAAGCGAAAAGGATGATTATTAACCTGAATAGGGGGAGACATATAATTCAAAAGTTGAAATTTGGGATTTTGAATGTTTCGTTGATGTGTGTCAAGATTGTTATACAGTTATATTTACATTTATTAAAATTATTTTTGCCAAATTGGGATGCGCCCTGGGTAATATACTATAAATATACTTACTTTAATTTCTACTTCATAGCTAGTCACCTTTGTCAGGATGGAACCATTACTTTAGTCATGAGTGTAAACGTGACTTTATCCTCATGTGGTAGTTGAAGGTAAGTTCTTATGATAGTGACATCCAATCGAAAAAACACAAGCTTATTTATGAAACTCAAAACATTCTCATTTATGGCTGCTGCGCTTGCGCTTACTGTAACTGCAATCCCCTTTGTAGCCCAAGCACAACAAACTTCCCCTTCAACTCAGCCAAGTCAAAAATTTGAAAAAAAAGGTCCTTGGCAAAAATTAGGGCTAAGTGATGCACAAAAAACAGAAATTCAGAAAATTCACCGCGAGACACGCACTCAAATTAAACAAGTTTTGACGACAGAACAACAACAACAGCTAAAAGCAGCAATGGAAGCAGATCGAGGTCAGTCTCCACAGCAAAGAGGTGAGCGTAAAGGAAGAAAAGATCCTTTCGCTACTCTAAATCTGACTGAAACGCAGAAAGCTAAAATTGGCGAAATCAAGAAGTCTTCAAAACAAAAAATTCAAGCAGTTCTAACTCCAGCGCAACGGGAACAACTTAAGCAAAATTGGCAGAATAGACAATCACGTCGTCAACAACGTAGTTCCCAATAATATAGTGTCTAGTCCGGTTGAATACTTATGATTACGGAACCGCACGGGGAGGCAGGATCTTTTTTGATAAGCAATTAGCCGGACTTGATGTAATATCACATTTATTTATAACGGTATCATTATCAGAACCGAGGAAAGCAGAAATTAGGGATTAGAGGAAGCTAAGAAAATGCTTTCTATCCCAATTTCTGCACTTCAATGATTATTTAGGTGGTAATTTTTTTGTTTTAAGGGAATAATAATAGCAAATTCTGTGCCAAGACCAGGTTCAGAAAGACATTTTAAGTTGCCTCCATGTTTTTCGGTAATAATTTTATAACTAATAGATAAGCCTAATCCTGTACCTTTACCCACTGGTTTTGTGGTAAAAAATGGTTCAAATAAATGTTTCTGTACATTTTCATTCATGCCAGAACCATTATCTTTGATGCAAATTATTACTTCTTGGTTACTAGTAATGTCTGTATAAATCTCTATTTTGGGATTGTTCACTGTTTTGTGATTGATAACTAACTCATCTATAGCATCAATCCCATTAGCGAGAATATTCATGAATACTTGATTGAGTTGTCCAGCGTAGCACTCTGCAAGCGGTAGATTAGCGTATTCCTTAATAACTTCAATCTCTGGACGGTGAGATGTAGCCTTGAGACGACTTTGTAAAATCATCAGTGTGCTATCAATACCTTCATGGATATTCACCGCTTTCATTTCTGCTTCATCCAAACGAGAAAAGTTTCGCAGAGATACGACGATTTCTGTAATTCTTTGTGCGCCAACATTCATGGAATTAAGTAATTTAGGCAAGTCTGCCATGATAAAATTTAGATCGATAGTTTCAATTTCATTTTGTATTTCTGCATTCGGCTGGGGATAGTGTTGCTGATAAAGTTGTATGAGTTTAATTAAATCTTGAATATATAAATTAGCTGGGGTGAGATTGCCATAAATAAAGCTAACTGGGTTGTTGATTTCATGGGCTACACCTGCTACCAATTGTCCTAAACTTGACATTTTTTCACTTTGCACCAATTGAGCAGCTAATTGTTGTGCCTCTTGGCGTAATTGAGCTTCTGAATTTAGTAATATTTCTTCAGCTTGCTTGCGTTGGGTAATGTCATGGACAATGACTACATATTCTTGAAAATCTTGATGTGGTCGATCTGAGATGGAAACTTCCAAAGTTCTGATTTTCTGATAATCGCATAGAGTATGTTCTCCTCGTTTGTTCCATTGTTCTGGATATGCGGTTAATTCGGGCAGGAATTTTTGTAGGTGATGCCCCAATAATTGCGATGGATTACAACCAAAAAAGTCTTCTGTTGCCGGGTTTGCTTGGCGGATAATACCCTGTTCATCTACTACTAAAATTCCATCTTGGGCAACAGTAAATAAGTGTTCTGCGGCTTCTCGTGCTTCTGCTAGAGCAACTACTTGGGGTAAACTTGTCCAACAAGCGATCGCAACTCCTACAAATGCTACTGTTATCAACAAAATAACAACCAGATTTTTCACGGTTGTGATCGGGGCTACATTCAATAACCAAACAAATAAGCAACCCACCAAAACAGCACCGCAGAGGAGAAACATTAATATCCCCACTTGTATAGCCAAGGGGTCTTTAATGGAGGTTCGCTGATGTGATTTATACAGCTTTATCCACCAATGGGAACGAAAAACAGGAATGGGAAGATAACGAACTAAGGCATCAATCAGCAATACAAAAAATGGCGCTAATAATCCTGCCAAAAAATCTTGCCAGCCCCAAGCATAGGCAGTCACTAATAGAATTACGGCTTCTATGATAAAAAAGACTAAAGATAGTTTTGGCCACAATATATCTGGTTGATTTCGTTTTTTCCATAACCCTAAATGCATGAGCATGAACGCTACAAACCAGGCAACATTTCCCACTATGACGATTTGAGATATGTCTCCCCAAAGAAAATAGATCATGCTGATGCATAAACTCAGAACTAGTGATGAACCAAATACCCCACGAGATGAAACTAGAGAAAAAACTGATGCTAAGTGTTTATCTACAGCTAACTGATAGATAATTCGAGGTGAATTAGAAATTGCGGTTGCTGAACCTAGTAAACAACAACTAGTCAGTAAAAAAGTTACGGTTATTGGTCCAAAGTCTCCCCAAAATGATACAGATGCTACGGCAAAATTAAGATAAGGATTATCTTCTAGACCTTCAATGGTGCATAATCGGATAATTACCCAAGAACCACCGATAAAAATGGGCAGCATTAACCAAGCAGCTATGTCGAGAAAATTTAAAGTTTGTTTGGGGTGACGGCTATCAGCTACAAATGAGGAAACAGTTTCACAACTGTAGGTGGTATAGCTGATGAAAAAGAACCACTTAGCCCAAGCTATAAAATTTAACGATGTCCAATGTTGAGGAAAAAAGCTGGGACTATGAGGAGAGAAAGCTAAAAAACCCAATCCTTGCAGACAAAATAATAACAGCAAAAGTAAGGCAGGAAGTGAAAATAATAGATGTAAAATACTTAAGGCACGACTCCCGCTAAAGGCAACAACAAAGGGTAATAAGGTAAAGCCAAGTTTCAAAATTGTGTCTGGACAGGGAATATCCAGTACATCTAGATTCCCATGAATCATATTTGTGAGTACTACCGAGTTGAGTGGCACAACTGAAAGCCACGAGATGAGATATCCAATGGCGGCATAGCGGGCAATAATGGGGTAGCCTGGCCACAAACGAGTTATGTAGTTAGGAGTTCCCCCAGCTACATTTAAAAAATTTCTACCTAGATGTTTGACTTGATAGTTGATTAGCATTCCGACTATGACAGCGGGAACCCAAACGAAAATAGCTGCTGTTCCCAAGTCCGCATGAACAGTTGGGACTAATGTTATCCAACTGAGATGATTTGTAACACCAAAAGTCCAGGTTTCCAAAGTACTCATACTTCTTGGTAAGCTTTGGAATGCAAACTGATGATCAACCGGACTTTGGGAACGTGACATAAATCTCTATGCTGTCTTAGGGTTAAAAAATCGGTAGGAGAAAAATTTTAAAACATGAGTGGTAAATTAATTGTATTTGAAGGAGTGGAAGGCTGTGGTAAAACTACCCAGATGCAGATGTGTAGTTTATGGCTAGAGACTCAAGGTGTATCTGTTATTCTAACTCGTGAACCAGGGGGAACGGAGTTGGGTTCACATTTACGCCGACTATTGCTGGAAAAGTCAGAGGATAAGCCTGTTGGGGAAGTGACAGAATTACTGTTGTATGCTGCTGATAGGGCGCAACACATCGAACAGGAACTCAAGCCGAATTTAGCAGTAGGGAAATATATTTTGTGCGATCGCTATACTGACTCTACCATTGCTTATCAAGGTTATGGCAGGGGTTTAAGTATGAGTATAATTAATCAGCTTAATAATATTGCTACTGGTGGGTTAGAAAGTGATCTGACTATTTGGTTAGATGTCGATGTCGAGGTGGGACTATCTCGCAAACGTGGTCAAGCTACACTAGACCGTATTGAACAGGAAACAATTGCTTTTCATCGTCGTGTACAACAAGGATATACAGAATTAGCTGCAACTTACCCATCCAGAATTTTCCGAGTAGATGGAAGTTTGAGTCAAGAAGTTGTCCAAAAAATGATCCAGGAAATTTTAAATGAGCAGTTGTTTAATTAAATTATGTTTTCTCCATTAATAGGGCAACCACAAGCAATAGAATTATTAACGCAAGCTGTCAAACAAAACCGAATTGCACCAGCTTATATGTTTGTTGGTTCTGAAGGTGTGGGCAGAAGTTTAGCCGCAAGATGTTTTATTGAATTACTGTTTTCTAGTTCTGTAGAACCACATCAAATTCCCACTTTGCAAAACCGTATTCGTCAAGGAAATCACCCGTCTTTGTTTTGGGTAGAACCAACTTACCAATATCAAGGACAACGACTCACAGCCGCAGAAGCAGCAGAGAAAGGAGTTAAACGAAAAGCACCTCCTGTAATTCGTTTAGAACAAATTCGGGAAATTACTCAATTTCTTTCCCGTCCACCTTTGGAAGCTTCTAGAAATGTGGTTGTATTAGAACAGGCGGAAACGATGGCGGAATCGGCTGCAAATGCTTTGTTGAAAACGTTAGAAGAACCTGGACAGGCGACATTAATTTTGATTGCACCTTCACCTGAATCTGTGTTACCAACTTTAGTATCACGCTGTCAAAAGATTCCTTTTTATCGTTTGGATAGGTCTGGGGTTGCTCAGGTATTGACACAAACAGGAAATGAAGAGATTTTGCAGCATCCAGAAGTCTTGAATTTAGCGGCTGGTAGTCCAGGAAGTGCGATCGCATCTTATCAGCAATTACAAACCATTCCCAGTGAGTTACTCCAACAGGTAACAAAAACACCTACATCTTATCGCAGTGCCTTGGAATTAGCCAAAAAAATTGATAAAGAATTAGATACAGAAGCCCAATTATGGTTAATTGATTATCTACAACAATCTTACTGGCAGCAAATACATCAACCAAGTATTATTGAACAATTAGAAAAAACTCGCAAAAACCTACTTTGTTACGCCCAACCCCGCCTAGTTTGGGAATGCACATTTTTATTAATATTTCAAATGTCGCGTAGTTACACCAACCCTCTATGATAGCTTGCGTAGCGTAGCCATAGATGCGCCTAATTATTTTGGAACATAGGGAATTATCTTGATAAAATCTCTGCGTACCTTTGCGCTAACCTCTGCGTACCTTTGCGTTTAAAAAAGATAGGATTTGGCGCAACTTCACAAATAAATGGTATTACACCAGCCCTTAGTATATTTGTTTTTCTATTAAGAGTTCCCTCTCTCCACGAATGAATTTAATTTTGTCCCATTACTTATACAAACCCAGTTTTAAAAACTCTGCCAATTACTTCTTCTACAGGTGGTTCAGTTACTGTTAAATCAATAACTTCCAAATCAGCTAAAATTTGTGATACGGTGCTGGTAAGTGCTTCTCGCTGGACTATAAACCGCACGGCTCGACCTTCTAAAAGTTGAATATCACCATAGGACATAAGTTTTTCTGCTGGTAGTGCTTGAGCTAATTCAACATAGATTTCTCGGTAGGGGGCAAAATTTTCTAATAGTCCATCTAAGCTACCATCATACATTAATTTTCCTTGGTGAATTACCAGCACTCTTTGACATAAAGCTGTGATATCCGCCATGTAATGACTTGTTAATAATACAGTCGCTTGATAAAGTTGATTGTAATCTTTTAAAAAGTCGCGGACTCCAACTTGAGCATTTACATCTAATCCTAAAGTTGGCTCATCTAAAAATAAAACTTGGGGACGGTGTAAAAGTGCTGCTAACAGTTCAGCTTTCATCCGTTCACCTAATGAAAGTTTTCTGACTGGTTGGTTAAGCTTCCCTTCTAAAGAAAGCATTTCTGTTAATTCACCAACTCGACGATGAAATTCTTTATCAGCAATGTTGTAAACTGCGGCGTTAATTTTGAGAGAATCTAATGCTGGTAAATCCCAAATTAACTGCTGTTTTTGTCCCATCACTAAGGTGATTTTTTGCAAAAATGCTTCTTGACGACGAAAGGGAATTTGTCCAGCTACTCTGACTGTACCGCTAGAAGGATGAATTAGCCCGGTGAGCATTTTTAAAGTAGTAGTCTTACCTGCACCATTTGGCCCCAAAAAACCAACTACTTCACCAGGAGCAATTTCAAATGATACATCCTGAACTGCGTTAATCTGCCGATAGGTACGGCGAAAAAAGTGGCTAATGGTTCCACGAATACCCGGCTCTTTAATGGCTACTGGATAAGATTTACTCAGGTTTTCAGCGATGATTATTGACATAAAAAATTATTTCCTTCTACCTTATGCCTTCTGCTTTCTGATTTCTGCCCCCTACTAAGGATCGCACAGATGGTGTTCAGAAAGCTTCTCTCTAGTGGAATCATTTTTTACTAATTCTTGACGATGCTGTAAATAATCCCTCAGCCAATTATAAGTATAATTTAATTAATGAATTAAGAAGGTTGTGGGGTATCCCCATCAATAAAAGTAATGTGGAGGTATCATTTATAACCTGGTTTGTAATAAGAAAATTTTGAACTTAAAATAGTGCGATCGCGCCCCATTTGCTTGGCTTGATATAGTGCTTGATCAGCTGCTTCAAATAATTCCTTTAAACCAAGAGAAGCTTGAGGGATAATACAGGCAATTCCTAAACTAATTGTTACCTTAGCTACATTTATTTCTTGACTATATTTAGTGAAGTTAGGAATTTTAATTTCCCATAATTTGACTTTTTTTCTAATTTCTTCTGCAATTATGATCGCTCCTTTAGCGTCGGTTCGTGGTAAAATTACAGCAAATTCTTCACCACCATAACGAGCAACTAAATCATCTGGTCGTTTGATTACTGAACTAATTGCTTGAGCAACTTGACTTAAACAATCATCTCCAGCTTGATGTCCATAGGTATCATTAAAAAGTTTAAATTTATCTATGTCTGCTAATATCAAGGCTATAGGTTCTTGGGTACTTTCCATCCTTTCCCATTCTAATTGGAAGCGATTATCAAAATACCTCCGGTTAGCAATTTGAGTCAGTGTATCAATATTCACTAAAAATTTTAATCTTTCATTTTCTTCTTCTAGTTGTTCTAACCGAATAGAAGTATTATTTTCTGCTATTAAGTTTTCTTTTTGAAAAAATAAACGATACATTTCACAAGCAGGTTGAAAATTATCACTTTCTACTTTTTTAATAAGTCCTAAACTATCTAATTTATAAATTAAATTTGCCGATATATGGGTAGATTTATGGGAATTTATAATTTCATCAAAAGCTACAGATAGTTCTTTGTTACTTTGTAATATCGTCAATAAATACCTTAAATGATTACTATAAATGCCGTTGTGGCTGATAGCTGTTGCTAGTAGTTCTGGAAAAGAAATTTTTTGTTGCTGGAGATGATATAAACTTAGATGAATTAAATAAGGATGTCCACCAACAAGCTCCATTAATTGTTTTACAGCACTAATATCAAACCAATTCAGTTCGTGTTGTCTAGCGAATTCTGTTACTTGCTCTGCATTAAATTCTGGTATTTTTAAGCATAACCCCACATTAAAGGGAGATTGATTTACATTTAAAGGAATATAAACTTCTGTAGAGTGAATTACTACCAAACGCATTTTTTGCCAAATTTTAGTTTGTTTGGCTTTTTCATGCCAACTTCTTAATAAAGGCAAAAAATCCTTAGCAATTTGCAGATGTTCAAAAATATAATTGACTTCATTCAGAACTAAAACTAATGGACTCTGAATTTGTTTTAATAAATATGCCTCAAAATAAACTGAAGCACTAACTTTACTCCCGATGTCCTCATCCCAATAATCGTTTAGATTTGGTGTCAGGGACAACTGACGAGCAATATTAATACAAAACCAGCGCAAAAATTTGTCAAGACTAGCAAAAATTTGACTATCTGCCTGTTGAAAATCTATACTTACTATTAGGTATCCTTGATTCATGGCTTGGTGAATTAACCGCAACATCAAGGAACTTTTGCCCATATTGCAAGATGCTCTAATGCGTAGTAATCCCCCAGGTTTGCTCAACTCTTTATAAGCATCACTTTCAATTGGAGGACGTTCAATGTAAAATCGGGAATTGAATGGCAGCGGATCACCAGGTAAAGGGATATTTTCCTCCATCTGGAATATACCTTGTTGATTTAACATGAATATTTATTTCTCAACTGAAATTAATGTGATACTACATCCATGAATTCAAAATAATTAGTTAAGTATAATTATCTAAGTAATCTGAGCTTAGGTAAGCCCCTTGTGAAAATTATATATAAAAATTAACATTTGCTATCTGGTATTGCCCACCTTAGCTAAGTTAATTAAGTTACCTTAAACGCCCTGAGCGCAAAATACTAATAATTAACCATAAGCCTAACAAACTAGCCGCAGCAAATAGAACACTACTTACGAATGATAACTGAGATGTTTGGGCTTGACTAGAAATAATAGCTGCACCCATAATCAGGGAACCTACTAATATACTAAAAGAAAGTCTGTTAGCGGCATCGTCCATTGTGCGGCGCATACCGTCTAAACCCTGAAGTGATAAGTTCCACTGTAAGGTTTCTGATGTTACACGGTCTAAGAATAGTTCAATTTGACGAGGAGATTGTAAAGAGAGACTTTTGATATCTAAAGCGGTGCGTAAGAGCGATCGCACTGGATTATCTCCCAATAACTGCTGACGAAACAAGTCTGTAATTAATGGCTTAATTTCAGCAAATAAATTCACTTCGGGGTTAAAGGTACGCGCTACCCCTTCTAAATTTGCTAAGGTTTTAGCATACAAGCCCATGTTGCTAGGTAAGCGAATTGTATTATTGCGAGCTATTTGCAAAATTTCATAAATTATCTGACTGAAATTGATATCAGTCAAGCTGGCATTGTAATATTTTCGCAGCATTCGGTCATAATCATTTTCTAACCGCGACAAAATTACTGGTTGAGCAGAATCGGAAAGTTGTAAAGTTAACTGAGCGCACCTCTGAGCATCTAAATCTACAATTGCTAACAACATTTCTGTTAAGATTTGTTGGGTACGGGGATCAAGTCTGCCCACCATACCACAGTCTAGCAGCGCCACACGTCCAGATGTGAGATAAAATAAGTTGCCTGGGTGGGGATCAGCGTGAAAAAAGCCATCAATATATAGTTGCTGAAAAAATACTCTAAATAATAAAGTAGTGATCGCTGTTCGTTTGGCGACAGCATCCTCAGGATTTTCGTTACTTAAATCAGCTAACAGCAGGGGAACCCCATCTAGCCACTCCATCACCAGTAATTTTTCTGTTGTCAAATCCCAGTTAATTTCTGCAACTACTATTTGTGTGGGATCATACCAACGACTTTGGGATAAGTTCCGCCGGAGTTGGTCTGTAAAACCGGCTTCTCGTTTAAAATCTAATTCAGCTTCTAGGGCTTTAGTAAATTCTTCAGCAGTGGATTTGATGTCGTAATTTTGGCCAAAATCAGTCCGCGCTACTAAATCCGCGATTCCTTGAATTAAAGCAATATCTTGAGCAATTGTTACATCGATTCCTGGGCGCTGGACTTTCAGCGCCACTTCTCTTCCGTCTGCTAAAGTAGCGCGGTGGGTTTGAGCAATTGATCCCGCTGCTACTGGGATATGATTAATTGTGTTGAAAGTTTCTTCCAGTGGGCGTTTTAGCTGTTGACGGAGAACTACTTCTACTTCTGACCAAGGAACTGGCGGTACTTCGTCTTGGAGAGTTGACAGTTCTTCAATGTAACCAGCGCTGAGTAAATCTGGACGGGTAGAAAGTAGCTGTCCGAGTTTGACATAGACAGGACCTAAATCTACCAAGATGTTTTTTAAGACCGCAGGTGTAGGTAGTTGGGGTTGATCAGCTTTACCACCAGTGAGTAACCTTCGCATATAGTCCCAGCCGTTGCGGAGGACTACTTCAATAATTTCTCGTTGTCGGGGAACAGTTTGGGTTAAGAACATTTTTGAGGAATTTAAAGATAAAAAAATTAAAAACTAAAAATTAAAAATTAAAAAAAACTCTTGCCTACTGGTTATTTACCTATTATCTTTGATTAAGAAATATATTTTTTTGAAGCAAAAAGTAAATTTCATGGTGATCCCCAGGATTGAAGGCTCAAAGTTGTTGTTTAAACTAAATGTCACAGAATACTATAGACAATCTAGTTATAATTGGGAACAATACTTCTGAGCCTCTACCAAGGGTTTTAACTTTTACAATAGGTCAGTAAACCGGGGATCACTTTGCAGGATTTTGAGGATCTGCTTAATTTCTTGAGTACGTTCCTTTTTAACTATCAGGGTAACATTGCGATCGCGCACAATCACCACATCATCTAACCCAATTGTCACAACGACATCATCTGGATTGGAGGCATAAATAATCGCTCCCTCAGTATCTAGTCCTACATGAGTAGCTAATTCAACATTAGGATGATCTGCTTTTTTGAGTAAGCGTTCGATCGCATTCCAGTCGCCTAAATCATCCCAACCAAATTCCACTGGTAAAACATATGCTAGACTTGTTTTTTCCATCAACGCATAATCTATACTTTTTTTAGGCAACTGGGGGTATATATCAGGGCCTTGTTGCTCTAAGGGTTCGATAATTTCTGAGGCATGGGTACGCAGTTCTTCCAGAACCACTCCAGCCCGGAAGACGAACATACCACTATTCCAGCTAAATAGTCCCGTAGATAAAAAAGTTTCTGCCGTTTCCCGGTCGGGCTTTTCAGTAAAACGGTTGACGTGATAAGCTGGCAAATCATTAAAGCTACCAATCTTTTCACCTTGTTCAATGTAGCCGTAACCAGTTGATGGGAAAGTAGGCTTGATCCCTAAAGTGACAATCGCTGCTTTGCTAATAGCAAGTTCGGTAGCTGCACCTAACGTATGTGCAAACGCCTCTTGATCAGCAATCCAGTGGTCAGCAGGGAAAAAGCCAATCACAGCATCTTCTCCGTAACGCTTTTTGATTTCCAAACTTGTCCAAGCAACGGCAGCGGCTGTATCCCTACCTTCTGATTCGATTAGCAAATTTTGCTCCGGTAGATTGGGTAATTGTTCTCGTACTCCTTGAGCTATTTGACTAGAAGTAATCACCCACAGGTGATCCCAACCACCTGCCAGTGTTAGTAGTCGATCAGCAGTTCCTTGGAGTAAGCTTCTAGAACTACCATCGAGACTTAAAAATTGCTTGGGTCGGTTTCGACGACTGAGAGGCCAAAAACGCTCACCTTTTCCGCCGGCAAGAATTACAGGGATTAGTAAACTATTCATGTTGTCATCTACACCTATTGCAGAACAATACAAGTGTACATTCATTCAATTTTGGATAGTGCTTTTTAAATGTTTTATTTATCACCTAGTTAAAACTAAGAGGGCTACCGTACCCAAAAAATTTAAACTTTGCTTTTCTGAAATCTAAAATTCTTACAGATAGACATTACTCTGGCAAAATTTTTTGCTTGCATTAACATACCTTTAGGGAGTGGTTGAGTGGGGAGAGAATTGTGATAAAACAAGTTCAATGGTCAGAAAATCAAGTTATACCTCAGCAAGTACCAGCTTTAGATCCAGGAGTGCGATCGCCACAATTTCCACGGACGGAAAATCCGGTCATACCTCAACAAGTCCCAGAATCAGAGGAAGCGGTAATACCAAAATCGCCAATCAATGATTCTCGAAATGTCGTTGAGTCGGTGGGTGCGCTTCCTAACGAGATATATGATCGGTTGGGTTTGACGATGCCCCGCTGGCTACTGTGGATATTAACCTTTGTTTTAGGGATCATTTTATCCGGGTTGCTAGTATCAAGTTTAGCACTTTGGACTCCTCTGTGGAGTAATTTAGATCAAGTCAAAGATGATGATTTTGCCTCTAATACGAAAGATCAGGTAAAAGTACCTGGATATTTACTGAGTACACTCTCCAAGTACCAACTATCAAAACCCATGAATATTTTAGTTATGGGTATTGAACCAGTTAAAGGTACTGTGGATGGCTCCCCAGAAAGTTTTGCGGGTAGCAGCGATACGATGTTATTAGTACGGCTAAATCCCAGCGATAAATCTATTCGGGTGCTTTCAATTCCCAGAGGAACGATGATCTCGATTCCAGAACAGGGACTCACTCAAGTATCTGAAGCTAATGCCAAGGGTGGACCAGTATTAGCTGCACGGGTAGTTAGCCGCACCTTAAACAATGCGCCTATAGACCGCTATATTCGTATTTCTACTAGTGGACTGAGACAATTAGTTGATCAGTTGGGTGGGGTAGATGTATTTGTACCCCAAGAGATGAATTATAAAGATCAAGCTGGTGGTTTATCGGTAAATTTAGTCAGCGGTTGGCAGACTCTTAATGGTGAACAGGCAGAATTATTTGCCAGATTTAGGGAAACAGGTTTAGGGGATCTACCACGAGTTCAGCGACAACAAGCACTCATCACCTCTTTGCTACAACAAATGAATAGTCCCACGGTTTTACCCAGGTTGCCCCAATTAACTCGCATTATGCGAAAGTATTTTGACACAAACCTGAAAATGGAAGAAATGATGGCGTTGGCGAACTTTTCCGTGAATGTAGAGCGGGATAATTTCCAATTGACTATCTTACCAGGTACATTCAGCAAATTCAGCAAAAACCCTAATAGTTATTGGCTGAATATGAGTGGACAACAAAGCTTATTGAATGATTATGTTGGGGTAAATGTACCCGGTCTGAAGCCAGATTTAAGACCTGTATATCGCCTCAAAATTGCTATTCAAAACGCATCCAATCAACCTCAATTAACGGAAAAAGTTATTACCTATCTCAAACAAAAAGGTTTTACAAATATTTACACCATTTCTGATTGGCCTGATACCCAACGCCAAACTCAGATAGTTGTTCAGAAAGGAACTCATCAAACAGGAGTTGACTTACAACAGGTTTTAGGCTTGGGTCAAATTGATGTTTCAGCAACTGGAGATTTAGAATCTGACTTAACAATTCGGATTGGTAAAGATTGGAAATAGATATTTAGTCATTGGCAAAAAATAAGTAGGGGTTTAGTAATGCTAAACCCCTACTACAAATAAAAATTAATAAATTTATGAAAAAGATTTTGTTGAGATTATTAACTTTAATATTGATGTTGATGTTGGCTTTGTTTTGGGTAATTATCAATCCCAAACCTGCTTTTGCTCAAGTCAACACCATCAACTATAACAATGCCTCTTTAGAAAATAGTGACTTTTCTCACGCTGATTTAGTCGGTGGGAATTTTGTCGCAGCGGAAATGCGAGGGGCAAATTTTCAAGGGGCAAATTTAACTAACGCAATTTTAACTAAAGGCGTTTTGTTAAAAGCAAATTTGGCAGATGCAAATTTAACAGGTGCTTTAGTTGATAGAGTGACCTTGGATGGTGCTAATCTCAAGAATGCAATTTTCACAGAGGCAACTTTAACCCGTAGTCGTTTTTATGATGCGGATATCACAGGTGCTGATTTTACAGATGCGTTGATTGACCGTTATCAAGTGTCGTTATTGTGTGAACGAGCAGATGGTATTAATCCTGTAACTGGGGTTGCTACAAGGGATAGTTTAGGGTGTCGGTAGTCGATAAGTAACACTATAATTTGCTCAAATTAGTGTTAAGGCTCAATTTATGAATAAGTCCCTGGCGATTCAAGATTGAAAATATAAATATGGATAGTAAAGATCCTCTCTTACAAGCTATATTATTGATTACCAATTTGTGGTTATATTGGTATTTTATCAAGGGTAAGACAATAAAAGTTGATGAGCAAACACAAGATAAATTGGACTTTACTATTCAACCCAAGTTTCTCCGGTTTATTGGTTTGTTTATTGGACAAATAGCAATAATTGGCTTACATTCTATCTTGATCGGTACACCTATCACACAGCTTAATTGTGACCGTGTTCCACAAAATATAGATATTCCAATTATTGCTAAAAGCAATGAGCAGAAGACATCATCAGTTATATGCCAATTGGTAGAATTAGATTGGTTTAGTCATGAAAGAAGCCAGAAACATATTTCTGAATTAATTGGAAGTAGATTGGAAAAACAAAGTGAGACTGATAGCAATGGGAAAATTTACTATAAATACCAAATTCAGTTAATCACCAATACAGAAATTGTTCTTTTTATACAAATATACAGTAGTTATGAAGAATTAGAGTCAACAATATCACAAATTAATAATTTTTTGGCGCAGCCATTAGAAAAGAAATTAATAGTTCAGAAAGATGATAGATCAATTATAGTTGCAATAACAGTATTTTTTAGTTTATTAGCTCTAATAATAATAGGAGCAGGTTTATTTATTAACTGCAATTTAAATAAAGAAGCAAATAGTCTAATTCTTAGCCGCTACCGATGGTTTGGAATATTTGGCAAGGGCTTTTCTCAGTATTCATTAAATGAAATTGTTAATATTAAAGTTGAAAGTTCTGATTCTGATGAAGGTGGATTTAATTATCGAGTGATTTTAATTTTAGAATCAGGAGAAATTGTACCTTTAAGTCATGTCTATAGTTCTGGGTTTGAAGAGAAACAACAAATAGTTAATATTGTCAAATCTTTTCTAAGTCAAAAATAGTACCTGTTTTTCCTATAACCAAAATAGGATAGCCGCAGTAGTCAGGATTGCTCATTAGATGCTAAATTACTAACTTAACTTATCAAAAGTTACCTGACAGATGTTAAGATTTCAGGTTAAATATTCTTAGATATACACTCTGCAAGAGTTTTCGGGTATTATTAGTGACACAATCAGAACAAAAACCCTCTCGTTCTTTCGCTGGTATCGCTGGTATTGTTGCCGCAGCGACGTTAATTAGTAAAGTCTTTGGTTTAATTAGACAACAAGCCATAGCGGCTGCTTTCGGTGTTGGTGCTGCTGCTACTGCTTACAGTTACGCCTATATTATCCCCGGCTTTTTGTTGATTTTACTAGGTGGTGTCAATGGTCCATTACATAGTGCCATTGTTAGTGTTTTAGCCAAGCGCAAACGGGAAGAAGCCGCACCTTTAGTAGAAACGGTAACAACCATAGTTGGTGGGTTGCTGTTGGTGGTGACAATTGCTCAGATTTTCTTGGCGGAACCAATCATTGATATAGTTGGGTATGGGTTAGAGCCTACCACGAGAGAAATAGCAATTCGTCAACTGCAAATAATGGCTCCCATGGCCTTATTCGCCGGTTTAATTGGGATTGGTTTTGGTACTCTCAATGCTGCAAATCAATATTGGTTACTTTCCATAAGTCCTTTATTATCTAGTATTACCGTAGTTATAGGTATTGGTATTTTAACTTTGCAGTATGGCAAAGATATCATCAAGCCAGAATTCGCTTTAATCGGTGGCATGGTGTTAGCTTGGGGAACTTTAGCCGGAGCAATTCTCCAATGGGCAGTACAATTAATTGTGCAATGGCGGTTAGGTTTAGGAACATTAAAGCTGAGATTTGATTTTAAATCCCCCGCAGTTCAAGAAGTAATTAAAATCATGACTCCGGCAACAATTTCTTCGGGAATGATGCCGATTAATGTCGCCACAGATTTATATTTTGCCAGTCCAATTAAAGGTGCAGCAGCAGGTTTTAACTATGCCAATTTATTAGTACAAACTCCTTTGGGGATTATTTCTAATATTATTTTACTGCCTTTATTACCGATATTTGCAAAATTAGCTGAACCTGAAAACTGGCCAGATTTAAAATTACGCATTCGGCAAGGACTTTTATTAACTGCGGTGACGATGCTACCTTTGGGTGCGTTAATGATAGCTTTATCTGAGCCAATTGTGCAGGTAATTTATCAACGGGGAGCATTTAAACAAGAAGCTACCGAATTAGTTTCTTCTCTGTTAGTTGCTTATGGTATTGGGATGTTTGTCTATTTAGCGCGTGATGTTTTAGTCAGAGTATTTTATGCTTTAGGTGATGGACAAACACCTTTTAGAATTAGCACTTTTAATATTTTACTCAATGCTGGTTTAGATTTTGTTTTGGTTAAACCCTTTGGTGCGCCGGGTTTGGTATTAGCTACAGTTGGGGTAAATTGTAGTTCAATTTTAATGTTGTTATGGTTATTAAATCGTAAATTGAACGGTTTACCTTTGCGAGAATGGAGTTTACCAATTCTGGGTTTAACTACTGGTAGCGTGGTTGCTGGAGTTGCAAGTTATGGGACTTTGGTTGCTTGTCAGCAGGTTTTGGGAAATAAGGGTTTAGTGATTTTGTTGCTGGAGTTGTCTATTTCTGGTTTGGTGGGAATTGGGGTGTTTGCGTTTGCTGCCGCTTGGTTGAGAATACCGGAGGTGAATAGTTTTGTGGTGAAGATGCGACAGAAGTTTTTGAAGAGGTAGGTTTTATTTTTTATTCATCAGGAGGTTCTGCATATCGGGAATTGGACCTTTGTCATCGCTAAATAATTGACATAAATATTTAATTTCATCTTTGACAAAGGCCATATTTCCTGTAGCTATAATTTTATTGTATGTAATTTGAATGGTTTTAAGAGGATATGCAAGAATAGCATGATCTGGATCAAATAAATATAAATTTAGAGGATCGCTTAAATATTCATGTATTACTCTTCTCAATCCAAAATTGATAATTTTTTTAAAGTGTTTAGGTACTTGAGGTTCATAAAATTTAGCATTTTTATAATTTGCTTGTTCTCGTTTTTCCATTAACCATTCCAATGGTTCTTGTAATTCAATTTGCTGAGAAACTAATAGAGGTTCTATATTGGTTTTTATAAAAGTATCAATTACTAGCTTATGTGTTCCCGGAATTTTCGCTTTCTTAGGAGTTGATGATACTTGTGCATTCACGGTGAAGGGTGTAGTTTTAGTAGGCGAACTTTTTACATAAAATATACAAATATCATTCATAGCTAATAGAGACCTAAGCGCATAAAAAGTAGCATAATATAATTTGACTGTCGCCCATGTTAACAAATTTCTATTGATGCCAAAAGTTGCATCACCTAGAGAAACTATAGATGAATATAGATAACTGATAGCATCGGTTTTTAAACACCTAGACAAGCCAGATGCTTGTGATTGATTGAGAGAATGTTGTTCAACTGTTGCAACTGACGAATTACCAGAAAATATTGTTTGAGTTAAATATCTTTGTGCTTGATGAGTCACTTAAATTAAATTTCTATTCTTTTAGTAGGCTCATTGATAGGATTGAAAATAGTAACCAGCTTTTCATAAACATACTTCTGAGCAGATGTACCACCCATACCAGTCACTTCTGATTGAAGTATAAGATTATCTGAAGTAAAATTTAAAGCATCTTGAATGGTTTCTATCTTAAAAGATGATTTGCTATTACAGTACAGTATCATTTTTAGGTGTAAAAACTCCATAGCACCAGCAAACCCTGAAGCATAAAGAAATACATTGTCTTTACGATCCCAAGCTTTTGCGTATTTTTCACGAATTGCTTTCATAAAATTCATGATGATACGCTTTTGTGTTTCAAGTTCAAATATACCAATCTGTTCAAAACGCCCCTTTTCTTCTACTAAAGGTTTAATAGACGTGATAGCAGTTGATAATGCAATTCCTCCCTTACGTTTTGCTGCTCCAGGAAATTTAATTTGATCATAAAAAGGAGAATCTTCAGTTTCATTTAAATAAATTGCTATATCTCTAGCCCTTAGCGCATAAGGATCTATAGCTGATTCACTGGCGATACCATATAAATCAAAAACTAAACTGGGCGGTACAGTTTTTTGTTCAGTGTTAATTGCTAGAAATATATCTGCACATTCTTTAGTAGTTAAATGCTCATATATAGCTACAGGAATTTCTAACTCAGCTATATTTTCACGCTCATTAATTGCACTTTTAATACCTGCAAGCCTATGCTGCCCGTCTATAATTTGGGCTGAACGTGATACATTCGCAAAATAAATACTTTGATGTTGCTTTTGTAATGGATTTTTATCACTCACCCAGTTAAGAATTATAGCTCCTGGATAATCGCCACCTTCTAAAGTAAAATCTTTAATGCTTTCAATTCTTTTAGGATTAAGTAAGCGTTGTACAGCACCAGGTTCATCATCTTTCCCACGTACGGAGGCATAGCTAATATTAACCAGTATTCCTGCTGGCAATTTAGTTAATATCAATTTTCTATTTATCTGGGTAACTTCCAAGTATGGAAAATTTTCTAATTCCATTTCTAACTGTAATTAATGTATTGACAATCTATTTTATTTTACACCTAATTCCTCGCATATCGAATTAAGTGAAAATTTTTATGATCAAGCTATTTGGTAAATTGCAGGTCGATATTTAGGTTCAGGAATTGGTTTACCTTCTAATTTGGCTGCTTGCTTCTAACCATGCTACTTTTCCTTTTAAGGCTTCGCATAATGCTTCTTCTTATGTTAAACCAAATGCAGAACAGTATTTTAAATCAGGAATATCGGCTATATAACCATCATCTTCTTGACTGTAGAAGGTATTAATATGATAGCGTGTCATGCTTTATCTAATCTCTTCACAACTCAAAACTACTCAACCCAGTTTTCTAATGACAGCGTAGAAATGCGGGAAAACTCTCTCACATTGTTAGTAACCAGGGTAACTCCTAAACTCAAAGCATGAGCAGCAATTAGCATATCCATTGCACCAATAACGATTCCTTGACTTTCTAAATTACTTCTGATTTCACCATAAATTGTTGCAGATGCTTGATTGAATTCCACAATCTGTAGAGGTAGGAGAAATTGCAGTAACGCATTACGATTTTTTTCTTGTTGTTGACTTTTAGCTACTCCATATTCAAGTTCAGCAACTGTAATAGAAGAGATTCCGATATCTGAAATTTGCAAACTTTGAAATTTATCCAGCACCTTTTGAGGCTTTTGTTTGATAATGTAAATACAAATATTGGTATCTAGTAGATATCGCATTTAAAAATTCTCTCTGCTATCAATATGCGGTTGTTCTCTGGTAATCATAAAGTCATCAGAGAAGTTATCTAAACTATCAATTAGAGATTGCCAGGGGTTATCTTTGGCAATGAGAACAATAGCATTACCAATCTTTTTTATATAAACTTCAGTGCCTGTGAGTTGAAAGTCATCTGGCAAAATTACGACTTGGTGAATGCCGTCAGTGCTGAGTTTGGCAGTGTTCATAGTGTTGATATCCTTGCCTTTTAATTTCTAAACTACTTGCTTTGTAAATCACTTATTATTGTGCCATAAATCAAAAAAAGAAGTGAATTTACACAATTATAACATTTAAATATGATACAATATTACTAATATCACAATAATTAACTCCCTGTTGATATTATGCAAACACAAACCCGGTACTATACCCCAGAAGAATATCTAGAACTAGAAGAAAAAGCAGAATATAAAAATGAATACCGCGACGGAGACATTGTACTCATGACTGGAGGAACAACAAATCATAATAAAATTGCAGGTAACTTTTATGCTGATCTGAAATTTGCTTTAAAAAAGAAAAATTATGATGTTTATATTGGTGATGTGCGGTTGTGGATACCGCGTTATCGTCAATATACATACCCTGATGTGATGGTGATTCAAGGTGAACCTATTTACACGGGAGCAAATACAACTACTGTGATGAATCCGTTATTAATTGCTGAAGTTTCATCTAAATCAACTAGTAATTATGACCAAAGTGATAAATTTCTTTATTATCGCTCAATACCTGAATTTAAAGAATATATTTTAATCAATCAATATCAATATCATGTCATGCAGTATGTAAAAACAGATGATGGTAAATGGATATTCACGGAGTATGAATCTGAATCGGATATTTTAAAACTGCAAACAGTTGATTTTCAAATTGATTTTAATGATTTGTATGAGCAGGTGAATTTTAAACAAAGCATTGAGGAATAATTAACTAGTAAAAGGTTAATCAATGTTGCTATGTCATTAACTGTTTGCAAATTAACACTTTTTTCTAATTTTTAGGATGATAAATTTTTATACCCTAAAAGACAGAGATTTGAACTTTTACAAGATTACGAAAAAACCTAAACGTGTCGTAGGGGTTTAGCAATCCTAAACCCCTACTTTATGGAATCAAAGGATTTAGCATTTTTGACAAAGTTAATTTTTGAAAAGCTTTGAGTAGAACAATTAATAAAATCAGGTTAGAATAATTAAAAATCAATGGGAGATAGTAGTTTTTAGTGAATAAACCTCAAATCCCCAATTTACCACTACCAGCACCGCTTGTAGGTTCAGATGCTAGCTCTTTTACTGAGTATACAGTTACTCAACGGATGCCAGATATTGCTCGTCGTGTGATTATAGAAAATAAATTCCCCACAGAAATAAATCAAAGCTTGGAAAAACTAGCAGCAGAACTACCAAGCGGATATTTACAACCTTTAGTAAATGACACGGGTGCAGATTTTTCCGACTGGGAGAAATATCTAAAACCTTATAAAAATCAACGTTGGGTAGATATTCCTTGGTTCGTTGCAGAAACTTATTTTTATCGTCTGATTCTGAATATTACTAATTACTTCAAACCTGGAGAATGGCAAGGTGTTGATCCATTTGAATTACAGAAAATTCAAGGTTTAGAAACATCAATTGACTCGATTATTTCTTTGTGTACTCAATTGCAGCAATGGTTAAATGAGTCGCAACAAGAAAATCAACCTAGCAAATCTTCGTTAATTGCTTTGTTGTATTTTTCATTGTGGGGAAATCGGGTTGACTTAAGTTTATGGTCAGCTTTTGAAGATGACAGGAGTCGTTTTAATATTCAGACTCAATTAAATAATATCTTAGTAGATGATACCTTTGCGGTTACTAAGTTATTAACCAAATCACAGAATAACTGCATTGATTTGGTTATTGATAATGCCGGGTTTGAGTTGATTTGTGATTTATGTTTGGTGGATTTTCTCTTAGGTAGTGGATTTGCAAATCAGGTTTATCTTCACTTAAAACCCCATCCAACTTTTGTATCTGATGCGATGATCAAAGATGTGCATTATACGAAAGATTTTTTATTGCAAAGTAGCAATATTCAAGTTCAATCATTGGGACAGAGATTAACAGAAAATCTAGCTTCAGGTAAATTAGTTTTAACTGAAGATTATTTTTGGACTTCACCATTACCATTTTGGGAAATACCAAAAATGCTCAAAAATGAATTAGGAAAATCTAACTTAATAATTGTCAAAGGTGATGCTAATTATCGGCGTTTATTAGGCGATCGCTATTGGGATTTTACCACAAATTTTGCAGATATAGTTTCTTACTTACCTGCACCACTTGTCGCTTTACGTACTTTAAAATCAGAAGTAGCCGCAGGTTTAAAAACCGAAGTTTTAGAGGAATTAAAAACAGTTGACCCTAATTGGTTGACAAATGGACAATGGGGGGTAATTCAATTAGTAGACTAATACTAAATTCTGTCTCCTAAATTCTGACATTAAATCGTCATCGGTGACTCAACATAAAGCGTTGGTTCTTGCATGGTGAATTCTATCCCGTAAGTCAGCAACTTTTTAGAAATATGTTCATTAGCTAATTCTAATAATCGCTTGCGGAAGTCAATCGAATTTTCATGAGAACCTAAAATAAAGAAACTCACCCTAGCGCGAACTCCTGGTTGATTTTCTTGGGGAAACAAATTAATTTTTGTACTGTTGGGATCAATACCAAATAAAGTAATTGTACTTTCCTTAATCACTTTCTCTAGTAATGCTTCTTCCTGTTTTTCTAGGATGCGAGAAAAATCAAGATAAAGCAAAACCATTAACTTTTTACCCCTAGTGACATTTTCAATATCAACTTTTGCCATGACTGAATTAGGAACAATTACCAAGGTGCTTTTAGCAGCAATTCTCAACTTTGTGGAACGTAAACCAATTGATTCCACACGAGCGAATAATATACCTTGGGAACTTAAACTGATGCGGATGTATTCTCCAGCTACAAAAGGACGATCTAAATATAAAACAACTGTACCAAAAATTTGTTCCAGAGTGCTTTGTGCCGCAAAAGCAACAGCTATACCACCAATTCCTAAACCTGCAATTAAACCTATTAAATTCACATTCTGACTTTGAGCAAATGCTAAAGCGGCAATGAAACCAATAACAACATTAGTAACAGTTTCAACAACTAACAATAATTCATCAACTTCTAAACCTACTTTACGAATTAAATCAATTCCGTAGACCCGCAAAATCTGACGAAATAAGCGAGATACTAAAGCTGCAAAACTGCTAATTAATGCTAAATCTAGAAAAAATTTCAGGAATAAATAAAAACCTGTATATTGTTGCAGTAAATTCCAAGATACAGAGACAAGAACTAAAGTCCCTGTAACTTTCAAAAGATTTTCTAAGGGATCAATTAAACTTTCATAAATCTTGACTATTGGTTGGGGTGTAAATTTATGAATGATTAATGTTAACAACCCAGGAGTATATTTACCAACCACTAAAGATAGAAGAAAAAAGAAACAAAAAATTCCTAAATTTATTCCTAATGATATCAGAAATTTGCGCGTTTCTTCATCAATTGGCAACCAATTTTGAATATCAACTAAAATCTGCATTGTAATTATTCACTTAACTTATTGACTGAATCTATTTATATTGTGATTGGTGCATCAATATTAACTGGTTCATCTGCAATATCAAAATTAATCCCAAATCCTTGAAGTTGCATAGTAATATTTTGTTTAGCTAGGTCTAGCAATTGATGACGCATATCCATACCTACTTCACCAGTACCGAGAATAAAAAAGCTAATTTGTGCCTGGGTAGTATGAGTTTTTTCATCTAAAAATATATCTTTGAAATTTACTTCAGTATTGCGGGAATCTAGTCCAAATAAATCACTGGTACTTTCTAAGATAACTTGACGAATCAAAGCCTTTTCGTTTTCGTTAATTGTTTGATGGAATTTTAAATAAATTAAGGAAACTACTTTTCTTCCTCCGGTGAAGTTTTCAATATTTAATTGAATTAGTGAATCATTGGGAACTATGGTGACAGTTCCTTTACCAGAATTTCTAATTTTCGTAGAACGTAACCCGATTGATTCTACTCTACCAAATGTCCCATCAGGTAAACCAATATAGTCATCAACTACAAAAGGTCTATCAATATAAATGACAATTCCACCTAATAACTGTTGTAAAGTTTGTTTAGCTGCAAAAGCTAAAGCTACTCCACCAATTCCTAAACTTGTCACTAAACCCAAGAGATTGATTTGATGAGTTTGAGCGAAAATGCAGAAGATAATGATAAAAATTAGACCTTTGGCGATAAAATTAGATACTACTAATATTTCACCATTCATTTTCTGCTTAATTGCCGACTCTAGTAAATAATAATTAAAGCATTTATCAAACAACCGATAGGTTAACACACCAACAATAATGGCTATGGATAAACCCAGGGGAATTTCTATATATTTAAGCCAAGTTTGTTGGAGAATAATTAATAAGAAGATATCAATCACCATTAACAAACAAACAAATATTAACCATTTTCGGTAAGGTGTAATAATTTGCTCATAAATTTTCTGTAATTGAGGAGATAAAAACTGAGTAATGATTGATTCATTCATTTTTATGCAAACAGATACAATAAATTAAGAAGCCACAAGAATATTTTACAACTATGCAAAGTTTGCCTAAGTTGCTTTTGAATAATGTCATCTCTTATGACACTATAGATCATTAACCATAACTTTGACTCAAACGAGTCTACTTCATAGCATGATTGGGATACTTACTTATTCCCAAAAGATAAAGCTTACAAACTTGTTCGTAGTTTCTGCGAATATCGGTATTATACCAAATGGATGATAGTAATTTGGTTTTCTCGATTAAAAAAACAATTAAATATCTCAAAATCATACTAAAGGTATAGGTAAAAATCCTAATCGACCAGATAACAGCATTATTTTAAATTAAAGTTAAATTAAAGATAAATACAAAGTAGCTTATACCAACTTCATGTGAGGCTACATAGGATCATGCAATTTATTTATGCAATTTATTAATTCATCTCTCTTTATCTGCGTTTATTTGCGTTTATCTGCGGTCAATTATTCTTAAAATGCTATCATATGCAGCTTCATCTTAATTTAGTATAAGTAATATTACTAATATGAGATATAATATTTAATGATAAACATTAATTAATTCGTTAGAATCAGCTTAAAAGTTAGCTAATTTCAGCTATGAAATTGATTTCTGAACCATCGGTTTCTGTAAAAATTCAAAAGATGAAACAACGGGTGTGCTGGCAGCATCCTAGCATTTTGCAACGAGGAATTGACCAAACGTCCATGATTTTAGATGATGGCAGGGAGGAAAATCCAGATTTTTCGTTTATGGTAATTGGAGATAGTGGAACTAAATCTCATTATGGTTTTCATCCTCAACGTCAAGTTGCCCAAATGATGTTAAATCATATTCATGATAGCAGGTTTATTTTACATACTGGTGATGTAATTTATGTTGTAGGTTCTCGTGAATATTATCCAGCCAATTTTATTGAACCTTATCGGGAATTTATTGTAGGTGGTGAAAACCCCAAAAATATTGCTTATGACCAAATGATTTTTAAGTTACCAATTTTGCCAGTTTTAGGTAATCATGATTATTATGATGTACCTTGGTTCTATCGTTTAATTACTGGTTCGACCTTGCCTTTGCGTCGGATGTTGCGTTACAAAGATATTGAAATTGGTTGGCATGGTTCAAACCAAGGAGATGCTTATACAAGGGCTTTTATTGATTACTTAGCTGCTATTTCTCCAGCAGAATTAGAACATCATTTAGATGAACATTACACTGCTAAAAGTGATGTAGGTCGATGTTTGCGTTACCAACCGGGAAAATTTACCCGCTTACCTAATCGGTATTATACATTTCATTATGGCGGAATTGATTTTTTTGCCCTCGATTCTAATACTTTTAATACACCAGAACCTTTACCAGAAAACCAAGCTGGAGATATTTTCCGTCGCGAATTGTTGCAGCGTCGTCAAGAATTAGAACGAGAAGAATGGGAAATTTTAGGAGAGTGTGATCAATTAGACTCTGAAAATCCCGCAGAGTCCGAGCAACTTGCAGATTTAGGTGCTAAATTAGACCAACTCAACGAAGTCAAAATAGATATTGAAAAGCAATTAGAAACTCATACACTTGATGATGTTGATTTTGAACAACTGGAATGGTTGCGAAGTCGGTTAATTGAATCTTGGCAAAATTCAGAAGTGCGGGGACGGGTAATATTTTTTCATCATCCTCCTTATGTTACAGAAGCAACTAAGTGGCATCAAGGGCAAACTTTAGCAGTACGTCATCGTTTGCGGGGAGTATTTGAGCAAGTAGCGGCAAGTTTGGGTAATATAAATCAAGGTAGACCGCTTGTAGATGTGATTTGTAGTGGTCACGCACACTGTTTGGAACATCTGCGGACTGTGAATACAGGATACGCTGATTCTCACATTAATTATATAGTTTGTGGTGGGAGTGGTCGTCGTCCCCGTCGTCAACGCCAAGAAGGGACGGAACTAATGGAAGCTTTTTTGACTACTGATAATAGTAATTTTACTCAAAAAGTTGCAGATTCACTATTGTATGTAGGACGTAGCGGTTACGGTTCACAGAGGAAAAAACCTTATTCTTGTGTGCGGGTGGATGTAAAAGCGGGATTTCCTGCTAAGTTTATTGTGACACCACTAGTTACAGAATTAATAGAGGGGAAATGGTGCGATCGCTCTTTAGAACCAATTGTCATATAGTGGGGTTATGGGGATGGAAATTGGGTTTGGTCATTGTTACTGGGAACTGGTGTAATAGCGGGAGATGTCGGTTGGGACGATTCAACATAGAAAGACTTATATAACTCCTTCTGTTTTTTATAAGATGCAGTGATTTTCGCTAATCCTCTGTCGAGATAATTGCTAAAAATATTCATATTAAATTCAAACTCTGCTTGGGTTGCTTTTGCTTGAATTTTAATATTTTTTTCTTCATAGATAGTATCATCAATAGTTGCTTTAAGGTTAACTTCTATATCTTCAGTAGCTACATTATTTAAAATAATTATTCCTCGAATTTTTTCTCCCCGTTTGACAGTAATTTCCTCTTGTCCTTGTCCTTCTTCGCACGGTTTTACATTTTCTGACAGGCTTAAAGATAAGCACTTCATTATTTGTGTTTCAGGTTCTTGGTTGGGTGAAGTTTCTGTCTGGGTTGGAGTTGAAGTTTCTGTCTGGGTTGGAGTTGAAGTTTCTGTCTGGGTTGGAGTTGGAGTTTCTGTCTGGGTTGGAGTTGGAGTTTTTGTCTGGGTTGGAGTTGGAGTTTTTGTCTGGGTTGGAGTTGAAGTTTCTGTCTGGGTTGGAGTTGAAGTTTCTGTCGGGTTTGCAGTTGAAGTTTCTGTCGGGTTTGCAGTTGAAGTTTCTGTCGGGTTTGCAGTTGAAGTTTCTGTCGGGTTTGCAGTTGAAGTTTTTGTCGGAGGTTGTAATGACCAAATCAACCATCCTATAAATGCAAAAAACAAAAAACCTGCACCAAATTTAAACCATAGTGAAAAATCTTGCTTGATAGGTTTTACTGGTGGTGAAGCATCAATTGGTTTAGACTTTGGTATCACCCAATCTGGGATCAATTCCAGATTATTTTTAGTAACTTCTATTCCAGCTTGATCATTAATTGATTCTCTAATTTGTAAAGCTTGATTTAAATAGTTTTGCGCTTCAGTTAACTGATTTAAACAAAGTGAACGAGTTCCTAATTGATGTAAAGCTAAAGCCTCAATTGCTTGATTTCCTGTGGCCTTTGCTGCTGCTAGAAGCCATTGTAAAACCTTTTCCCAAATACCCCATTGTCCACTCAATGCTAAAACAGGTTCAATTGCTGTTCCTAAAGATAATACATCGTGCCAACGATTAGTGATAAAAGACCATTCTAAACATGATAAAATTGCAGGTGATTCCGATAATATAACTTCTGTTAAACCCTGATTTTGTAGTATCCAATTTTTGAAATAAGTGGTTATATTTTCCATCCAGTTACTAATATTTTCTGATTTTCTAAAATACTCAAATAGCGAATCTGACAAGCTATAATGCTCACCATCAACTTGGACTAAATGACGGTTGAGTAAATTTTTCAGAACAGGCTTAACTTCAGAAATAGCTATTAAATCAGCAATTCTTTCTGCACCAAGAGCTACATTTATTCCCAAAGCAGCCAGGATGATCAAAATCATTCGCTCAGGTTTAGATAATGATGATAGTAAATGTTTGATCTTATCTTGATTAGCCTGAGAATTGAAGCGTTGTGATACAACAGTCAGTGTCAAATTATCTTCTCTTACCAATCCTACAGCTTGGAGAATTCCCAAAGGATGACCTTCTAAAGCTGTACATAATGCTTCCGCAGCAGTATATTCTTCTTGAGTTAGGGAACGTCCCAATTCTCTAGTAACGAGAGATATGGCATCTTTGAGAAGTAGTCCAGAGAGTTTAGTAGAATAGCCTTCACCCCAAAATGAGCGATCGCTATTAGCAAACAAAAAAGTTGGATTGAGTGAGTTATTGCTAATACCTTGCACTTCTTCCCTTGTTAACTTCCCCCCATCCAACAAAATCAAAGCTTTTTTATCTTTTAAAGCTTCACGAATTTGTATATCCGTGGGTTTAAACCTAATCTCACTTTCATAAAACCTATCAAAAATAATTTGTAGTAAATCAGATTCTGACTGATAATTAGCACAATGATGATAAATAATCCCATCAGAAAAAACTGAAGTGAGTGCAGGATGACGGGCTAAATACCGCAAAATTGATGTCTTGCCAATACCATTATCACCGTAAAATTCCACGGTTTGGTTATATGGTAAAGTATTAAGCGCACGTTCTACTTCTTCTCTCCTAGCTAATAACGTAGGAAAAGGACGAGGCAGTAAAAAAACAGGTAGAGGGCGTGGTTTGAGAGCATTTTGGATGTCAGGTACGTCTAGTGTTACTCTTCCCCCATGTTCAGAGTCTAGCCGCAGAATATTGATAGTTCCTACCTGACCAATACTTCCAAATAAAACAGCATTATCACCCGCGGATTGGGAAATATTACTGGTCATAATTTATGGCTATTTATTAATATTGATATCACCTGAGTTTTGAATCGACCCAAACTGAATAGAGTTATCACCTGCGCTTTGAGAAATATTTGTTGTTCCTTGGTCTTGTTCTTTTTCTTCCTGCATCAACCGAAAAATTTCTTTAGCAAAATCCTGATCCTCATTCAGCATTTTTTTCATTTGAATCTCCAACACAGTTTGAGAATCTTGATCTTCTGGAGATTTAGCTACCTCTTCAACTGCTGCTTGTACTATAGGTTTAGCTGCTACCTTGGGCTGAAGCTTACCCCATAAAGTTTTTGCTTTGTCCCAAGCACCTGCTGTAAACTTACTACTTACATCTTCTGCCGCTTTTTCACCCATCTTGATTAAGTAAGGCAGAAACGGTCCTAGAAAGACAGTTAAGCTTTTCGCTAACAATGCCACATCCATGTTTTTCAACCTCTTTTCAGATTCAGTATCTTACATAGACAATTCCATGCTTAGATACTTCTTGCTTTAACTTTTTTCCTGAATTATTCTGAATAATATATTAATTTTGTACTCAATTAAGCAAAATTCTACTTATGAATACTGGTTCAAAGCATAATTTTTTCTTCTTGTTATCTGTAATTATGGTTATATTAGCGTTGGTTTGTTTTGCCACCACCACGCTTGCTAATAGTAATTCTCAAACCACCACAATTTACGAACAGCGACAAAATCACAGTTCTGATGGTATCGGTAAATACTACATGGGGAGAGAAATTGCCCAAGTCATGGGTTATACAGGTGCAGGTTGGTTAGAAAGACCCAGCAGAGAAGCAGAAGAAAAACCCAGTCAAATAGTTAATCTTCTCAACTTAAAACCTGATGATGTAGTTGCAGATATCGGTGCTGGTACAGGCTATTTAAGCTTTATCATAGCACCTTTATTACCACAAGGTAAAGTTTTCGCAGTTGATATTCAACCAGAAATGTTAGAGATTATCGGGTATTTTAAACAAGAAAAAAACATCAATAATGTTGAACCAATATTAGCAACTGTAACTAATCCTAACTTACCTCATGAAAGCATAGATTTAGCAATCATGGTCGATGCTTATCATGAATTAGCATATCCCCAAGAAGTGATGACAGAAATAGTTAAAGCTTTAAAACCAGGCGGTAGAGTTGTATTAGTAGAATATCGGGCTGAAAATCCCTTTATTATGATTAAACGCTTGCACAAAATGACACAACAACAAGTGAAGAAAGAAATGCAAGCGGTAGGTTTAGTTTTGCAGGAAAGCATAAATTCATTACCACAACAGCATTTACTGGTATTTGCAAAACCATGAATTAGATTTTTATCTCACGCAGAGTCGCAGAGACACAGAGAAGAAAGCAAGAGTTTGGTATTCTATTTCTGAAAACTTCCCTTTCTTCTCTTTCTTACCTTCGCGCTCTTCGCGTCTTCGCGGTTCGTTAAAAAAGATTTATGTGCTATCGCGCAGACTAAACTAACATTATCAAGACCTTGTTGGGTAGCGCTGTTGCTTAACCCAACCTACTATAATTTATAAGATTTGTGGAATTAAACTGACTTTTTTCGCAACACCATCCCAAACTATCCAATTAAACTTATTATCTAAATCATCACCAGTATTTGAAACTTTAAAATAGAACTTTTCTCCGCTTTTAAATTGCACCGCAAAATCAGCATTTTGGGCATAAACAACTATAAAACCTCTATCCCGTAAGCAATACATAGCCCAATTTTTTAATGATTGCTTATAAGGTTCGTGGGGAATTGGCGGGTTAGTAATTACGTCTTCAATGACTTTTAATATTTTTTCCATTTTCGCATTTAACTAGGATCACAACGTATTTCAATCATAAACCCATCGGGGTCATAAAAGTACACTCCTCTACCTGTAGGACGGGTAAGGGGTCCATAAGCAATTACTAAATTATTTTCCCTGATCACAGCCACAGCTTGATCAAATAATTCTGGATTTATATCAAATGCTAAATGATATGCTCTAGTAAAGGACTTACTGGGGTCAGGGTTTGGTGGTGATAATTCCGGTTCTCCAAATAAATCAATTATCGTCCCGTCGGGAGTGACAAAATTAGCGACTTTTCCCGTAGCGACGAGTTCTATTAATGTTTCTGGTACTTCTTCCCCTGTGAGTTCATGTAATCCTAAAATATGACCATAAAAATGGCGAGATGCTGTCATATTTTGGACATTTAAAGCGATATGATGGACTTTGCGTAGGTAGCCGATGGGAATAGTATTGTTAGTCATTTTTTCTTATTGAGTATTTTTTAATATACTGTAACCTAGTAATAGCAAAAATTGACTCAGATTTTGATGCTATTCAGGAAGATGACCGTTTTCAAGCTTTGATTTAATAAATTAGGTATAATAGCCATATACTGAATTTTATTAATTCTGAGTTAATAATTATGCAGCAAATTACTATAACTCAAGCTTCTCAACATTTATTCGACCTAATTGAAGCAGCACTTAATGGTGAAGAAATTATTATCACCAAAGATAATCAACCTGCTGTAAAATTAATTCCTGTATTAACAGTTAAACGCCGTCGTCAACCAGGTAGTGCTAAAGGAATGGTAAAAATGGCTGATGATTTTGATGAACCTTTAGAAGATTTTAAGGATTACTAAATACCCGACTTATAATATCAATTGATAATTTATTGATAATCTTAAAAAATAAATCGGGTATCTTATTATTTAATTAACGTCTATACTCATCTCCACAATCACCAATTAACTTATATAAATCTTTTGACTGCTGAGAAACTGCATCTATTTTACCTATATCTTCAGCATCTAAACTAAACCCAAACACCTTAGCATTATCTTCTAAATGTTCCGCAATTCCTAATCTTGCACCAACAATTACACCCCCTACCGCTGGCTGATTTAAAATGTAATTCACAGCCACATTAGCAATACTCACTTGATGCTTATCCGCAATTTCTTTAAGAGTAGTTAGTAAGATTTGGAATAATCCCCAACCACCCCAATTATCAACCATTTGTTTGTATTTTCTCAAGCTTGTGGTGTTGATTTCTAAGCTTTTTGGTTCTGGTTTACCCAAATATTTTTCTGATAACAAACCACCGCAAACACTACCATAAGTAAATAGTTTGATATCATGTTCTTGACAGAATTTAACCATATTTACTTGTGGTCTTCTATCAACTAGAGAAAACTGCACCTGATTAGAAACAATCTTGATTCCTGCTTCGGTAATAATTTGCAAATGTTCGGTATCAAAATTAGTTAAAGCTAAATGTTTGATTTTACCTTCTGTTTGCAATTCTGCCATATATTTGAGTGCATCTAAATAGCCAGAGTCTCTATATTCCCACCAATGGAACTGCATTAAATCTAATGATTTAACATCCATTCGACCCAAAGATATATCAATATTTTTCTCGACAATCTCTTTCGTCATCTTTCCAGGACGAGGAACCCATTTTGTAAAAGCTTGAATATTATTTACAGCTTCTTCTCCACGAGTCGCAATTAATTGACGACGAAATTCACCAATGAAATCTTCTGCTGGACCATAATGATCTGCTAAATCCCAAGTTGTAAAACCAGCATCGACATATTGAAACATTGACTCAATAGCGGTTTTTGGATTAATGCGTCCATGTCCCCCGGAAACCTGCCACATTCCGTTTAAGATTCGGCAAATTTTTAAATCAGGAGTAAATTGTAAATAGCTTTCTTCAGTTAACATCATAGATTTTAGTGTATTGTTATTTCCAATCTTTTTCTGCTTGTTCCAAAACATAAGCCGCGACATTTTCGATTTCTTCAGTGGTCAATCTTTCTTGATAAGCTGACATATTGTTTTTCCCATTAGTAACGATATTTGTAATCGCTGCTAAAGAATCCATTCCATATCTTTTTAAAGCATTCTTTTTTAAATTCTTGCCCCTTCTAATAATGTTACCACCATTGATATGACATCCAGCACAGTGAACACTAAAAACTTCTGCCCCATTTTGGGTATCTAAAGCATTAGCAGGTAAAATCGGTAAAATCAAAATGCTTGTCCATAATAGAAGGGTAACTAATGTTAATGTTAGTAATCTTCTCACCAAATTTCTCCAAATTTTGTTTTGACAATTTACAACAATCAACCCTAAAGATAATATTATAGTGATTCAAAGTCGGATGTAAATCCGGCAAATTTTGCACATTCTTCTTGAAAAGTTTCTGCTTCGCTGACATCCTCGATTTTATAAGACATGATACGTATACCATCTGGCATTTTTTTAGAACCAATCAATTCACCTTTGTATTTACCTGCAAGTGTTTTAAACTCAACGCCATAAAGCTTCCAGGCTTCATCATTACAAGTGATATTTACACGCCACATAGTTAATTTGCAATTATTCCCGGTACATATTAATCATCTCACAAATAGGCAACGCCATAAAAATAATCTATTTGATTCTGTGTTCTTCTATCTAAAGGAAGTGTTTATCTAAAAAATACCGCGCCATAATGCCAATGTAGCATCATGTTCAATTGCTATGCAAATTAGCTAAATTTATTTATGGGGCTAAATATGACTAACAACATCAAAGACAAAATTCAAGCCGATTTACAAGAAGCTAAAGCTACTGGACAATTAAGAACTGAGAACATTCGTGAAATAGTCAAAGCCGCAGTTTCTCAGGTAGCTGCTGAATTGAAAGAAGGTTCTAGCGAACTACGTACTTTGGTGATAGATGCAGTTTCAGCAGTAGTTGAAAATTTACAAGATAAAGGTAGCGAAATCAAAGAAGAAGTGACAGCTTCTATTGAAGGTGCTTTAGAAGGTGTGAATAGCAAAAGACATGAAGCTATTGTCAAAACCCAAACGGAATTAAAGACACTACAAACACGACTAGATAATGAAGAAGAACAACTTCAGCAAGAAGTTGATGGAATGTTAGCAGAAATTGAACAGACGAGTACAGATAAATCTGCTAATATAAAAAGTGCGATCGCATCAGCTATTAATGCTATCCAAGATAGTGAAGAAGTCAGCCTGTTAAAGAAACGTTATGCCCAACTCCAAGCACAATTAGCCATTATTAGAGCAAATTTAGCTGCACGTTATGGCGGGCGTTCTGGGGAAGTAAAAGACTATTTAGATGAAGCAAAAACCTGGTATGATCAAGCGCGTCCTCAAGTAGAATCTGTGGCTACACAGGTGGGAGAAAAACATTCTCAATTAGAAAATAAACTGGGTGAAGCAGGTGCTGTATTAGCTAAAAAAGAGCGCCACTTCAAGCAAATATTGAGAGATTTACTCTTAGCAACGGCTGACTCATTTAAAGATAAAGAACCTGAAGACAAGAAAACATTGACTAAATAAGTATCTATAGCAATCCTGGCGGAGGGTGTGAACATTTTTTTTTGTTTGGGTTAGATGCGTTTCCCCTGGCGTTTTCACCTAACATCTACTAGAAAATATGTTTTCATGACTCATTTAGGGCTGCTATAGAAGGTTTTTTATTTTCTTTCAAATATAATCAAAAAAAGGGTAATTAGTCTTAGGAATTTTCAACTAATTACCTATTACTAAAATTAGTAAATACCTTCCTCTCTATTCTGGCTTTCATCATGTTTAGCAATTACCCAAATTGCATGAATACTACCAGGAAGCCAACCCAGAAGGGTAAGCAGGATGTTAATGAACAAAGTTGAATTAACTCCAACAGTGAGAAAAACTCCTAATGGAGGTAAGAAAAACCCAAGCAGCAAGCGGATTATTTTCATGATATTTTGAGAATGTTTTAACTTTGCAGTGACAGTGAATGAGTGGAGTTTTCAACCTGTGTTGGCAGGTTTTTGGAGTGAAAGATGCGACTTAAGAGGATATTTTGGGGTTAGTAGGAGTACTTTGTAATTCAGGATTCTTTTCAGCAAAGTATTTACTAATGAAGGTGTTAGCCAAAGATAGGACTACTGGACCGAGAATAAAAGCAATAATTCCGTGAACGCTAAAGCCAGGAACTAAAATTGATGCTAACCAAAAGCAGATTCCGTTGACTATTAGGGAAAATCCACCTAATGTTAAGAACGTCAATGGTAAAGATAGTGCGGAAATGATTGGTTTGACTGAACCGTTAATCAAACCAATCGCTAAACCTGCTATTAAAGCTGAAGGAAAATTGGCAAGATTAACGCCTGGAACAATTAAATCAACAATTAGCAGGCTTAAGGCTGTAGCGAGTATAGTTAAAAATGTTCCCCACATTGTTTTTACCTTTGAGTAACAGCAACACATATACTGTTTCTATCTTCTAGTAAAATTTAGGTTTTAACCTCTGGTTTTAGGCTGAATTAGGTTATGTCGAAAGGAGGATTTTTTAAACGCAGAGGAACGCGGAGGTTAACGCGGAGGAACGCGAAGGGTTTTTTTAGTTATTCAGGTTTATGGTAGAGGGAGGTTTTATATAAATGTTGTTCTTGATGTGTTTCTAATACGCAATCAGATAATGGATAACTTACGCAGGTAATGACATAACCAGCTTGGATTTCATGGGGACGAAGAAATTTCTGTTCACTTTGATCAATTTCACCGCTAATAAGTTTAGCTACACAAGCTGAACATTCTCCTTGTTTACAACCAGATGGTAAACGGACACCTATTTCTTCGGCTATGTCGATTATATATTGATCTTCTGGTACTTGAATTGTGCGATCTAATTTTAGTTTTTCGTTGATTAATCTGATTTGGTAAATATTCATATCAATTTGGGATTTATTTTTTGCTGTTGTTTGGTGAACATCTGATTTTTTTTAACCCAAAGACGCATAGAGAATAAGGAGAGATTTTTATGAATCAGGACTTACGCAACTAGCACATTGGTAAGGTGCGTCAGATATCAACAATCTGTTTATTTGCAGGATTTATGCTGGCACATTGGTAGGGTGCGTCAGATATCAACAATCTGTTTATTTGCAGGATTTATGCAGTCTGACGCACCCTACAACAGATTTTTAGTGTGACACTTGCGTAAGTCCTATGAATAATTATACATCCTGTAAATGTGCATTTTAGAGGATGTTTTTTGCGCCTTTGTGTGAAGTTTTCTTAGACATCTGGTGAAAAAGAATGTAGAGACTTTCCATGGAACGTCTCTACTAGAAGGGTTCCAAATCATGTATATTTAATTTCTGGAGATGTTTATGCTATTGTTTGACTGCTTTCATGGATAAACCTATGCGTTTTAATTTTTCGTTAATTTCTAAAACCTGGACTTTGACGACTTGTCCGACTTTGACTATTTTTTGAGGATCATCTACGAATCTATCTGCAAGTTGGGAAATATGTACTAGTCCATCTTGGTGTACGCCTATATCAACAAATGCACCGAAGTTAGCAACGTTGGTGACAATTCCTTCTAGTTCCATTCCTACTGTTAAATCTTTAATTTCTTTGATTCCATCTTTGAATGTGGCATACTTAAATTCTGCACGAGGATCTCTTCCTGGTTTTTCTAGTTCGCTGAGAATGTCGCGCAGTGTTGGTTCTCCAATTGTGTCGGTGACGTATTTTTTAATGTTGGTTTTTTTGAGTTTTTCGGCAATTTCTGTGACTTGATTTAATGGTAGTTGTAAATCTTTGGCTATGGATTCTACAAGTGCGTAACTTTCTGGATGGACTGCGGTGTTATCTAAAGGGTTTTCACTACCACGAATTCTTAAAAAACCTGCTGCTTGTTCAAAGGCTTTTGGCCCTAATTTGGCTACTTTTAATAGTTGGCGGCGATTTTTAAAGGCTCCATTTTGGTTGCGATAAGCGATAATGTTGTTAGCTACTGTGGGGGTAATTCCAGAAACGAATGTCAGCAGTTCTTTGGAAGCGGTGTTTAAATCTACGCCTACATAATTAACGCAACTTTCTACTGTTTCATCTAATTTCTTTTTCAGTAATTTTTGATCTACATCATGTTGATATTGTCCGACTCCTATTGATTTGGGATCGATTTTTACTAATTCGGCTAAAGGATCTTGTAATCTTCTACCGATGCTAATTGCACCTCTGACGGTAATATCTAAATCAGGAAATTCTTCTAGTGCGACTTTGCTGGCAGAATATATAGATGCACCGGATTCATTGACCATTACTTTAACTGGTTTGCGTTCGCAGTTTGCTAATACTTCAGCAACAAATTCATCTGTTTCACGGGAAGCTGTTCCGTTACCAATGGCTATTAATTCAATTTGGTATTTTTCAATTAAGTTCTTGATGGTTTGTGCGGCTTTT
Organism: Anabaena sp. PCC 7108; assembly: GCF_000332135.1. Classification (NCBI taxonomy): domain Bacteria; kingdom Bacillati; phylum Cyanobacteriota; class Cyanophyceae; order Nostocales; family Nostocaceae; genus Anabaena; species Anabaena sp. PCC 7108. Next base: position 4,490,387 of record NZ_KB235896.1, read on the forward strand.
TTGCGTTGTTCAATAGCTTGGTGGGGAAAGACGGCTTGATATTCTAAAAATTTGCCGGTTTGTTCTAGTACTGCAACTTTACACCCTGTTCTAAAACCTGGATCTATGGCTAAAGTTGGTTTCATTCCTGCTGGTGCAGATAGCAGTAATTCCCGTAAATTTGCTTCAAAGGTTTTGATAGATTCAATGTCAGAATAGGTTTTCTTTTCAGAAATTACTTCACTGACTAAAGATGTTTTCATCAAGCGGTTAAAGGCATCTTTTAACATTGCTTGATAGAAATCTCTGATGTTTCTAACTTTGGTTTTAATTTCTTGAGTTTCTAAATAGGATAGTACAAAATCTTCATCAAAGTCTATTTCAAAGTTTAAGATTTTCTCTGCTTCTCCCCGACACAAAGCCAGCATATTATGAGGGGCAATATTTTTAACTTTGATTTGATAGTTGCGGTACATTTCAAATTTGGTTGTACCTTCTGGATGTTCTGCTTTAATGCGGGAAACAAACAAACCTTCTACTAATAAATAATCCCGCAAATAGGCACGTAATTCTGCTTTTTCAGCAACTTCTTCCGCTAAAATATCTGATGCGCCTTTTAATGCTTCTTCTGCGGTTTTTACGCTTTTTTCTTCAGAAACATATTTCGCTGCTTCTATTTCTAAGTCTGCTGCTACACCGTTTTTAACATTTAATGATCTCATAAAAGTCGCTAAAGGTTCTAATCCTTTCTCTCTAGCGATAGTGGCACGGGTGCGACGTTTGGGTTTATATGGTAGGTATAAATCCTCAAGTTCTGTTTTTTGTAAACAGGAGGTGATTTTAGCTTTTAATTCTTCGCTGAGTTTACCTTGTTCTGCGATCGCATTGAAAATTACTTTTTTCCTTTCTTCTAATTCTGTTAAGTATGTATATCTATCAGCTAAGTCCCGCAGCTGCACTTCCTTCATCTCGTTTGTGCGTTCTTTGCGATAACGTGCAATGAAGGGAATTGTCGCACCCTCGGACAACAGTTCCAGCGCGTTTTGCACCTGATTGGGTTGGAGTTGTAGTTCAGCTGCTAGTAGTTGAGGAATGTTCAACATTGGGTGTTTAAATTGAAAATGTGACCTACTATAATGTAATAACGTAAATTGCTATTTAAGAATAGGACTCAGGATAAAGAATCAATTTTGACTCTTGAAACCGTGGACTTGGCGTTGATTTCTCCGCACACTCCCTATTTTTCCCGATGTCAGTACAAGTCTAGAGAGTCAAATAATTTACCAAAAAATTACATAATCTCGGCTAATTCATATCTTGATTTTAAAAAAACTATTGTAAATAAAACCTACTTAAGTATATAATCAGTGTTTGTTATCTAAAGATAAGTTGAAATTAGTTTCTTCAACTACTAGTTTCTTCAACTACTCGGCAGTTAGTTCAGGATTTAGTTAAATGCCTCTATTTTTTCTGATTCCACTATTTACTGGTTTAATAACTGGTTATTTTTTCAACAGAAAAAACCAAGAAATCGCTTACATAGCAGGTGTGTTTACAGCAGTCAGTTTGATTTTATCCCTGATTATAGCACCTTGGCAACTTCAGTTAGGTTTGTTGGTACTTGTACTTGTGGGTAGTAACAACCTATTACGGAAAATTTACTAAAACAACTCCCACCTAGCTAGTACCGCTGTCTCGGAATTAAAAATAAAAAAGCAGATCATACAAGCTTTCTAAAAGTTTTTTATGGTCAACTGTTTTCATAGGAATGCACTGGATTGTCACATCTTGTCATCAGTACAGCCATTCTCGATACTGGGGATGAATATTTTTAATGTCTTCATAAAGCCACAATTTACTCATGTAAATTAAGGAGAAACAACAAACCCCAAATTACGAATTACGTTCGCGTAGCGTTTCCGTAGGAAATATTACGAATTACGTTCGCGTAGCGTTTCCGTAGGAAATATTACGAATTACGAATTACGAATTATTTCCCCTCTGACTAAAACTACTGTAATATCAACACCAGAAGCAATAGTTTCAGGAATATTACCTTGAATAGCTTGTTGTAATAATCCCTCACGGGAAGCACCTAAAACTACAACATCATAACCTTCCGTTTTCACTAAATTAATTACCTCTTCCGCAACATCATCTGCTTGTACTGATGTAGCAGTAACTGTACTGTGTAAATTACGGTGACGCATAAGTTGATGAGTAGATGCTTCTAAAACCGTCATATCTGGCTGTAATTCCGATGGTTTGAATATCTGCATGAGACGAATTTCGGGTTCATTTCCCAAAGTCACTAAAGCAGGTAATAATTTAATTGCTATCGGTGCATTTGGTCCCCCTGCCATCGGCACTAACCACCGATTAAAATGATTAGCATCAGCAATATTCCCCAATTTTACTAAGACAACATCACAGGTAGCTTGACGTATTATAGTATCAACGACCGTTCCAAAAATCCGGCCGGGGGTAGAAGTATTTCCTTTCCAACCCATGAAAATCAAATCAATATGTCGTTCCTTAATAGTTTCTAAAACGGCTTGAGCGACATCATGGGCGACTCGTATTTGTGTATGAATGGGAATATCCCATTTTTTGGCTAAATTTTCGGCGTGTCTGAGTAAGCGGCGACTTTTGGCGGTTCTAACTCGTGTTGCAGAGGGGGAACTATGACGAGAAACGAGAATGATTTGTAAACACTCTAATTCATAATGGCGATCGCGGGCAATTGTCGCAGCCATTTTTAATAGAGTCTCTGCTGTATCTGGGTTGGCGACTGTTACTAATAATCTACCTCTACCAATACTAGGCGATCGCGTCTGGTAAACTACATAAGAAGGTTCTGGTTGGGGACCATCAACCCTAGTTTCCCCGTTCAAATGGTCTGCTTCCGCCCGAATAATATCTGCACGGGTAATAATTCCAATCAGTCTTTGTCCATCTACCACTGGTAAACGACTGATTTGATAACGATCTAGTAAATACAAAACATCACTCAGTGTTTGCTTAGGTTTAATCGTCACCGGTTCAGGTGTCATGATTTCCCGAATCGGAGTGTGATTAGGTAAGTGACGTTCCCGCACTTTCTGTAAATCGGCTTGCGTAATAATTCCCAGTAATTTATTTTCTTCCACCACCGGAAAACCGCGATGATGAGAACGGGAAAAAGCCTGAATTAATTCTTCTATAGTCATTTCAGCATCTAAAGTTTCCACCCGTTGCTGCATCACATTTTGGGCGGTTAACTTAGTTAATAAACCATCTGCTGGCGCATCTTTTTCAATAAAAATACCATTCCACTCTAAAAGTTTGTCATAGAGAGAACCAGGGGCTACTTTATTTGCAACTATATAGGATGTCACCGAAACAATCATTAATGGCAGTACCAAATTAAAATCTGTCGTCATTTCAAAAACGATGACAATTGATGTAATTGGTACTCTAGCAACAGCAGTAAAAAAAGCTCCCATTCCTGCCAAAGCGTAGGTAATGGGTAATCCCGTGGCAATATTGAAGGGAGCAAGCAGAATATGAGCGCAAATAGCCACTAAAGAGCCAAGAGCAGCCCCCAGCGTCAGTGCCGGTGCGAATAAACCTCCAGGAGCGCCAGAGCCATAGGCGACCAGAGTCAGGACAAACTGGGATAAAAAAGCGATCGCTGCTATCGACCAACTCACCTCACCTGTCATAATCATATCCCGCAGCCCTGTGTTGTCCCGAAATGATAGGGGCAAAAGCGCCACAATCAAGCCAGAAACCAGTCCCGCTAAACCCACACGCGCCGGTAAACCTAATCTGAGGGTGTGTTTATAGAAAGTCATGCTGGACAGAATCCCCCGGTTAAATAATGCCCCCAGCAGACCGGCTAAAACTCCTAAAATTACATAAAAAGGAATATCTTGGATTAAAAAGCTAGTTGGTGCAGTTGCTCCCAAATTAATATCTAAACTACGACCACCTAAGAACCGGGAAACAACCGCACCGATAAAAGAAGCGAGGATAGCTGTCCCTAGTGTTAGGTCTGATACATCTTGCAGCAGTTCTTCCACCACAAACAACACACCCGCAATAGGTGCATTAAAAGCAGCAGCCAAACCAGCACCTGCACCCGCGGCAATTAGCTGTCGTCGATGTTCTGGAGAAGTAGGAAACCAGCGACTTAGTTGAGATGCCAAGCTTGCACCTACCTGCACTGTTGGACCTTCACGCCCTAAAGCTAGTCCAGAACCCAGTGCTAAAATACCACCAACTAACTTAATTAAAGCCACTCGTAAATCTAGAGCAATTGGTATCCGTGCCAGTGCTACCTTGACTTGAGGAATACCACTACCAGAAGTTTCTGGTGCTACACGCTCAACCAACCAACCGGCAAGGAATCCACAAGCTAATCCCACACTGGGTAGTAAGAACCAAGCAGGTAATAATAGTGATTTTTGTACTCTCCATCCACCTAGCCATCCTACCCCAGTTTTCAGCAGAACTGCTGCTAGTGCTGAAACTAAGCCTATTAAACAAGCTTCAAAAATTGCTAAACGACGTTCTTGCCGCAACATTTGCAGAAAGCGCCGCAGAATGGATGAATACCACATGATGCCCAAGGTGTTACCTGATCGAATATTTTTGTTATATCTTCCCTGAATGCTAACTCTTATGATCAGGGATTTAAACTGCCTCTGACTAAAACTACTGTAATATCAACACCAGAAGCAATAGTTTCAGGAATATTACCTTGAATAGCTTGTTGTAATAATCCCTCACGGGAAGCACCTAAAACTACAACATCATAACCTTCCGTTTTCACTAAATTAATTAATCCTTCAGCAACAGAATCAGCTTGTATGGGTGCAGCTACAACTGTACTGTGTAAATTCCGGTGACGCATTAATTGACGAGTGGATTCTTCTAAAACTCTCATATCTGGCTTTAATTCCGATGGTTTAAAAACTTGGGTGAGGCGAATTTCCGGATTATTTCCCAAGGTGACTAAAGCCGGTAATAATTTAATTGCTATCGGTGCATTTGGTCCTCCTGCCATTGGTACTAACCACCGATTAAAATGATTAACGTCAGCAAGATTCCCCAATTTTACTAAGACAACATCACAAGCAGCTTGGCGAATTATAGTATCAACAACAGTACCGAAAATCCGGCCGGGGGTAGAAGTATTGCCTTTCCAACCCATGAAAATCAAATCTATGTGTCGTTCCTTAATAGTTTCTAAAACTGCTTGGGCGACATCATGGGCAACTCTAATCTGGGTATGAATAGGAATATCCCATTTTTTGGCTAAATTTTCCGCGTGTTTGAGTAAGCGGCGACTTTTGGCGGTTCTCACTCGTGTTGCCGAGGGGGAACTATGACGGGAGACGAGAATGATTTGTAAACACTCTAATTCATAATGGCGATCGCGGGCAATTGTCGCAGCCATTTTTAATAGAGTCTCTGCTGTATCGGGATTGGCGACTGTTACTAATAATCTACCTCTACCAACACTAGGCGATCGCGTTTGGTAAACTACATAAGATGGTTCTGGTTGGGGACCGGAAACACCAGTTTCACAATTAATATGATCTACTTCCGCCCGAATAATATCTGCACGGGTAATAATTCCAATCAGTCTTTGTCCATCTACCACTGGTAAACGACTGATTTGATAACGGTCTAGCAAATACAGTACATTACTCAGTGTTTGCTTAGGTGTAACCGTGACTGGTTTCGGTGTCATCATTTCCCTGAGAGGAGTATGTTTGAAAGGGTAGAGATTTTGTAAATCTGATTGAGTAATAATTCCCACTAATTTATTGTTTTCTACCACTGGAAAACCCCGATGATGAGAACGAGAAAAGGCTTGCATAACTTCATCTATGCAAATTTCTGCATCTAGCGTTTCCACCCGTTGCTGCATCACATCTTGGGCTGTTAACTGAGTTAATATGCCTTCAATGGGAGCATCTTTTTGAATTTTGATGCCATTTAATTGTAAAAGTTTGTCATAGAGTGAACCAGGAACTACCTGATCTGCGACTAAATAGGATGTAACAGAAACAATCATTAACGGTAATACTAAATTGAAATCTGTCGTCATTTCAAACACAATCACAATAGCAGTCATGGGAACTTTAGAAACAGCACTAAAAAATCCCCCCATTCCCGCTAAAGCGTAGGTAGTAGAAGAACCTAAACCCAAAAGTTGAGACTCAAACACCCCTACTATATGTCCTAAACAAGAACCTAAAATTAGACTGGGTGCAAATAAGCCTCCTGGTGCGCCAGAACCAAAAGCAATTAAGGTTAAAATAAATTGGGAAATGAAAGTAATTGCTGCTAATAACAAATTAGGTTGAGTCGCAATCATATACTCCCGCAAACCAGCATTATCACGATAATATTCTGGGAGTAAGGACACAATTAAACCAGACATCAAGCCAGCTAAAGCCACCCGTAGCGGTAAGCTAATGTGCAATCTATTATAAGTTTTAATACTGAAAATTAAGCCCCGATTAAATAATGCCCCTAGCAAACCAGCAAGAACACCCAACAGTAAGAAAATAGGAATTTCTAACAGGGAGAACTTGCTAGAATAGTGCATTAATTCCAGGTTTAGTTGTAAACTCCCACCACCTAATAATCGGGAAATTACCCCACCAATAAAACAGGCGATAATGGCAGTTCCTAGAGTTAGACCGGATACATCTTGTAATAACTCTTCAATAATAAATAATACTCCCGCAATCGGGGCATTAAAAGCCGCAGATAAACCAGCACCAGCACCTGCGGCAATCATTTGGCGGCGATGATCTGGAGAAGTGGGAAAAGTGCGACTCATTCCCGCTGCTAAACCAGCACCCACTTGCACTGTTGGACCTTGTCTACCTAAAGTAATACCCGAACCCAAGGAAATAATTGTACTAAGAAACTTTATCCCTGCTACTCGCCAAGATAACTTGATTGGTATATTGGCAAGACTAGCTTTAACTTGAGGAATACCACTACCTGCGGCTTCCGGTGCTAACCTTTGCACCAACCAACCAGCTAAAAACCCAAAACTCATGCCAATTAAGGGTAAAGTTAGCCAAGCTGGTAAAAATTGGGTACTATGAACGCGCCAAGTTCCCAACCATCCTGAACCCTGTTTGAGTAACACCGCTGATAAGGCTGCCACAAGACCAATAATACAAGCTTCGGCGTTGGCGTAGCCCATAGAAGATATCGTTAAACTTCTTCTATGCTGCCACAAGTTGCGAAACCTCTGGGTTAGCATCGCCAGGGAAATCATAAATTTTAAGTTTTTAATTTTTAAGTTTTAATTATATGCTGAACATACTAGCAATCCCCCCGATATTTATGTTCAAGAACATGAAAAGAAAACAAAGTAGTATATCTAGCATCCTCTTCAATTCAGCATTAAAATTAGCTGACTGCGAAGATACGTTTATGATGCTGGAAGCAGAATTTTATGAAAGAGGAAAATATTCTTCAGATTATCTACATCTGGTTTTGACAGAATAATTCTTGGCTCAAATCTTTGTCCCCAACTTAACGCCACTGTTTCTAGGTTGTCTTCATTTTATAGAGGTATTGCTTGATGAGATTTTTGCAGTTCCCAAATAAATGGTTCTACCCATTTTTCTAATTTCAGGAGTCCGATGATATATCCAGAGGCAATCTTTTTGAAAACGCGGATATCCTTTATGACCAGATTTTTTAGATTTACAGTGGTCACTGAGCTTTGTCGAAGTGTTGTCGTAAAACCTTGATATAGCAAACCATCCCCGCTCTGCGGCTGATTGGACAGCCATTGAATTTAATTCAGCAGTAAAAAGGAATTCCTTGCGGAGTTCGGTAGAGTATTTGTTAAGGGCAAACTTGTCAACTTTTAGATCACGTGGTGCATCCATCCAATATCTAATCGCTTTATTGCGAATAAATTGGGTAGTCCGAATATCTGCGATCGCCAAGCAGTAGTAGCGGAACATTGCCCCTCGTTCCAGATACTAAAAAGCGATCGCCTATTTCTTTTTCTTGGTTATCACAAATATAGCGATCGCATACCGTAAAGCCTTTAACAGATAGATAATTGAGGCGATCGCCTAAAAATCATGACTCATAGTAATAGCGATCAGTGTATGACAGATCATTGTAGTGGACAAACAGCTATGATTTTGGTCGAACTCAAAAATATTTAAAGTCGCTCAATTAAGCAGTTATGCGACTTATGTTGTTGTTGGTGAAGGCGTTGACCAATCTTGTCGATGTGAGGTGAGCTGCTATTAGACTCAAAGCCTTGTGATATTGTGAGCGAGAGACTTTAAAGAAAGATTTAGATTAGGAGAGTTTTCATGAATCGTTTGCAAGGAAAGCGTACCCTCATCACTGGTGGCACGACAGGTATAGGACTTGAAACAGCCAAGCAATTTCTGGCAGAGGGTGCGCGTGTAATAGTCACTGGACGTAGCCCAGATACATTAGCTCAGGCACAGCAAGAACTGGGCAAAGAGGTAATCGTCATCAAGAGCGAGGCTGGTCAAGTCGGCGAGCAAAAGCGCTTGGCGGAGCAAATCGCTGGAATTTTTGATCAGGTTGATGCTGTATTTCTTAACGCCGGAATCGGTATCTTTCAACCGCTTGAGGCTTGGGATGAAGCATCCTTCGATCATCAAATTGCAGTCAATCTCAAAGGACCGTATTTTCTGATCCAGAATCTGTTGCCAATTTTGGCGAATCCCGCTTCGGTCATCCTGAATACTTCAATTAATGCTCATATCGGGATGCCAAACTCTAGCGTCTACGGTGCAAGTAAGGCTGCGATGATCTCGTTAGCAAGAACTCTGTCAGGTGAACTGGTTGAGCGAGGTATTCGGGTTAATGCCATTAGCCCAGGTCCTGTATCTACCCCAATATATGGGAAGCTGGGTGTTCCAGCCGAGAATGTTCAGCAGATGGCAGAGGCAATCCGCAATCAGATTCCGTTAAAACGATTTGGTGAGCCGATTGAAATAGCCAAAGCAGCAGTGTTCCTTGCTTCAGATGAATCATCTTTCATGCTGGGTAGCGAGATGATTATTGATGGTGGTATGAGTACTCTATAGTTACAACCCACATTCTGCACCCTTCCTGTTACAGTTGGGGTGCGGAATGTGGGTTAAAAAACAAACGAAATAGACAAAATAGAATCGATTGTTAAAAGCGATCGCCTAAAAATTACGACTCACAGGAATTGCGATCGCTAAAATCAACCAATTCTCATCCTTATTTCTGGCTTTCCAGAATTTCCTTCCCATTTAAAAGTTCCTGATCTTGTTCTTCGCTGACCTTAGGATACTTGAGATTCAGTTCCTGTAGCTGAGTGTAAATAATGCCCGCCACAACCAGACGAGTAAACCATTTGTGATCGGCGGGGATAATGTACCAAGGAGCATATTTTGTATTCGTGTGATTGAACATATCCTCATAGACACTTATATAGTCATCCCAAAATCTGCGCTCGTTCGCATCATTCACAGAAAATTTCCAATTCTTTTCAGGGCGATTAATCCGTTCTAAAAAACGTTTTTTCTGCTCCTCTTTAGATACATTGAGGAAAAACTTAAGGATGACCGTCCCGTTATTAACTAAGTACCTGAGCAAAATTAATTGAATATTTTCGGAACAAATAAAAATCCCTATAGTGCTTATCTGTTCCCTGTTAAGAGTTCCCTGTTCCCTCTCCTAAATGTACAATTAATTTTGCTTGGGTACTTACCTTTAGCTTTCGACTTTTTGAGGTGATCAGCATTAATTATTTTTGCCATTGATGGAAAGTCCTTCTACTATTAAAGAAGGCGTGTAACAAGCACCATTCCAATCAGCATCACCACCTAATTGAACTAATTGTTGGAGGGCTGTGTAGATGTTACCGGCAACCATTGTATCTTTAACTCTACCTATTATTTGGCCATTTTTTACTCGATACCCCAAATCAACATTGATGGAAAAATCACCAGAAATACCACCACTTTCTCCTAATATTTGATCGACAATTAAGCCATCTCCCATCTTGTGAATTAAATCTTGTAAGGATAGGGAACCAGGTTGGATGAGAAAGTTAAATAAACCGGGAGTGGGATAGCTACCCAAACCTGGGCGAAAACCATTACCAGTACTACCAATATTTAATTGTCGTCCGGTTGTGCGATCGCTATAAAAATTCCGTAAAATTCCGTTTTCGATAAACACCAACGACTTTGTCGGATGGCCTTCATCATCAAAAGGACAGCTATATGGTCCGGCTTCTGGGTCTTGATAAAGAGTCAAAATAGGTGCAACTACTGGTGTACCTAACCTTTCTCCCCAAGGGGAAGATTTTTCTAATAACCGCTTCCCGTTCAAAGCCGCTTGTATAGTTCCCCATAGCATATCTGCCGCTTTGGAAGTAAACAAAACGGGAACACGGCCTATTGGGGTAGAAACATTTTCTTGCGCCCAACTTAATCGCTGTAAAATTTGGTGAGCTAATTTTTCTGGGTTGAGTTCTCCTCGCTGAGTTTGTCCATCGGAAATACTCAAAAAGTCATCACCTCTGACCCATTCTGCTGACATATAGCAGCTAAGGGTGGTATCAGTGTAGTGACAATCTAAACCTTTACTGTTAATTAACCTAGTATTTTCTACATCACATTCCCAGTCGGTGCTACAGAGAACATCAGGATAGACTTCACGAATCAGTGCGATCGCTTCTTTGCCCCAATCTATCAGCATCTCCACTGGCACCGATTCCCCTACATCAGGGTAAGAGGTATGAGAGTTACTGACTAATTCTACTGATTCTGGTTGATTGAGTTGACTTAGAGCCAGCGATCGCTCTACCATCACTTGCGGATCGACAGAACCATAAGCCACCATCAGTCCCGGACAACCATTCAGCCACAGCCGTAATGCTGTACCTTCAGATTGGCTGGTTTCTAGTTGTTTAAGGCGATTAGCCTCAAATAACACTGGACGAGAAAGCGATCGCGATTGATACACTTCCGCAGCTTCTGCGCCAGATTTTAAGGACAGTTCTAGCAGATGTTCGGCTAGTGTATCTTGTGACAAATTTGCAGAACCCATTTCCCTTGATGAATTGTGGATTTTGGATTGTAAATCCCAGATATACGCAGTCCATTATCCCATCAGCGTGTCTTAACAGTTGTAAATTTCGTGGGAATTGGGTATTGGTCAGAAGAAAGATCAAAAATATTCCCTATTCCCTCATTTCCTGTTGCCGCTGGTTACAAATTCACCTCTTGTAACAGCCAAAATCCCGCAAAAGTCTGAGATTGAGGATCAGACTGCACCCCAATAAAATGTACCCCATTGGCTTTTTCCTTTGCTTGTGCAAAGCCTTTAGCCTCAGCTAGGAGTTGAGGAGTTCTGATATTAGCTACAATCCAGCTTTCTGTTGCGCCGGTTTCTAAAATTAATCTGTCCCCTTGCTTGGTGTCAAAGTGCAAATAAGCCATCTCTAAACCAGACATCCAACCAGCCAAAGGTAAAGCTCTAGGTGAGAAAATCAAAATACCAGGAATGCGAGCTTCAGGTGACAATTGCGCCAACTCTAGGGGGAAAGATTCACCAAAGCCAATTTCCCAATCTGGCATTTCTGCCAAATCCGTAGCTTCTAAACTCACAAATGCCCATTGTTTACCTTCCAAAGCATCTGGTAAACGTTGAGGTAAAGGTCTCTCTAAACGCACCGAAGCATTAGTTCCCCCTTGATACCCTGGTTCCTGGGGATAAACTTCCTCACTCCGCTGTTGTAACCACTGGTTAAGAACCAAAGTGCGACGACTAGATAAAGCTGGAATCCCCACATCCTGACAAGCTTTAGTAATCATGTTATTCATTTGGCGGCGGAAAAAGCGAATTTTAATCGGCGCTTCCCCTGCTTTCTCAATTGCTTCTTGTAACGCCGTCCGCAACCAACCCGAATTTACCTGAGTACTGGGGCAATATTTAGCGTAGCGAAACAAAGAATCAGTTTTCGTGCGAATATCTGAAGGACTTTCACAAACTAAAACTTCCCAAACTTTTTTCTGATTTTCGTCCAAAATCGGACGGGAGTAAAAATCGAGTTCCCAAATACTGCCCATGTTTTGCGGTGAAATCTGGCGAGTTTATATTTTCTTATATTTCCACTCTACCAGTTCACTGCTTAAGTCTGTAAACAGCGCCTTAACTTTTCAGCCAAAACGGAAACATGAGGTTCGGCCATCAGACTGTTATGATTACCAGGAATATCATGAATTTCTAAGCCACCAGCAGCTAGTTCTGACCACCTTTGCAAATAAGGGGTAGATTCTTTAGTTTCATCAACTGCTTTAAAAAAGATCACTTTACCTGCATAAACTGTTGGACAATAATTTCTGTAAGCATGAAGGATGGCATCTCTAACAGCTAAATGGCGAAAAGAGTGAGGTAAAGGCAGATTCTGCTTCACATAAAATTGATAGACAGTTTCTGTGATTTTATCCTGAATTCGTCGATGAATTTTTTCCCAAACTAAGATTATCTGCTGTTGAAGTGTCAAATTATGAAAATAACGGCGATTACGCTCAATCATATCCATTAAACGTAATCTAGATTCATAAATACCAGACTTTGTTTTTACTGACGGAGATAAAGAACTTATAACTGGATGGGATACAGGTATCATTTGGGGGGGGAACGCATCAAAAATAGCTAACAATTCCACAGTTTCTCCTAGTGCATACAGCTGTTGCGCCATTTCATAAGCTATCACCCCTCCTGCACACCATCCTCCCAGTAAATATGGTCCATGAGGCTGAACAGTTTGTATTTCTTTAATATAGTGAGATGCCATATCTGCAATACATCTATGAGGAGAATTTTTACCATCCAAACCCTGTGCTTGTAAACCATAAACAGGTTGATCAGCATCTAGTTTTAATAACAAATTCAGGCTATATATCAAACCTCCATAAATAGTATGAATATAGAAAAAAGGACGTTTTGAACCATGAGGTTGAATTGGTACTAATGAAGACCAAGAACTTATGTATCCTTCGTCCCGCAGCATATTAGCTAATTGCCTAATTGTTGGAGCTTGGAAAAGAATAGTTAGAGCAATATTTTTACCAAATGTTTTCTCAATTTGAGCAAATAGTTTTACAGCTAAAAGTGAATGACCGCCCACATCAAAAAAGTTATCATTTAAGCCAATAGGTTGAACACCTAAAACATTTTCCCAAATTTTTGTGAGTTGCAGTTCTAAATTATCGGCTGGAGTTGTATACTCTGTTGATTCAAGCTTTTTAAAATCGGGAGTAGGAAGCGCAAGACGATTAATTTTACCATTAGGAGTTAAAGGCAAAACATCAAGCACAACCAAAGCAGCCGGAACCATATAATCAGGTAACTTCTGTTTGAGGTACTGTTTTATTTCCTTGCTACTCACCTCATTTTTTTTAGGAATAATATAAGCTACTAATCGCTTCTCCCCAGGAATATCTTCTCTAGCAATGACAACAGTTTCTTTAACCTGGGAATGTTGATTTAAAACCGCTTCAATTTCTCCTAATTCAATCCGAAAACCCCGAATTTTAACTTGAAAATCTTTTCTACCTAAACATTCTATCACACCATTAGCTTTTAAGCGTCCCAAATCTCCAGTACGATAAATTCTCTTATTTCCACTGTGTAAATCATCTAAAAATGCCGCCTTTGTAAGTTCTGGTTTCTGCCAATAACCGAGGGCAATATGAGGACTACTAATAGCAATTTCACCACAAATATCAGTTGGGTTGCCCATATGATCCAGCAAAAGAATTTCCGTGTCATCAAATGGATAACCAACTGGCACAAACTTCTCAGTAATTTGCGTTTTTTTATCAATTAAATATTGGAGATTGAAGGAAGATTCCGTTGAACCAAGACCATTAACTAAAATACATTCATCAGCAAAGTATTTGTGATATAATTCCACATCACTTTTAATAACCTGCTCCCCTCCTAATAGTACTAAACGTACATGAGTCAGTCGTTTTGCTGCTAGTGATTCTTTTTCAGTTAATATTTGAATAAAACTACGATAAACAGTGGGAGTAGAATGATAGATAGTAATCTTATGTTCCTCTAGCCATGCCGATAAATCAGCTAAACCTTCTGTTTTGATATCAAATGGATAAAGAGTAGCACCATTTAAAAGAGCAGAAAAGATATCTATAATTGCCGCATCAAAACTGTAAGATGCAAATAAACTCAACTTATCATTTTGTGAAATATGGAGATTATTAGTATTATTTCTAATGAAATGCAAAACATTACGGTGATTTTGAATAACTCCTTTGGGCTTTCCTGTCGAACCAGAAGTATAAAGAATATAAGCAAGAGTATCTGGTGCTATTTCTTCGGTGATTTCTACAGCAGAGTCATTAATATTAATATCATCGATATTGATAATTGGCAGTTTTCTATCAGTTAATTTCTGAGCATTAACTAAATTATTGTTATTAGTTAAAACTACTTGAGCTTGTGAATCTTCTAAAATATATAAAATCCTGTCTTGCGGATATTTAGGATCAAGAGGTACATAAGTTTTACCTGCTTTGAGAGATCCCAAAATCGCCGCTATCATAGGTGCATCATGATCAAATAACAGGGCAATTTTAGCCTCTTTATTGGTAACAGTTTGTAGAAGTTCTTGGGCAATTTTATTAGCTTGTAGATTTAATTCTCCATAAGTCCATTGATAATTTTTTGTTTTCACAGCAATATTGTTAGCATATTTTTTGGCTTGCTGTTCAAACCGTGACGGTATTGATTGTTGAATCTCTTGTTTTTGGAACTCTATAAAGGCATTAGTGGGGCTAATCAGGTTACGCTGATGTGATAATTGATAACGCTCCTTTTCAGTTAAAATAGATAATTGAGAAATTGGTTTTTCTGGATTAGCAGATATCCCTTCTAGCAATTGTTGAAAATGCATTCCCATCCACTGAATTGTATCCACATTGAAGAGAACTTTGTTATATACAAATTGCAGATTAATTTGATTATTTTCGGCTCTAAGATAGAGAGATAAATCAAACTTAGAATCAATTTTGAAGCCAGAAACAGGTTCAACTTTTAAACCATTCAATTCCAGAGAAGTCTCCTCTAAATTGACCATATTAAACCAGACTTGAAATAAGGGAGTATGACTTAAATCTCTTTCTGGCTGAAGTTCTTCAACTAACTTTTCAAAAGGTACATCCTGGTGAGCATAAGCGTTTAAAGTAACTTGCCGCACACGACTGAGTAATTCCCGAAAACTAGGATTACCACTCAAATCAGACCGCAAAACCAAAGTATTCACAAAAAAGCCAATTAAGCCCTCAATTTCCGAACGATTACGTCCCGCAATAGGAGTTCCCACAATCACATCTTCTTGTCCACTATAGCGACAAAGTAATACTTTAAATGCCGCCAGTAGAGTCATGAACAAAGTTACACCTTGTTTTTGGCTAAGAGATTGAAGATTTGCAGTTAATTCAGGGGATAAAGTCAAAGCATGAGCAACTCCTTCGTATGTTTGTACTTGTGGACGGGGATAGTCTGTAGGCAATTGCAATACAGTTAAAGTCCCACTTAACTGCTTTTTCCAGTAATTCAATTGCGATTCTAAAACTTCTCCAGCAAGCCAATTTCTTTGCCACAGAGTAAAGTCTGCATACTGAATTATTAGTGGTGGTAAAGGAGAAATTAAATCATGACAATAAGCTGTATAAACTGCTTTTAATTCTTCAAATAAAACTCTAAAAGACCAGCCATCAAAAATAATATGATGAAAATTAAATAACAGCCAATGTTCTGTTTGATTGACACGCAACAGTTTGACACGAAATAGAGAATCTTCAGCTAGATTAAAAGGCTGCTGTGTTTCTTCTTTAGCTATTCTTTGAGCTTCTATTTCTCGTTGCTCATCAGGCAAAGATTGTAAATCAATGATAGGTAAATTGAAATTAATTTTGTTACTAATTACCTGAATTGGTTGTCCTTCTAGTGAGATAAAATTCGTGTGCAGAATTTCATGACGCTGTATGATTTGATCAATACTTTTTTCTAAGGCACTGATATTGAGTGAACCCTGAAGCCGCAACCTATAGGGCATATTATAAGCGGTACTGTTGGGTTCTAATTGGTCTAAAAACCAAAGCCGTTGTTGAGCAAAGGAAAGTGGCAGATTTTCTTGGTGCTTTCTCGGTTCAATCTGTGGTACTGGTAGACTATTATTGTTGCCAATTTGTGAGGATAATTGGGCAATGGTGGGACATTCAAATAGTAAGCGCAGGGGGATTTCTAAGTTAAAACTTTGTCTGATGCGGGATATAACCTGGGTGGCTAGTAATGAGTGTCCTCCTAATTCAAAGAAGTTATCATCAATGCCAATTTTTTCTACCTTGAGTACCTGAATCCAAATATTAGCGATAATTTCTTCTATAGGTGTGCGAGGGGCAACATAATTACTTTGATTAGCAGAAAAATCGGGAGCAGGAAGAGCGCGATAATCAATTTTACCATTAGTAGTTAAGGGGAAAGACTCTAACACCACAAAGCCAGAAGGAATCATGTAATCAGGTAACTTCTGTTTGAGGTATTCACGTAGCTCAATAGATATTTCTGATTGAGAGTTTTGGTTTGATTTAGAAATAATATAAGCAACTAATCTTTTATCACCAGGAATATCTTCTCTAGTAATAACTTTAGCTTCCCTCAAATTTGGATGTTGGTTTAATACTGCTTCTATTTCTCCTAATTCTATTCTAAAGCCGCGAATTTTTACTTGGTTGTCAATTCTTCCTAGATATTCAATATCTCCATTAGGTAAATAGCGAGCTAAATCCCCAGTTTTATACAATTTACTCCCTGCTGTCTTATCAAACGGATTAGGGATGAATTTCTTTTGTGTTAACTCTTTGGCATTGATATAGCCTTTTGCCAATCCCGCACCCCCAATGTGCAATTCCCCTGGCATATTGATGGGAACTGGTTGCAGATATTCGTCTAAAATGTAGGTTTTGACGTTACTTATAGGACGACCAATAACTGGCTTGATGTTAGCTATTTGTATTAAACACGCAGTAGTATCTACAGTGCATTCTGTTGGACCGTAAACATTATAAAAATTAATATTTTGAGCCTGTGCTAAAGTTGTCCACATAGATTCATCAATCGGTTCTCCCCCTACAAGTACATATTCAGGAGTATCATCTCTTTCCAGCAATCCTGCCCCAATCAACAGTCCCAGATGCGATGGTGTGCAGTCCAACACATCTATTTTTTGGTGCTGTAAGTAAGACAACATAGCATTTCCATCAAATCGCACCTTTTCTGGAACTATGTTCAAACTATGACCATATATCAGTTGAATAATCTGTTTAACAGAAGTGTCAAAAGTTAAAGACCCATTTAAACTGATTTGTAATGGTGAATTTGGGTGATGAGAATAGATAGCTTGATGTAGTCCATTGGCAAGATTCACAACGGAGGAATGCTGAATCATTACTCCTTTTGCTTCCCCTGTAGAACCTGAAGTATAAATTACGTAAGCTAAGTTTTCAGGTTGAATTTCACAAACAGGATTTGATTCTATTGCTTGAGAGATCAAAAGCCAGTCAGTATCTAAGCAAATCAGTTCTCCTTGGTGTTTTGGAAGCCTTGTGATTAGATGTTTTTGTGTCAATAATATAGCTACTTGAGCATCATCAAGTGTACGGGAAATACGCTCTTGAGGATATGTAAAATCAAGTGGCAAATAAGCTCCACCCGCTTTTAAAATTCCCAATATTCCCACAATCATTTCTAGTGAGCGTTCTACACAAATTCCTACTACTTTTTCTGATTTTACTCCTAATGTTTGCAAATAATTTGCTACTTGATTTGCACGTTGATTAAGTTCTCGATAAGTTAATTGTTGATTCTCAAACACCACTGCAACTGCATCAGGTGTTCTCTCTACCTGTTCTTCAAATAACTGATGAATACACTTATTTTGAGGATAATCTGTCTGAGTCTGATTCCATTCAACTAATAATTGATGTCTCTCTGGTTCTGCAATTAGAGGCAATTGCCAAATGTTTTGCTCTGGAGTAGCCAATATCCCAGATAATAACATCTGAAAATGTTCGATTATTCTCTCTATAGTAGCAGGAGCAAACAAATCCGTATTATATTCCCATTCACCTATTAGTTGGCCATTTTTCTCTTCCATCGACAGAGTGAAGTCAAATTTAGCAGTTTGTTTTGGTGGTTCTAAAGCTGTTAAATTCAAATTGGGTAATTCCAATTCTCCCATTGGTGCGTTTTGCAAAACAAACATCACCTGAAATATCGGAGTATGACTTAAATTTCTTTCTGGTTGTAGCACCTCAACTAACTGCTCAAAGGGGACATCTTGATTAGTGTATGCTTCTAAACATACTTGCCGAACTTGACCTAATAATTCTCTAAAACTAGGATTATTAGTTAAATTAGTTCGCAAAGCTAAAGTGTTGACAAAAAAGCCCATCAAACCCTCAATTTCTCGGCGGTTACGTCCCGCAATGGGAGTCCCTACAATTACATCTTTTTGCCCACTGCAACGGCAAATTAATACTTTAAATACCGCCAGTAAGGTCATGAATAATGTCACGCCCTCTTTTTGTGAAAGGGATTTGATATTGGCTGTTAATTCTGGTGATAAAACGAAGGTTTTTGTGGCTCCTGTATAGGTTTTTATTCTGGGACGAGGACGGTCTTTAGGCAATTCTAATACAGGTAAAGTTCCACCTAACTGCTGTTTCCAGTAATTCAACTGAGATTCTAAAACTTCTCCAGCAAGCCATTTTTTTTGCCAAAGTGTAAAGTCTGCATACTGAATTGGTAATTGTGGGAACTCTAAGGTAACACCCTCAGAATAAGCTGTATAAAGTGCTTTTAGTTCTGCAAATAAGATCCCAAAAGACCAGCCATCGAAAATAATGTGATGAATGTTAAATAACAGCCAATGTTCTGTTTGATTAATACGTAACAGTTTGATACGAAGTAGAGAATCTTCAGCTAAATTAAAAGTTTGTTGTGCTTCTTTCTTAGCTATTCTTTCAGCTTCTATTTCTCGTTGTTCATCAGTCCAAGATTGTAAATCAATGATAGGTAATTGGAAGTCAATCTTATTAGTAATTACCTGTGTTGCTTCCCCGTCAATAACAACAAAATTAGTATGCAGGATTTCGTGACGTTGAATGATTTGAACAATGCTTTGCTCTAAGGCACTGATATTGAGTGAACCCTGAATTTGTAATCGATAAGGCATATTATAAGCGGTACTGTTGGGTTCTAATTGGTCTAGAAACCAAAGCCGTTGTTGAGCAAAGGAAAGTGGTAGATTTTTTGACTGTTTTCTCGGTTCAATCTGTGATACGGCTAGACTATTATTGTTGCCAATTTGTGAGGATAATTGGGAAATGGTGGGATATTCAAATAGTAAGCGCAGGGGGATCTCTAGATTAAAAGTTTGTCGGATGCGTGATATAACTTGGGTGGCTAGTAATGAGTGTCCTCCTAATTCAAAGAAGTTATCATTAATGCTAATAGTTTCTAATTTGAGTACCTGATTCCAGATATCAGCTAGAATTTCTTCTGTAGCTGTACGAGGGGCAATATAATTATTACTTTGATTAGCAGAAAAATTGGGAGCAGGAAGAGCGCGATAATCAATTTTACCATTAGTAGTTAATGGGAAAAACTCTAATACCACAAAGCCAGAAGGAATCATGTAATCAGGTAGCTTCTGTTTGAGATACTCACGTAGTTGATGAGATATTTCTGATGAAGAATTTTGCTTTGATTTAGAAATAATATAAGCAACTAATCGCTTTTCACCAGGAATATCTTCTCTAGTAATAACTTTAGTTTCCTTCAGATTTGGATGTTGGTTTAATACTGCTTCTATTTCTCCTAATTCTATTCTAAAGCCGCGAATTTTTACTTGGTTGTCAATACGACCTAGATATTCAATATCTCCATTAGGTAAATAGCGAGCTAAATCCCCAGTTTTATACAATCTACTCTCTGCTACCTGAGCAAACGGATTAAAAATGAATTTATCTTCTGTTAATTTCGGTTGGTTTAAATAACCCTTTGCTAACCCTTCTCCACCAATATATAACTCTCCAGCTACACCGATTGGAAGGGGATTTTTTTGTTGATCAAGAATATATACTTTGCGGTTTGGTAATGGTCTTCCAATGGGAATATTTGTGTAAGATTCTATTGATGTAGTTTCTTGAGCAACTGTAAAAGTTATTGCTGTTATGGTTGTTTCTGTTGGTCCATAAGCATTGATTAAACGGATTCCCCTGAGTGGACTATTTTGCCAGATTTTTAAACTTTCTACTGGTAATGCTTCACCACCGCAAATAACTAATCTGAGTTGATTGGGAACAGTGTTAAAATCATTTTCGGTTAAATATTGTAACCATTGAGTGAAATAAGCTGGAGGAATATTAACAACTGTTAAATCATAATCAATTAATTTCTGATGAAATTCCCAGGGAGTTAATAATTTTGTATCAATTAAGATTAAAGTCGCTCCAACTGCTAAGGTTGGTAAAATTTGCTCTAAAGAAACATCGAAACTCAGAGATGCAAATTGTAAAATGCGATCACCGCAGCTGGAAGTTCTATCATCGCTCGAATTGAGTTGATAATGTGCAATGATATTCTGAGAGTGATGTGCGATCGCTTGATGGGAAGTTAAAACGCCTTTTGGTGTTCCTGTTGAACCAGATGTATAAATAACATAAGCCAGATTTTCCCGAGTTACACAACTTTGTAGGTTATTTGTAGATTCTGTGGAAATCTTCTCCCAGTCTGCATCTAAGTTCACAATTTGCAGCGAATTATTTGATAACTTAGCAGCTAAAGATGCTTGAGTTAAAAGAATGGAAACCTGCGAGTCCTCAATCATAAATCTGAGACGTTCTTGAGGATAAACCGGATCTAGCGGTAAATAAACACCCCCAGCTTTGAGGATTCCTAATAACCCAATAATCCTAGATAAAGATGGTTCTAAACACAATCCTACTAATTTATCGGCATTAACTCCTAATTTTCGCAGATAATTTGCTAATTGATTTGCACGTTGATTAAGTTCTTGATAAGTTAATTGTTCATTCTCAAATACTACTGCAACTACATCTGGTGTTTTCTCTACTTGTTCTTCAAATAATTGGTGTATGCATTTATCCTGGGGATAATCCGTCTCACTTTGATTCCATTCAACTAATAATTGATGTTTCTCTACTTCTGTAAGTAAGGGAATCTTAGTAAGAGTTTTTTCAGGAAAATTGATTATATTTGTTAATAAAGTTTCCAGATGTCCTAACATTCGAGTTATGGCATCATCTGCAAATCGAGTTTGTTGATAATTGATTTTTAGTAATAAGTCTGATTCTGCATCAACAGATAATATCAAAGGATATTCATTATGTTCAATAAATTCTAATTCTTCATGATTTCCAAATATTACTAGTGTTTCAAATAATGGTAATTCTAAAGGAATGTCACTCCATTGCTGAATTTGTTCTAGAGGAGTAAATTCACACTCTGTCAAAGTAGACCATTGTCCTTGTATTTCTGTCAACCAGGATAAAACTGAAGTATCAGGTTTAACGGAAACTCGCACAGGTACAATATTAAAATCAGGGTTTTCGGTAGTTGAACCAAACAGAATATCTGTTTCTCTAGTGTATTGACTTAAAAGTAGAGCTACTGCTGCTTGAATGAGAGTGTGAAGACTTAATTTATTGTTTTGGAAAAATGTAGTCAAATCTGAAGTTTGACTGTTTGATAGGTGAAATTCTTGGGTCTGACGAGATAGATATAAGGAGGCGGAAGGAGTCAATAAAGGTAATGTAACAGGGGCTGTGAAACCGCGCAAAAAATCACGCCAGAATCTTTCAATATTTGAGCCGTAATTAAGAGAGGTATCTTCTATATTTTTCATAATTAATCTAAGTTTTTCATTCTAATTTGTTCTGACTAAATTGTCTTAACTAGGCATCACGTCAAGTTAAATAATTATACCAATTCAAAATCCAAAATTAAAGTAGTTGTCATGTATTTAGTCCATAATTTCATGAATGTATTTCTTCTTTTTCTATTACTATGGTTTCAATCTTTATGCGTCTTGACACGAAACTTTCATGAAGATGTGGTTGATTATCTAAAAAGAATTTGATTCCCCCGTTAAACCCAGAGTTTAACGGGGGAATCTTTAGTTTAAGTTGGAAGCACTATCACTAAAATTGGTATTTCTAGCGATTTATTATCCTCCGTAGAAAACGCCATCTGCAAGACCCTTACCATTGTTGTAATCATCCAGTTTGCTATTGATTGCATCACCAGACTCTAAAGGATAGAGAACATTGGTGTTCAAGTTGTAGGGACTTGGTGAACCGGATGCACTGGAAGTACCTTGACTCCAGTAGCTATTAGAAAGTTGAGGGCTATAAACATTACCAATACCTGTCATTTGGTA
The DNA here is from genome assembly GCF_000332135.1 of Anabaena sp. PCC 7108. Lineage (NCBI taxonomy): Bacteria > Bacillati > Cyanobacteriota > Cyanophyceae > Nostocales > Nostocaceae > Anabaena > Anabaena sp. PCC 7108. The sequence continues at coordinate 4,512,918 of NZ_KB235896.1, forward strand.
AATTGCGCCATCACCTTTCTTATCGCCATTTTCGTCTGGAGTGAAGGCTTGTAACCAATTAATGCCTTCGCTGATGTAATATCGTTCATCCTTATCGGTTGGATTAGCGGTGTCAATGGGATTACCAGCAAGATAATTCAACCAACCAGCAACCAAGGAGCGACCAAGATCGTACCGCTTATCTCCGTTAGGGTGCTGTGAGGAATCAACCATCTGGAGTGCTTGTGCTTTGGTGTAGAAGAGAGTATCTTCACCTGCATCAGTTTTGCCATTGCGGTTGTAGTCACCGATGAGTAGCCCGATGTCATACTGTCCGCTCACAGGATCAAGAACTTTTCCAGGTTCTGCGGAGTTCGTATAAGGTGCGAAGAGAAGATCGCTTTTGGCGAAGTTGGGCTGTGTTTTTTGTGCAGGTTCGTTGCCTTGGATACCATCCCAGAAAGTCTGCCAGGTGGAATTTGCCCAGAAACCAGGAGTACGTACACCAGGTGCTGAGGGGAGGTTTAAAGCAGCAGTCACGGTATCAGTATCGGTAGCAATGTTGTTGCCAGTGTTGGTGTCGGTGAAACCAGTTGGAGCTGTTACCTTAGCGGTGTTAGTTAGAGAAACGGTTGTTGGTGCGACAGGTTTCTGAATATCCAAATACCGAATTTTGAATTGATCGTTGCTATCATCGGTCTTGGCGGCGATAACTAGAGTGTTACCTAGGTTTTGATTAGCATTGATATCTGCCCAGCGATCGCTGCTACCACCCAAGTTAACTTCAGTGAAACCAAAGCTGTCGAGAATTGAGTCGCTTAAAGTCGTGATGGTATTGTTAAAGTTACCGATCCAAACAGTGGCATCACTGTCATCAACGACATATTGCAGGTAGGCGCTATCAATCACAACCGATTCAGAGAATTGGAATAGGACGTAGTTATCTCTGCCACCGCCGTTATCAACGCGATGATAACTACTGCTTTCGTTGCTATCAGTAACACCTAAGCCACCAGTGTAGCTACCGAGATAGGCCTTATTCCAAGTTCCATTTTTGCCATCAACACGACTAAAGGCGCTTGCTGTAACGGAAATGCCGTCCTGTGTAAACGTCCGGGTATTTCCATCTGTTCCATCCGTCGAACTATTGCCATTGAAATCAAACGTGGTGTTTGTATAAGTGGGGGTAGAGGACACAGCGTTGGCAGCTACTGTACCATTAACTGTGTAAGTTATACTACTACCACCTGTCAGGGTGACATAATCGTTGATGCTGCCTGTGCCGCTGGTTTGATTATCTGTAGCTCCCCCTGTTGCCACGCTTGTCCAAGTCACGTTGGTCAGCAAGGTAGGCATTACATCGCTAACCAAGGCGTTTGTGGCGGTCATCAGACCATTGTTGCTGACGACGATAGTGTAGGTTAACTCCTGTCCAGCAGCGACTGTCGTTAAACCGTCGGTTTTGGTAATTGACAAGTCGCCTGTTTTAACTGTAGGAGCAGAACTTACAGTATCAGTATCGGTAGCACTGTTGTTGTTGGAGTTAGTATCGGTGAAATCAGCCGGACCTGTAATCGTAGCCGTATTGGATAGGGTTCCGGGTGAAGTAGTTGTGAGTTTACTGATGTCTAAAGTGTTGACTTTGAAATTATCATCAGTGTCACCAATTTTAGCCGCAATCACAAGTACATTGCCTGCAACATTGCCACTATTGATATCAGCTGTGCGAGTGCTACTACCACCGTTATTAACTTCAGTAAATCCTAAAGTACTTAATACAGTGCTGTTGAGATTGATATGGTTGTTGAAAGGATCGTTTACAGTTCCAATCCAGATCGACATATCGCTGTCACCGACGACATAGCCCAAAGATGCTTTATCAATGACAACGGATTCCGAGAATTCAAACAGGATGTAATCATTGCTGCTGCCGTTGTCTACAACATGCAGATTACCGCTACCATCTCCTTCATTGGAGTTGGTAACTCCTAATCCACCGCCATAGCTGCCGAGATAGGCATTAGACCAAGTAGTGCCATTCAGCTGACTAAAGGCACTTGCCTTCACCTGAACGCCGTTAGTGGCAGTAAATGTCCGAATATTACCAAGGGTTCCAGAAGTTGCTGTGTTGCCACCTAGGCTAAAGGTTCCTACACTGCCCACAGTCGGTGTAATCGGAGCTACAGTCCCGGTGACTGTATAAGTGATGCTGCTACCCGCTGTCAAGGTGACGTAATCGTTGATAGAGCCTGTACCAGTGGTTTGATTGTCTGTAGCTCCCCCTGTTGCCACACTTGTCCAAGTCACATTGGTCAAGTTGCTGGGCATGATATCGCTCACCAGGGCATTGGTAGCAGTTATCAGACCATTATTTTGAGCCACAATGGTGTAGGTGATTTGCTGTCCAGGTGTGACTGTCGTTAAACCGTCGGTTTTGGTAATGGACAAGTCGCCGGCGTTTTGATAAATCCCTGCATCCAAAGTCGGGTTATTTTCACCAGAAGCAAGAGTGATAATTTGGGTTTTGCCAGTGCTGGTATTAGCATCGGAGTCTAAAGCATCATCAGTACCTGCATCTGCTTGAGTAAACTGATATCCCGCAGGCAGATTAGAGAATTCAACTTGATATTCTTGTCCAGGTGTTAGTCCAGAGAAGTTATACCGACCACCAGAATTGGTAGTTGTGGTGATAGTGGTGTTATCAGCAGTAGTACTAATCAGTCCATCTACTCCCCCACCAATCAGGGTGACGGTTACGCCTTCTACTCCTGCTTCTGAAGCCTCTTGAATGCCGTTGTTGTTGACATCATAGAATACGAAATTTCCTAATGAAGCTGTCTTATAGAAGCCTGAATCAACTGTGGTGTCATTTTCTCCAGGAGACAAGTTGACGACATCGGAGATGAGTCCATCGCTATCAACGCTATCATCACCACCAACATTGGTAGGACTTACGCCATTAAAGCCTGTGGGTTTGACAAACTGAACTTTGTAATCTCCTGGTTGCAGGTTAGTGAAGGAGTACAATCCATTGGCATCTGTGCTAGTGGTGGCAATGAAATTACCATCTGCATCCAATAGGTTAACAGTAGCCTCAGCAATGCCTTGTTCCCCTACATCTTGAATACCGTTGGCGTTGTTGTCTTCAAAGACAAAGTTACCTAAGCTGGCTAGTGGTACTAAACCCGCATCTAATGTGCCGTTGAATTCTCCACTTGTCAGGGTGACTGTTTGAGTTAAGCCTGTGCTGGGGTTAGCATCGCTATCTAGGGTATCGTTTCCACCTTGGTTAGCTTTGGTGAAACTATAACCACTTGGTGATGTGAATTGAAGTTGGTAGTCTCCAGGGGTTAAGCCACTGAAGTTGTAACCACCGTTAGCATTGGTTGTGGTTGTACCAATAACACTGCCATCTGCAGGGTTAATTAACTCGACTGTTACCCCACTAACTCCGGCTTCTGAAGCATCTTGAATGCCGTTGTTGTTACTATCGTTGAATACGAAGTCTCCTAATGAAGCTGTCTTATAGAAGCCTGAATCAACTGTGGTGTCATTTTCTCCAGGAGACAAGTTGACGACATCGGAGATGAGTCCATCGCTATCAACGCTATCATCACCACCAACATTGGTAGGACTTACGCCATTAAAGCCTGTGGGTTTGACAAACTGAACTTTGTAATCTCCTGGTTGCAGGTTAGTGAAGGAGTACAATCCATTGGCATCTGTGCTAGTGGTGGCAATGAAATTACCATCTGCATCCAATAGGTTAACAGTAGCCTCAGCAATGCCTTGTTCCCCTACATCTTGAATACCGTTGGCGTTGTTGTCTTCAAAGACAAAGTTACCTAAGCTGGCTAGTGGTACTAAACCCGCATCTAATGTGCCGTTGAATTCTCCACTTGTCAGGGTGACTGTTTGAGTTAAGCCTGTTGTGGTGTTGGCATCGCTATCTAGGGCATCGTCTCCACCTTGGTTAGCTGTGGAGAAACTGTAACCTGTTGGTGATGTGAATTGAACTTGATAATCTCCGGGAGTTAAGCCACTGAAGTTGTAACCACCGTTAGCATTTGTGGTGACGCTGGCAATAATACTGCCATCTGCGGGGTTAATTAACTCGACTGTTACCCCACTAATTCCTGCTTCTGAAGCATCTTGAATGCCGTTGTTGTTACTATCGTTGAATACGAAGTCTCCTAATGCGGCTGTCTTGTAGAAGCCTGAATCAACTGTGGTGTCATTTTCTCCTTGAGACAGGTTAACGACATCGGAGATGAGTCCATCGCTATCAACGCTATCATCACCACCAACATTGGTAGGACTTATTCCGCTAAAGCCATCGGGTTGGACAAACTGAACTTTGTAGTCTCCTGGTTGCAGGTTAGTGAAGGAGTACAATCCATTGGCATCTGTGCTAGTGGTGGCAATGACATTACCATCGGCATCCAATAGGTTAACAGTAGCCTCAGCAATGCCTTTTTCCCAGGCTTCTTGAATGCCGTTGGCGTTACTATCTTCAAAGACAAAGTTACCTAAACTGGCTGGTACGAGTTCACCAAAGTTGTTTCCAGTACCATTTGTGCCTGAAGTTAGGGTAATGGTGCTGATGTTGTCGTTACCTAATGTCCCACCTTGAGTACCAACGCTGTCTTGACCATCTAAGTAGGCAGTTGGCTGAGTTTCTGTCAGGGTGTAGTTTGTGCCGGGACGCAAGTTGGTAAATTCGTAGTTACCATTGACATCTGTTGTCGCAGTAAGGCTGACTGCGTTGCCTAAGTCGTCTGTACCTGTCAGGTTAATGGTTGTTCCTTCAATGCCTGTTTCTGTGGCATCTTTGATACCATTATTGTTGGCATCTACATATACTGTTCCAGATATGCTTGATGCTAAGACTTCACCAAAGTTGTTTCCAGTACCATTTGTGCCTGAAGTTAGGGTAATGGTGCTGATGTTGTCGTTACCTAATGTCCCACCTTGAGTACCAACAGCATCTTTACCATCTAAGTAGGCAGTTGGCTGGGTTTCTGTCAGGTTATATGTTCCCGGACGTAGGTTGCCGACTGTGTAGTTACCGTTGGCATCTGTTGTGGTTGTTACAGTTACAGCGTTGCCTAGGCTATCTGTACCTGTGAGGGTGATGATTGTTCCTTCAATGCCTGTTTCTGTGGCATCTTTGACACCGTTGTTGTTGGCATCTACATATACTGTTCCTGATACGCTGGCATACTTATAGAACCCAGCATCAATAGTTTGGTTGAATTCTCCAGGGTTTAAAATGATCACATTGGACAATAAACCGTCGGAATCCACCGCGCCAATGCTTCCCTGTTGCCGAGGACTTACCGCATCAAAGCCAGTGGGAGTAGTAAATTGCACCTGATAGCTTAAACCTGGGGTCAAGCCTTTGAATTCATATAAACCACCTGCACCAGTAGTGGTGGTTGCTAAAATTTCATTACTTTCGATGATTCCATTGCTATTGCTGTCCCGTCCCAAATTGACAGCAACTCCTGTAATTCCTGATTCACCTGCATCTTGGATGCCATTGGCGTTGAGGTCGTTCCATACGAAGTTGCCCAGTTTTGCTGCTTTAACTTGACCTAAAAGTGGTTGTTTAGGTGTTATCGAGCCATTGCTATTAACTACAAACGGGTCAAAAATGACTCCAATAAATTGATTGGTGTCGGGAACAAAGTTTTCGCCGTTTGCCTTAGCCAGATTGACGATAGAAGTAACATCGCTGGCAACTACAGACCCGTCTTTTGTTAAATCACTACCATTGGGATTATAAGTGTCCCCCAGTAATGTCCAAATGGCTGCCTGAACTTCACCGTAGTTATATTGAGGATTAGCCGTAAAGTTTTGGTTAATGATCCAGTTGACCAAATCTAAATTATATAAGTTACCTATCCTCGCTGGCGTTCCCAATGTTGCCAACGGAGCTAGTTCATAACTGGAATAGACATTAGCTGTATAGGTGGCGTTAGCGTCAATGCCAGTAGCACTGTCCAAACACCAAGCGTCAATGACACCCTGTTGGTTGAAATAAGTATAAGTATTATCACTACCAGCACCAGTAATTGATACTACGTCCTTATAGCTAGGTGTATTCTGTGGTCCGCCGGCAGGGGTAACTGTGATTTTTACTTGAGGTTGCGACATAATTTTTTACACTCGATTAACTAATCAATCTCGCTGATTATCAAACAAGGATTCATCTCTGTAGATAGAGTTGTTTCCTTTTGAATTGTTCAAATTTTTACTTATTAATAGAGTAAATTATATAACCGTAGTATTTTTTAAAGCTTCAGTAAATTTACTTTTTAATCCATGAAGTTACAATAAATATCGCCTCTAATTAATGACTTCATTCGCACCAGTATTAGCGGGATTAGCCGGGTTTATACTGTTAAAGTTATTGCTAGAGCTTAGACTCAATTAGTCATGTTCAATAAAAAAGGGAGTCTGATTTAATACAGTCTCTCCCCCTTTGGTAAAAGCTAATAAACGGACTACCATTACTTATCTGCCAATATAAAATTGGTCAGACTAAAAGAATGCCGTCAAGTAGCTTATAAGCACTGATATAGAGCTAAAAATGCTACATTTAATATGCGTTATCTAGAACCCTTGTAGGGATTTTTCCTGGAACGGCTCTACATTCTTTTTCGGAGATGTCTAAACAATTGACCACTAATTGTTACTCATCACTCATTACTCATAACTGGCTCTAATTGTCCCTTTTCAACCGATAAATGCTGATTCATCCAAGTCTCTAAATCAGCCAGCACTTCATGATAATTGATGTCACAGTGTAAATCATGATAAGCTCCCGGATACTCAATACGTAGCTTATCTGGGTAAGTCACTCGCTGGTAGAACAGTTCACTTCCCCCAGGTAAAGCCACTCTGTCAGCACCACCATGTAAAATTAACAGCGGTATCTGCCATTCTGCTGCGTGAGCATGAATCCAGTCTAATGTCGCAAAGAATTCTGTAGATAAACGGGCTGTGGCACGGGTATGGCGTAATTTATCCTGATTACAGGGAGTCACAATTTCCTTATTCCGTGAACCAGCAGCTGTGTCTAGTCCAATATTTAGGGAAAAACGCGGCCACACCTGCGACAGCATTTTCCCTAAAAGTATTCGTATCGGTGGTACTCCTACTTCTCCAATACTGGGGGCAAAGGCAATCACACCTTGCAATGCAGATGTATCTTGGGGATAGTGCAGAGTGTAGTCTAAAACTATCATTCCACCCATGCTATGACCAAAAAGAAAAATTGGACATCCTGGTTGCTGCTTCTGAATCATCTCTTTGAAGGCTCGAACATCATCCCGAAACTCAGCCCAAGTATTTATGTAACCTCTTTGACCAGGTGATTGTCCATGACCACGCAAATCTAAACCATAAACTGCATATTGTTTAGGTAGCAAATGCTCAATTACATTTTTGTAAAGTCCGCTGTGTCCTCCGAGTCCATGTACCAGAACTAATATCGCCCTTACCTTACCCTCTGGATTCCAGCTTTGGTAATACAGATCAAGTCCCCCAACACCTTTAAATGTGCCTACGCTGTGGTAAATCATAGGGTTTATTTTTTACGTTCTTTCCCAGCAAGCTATTAGCCTATCAACGTACATTGTAGGGAAATTTGCTTCTAACTGTGGGAGGAATTACAGAAATTTTGGGTTTTTATGACAGATTTCTCTAAATATTTTGGTGTCTTGGATATGACAAAAGGTAAGTATAATATGTAGACTTCTGACCGAGAAGTGTTTTAGAGTAAATAATCAAGCATTCTGATTTGTTCATGAATATTTCTTCGAGCGAATCTTCTCCTGAAATCTCATCTGATGCAGACTTGATCTCCAGTCATCAGCCGGAATTAGAAACTTTACTACCTGTGACTGACGCAACTATCCAGCGGGTGCGGGAAGGTGTAGCCGCAGCGAGCGATCGCTCTATTCGTCATACTATAGAAACTACTCTCAATGGGCTATCGGCTATTACTCAAGAACATTGGGAACCGCGAGTTAATGCTAAGATCAGACGTTGGGTAGTGCGATCGCTCATTCATTCCCTATTCAGTGTCAAAGTTGAAAACATTGAAAATATCCCGCCCACACCAGCTATCTTAGCTGCTAACCATCTTCACCACTTTGACCCATTGGTTTTACTCTCAGAAATTCCCACCCAGCCCCACTATTATATTCTTGGTGATGCTCGCACTCTCTATAACAAATGGTGGAAACGCTGGATTTTGGGTTTTGCCGATGGTGTTATTCCTTTAGAAAGAATTTGGGGTGAAGAACAGGCTGTTATTGCTGCTGCTAAAGCCGGACGAGATGATTTACAAGAACTTGCTCAAGTTATTAAAGATACCGTTAATCCTGGTGGAGATATCCAGACAATCCGCCGCATAGATCGCATTGTGGCCGCAATTTTAGCCCGTGGAGATGGGTTGATGATTTTTCCTGAAGGAAGATTGGGAACTGCTGAGGGTCATTTGCATCCCTTCAAACGCGGGACTGTAATTTATGCTTTGCGGTCTGGAGTGCCAATTGTACCGATATCATTAATTGGTACTCATGACTTATTTTTGAGGAAAAAGTTAACAATTCGGGTTGGTAAACCTTTATATTTTCCCCCAACTACAAGACCAAAGCGTCAGGAAATAGATTCAGCTTTGGAAGCGTTACAAAAAGCGATAGGGGCTTTGTTACCTACAGATTATCAAGAACCAACGGGGATAAAGTTATTACAGAATTTTCTGAATCGGATGTTGTTGTAAAAGGAAGTATTGCGATGCCTGCGGCGGGCGGAGCCATCGCTTCACTCATGATACTGCATACATTACATAAAACCCCACCCCTAGCCCCGCAAGCGAGGAGGGGAAAACAGTAGCCCCCTCTCTGTTTACGGAGAGGGGGTTGGGGGTGAGGTTCCGAAATGTAATTCACCCAACAAAAAATTGCTATAAAAAGGAAAACAGTAGCCCCCTCTGTTTACGGAGAGGGGGTTGGGGGTGAGGTTCCGAAATGTAATTCACCCAACAAAAAATTGCTATAAAACAGTATTTTAAAGTTTGTTTTAGAAATAAGTAAAGTTATTTATTCTGCTTCTAAAAATCCTTTGATGGTTTCTGCTGGAATACTAAAAACAGGATGATTAAATATTGCTTTTAATGCTTCTAATCCACCAGCTTTAAGTGCCGCTATTAATCTGGATTTTAGTGTTGGGTTGCGTTTAATTTCTTGATGAATGGCGTTTGTAATTCCTTCATTTGTGGCTGTTTGATTGTTTTTAGATAATTGGTGAAGCAGTTGTTGAATTTCAGCTGCGGCTTCGGCTAAATTCTGTTTTTGTTCTGGTGTGTAATTATTTTGATTGAATGTGACATTACTACCTGATTGGGCTGTATCTACAAATTGGTTATTTGCATTTCTTTGGTCATACTTAGATTGATAAGATTCTGACATGGAATTACTCTCTGATTTTACATGAATATGAATTACATTATTAAAGGATTCTTTTTTCTGGTTGTCAAGTTCATTTTGTAACGGTGTAACTGAGGTTTGCAGTTCCCGATTTAATTCTTGGGTTTTTAGATTTACATCATCAATTAACCTACGAATATCAACCATTTCAAAACTATTTTCGCACTCAATCTTATAGCGTCCAACATACAAACGTTTACGTAATGATTCTAAAGGATAAGCATAAGGTGTCTGACTTCCTTCACATTCTTTGCAGTTACAAGGAACAAGAGTATCATATTTCAAACGCTCAAAAGAACGATGTATTTTGTCGAGTTCGTGTGTGATAACTGTCAGCAGTTCTTTTTTACGATTTCCGGTAACACGGATTTTAATTTCCTTTTGATTGTAGTTTTCAATCACTTCAGCACGAGTTTGATATTGATTGAGAATAACGCCACTTCTCCAAACCTGTTTTTGTTGTTCAATCCAAGGGTGTGTTTCGACAATTAAGCGAGTGATAATACCCTTGGGCATGAATTCATATTTGTAGCGTAAAATTAAATTATGGGATTTATCCCAGATATATTCAGGTTGGTTGATATCGAGTAATTGCGGTGCAATATATTTACCATTACAATGAGGAATTGGGTAACAAAGTTTAAACCGCATCATCAATTGCAGCAGTTCATCCCTCATCTCGCTATATTCGTTATCTTGCCAAATTTCTGCAAGATTATTTTTGGTAAAACACCCTAAGTTCTTAATGACATTTTTATTATCCAGCACTTTGTAAACTGCCGTAGTCCCCCATTCTGGTTTGAGGATAACATAGTGTTTAAGTGTAGGATCATCTTGGAAATGCAAGCAAACACCGAGGTCGTGCAAATAGCGACTTAGTAGCAACATATCCTCACGTTTAGTTAAGCTATGAAGTTTGCAAAGTTTGTAGTATTCTTCAAGACTAATAAAGTTGCGGGAGTCTTTTTCTAGGTCAGAACGGACTTTCACCCAGATTTTTGGTAGAGGTGTACCAACATGAGGAAGTTTATTTATGTATTGCTGAATAGAGTTTTTAATTTCTATTAAACCACGATTAGTCGCTAAGTTAGTTGGTAAAACTTCTTTGAGATTTAGAAATTCTCCTCGCAATTGGCGTTCATTGACTTCGCATTGACGGTCTTGTTTTTCATTTTTAATAATTAAAACTGGGCTACTTTCACTCAATAGTTCGACAACTTTCAGCCAATAATAAAAATCTGTATTATCTTGGCGTATATCTGCAACTAAGGCATAGAGAGAACGTTTAGTCAGAAAAAATTGGTGAGTTTGGTGGTAGATTTCTTGTCCACCAAAGTCCCAGATATTAACGCGAAATTCCTGACCATTATCTAGATTGAATTTCCACTGAATGACATCAATGCCTTCAGTTGATTTTTCATTTGATTGAAGTTTGTAGTTTCCATCTTCAATTTTTTTGGCCAAAGAAGTTTTACCTGCACCTCCTTCACCGACAATTAAAAATTTTGCTTCATATAAATGCTCAACTGTTTGTTCTAGCTGTTGCCGATAAAAGCTAAGAATTGATTTTAATCCCTGTTCTATTATTTCTGGTGGAAGATTGATTATTTCATTGCCTTGAAGTTCAAGCTGCTTCAAGTGAATGAGTTGTCCTATTTCTGGTGGTAGACTCCTCAGTTGATTGTTTCTGAGGTCGAGAGTTCGGAGGTTAGTAAGTTGTCCTATTTCTGGTGGTAGACTCCTCAGTTGATTGTTTCTGAGGTAGAGAGTTCGGAGGTTAGTAAGTTGTCCTATTTCCGGTGGTAGACTGCTCAATTGATTGTCACTGAGATAGAGGGTTCGGAGGTTAGTAAGTTGTCCTATTTCCGGTGATAGACTGCTCAATTGATTGTCACTGAGGTCGAGAGTTCGGAGGTTAGTAAGTTGTCCTATTTCTGGTGATAGACTGCTCAGTCGATTGTAACTGAGGTCAAGGAATTGCAGGTTGGTGAGTTTTCCTATTTCTGCTGGCAGACTACTGAGTTTTCTTACGCTAAGGTGAAGTTCTGTTACACCATCCATAGCGGCTTCTTCGATTACCTGTAGTAGTTCTGCCTCAGTCATGAACAATTACTGAACTGTGATTACTAGAGTTTAGCAAACAGATGTCGCAGTTTAATAACCGCTATCAGGTAAAAAATTACGCAACAGCGCCCAAATCGTTATAGTCTATACGTAAATTCCCTAACTCATAATTGACTGAAGATGCAAATAGACTTTCATCATGGTGTCACCTACGTTGTAGCGCGACTAGCGGGTTTTGACCACGAAGAGGCGAGTACCGTCGCTTACTGCGCCCAATATGTAGATGATGCTATCAATAGCGGTTTAATTCGATTCGATAATGGGGCGATGTTTACCCGCATTAGTTCTGCACACAAGATGTTAGATTATCGCAATTTTCAGGCGTTAGCAATTCATCATGTTTGGATTCCTTTTCATTTTTTACCTGGAAATGGCGGAAAACCAGCAGGTGAAGATCCTGAAGGGAAGTTTATCGAAAAGTTGATTTGTCGTCCTAATAGTTATGTCGCGCAGCAAATGGTGCGGGAATGTATCCAACGCCGTGAAAGTGCTTATAGTTTGCATCGTCTGGGTATTACTATGCACGTTTATGTTGATACCTGGGCGCATCAAGGTTTTGCTGGTGTTAATCATCGAGTCAATGAAGCAAGAAAATTACTTGATGAAAATGATCAACCTGATCGGAATTTGATGGATAGATTGAAGAATTATTTTGTTAGTGAGGCTTTACCTTTAGGACATGGTGCGGTTTTAAGTCATCCTGATAAGCCGTTTTTACGTTGGGGTTATATTAACGGTAGGGGTGAAAAAATTAGCCGTAATAATCCTGAAGATTTTCTGGAAGCTGCTGATAATATGTGTAAGGCTATGCAGCGTTATTTAAAATGTGATGCTGATGCTATTGTACCAGGTTTACCAGAACCAGATAAAAGTTTAATTGCCTTTATGCTGGAAAATATTAAAGATATTAAGGGTAGTTTACGTCATCAAAAATGGCTAAGTGCAATATCCCAAGGTCAATTTAGTTTTGGTGCAGCAAATATTAACTATATTCCCAAGGGTAAAAGTTCCTGGAAATACCTCGCTTTGGGAACTGAAAGCCGCGTTGATAAAGATAATGAGATTTTTCCCTATCATCCCAGTTTCCTAGTCAGCAATTGGAAATTATTTCATGATGCTTTACAAGCACATCAATTCTATATTATTCACGATTTGCTACCCCAATATGGAATTTGTGTCGCGTGATAAGAAGGTAAGAGGATATATACTAAAAGCGGTTGGAAACTTTACTTTTAAACGCAGAGGTTCGCTGAGGTAAACGCAAAGTGACGCAGAGTTTTTATTGAAGTTTTCGCTTTGAGTTTTGTTATCCTCATAATGTTGAGATATTAGCCGTTTTTCAAAAATTAAAATATCAAATAGAAATCTTAATCCTGTTAATCCTTAAATCCTGGAAATCCTGATTCAGACATTTCACCTTACCTGTAATAAGCCTTTAAAGAAATAAATCATATTCATAAATATCATTTCTATCCACAGCATGACATGATCTAACCAGGCTAAAATTTGCTCTAAGGGATGGATTTCATATCCTAAAAATGTGGCGGTGGTTTCTATCCAATCTGGCTGGATTTGAGGTTGATTTTTTACCTCATTTTCTACTTGGTAATGAGTAGCTACTTTGGAGGATTTGTTATTTTTAAATAAACCTTTTTTTGATTTGGGGAATAACTCTGTCTGACTATTTTCTGTAAATGAACTAGCAGTTAAACCAGAATTTACATTATTAGCATCTATTTCTAAATCACCAAATAAGTCACCCCAGCTTAACCAAGCGTCAGGAATTAAATCTGATTGCTGCAATTGATGATTTTGATTAATCTGGTTTAAAGGTTTAATTCTTGGTTCTTGTGCATTTGATTGAGGATGAATTTGTTGAATTTTCCTACCACTAAAGAAGTAATTTATTGCAGATTCAATTAATGCTGGAATATTCAAAGTTTGATTTTTCAATCCATCAGCATTAACTGTGATTTCTTTTCTGGCTTCTACTTGTTCTCTACCATATATAAATATATCCAATTGAGTTTGAGCAATTTGAATAATTCCCTGACTACGCTGTTTCATAGGTGCAATAGCTTTAGCTTCCATTTTGGCTAAGGCTGTATCTAGAAAAGCTAAAAATCTATCAGGATAAGAAAATTGTATATTTACATGAAAATTGGTTTCAGGTAAATCTATTATGCTAGAATTATTCCTATCAGTTAACCTGGTTAAGATCCGGTCAATTTCTGGTAAGAGGTTCTGTTGTTTTTTGACTTTAGCTAAATTTAAAGAATAATTATATTCAGCGACTTCGCTATTAATTTTATCTGCTACTTTGGCCTGTTGTTGAATTGTCAAAACATCCAGAATTCTGTTATCGTTGGCAACAAGTACCAAATTACGATTTTCCAATTGTGCAGCAATTCCTAGCACTTTTGGTATATGCTTCTGGAGTGTATTTCCCGGTTTTAGAGATTTAGTAATATTAGATTTGGGTTGCTTTTTAAGACTTTTCCACCACCCAACACGGGTAGCTACTTCCCGCAAGGTATCACCCAAAAACGTTAATGGGTTGACATTTTGTGAATTTTCTGTATCAGATGCCGCCGCAGATGGTAAATTTTGAACTAACTCTAGTACCTTCTGAATAGGTGTATCAACAGGTGGGGGAGTTTCCGATTTTAGCCTTTTTCCAGCAAGTTCATCGGGCTGAAACATCTGGTACAGTGGATAAAGTAGGGCTTCGACACTCCATTTAGTAGCAACTTGCAAATTTCGGAAGGAGTTTTCCCACTGTTTTGTCAACCGCTGAGAATGCTGGTTGAAAAATTTAAAGATTTTACTTTGATAAGGACCGGAGGAACCAGAAGACATGGTAGAAATTTGTTAGTTTGAGTATTTTTGAGTTTTGAGACTCCCACAAAACTGTTACTTATCGTCAGTCAGTGATATCAAGTCTGTTTGAATATTTATCATATCGTTGGGGTAGAGAATAGGGAAACAGATATTATCACTAATTAGCCGGACTTGATATAACATCATGATAATGGAAAATAAGCTCAAGTAAGTTTAATTTAGACAATCCTAAACCCGAACCTAATTTTTACATTAATTGTTAATCTTTATTGATTATGACTCTATCTCTATCCCATACCAAATATATATCAGACGCAATTGAGAATTTACGTGCCTGCTGTCAAGTTAATATCCAGTCTTCTTGGTTGTATCAGCAGGTTGACTGGGGAATTACTGAAGTAATCAACTCGGATTTGTCTCTTTGGGAACCTGTAAATCTCAATGATAAATTACATATTCCTTGGACAGCGGGAAAACAAGTTTTGTGGTTGGTGCAAAAATTAGTTGTTCCCCAGGATTTACAAGGTTATGATTTAACAGGTTTATGTTTGCGGTTGGCTTTGGTTTGGTGGGCAGATGCGGCGGAGATTTATGTTAATGGTAAGTTGGTATTAGTTGGTGATTTGTTTGATTCTTCTCCGCGAGTGCTTTTAAGTCAAGCTGTTTCTATTGGGGACGAGTTTGTTGTTGCTTTGCGGTTGGTGAGTCCGGGTCATTGTGATGGGGCTTTGATGCGATCGCTCTTGGTTTTTGAGTCTTTAGATTATAATAGGTTAGATCCGGGTTTTTTGGCTGATGAGTTGGCTGTTGTTCAAGTTTTTCTGGAAAGGTTCGTACCTGAGAAGTTGGCTGGTTTGGTTGCTGGGATTGAAGAGGTAACGAACCACAGAGGCACAGAGGACGCAGAGGAAGAGAAAGAAGGGAAGAAGGAAGAGTGGGAAAGGTTTCTGTTTAATATACGAGAATCTTATCTGCGTTCATCTGCGTTCATCTGCGTTTCAAAATCTAAAATTCATTTGTTAGGTCATGCTCATTTGGATTTAGCATGGTTATGGCCTGTTTCTGAAACTTGGAAAGCCGCAGTCAGTACTTTTGAGTCGGTGTTAGGTTTACAAAGAGATTTTCCCGAGTTGGTTTTTTGTCATACTACTCCGGCGTTGTATGCTTGGGTTGAGGAATATCGTCCAGTTTTATTTGCGGAAATTCAAAATCAAGTTAAAGCGGGAAAATGGGAAGTTTTGGGTGGGTTTTGGGTGGAACCGGATTTGAATTTGATTTCTGGTGAGTCTATTGTCCGTCAGTTATTATATGGTCAGCGTTATTTTCAGGAACGGTTTGGGAAAATATCTCCTGTGGTTTGGGTTCCTGATACTTTTGGTTTCTGTGCGACTCTACCTCAGTTTTTCGCAAATGCGGGAATTGAGTTTTTTGTGACTCAGAAATTGCGCTGGAATGATACTACTAAGTTTGATTATGGCGCTTTTTGGTGGCGATCGCTTGATGGTAGTCAAATATTTAGTTTTATGTCTGCACCCATAGGCGAAACTATTGATCCTGTTAAAATGGCAAACTATGCCTGTGAGTGGGAAAGTAACACAGGTTTAGTAGATTCTCTTTGGCTTCCCGGTGTCGGTGATCATGGTGGTGGTCCGACTCGTGATATGTTGGAAATAGCAAGGCGTTGGGAACATTCCCCAATTTTCCCCAAGTTGGAATTTACAACTTCGGAAAAATATCTCCAACAAATAAAATCCCAAAGTCAAAATTTACCTGTTTGGGAAGATGAACTTTATTTAGAGTTTCATCGCGGATGTTATACTACCCACGCAGACCAAAAACGCTGGAATCGCAAATCTGAAAATCTTTTATATGAGGCTGAGTTATTTGCAACTTTAGCAAATGTTCTCTTTGGGGTGCAATATCCTCAAGATGAAATTGAAGCTGCTTGGAAAAAAGTTTTATTTAATCAGTTTCACGATATTCTCCCTGGTACTTCTATTACTCAAGTTTATGAGGATGCTTTACCAACATGGGAACACGTGGAACAAGTGGGAAATAAGATATTAGATGAGTCTTTGAGTGCGATCGCATCTCATCTCACTTTACCACAACCACCCCAACCTCATAGCATACCTATCATAATTTTTAATTCGCTCAACTGGCAACGTTCCCAAGTCGTCAGCGTTACTTTACCAAAAACAATTTTAACAGCATCCCCGTCCACGCAGGTGGACTTTGTTGGTGTAGCCCCAGAATTATATTCTGCGGGTAATCATAACCCAATATGGACAATTTATGACATTGACGGAAACCAACTTCTATCTCAACAAAGCGAAAACTCTTTATTGTTTCTCGCAACTGTCCCATCCATAGGATATCAAATATATTGGCTTTCTCCAACTTCCCAAAATCCCCATATCGACAATTCTGAATTTCCCCAAAACTGGATATTAGAAAATGAATATTTGCGAGTTCAGGTAAACCCCGAAACCGGAGACTTAGAAAGCGTCTTTGACAAAACCCAACAACGGGAAATTTTAAATGGTGCGGGAAATCAACTTCAGGCTTTTGAAGATAGCGGACAATATTGGGATGCTTGGAATATTGACCCTGATTATAACACAAAACCTCTACCTGCAACCGAATTAAAATCAATTCAATGGCTAGAATTTGGAAATATACAACAACGTTTGCGGGTAGTGCGTCAACTGGGAAATTCGCAGTTTTGTCAAGATTACATTCTCCAAACCGGTTCACCACTTTTGAAAATTGCCAATACTGTAAATTGGCAAGAAAATCAAGTATTAGTGAAAACAGCCTTTCCTCTCAACGTCGCAGCCGATTTTGCTACTTATGAAATTCCCTGCGGTGCTATTCGTCGTTCAACCAACCCCCAAACCCCCGCAGAAAAGGCAAAATGGGAAGTACCCGCTTTACGTTGGGCTGATTTAACTAGAGATACGGAAACCGGAAAATACGGAGTTAGCTTGGTGAATGATTGTAAATATGGTTACGACTGTCAAAGCAATCAAATCCGCCTCACTTTGCTGAGAAGTCCTAATTGGCCTGACCCGAAAGCTGATAGAGGTATACATGAATTTACGTATGCTTTGTATCCCCATTCAGGTAGTTGGGAAACGGCACACACTGTTAAATGTGGATATGAATTAAATATACCATTAAAAGTATTAGTTAATCCACCAAATCAACAATCTGTATTAAATAGTTACCAAAACCAAAGTTTTCTGAATTTATCAGCAGATAATTTAATTATCATGGCTTTAAAACCTAGTGAAGATAATCAACAAAAAATCATAATGCGCTTTTATGAATGTCACGGAAAAATAGCGAATTTATCTTTTAAAAGTGATCTTTTTACATTAGGAGAAGCAGTTGATTTATTGGAAAGACCGATAAATCAAAAGATTGATCAAATTGATCCTTGGAAAATTGCTACATTTAAAATAATTCGTAATTCGTAATATTTTCTACGGAAACGCTATGCCTACGGCACACTGCGTGAACGCTAACGTAATTCGTAATTGCAGTTATACTGGTTTTTATGAAGATGCTATTTATCCGTTGTGCTAGAGAGGTTCCATGGAACGTCTCTAGCAAATAAATTTGGCTTTAGCTTTTCCCTTGGGGAGAAGGGGAATTAAAACCCAAAATTACGAAGTACGAATTACGAATTAGTAATTAGAAAGTACTCAAAAATCTAAACTTACCCAATCTGGTTGACGATAATAATGTGTCATGTTGTCAAACTTCCGCAATTCAACTCGGTTGATGAAAATTTCTGGGAAATTTAACAACCATTGTTGATTTAACTCAGATAACATAGTACTGAGTTTGATGCGGTCTGGTTCTGCGGGAACTTCGCCAAAATAGCCTAATGTAATATGGGCTGTAAAGTTATAATGTTGCTCTATCCCCAAGCCCATTAACTTGCGGTTTTGGTAAATTAGCCTGCGGATTTGAATAATCTCCTCATAGGAACTTTCATCTTTGGGTACTAAACACACACCTATAGCCCTGGGCATAACCAGCAGTCCCAGCATTTGCCAGGAAATGGGATTAGCTGGCTTTGTCCTGGATTCTTGATGTTGCTTAAACAAATCACCTAAGCAAGAGTTCAATTCCTCGACAAATTGGGGATTTTTTTGAGTGGCATGATGGAAAGCATGATCCCAAATCAAATCTGCTACGGTTAAATGAAAGCTGGCAGCAGGTACAGGTACAATCAAATCACAGTTGACAGGTAACTCTAAAAGCGATCGCTGATAAGTCTCTATTTGGCTATAAAAACCAGCATTGTCTGGGTCTTCTGCCGCAGGTGGGGTAATCAGCGTATAACCAGGAAAGGGTACTGGTTCTCTGATGCCAGAATTGGACTGAAATTTAGAAGATTCCTGAATATGCTGAACTTGGGTTCTGTAAAATTCTGGTAGCATCATTCTTGCTACCCGATTTAAGTAGGTTTGGTAGTTATCGTCCAATCTTTATCGCCTCGCACTCTCTTGATAGATTGTAGGGAAATTTACCCAATTTGACCAAACTAATTTGGTTTTTAATTTTTAAATTTAAAATTTAAAATTTTTAATTGCTATGCCAATCTATGTTTACTGGGGTGAGGATGATTTTGCCATTGAAAAGGCAGTAACAGTTTTGCGCGATCGCATTCTTGATCCTCTCTGGATAAGTTTTAATTATACTACTTTTCCCCCTGAACAAGCCGATGCTGTGATTCAAGCGTTAAATCAAGTGATGACACCGACTTTCGGCGCTGGTGGGCGTTTGGTGTGGTTAATCAATACTACCCTTTGTCAACACTGTCCAGAAAATGTTTTAGCCGAATTACAACGCACTTTAGCTGTAATTCCTGAAGACTCGTTCTTATTACTTACCAGTCGTAACAAGCCTGATGAACGTCTCAAAGCTACAAAATTTTTGAAACAATTTGCCCAGGAGTTCCGGGAATTTTCCCTCATTCCTCCCTGGAAAACGGAATTATTGGTACAAGCTGTCAATCAAGCTGCTGAAACTGTGGGTGTGAAACTGACTCCCCAGACGGCGGAACTGTTAGCGGAATCTGTAGGTAATGATACCAGGCTTCTGTACAATGAAATGGAGAAATTGCGGCTTTATATCGCAGGTAGCCACAAGCCTTTAGATGTCAATACAGTAACTGCCTTAGTTAGAAATACTACACAAAATACCTTACAATTATCAGCAGCCATTAGAACTGGAGATACAGCCAAAGCTTTGGGGGTTGTTGCCGATTTGATCAATGCTTCTGAACCTGGATTGCGGATAGTTGCCACTTTGATCGGTCAATTTCGCACCTGGTTATTGATCAAGATTATGATGGAAGCAGGAGAGCGCAATCCCCAAGCGATCGCTCAAGCTGCTGAAATCAATAACCCCAAACGCATATATTTTTTACAGCAAGAAGTTAAGTCACTCTCAGTACAGCAACTAATCTCTTCTTTACCACTGCTTCTGGAATTAGAAGTTAGCCTTAAACAAGGAGCCTCAGAAACATTCGCACTCCAAACTAAAGTCATAGAACTGTGTCAAGTCTGTCAAGGAAATTAAATAATTCGTAATTCGTAATTCGTAATTCGTAATTCGTAATTCGTAATTCGTAATTCGTAATTCGTAAAAAGTGTAAGGTTTTGGCATATAGAGTTCCAAAATAGGTGCATTTTTTCTTGTCAGAGCCGGAAAATTTAGGATGTTCCCCGTTCCCCGTTCCCTGTCCTCACCGACAACTTTTATGGCTTACGCCACGCTACGCTATCAGCAAACCCTAAGTAAGTTTTAATTCTTTAAAAGTTGAAGGAATTTGACTGGGACTGGAACTTATCAACCCTAAAATAAATCAAACCTACTATCATATCCTTACTATAGTTCTGTGTCACCTATCCTATGCCGGAAAATTACTTTGTCTTTTTCCCAATTACTATTCAACGAATAATGTCTCACTCCTCGGTATTTGCCACCCTCACCACTGCGAGTGTAATTTTTAGCACTTTAGGCATAAATTCCAAAGCCGCTGCTCAAAGCTTGACAGTTAACAATACAGAAGTCACTAACTATGCCCAATCTGTATTAGCAATGGAACCAGACCGTCAGCAAGCCTTTGAGGAAATTAAAAAAATGATTGGAGAAAAAGAAATCCCCAAGATAGTTTGTAACGACGTAAACAGTATGAGTTCTCTCCCCAGAAAAGCAATGGACATTGCGGTTAATTATTGCAACCGTTCTCAGAAAATTGTTGAAAATCATGGACTCACCATTGAGCGGTTCAACAAAATTACTGTAGAAATCCAAAACAGCAGTGATTTAAAGCGTCAGGTCTACAATACATTATTACGTCTGCAAAATACCTCTGACAAAAGTAAGTAGGCAAAAATAAACATAACTACTATGGGCAGAAAAATTCACGAGGCTAAAACCCCTTGTCTTCTGTCTCCTGTCTGATCCTAAGGATAAATATTCAGCAAGCCTTACTTAAGATTTCAGGTTAAAAGCGGTAGAAAATTTACAGACAAAGCCTGATGCTAAAAGACTTTCAAACCTGTTAATAGTTAGCGGCTGTAGTATCACTTCTAGACATAAGAGTAAAAATTCAGTATGCGTCATCTAGAACACTTGTAGAGACTTGTCGTGCTTAGTCTCTATATTTTTTGTCTGAGATTACTAAGTAGTTTGACAAAATTAAATTCATTCGTGGAGTCAGGAAACAGAAAGACAGTGTGTGTAATTAATTTTGTACGATTACTTACATCAGCCTCAATCAAACTTGGCCACAAAACTTTGTTGTTACCAAAACCCTATATACTAGACTAGAATTTGTTAAATTTGAGATTTTTGTTAATTGCGATACCATAAACTATTAATTTTTAGATGAAATACTAGATAGTTTTTCAGATTTTTGAGTAAAAACTAAATCCAGTATCATCAAAAAACCCGAACTTAATGTGGTGTAAAAATCAAGAGAGGAGTGAAAAAATGGATTTACGTGGAGATGCATTGCAAATCCTCAAAGAAACTAGTCGAACTTTCTATATCCCAATTAGTATTTTACCGTCAGGATTACAAGAAGCGGTCGCCTCCGCATACCTGTGTATGCGTGCAATTGACGAAATTGAAGATCATCCAGAACTGGATAATGCCACTAAGACTCAGCTGTTGCGAAATATTAGTTTGACATTACAAACAGGAGTTGATGGTTTTGCGGTGGATGCTTTTTCACTAGCATTTAGCGGATATGAAAATTCTTTAGCAGAAGTCAGTCTCCGCGTTAGAGAATGGTCAATACTAGCACCGGAGAGTATTGCCCCTCGAATTTGGGATGCAACAGCGGCCATGGCAGATAGAATGGCTGACTGGGCAGAAAAAAACTGGAAAATTGAAACAGAATCTGACTTAGATCGTTATACATTCGGGGTAGCAGGTGCAGTCGGCTTGCTACTATCAGATTTATGGTCTTGGTACGATGGTACACAAACTAACCGAACTCAAGCGATTGGATTTGGGCGTGGTTTACAAGCCGTCAATATTCTCCGTAATAATACTGAAGATTTGACCCGTGGAGTAGACTTTTTCCCCGATGGTTGGAATAACGACAATCTCCAAGAATATGCACGTCGCAATCTGATCTTGGCAGATGCTTATACCCAATCGCTTCCATCTGGACCGGCTTTACAATTCTGCCAAATCCCTCTGGCCTTAGCTCATGGTACTCTTGACGCTTTGGTTAATGGTAAGGAAAAACTTAGCCGCAGTGATGTTTATGCACTGATTGAAAACCTGATGGGTATTAATGTAAAAGCTAGTTAAGAGCCTGAGAAATCTGTTCAAATTAGCACAGACGCAAAAACCCGCGTTTGTGCCATTGGCACAACACGCAGGAGCAGTAAGCTAATCCGCCTTTAAGTTGCTCCCATCCCTACAGAAAGACGCTCTTACGCTCCAGAAGGGGAGACAGGGGGATGCAATTTGAATCATTATTAGCTTAAGACAGACTGGGAATCTGCGTCAGTTAATCAAATAGGGTAATTAAAACACACCCTATGAGAATATTTTCACTTAACGCGACTCCGTACCCTGATTGGGACTACCAGCTACAGAATCTTCTCCTGGTGCTTCTGGTGTAGCTGTGGATCTAGCATCACTTTTTTCAGCGTCGCCAGTTTTACGAATATCTTCTTGGAGGGGGGTTTGATAACCGCCTGAAGCTGTGGGTGTATTCTCTGTATTCTCTTGAGAATCAGATTTTTGTTTTTTAGTTTTTGCACTCATGATTACACTCCAATTCATCTGGGCATCAAATCAATCTAATCAGTGCAGCAGTGCAAATATATCTATCTACAATCTGGTTATGGCGGATTATTTATCTGTCTTTAGTCTTGTTTTTCACCGCTTCAACTGGATTTTCAATCCTTGTACAAAATCCCCAGATTCAATTTTGATTCCGAAAACTAAGTAGCCATCATGAACTGTGTACACCAGAACCCATGAAAAAAACTTCTTATTCCCCTCCTCGCTTGCTGTGAGGGGTTAGGGGTGGGGTCTTATTTTCAAGTCAGAGTAACGTAAATAATTAAAGGTTTGTAGTCAGGTCTAAAGACCTGAAATTCGGGCTAAAGCCCTAACTACGAGCCAATTTCAGAATTTGTTACCTTACTTAACATAGTTCTATTTATTTTCGCCTACTTACTTAAATCATTGTGGATAAATTAACTTAGCCTTTTTGTGTTAGGAATTGAGTTGAAGGATACAGACGCAAAGAACGCAGATGAAGAGGATTGAGAATAATGGGTCTGGTTTGGCAGGCTGATTTTTATCGTAGCCCACTACGAGATGCAGCAGGGCAGATATTGTGGGAGTTGTTGATTTGTGACGAGACTCGCCGCTTTGAGTTCGTGGCTACCTGTCCTCAGTCACAAGCTAATTCCCGTTGGGTGACTGAACAACTTCAGTTAGCAGGTGGTGAAAAGTTACCAGATGTAATTCAGGTCTTTCGCCCCCAGTCTTTGAGTTTAATTGCAGCGGCTGGTCGCAATTTGGGTATTAATGTTGAACCTACCCGCAAGACTTTGGCACTAAAACAGTGGTTGGCAGCAAAGCAATATCCTGTCGTTGTAGATAAACCACCTCCAGCACCATTACCGGAAAATCTCTGGGGGGAAGAGTGGCGTTTTGCTACAATTCTTGCAGGTAATCTCTTGGATGAGTTTACAGAGCGCCCTATTCCTGTTATTCATATACCAGAATTTCTGAAACCGATTAATCTTGGTTTAGCATCAACTGTGTCCGTTCCCGGTGTGGTAATTTATGGTGGACGGCAGTCTATGCGTTTGGCGCGGTGGTTACAGGAAGCTGATGCTGTATCGTTAAATTACATTGCTGGTGCGCCTGATGGTTTGATTTTAGAAGCTGGTTTGGTAGATAGATGGATTTTGGCGACTTTTGAAGATACTGAAGTTTCTGCTGCTGCTCAGGTATATGAACAGCGAAAACAGTTAAGTAAGGGATTGCATTTTTTATTGATACAACCGGATGATTCTGGGATGACTTACAGTGGTTTTTGGTTGTTGCAGGCGGAGAATTGATGATATCGTGTCAGGTTGAGATAGGGAGATGGGATGACGCGGAGAGGGGGTGACGCGGGGAACGGGTCGAGTTTTTTTGATAAGTAATTAGCCGCACTTTATATAATGAATCACCCCATCTCCCTCTTTCTATCTTTGTTTCTCCCCATCCCCGTGTCCCCGTGTCCCTCCCTCTTTCTCCCCATCTCCCCATCTCCCCATCTCCGCGTCCCCACATCTCCGTGTCTCCTGAATTCTTAATTATCAGCTTCTCCTCCGACGACGACATCTTTTATTCGCAGACTTGGGCCACCACAACCTACGGGTAAACCGTTTTGTCCACCTTTACCACATCCACCTGATTCATCCCAGTAAAAATCATCACCGATGCCTTCAATATCCGCTAGGGTTTGGAAAACATTACCTGAAAGTGTTACATCCTTGACTGGTTCTGCAATTTTGCCGTTTCTAATCATCCATGCTTCCCCAGCGCTAAAGGTGAACATTTCTCCATTTGTCATTCCACCTAACCAATTCCGGGCATAGACTCCTTCTTTGATGTCAGTAAATAAGTCTGCAACTGGTGTATTACCCCTTTTAATCCAAGTGTTTGTCATTCGCACAATGGGCATAAAGTGATAATTCAGACAGCGAGCATTACCTGTGGGTGCTTCTTCTAATTTGCCAGCAGTTTCACGGGAATGCAAACGTCCGACTAAAACTCCATCTTCAATTAATTGCGTAGTTGTCGCGGGTGTGCCTTCATCGTCGTAAAAATAACTACCACGATGACCTTCTGGGGCTGCACCATCAAAAATTTGCAGTTCTTCGGAACCAAAGCGACGACCAAGGGTCATAACTTCCAGTAAGTCTGGGTTTTCATAGGCCATGTCAGCTTCGGAAAGATGTCCAAAAGCTTCATGAACAAATAAACCACTGAGAATTGGGTCAATAACTACGGTATAAGTATTACCTTTGACTGGTGGTAAGGATAAAGCGGTAACGGCTCTTTGGGCGGCGCTCTTGACTTGGGTATCTAAATCTGTTAAGTCTTGGTATGCTTTGCGTGAGCCGGTGGTTTCTCTACCAGTTTGTACGGTGTCGCCGTTTCTGGCTGTGGCTGCAAAGCGCATTTCCATATCTACCCAAGATTGCTCAATTAGAGTTCCTTCGGAGGATGCGAGAATGACTCTTTGGGCGCTGTCACTATAACGGACTGAGGTGGTGGTGATGCGGGAATCAACGTTTTTGAGTAAGTCGGTATAGCGATCGCACAATTCTTTTTTCTGTTTTAGGGAAACTGTACGTGGATCGATACCTGTTAGGGGTAAATTACATATAGCTTGTATGGGATCAATGGGTGCGAGTATGGTTTCTTCATCTCCCACTATCCGCGCTGCTGCGATCGCTTCTTCAATTCTTTCCTTAATCGTAGCCAACTGGTTAAAACTACTTAACCCCCAGCCACCTTTATAACAAGCACGAACATGACCACCAATAGAAATACCTTCGCTGAGGGTTTCTACCTTGTCACCACGCAACAAGATATCTGTTCCTTCTGCTTCTTCTAGGCGAATCATCAGATAATCTACACGGTGGGAATAACGGGCTATTAACTCAGAGAGTAAATTTTGTACGTCAGCAAGTGTCTTTGGCATTTTTGTTAGTGATCATCACGAACTACATTTATTTTCCAACTATTCAGGTCAATTTTGTTATTTTGGGTATCATGTATATGCTCGGAGTTTTTTGAGCTTTTTATTTATTATTCAAAAACGTATTTTTCTGCCACTTTCCAATAACGAGAAAACCGCTTTAAGTCAATAAAACCATCATAATCAAAAAATGGTTCTACTTCTAAAATTTCCAATTCTAAAGAACGCTCAATTTGGGTACAGATATCCTCAAATCTGGGACTAGGACTATCTGTGGTGACAACTAATTTAGCATCATGTTCTTTCGCAAACTTGATAATTTCTTCTGCCACATTTCCCCGACGAATTTCCACAGGTAATTCTAACAAACATTCATAAATAAAGGTAAGGCGTTTTAGACTAAGTTGCCATTCCTCAATTAAAGCATCATCCCAAACCCAAATGGCTGGGGTATGAGGATATTCTTGAAATGCTGGGTTGTGGGGGCTTAAGCAATCTCCATGTACCCAAATAATTGGTTTATTCATATTGGTAATTTGGTTATATCTATATTTTTCTTGATTGCTACATCTACTTGTTCTAGAAATGATTCTAAAGTAGAGGAGTTATCTAATACTATATCAGCCTTGGCTACTTTTTCTGCAATTGGTAATTGGCTATTAATTCTGGCTGCGGCTTGTTCGCTGTTTAAATGATTGCGCTGGATTAATCTTTGTTGTTGCTGTTCTGGTGAACAATATACAACCCAAATTTCGCTAACTAGATTTTCTAAACCAACTTCAAATAACAAAGGTATCACTAAAACTAAAGTATTTGCAGATGATTCATTAATAGCTTGAGAAAAACAATTTCGCACATAAGGATGTATGACACTTTCTAGCCAAGTTCGTTCTTCTGATTCTTTAAAAACAATTTCTCCTAACTTTTGACGATTTAAATTTCCATCAGAAAGTAAAATTTCTTGACCATATCTTGCGGCAATTTGTGCGAGAGTAGATGAACCTATAGATACTGCATCTCTAGCATAAATATCCGCATCTAAAATTGGCAAATTATAAGCACTATGCAAATAATTAGCTACTGTACTTTTACCTGTAGCTATACCACCTGTTAAACCGATTAAACGTTTAGTCATTGGTAATTGTAAATAATTCGTAATTCGTAATTCGTAAATGACTGAAGGTTAGAATTTAAATTTGGGGTTTTGGATGGAAAGATTCAAAGTTAAAAAATTTATTCACTACATACAATAATCTCAAATGTTAAAACCCCTTGTACTATCACAAGGGGGATCATTTTTAATTTTTAATTCTTAATTCTTAATTTTTAATTAACCTCGATTTGCCCATTTTATAATAGCATTTGTTAAGCCATCTAAAGTATATTCCTCAGCTTCTATATCGACACGACCAAATAAATCATGACAAGTTTGGGAAGTTTGGGGACCGATAGAAGCAATGGAAACTTTCTCTAAGTAATGTGTGATTCCATCTGTAAATTTACTTGCGGTTAATAGACAGAAAAATTGTACAGTTTTAGAACTAGCAAAGGTGATCACATCTATCGCACGGTTTCGCAAAGCCAACTCTGCTTCTGGAGGAATAGTTTGAGGACAGCAAGATTCATAGGTAGGAACTTCTATGACATTTGCACCTTTAACGGTTAATTCTTTGACTAAAACTTCTCTTCCACCACTTTCTACTCTGGGAAATAAAATCTTTTTACCCGCTAAGTTTTCGGGAAAGCTTCTGACTAAAGAGTCAGCGATAAAGTGGGGAGGAATAAAATTGGGACGAATATTGTATTTTTTTAGACTTTGGGCTGTTTTTTGACCAACAACTGCAATTTTTATCTCAGCTAAGGAACTGTGATCTTTACCTTTGCTGTGGAGTCTAGTAAAAAAGTATTCTACTCCGTTACTGGAAGTAAGAATTAACCAGTTGAAACTAGATAAATTAGCGATCGCTTCATCTAAAGCAAACCAACTTGAAGGAGGTCCAATTTCTAAAGCTGGCATTTCAATTACTGTAGCACCTGTGGCAATCAAGCGATCGCTAAATTGGCTGGACTGTCCAACTGAACGTGTAACTAAAATGGTTTTTCCTGCGAGGGGAGATAAGGGTAAATTGCTATCCACGATTTTCTCGTTCAGAATTGTGGGTAATTAAGAATAGTTTACAGGACTTACGCAACTGGCACATTGGTAGGGTGCGTCAGATATCAACAATCTGTTTATTTGCAGGATTTATGCAGTCTGACGCACCCTACAACTCATTCAGAATTTTGGGTAATTAAGAATAGCTTATAAGAAAATAGGCTGAAAACGCCGGAATTGAGAAATTTGGTTCTTCAGTACCTAATATACAAAATCAAGCCAAAAAAATCTCAGACAGCTTAATATACATAAGAAATAAGCCATAATTTTGAACATTATGACAAAATATTGCCTCTTTACCCTGTTAAGAGTTCCCTATTAAGAGTTCCCTCTTTCCGACTGGTGATTTAGTATAACAAGTACGGTAGAACCAGAAATTTTCACTTTTTAATTTTTAATTTTCACTTTTTAATTTTTACAAGTATTGGCGTAATCTTACAACTTCACCAATGACTATGACCGCAGGAGAAAGTGATAAACCCGCCGTTTGTGCCAAAATATTATCTAATTCACCTATCCAAATGGCTTGACTGGGAGTTCCTGCCCAACGAATAATAGCAATAGGTGTAGAGTGCGATTGCCCATATCGTAGCAGCTGATGTACAATCTCGGCTAAATTTTGTCCCCCCATCAAAATTACCAAAGTTTCTAATCTTGATAGTGCTTCCCAGTCTAAAGCATCTGGTTCATGTGCTGTCAACACAGCAAAACAGCGACTAAGAACAGGATCTGTGAGGGGAATTCCTGCTAATAAAGGTGCTGCTAAAGCTGAAGAAATTCCCGGTATAACTTCAAATTCACAACCAGCAGATTTTAAAGCTTCAATTTCGGAAATACAACGCCCAAAAATAAATGGATCACCTGATTTTAGCCTAACAACTTGTTTCCCTTCTTGATAATACTTGATCAGCAAATTGTTAATTTCAGCTTGGGGAGTGCTGGGTTTACCACCGCGTTTACCCACATCTAGTTTTAGACAATCCTGTGATACACATTCTAACAATTGGGTATCTACTAAAGCATCATAAACCAAGACCTGAGCAGTAGCCAAGAGACGATAAGCTTTAACAGTCAAGTATGCCACATCTCCAGGTCCTGCACCAACGAGGTAAACTTTTTTATTAGTCATCCGATTTTGGATTTTGGATTTTGGATTTTGGATTCATTCCCCGGATTTATCCGGGGGCTTGTACCATCAAGGAATTATTCTTCATTTATGATGATTGTGAATATCTTGGAGAATTTTAGTTATTGTTTCTGCTTTTTGTGGTTGACGCTGTTTTTGAAATAGGTCTTTTGCTGTTTGGAGATTATTTATTGCTGCTTCTTGATTGTTTTCTAGTAACAAGATATTTGACAACCTCAGGTAAGCATCGGCATTTTTGGGACTGCGGTGAATTACTTCATTAAATAATTCTTTGGCTTCGGCAATTTGTCCTTTATGATTTAGAAGATCACCCAACAACAACCTAACTATATCATTAGTAGAGTTGATGGCAATTACTTTACGAAACTCTGATTCTGCACCTTCATAATCTTTAGCCTGAAAAAGTTCAATTCCTTTTTGGAAGGATTTGGAGGTAATCAATGTTCTCCAGCTAAAATAAATTAGTGTGATGATGCTGGAAATCACTAAAGATATAGCAACAATATTACTAATTGGTGAATTTTCTAACATGATTTTAAGCCAAAATACAGGCAATAGGAAAAATTAGATATTCGATGAAAAACAGTTTCCAGATAAATTGATAAAATCCCGCAATTGCACTTTTATCTTGTAAGTCAACTCCTGCACTTTGCCACCACATGACAATTAAAGTTACTAACTGAGTAATTACTAGGAATATTGAGTTAACTTCTGCTATTTTGAACAAAGCTACAAGAATCATCCCTAAATAGCAAACAGTTAAGACCCAAAGTGCAAGTTTAAATACTGCTTTTTGTCCCATTTGTAGGGTAAAAGTTGTGATATTGTAAAGGCGATCACCTTCCATATCAGGAATATCTTTAAAGATAGCAATTGCAAAGGTAAACACCAAGATAAACACCGTCAAAACCCATACTGCTGCGGGAATGCCTTGGCTTTTTTGTAATAGCCAGTTAAAATGAAAAAACAGACCTAAATTAACAATTGTTCCCCGCACTGAAAAAATACATAATGCTGCCCAAAAGGGATACTGTTTTAAGCGAATTGGTGGTAAAGAATAAGCTGTACCAATTGCCAAACTCAGAGCTACCATTCCTAATAAAAATGGTCCATTTAACCAGGCTATAATTAGTGCTAAAATACCAGTAATAATGACAATTAATTGTCCTTGTTCTTTGGTGAATTCTCCTGATGCTATGGGTAAATGAGGCTTATTGATTTTGTCAATATCAACATCTTCTAATTGGTTTAAACCAACTATATAGATATTACCACAGATACAAGCAACCCAAGCTCCCAAAACTTGACCAAGATTAATACTAGATAAGCTTGTGGAAGTGACACCCAGGGTAATCAAATATAAACTCAACACACTTAAAGTTGTACCAATAATAGTGTGAGGTCGGGAAAACTTCCAAAAAGCATAAAGCCACTTTCCCTTTAAAATTGGAGAATTCTGTTGATAAAACTGACTCATTTATTACTCTCTACGTTTTCTGCTGTAAAACTACAAATGAATAACAATTCAAAAGTCAAAAATAAGTATCCAAACTGAATTAATTATACTATAAACGACTAATATCTCGACTTTATAGGATAACAAAATTCAAAGCCAAAACTTCAATCAAAACTCTGCGTCACTTTGCGTTTACCTCAGCGCAACTCTGCGTTTAAAAGTAAAGTTTCCAACCATTTTGAGATACTTAACAAAAGGCGAGGAGACCCCGCCCATACGGAGTGTTTAAATTTGCTTACTTATTTCCGCACAATAACCCAAATTTAATTAAACCCCGTTCATAACCCCGACGCATTAGCCCTAAAGAAAGCGCCCCTTGAATTGTACTCCAACCAGAAAGCAGTAATCCTAAAACTGCTTCGGGGGTGAATGCTGAATCAATTACCCGATTCCAAAATGGAGCCACAGCGGTTGACCAATCAGCCGTGCGGATATTGTTTAATGGTAGTTGACGAGCGATCGCTTCATACTCTGGTAACGAAATCACATAAGGTAAACAATAAACTCGATAAATATCCTCTAAATGCCTTTGTTCATCAGTAGTCAGAGGTTTTTTATCCGTAGGTCGATGACACCAAGTTACCATAATCAAAGTACCTCCGGGCTTCAACACCCGGTAACATTCTTGCAAAAACTTGGTTTTATCTGGCATATGTTCACCACTCTCCAGCGACCAGACTAAGTCAAAAGAATTGTCAGCAAAAGGCATTTCTTGAGCATTGGCGACGAGAAACTGACTGCGGGTATTCAAATTAGCTTCTCTTGCTCTTTCTGTGGCTCTGGCGGCTTGCACAGGACTCAGAGTAATTCCCGTGGCCTTAGCACCAAACTTTTCTGCTAAGTATAAAGAACTGCCACCAATACCACAACCTACATCTAAGATATTCTCTGCACCCTTGACCTCTGACCATTTCAGCAGTTCTTCGATTAAATCAATTTGCGCTAAACGTCTTTCTTTCCGCTGGTTCCCCGTAGGACCATAGTAGCCATGATGCATATGTTCTCCCCAAATCTGTTCCCACAAACCGGAGGAAGCATCGTAAAATTGTTGAATTTGTTGATAAAGTGTTGTACTCATGAGTCACCAGAGAAGACAAAGCCGAATAAAAAAAACATACTGTTAGGCTACCATCTGTGTATTTAATTAGATAAAGCGATTTTGTTTCCAGAAGAAAATTGTGAATTACTTATGACTGTTGCTCGCACAATTTGCTTGGGATTTCTGGCTGTCATCCTGCTAGGAACCATTTTGCTGATCATGCCTTTCTCAACTAGCAGTGGTACTTGGAATGACCCAATTGTGGCACTATTCACCTCAACTTCCGCAGTTTGTGTCACTGGTTTAGCTGTAGTTGATACTGGTACTGATTTTTCCTTTTGGGGTCAGTTTTTTATTGCACTTTTAGCTCAAATTGGTGGTCTAGGTTATATGACAACTACCACCTTTCTCATTTTATTAATTGGGCGGAGATTTGACTTGCGGCAAAAAGTAGCAATTCAACAAGCTTTAGATCGTCCTGGGATGAGTGGTAGCTCCCAAATTATTCGCTCAATTATTGCGACAACATTGATTTTTGAAATAACTGGTATATTATTATTGCTACCAGCTTTTATTCCCAATTATGGCTGGCATCAAGGAATTTGGTTAGCAATTTTTCATAGTATTAGCGCTTGGAATAATGCTGGATTTAGTTTATTTAAAGATAGTTTAACTAGCTATCAATCATCTAACTTAGTAGTTTTCACAATTACAGGATTAATTATTTTTGGAGGCATTGGCTATCAGGTAATTTTAGATATATATCTTTGGTTGCGTGATAGAATTTTGAGGAAACCTCATGCTATAGTATTTTCTCTTGATTTTAAAGTAGCAACTAGTACAACTTTAATACTTTTAGTAGTAGGATCAATAGCCTTTTTCTTTATAGAAATCAGAAATCCTAACACCTTTGGCAATTTTACTTTTCCTAACCAGTTATTATTAGCATGGTTTCAATCAGTGACTACTAGAACTGCTGGATTTAATACCATTGATATTGGCACAATGACAGATGCTGGTTTATTTATTACCATTGCCATGATGTTTATTGGTGCAAGTCCAGGTGGTACAGGAGGAGGGATAAAAACAACAACATTTCGAGTTCTAACTAGTTGTACACAAGCTATTCTGCAAGGGAAAGAGGAAGTTTTATTATATGATCGTAAAATAGCAATATCACTGATATTAAAAGCTGTGGGTGTGGTTTTTGGTTCTTTAGCTACTGTAATTGCAGCAACAATTTTAATTAGTCTTACAGATCCTAAATTAGATTTTATTCAAATTTTATTTGAAGTAGTATCAGCTTTTGCTACAGTCGGTCTTTCTACAGGTATTACTAGTGGTGTTTCTACAGCAGCAAAATTGATTTTAATTGTCACAATGTATATTGGCAGAGTTGGTATTCTATTATTAATGTCAGCTATGTTGGGTGATCCCCGCCCTAGCAGAGTTCATTATCCTGAAGAAAATTTACTCGTAGGATAGTTTCGGGAGATGGGGAGACGCAGTGACGCGGAAAGAAGGAGAATGAGTACTCGTTTTTCACCAATCACCTTTTCCCCAATCACCAATTACCAATCACCAATCACCAATCACCAATTATGAATCTGTCATCATTAAAGTTTTTTCGCAGTTTACGTCAAGATAATCACCAATTTGCCGTAATTGGCTTAGGTCGTTTTGGACGTTCTGTTTGTTCAACATTACATAATCTAGGATATCAAGTTCTAGCCACAGATATTGAAGAAAAGCGCGTTTCAGAAGCATTAACTGAGGAAATAGTTAGTCATGCTGTACAAATAGACTCAACGGAACCTGCGGCACTTAAAGAAGCTGGTATTTTTGAATTTGATACCGTAATTGTGGCAATTGGTAACTATATTCAGGAAAGTATTATCACAACTCTTAATGTAAAAGAAGCTGGTGTACCTCATGTAGTTGCTAAGGCTTCTAGTGAAGTCCACCGCAAGCTGTTAAAGCGAGTGGGAGCAGATCATGTAGTGTTTCCAGAGTATGAGGCAGGTTGTGCTTTAGCACGGACACTCACTAAACCATCAATTTTAGATCGATTTGATCTCGACCCAGACCACAGCATTGTTGAGTTGATTGTCCCTGATGATTTTAACGGCAAAACTGTTGCTGAAATTCAACTTCGTAATCGTTATGGTTTGAATCTATTAGCAGTGAGTCAGGATGGAAAATTTAAGATTAATCCTGACCCGACCAAACGTCTAGAACGTGGTTCCGCAATGGTAGTTATTGGCTGCAATAAAGATATTAACCGCTTGCCAATTTGAGAGTGCAGGGTGCAGGGGGCAGGGTGCAGTAGATAATTATTGATCCTCATTTCCTCATCCCCGCGTCCCCCCATCCTCGCGTCTCCCCGTCTCTTCATCCCCGTGTCCCCCCATCCTCGCGTCTCCCCGTCTCTTCATCCCCGTGTCCCCGCGTCTATTCATCACTCCATCATCGAGACCGTTGTTCAACTGTATTAGGCATATCAGTTGAATTAATTGGCATTGCTTGCTCAGGTGCAGGTAGTACTACATCACTGTTAGAAGTAGGAGTTGGGGTTGCGGTTTGACTAATTTGGGGTTTTTTTGGTATTAAATACTCAGTGATTTTCTGTGTCATTTCATCAATTTTTACAGCTTTCTCAGTATTTCCTTGTTCACCATACTCTTTACGAGCGCGTTTTAAGGCTTGATTAGCTTCTTTGAGATTGCCTTGATTATATAAAGTTACGCCTAAGTTATAGTAAGCTAAAGCATTTTTGGGATTTTGGCGAATAGCTTGTTGGTAAATGGTAATGGCTTGGGAGGGTTGACCCTGAATTACCATGAGACTGCCCAAATTGTTGTAGGCTACGGTATTCTCAGGATTTAGCTTTAGGGCTTGACGATAGGCTGTGATGGCTTGTTCTACTTGACCTTCTTGTTGGGATGCGATCGCTAAATTAAAGTAAGCACTGGAGTTGTTCCCATCTAAATTTATTGCTTGTTGAAAAGCTGCGATCGCTTCCTGTCGCTGTTCTTGTTCGTATAATATCAAACCTAAATTATAATGAGCCGCAGCCATTGTCGGACTTGCTACTAATGCTTGACGATAAGCAGTAATTGCTGCTTCTTTTTGTCCTTGTTTTTGTAAAGCTAACCCCAAATTGTAATAAGCATCTCCAGAGTTAGGATTAAGTCTAATGGCTTCTCCATATTCTTGCACAGCTAAATCTAGGCGATTTTGCTCCAAAAATATATTACCTAAATAATTCCGCGCCATGCCAATGTTAGGATCTCGCTGCAAGGCTTGACGAAATGCAAATTCTGCACCTTGTAAATCTTGGCGCTGATAACGTGTCACTGCCAGTTGATACAAGATAGCTGCGTCCAAATTCTGAGAAACCACATTTTGTGCCAATAACTTACTACCAGGTAAATCAGTAATTATCGGTAATCCTAATAAGAGAAACGCCGAAGAAGCTAATAAAATACTTACTTGCTGTGCATATTTTTTGTTGAATGATGCTTTAAACTGCCTGTGTAAGCACTGATTACTTTGAATTGTTTTAGACATGAATTGTCGCCCCGTATTTATAGTTGAGATCCTTACAAAGTCAGAGTACCCATAACTAAATCAAAAATTCACAATTCGTAATTCGTAATATTTCCTGCGACTCCCGTAAGGGATACGTGATTCGTAATTATTAATGAATACTCAGCACTCACCACTCGGTACTCAGCACTCGTTACTCAGCACTCATAGTTCCTTCAGGTAAAATCAGCATGGCATCACCAAAAGAATAAAAACGATATTTAGCAGCGATCGCTTCTTGGTAAATCTTCAATAACCTCTGCCGACCAATTAAAGCACTTACCAGCATCAATAAACTCGAACGTGGTAAGTGAAAATTAGTAATTAGACCCTCTACTACCCGCCATTGATAGCCAGGATAAATAAACAGATTTATTTTGCCTACATAGGGTTGCAAATCCCCAAATTGAGCCAAACCTTCTAATGTCCGAACTACCGTGGTTCCAACGGCAATAATGCGCCCTCCAGCGGCTTTAGTAGTCCGGATTTGCTCAATTGTCGTAGCATTGACTTCAATCCATTCTTCATGCATTTGGTGAGTAGTTACATCTTCGACTTCCACAGGACGAAAAGTCCCGACTCCAACGTGCAGCGTCACAAAAGCTTGATTAATACCGCGATCGCGCAATTTATCCAACAGTTCTGGTGTAAAGTGTAATCCTGCCGTTGGGGCTGCGATCGCACCTTTTTGTTGGGCATACACAGTTTGATACTGTTCAGCCGCAGATGTTGATGCATTTATATAAGGCGGTAATGGCACATCTCCAAATTGATCTAAAACCTCTAGCAACGAGATTTTTTCTGGTAAATCAAATTGTAATAACCTCCCTCCCGTGTCTGGATCTGATTCCACAACTGTAGCCGTCAATGTGGAAATTGATACTATATTTTTACCCTTACTCCCGTCATCTAAATCTTGAGAACCATCAAAAATAATTTGTGTTCCAACTTTAAAGCGTTTTCCTGGTTTTACCAAAGCTAACCAACAGTTATGCTGTCTTTCTTCCAACAGCAAAACTTCCACTTCTGCCCCTGTTGACTTGCGTCCATACAAACGTGCTGATATGACTTTTGTATTATTCATGATCAACAAATCTCCAGGTTTTAGTAGTTCAGGTAAATCCCGAAAAATATAATTTAGCGGTGATATTTCCTGACCTATACTAGGAGAATTGACCACCATTAACCGGGAAGTATCTCTAGGAACAGCCGGATTTTGGGCAATCAGTTCGCTTGGTAGTTGGTAGTCATACCCAGATAACAAACGATCTAAATTAACATTTTCTGCTTCTAGGCTAGGCATTCAGTGCAAATTGGTTGGTGTGATTTGTTGCTCTATCTATAGAGTAATTGAGAATAGGGTAACTGATATAAAAATTAGGCACAAATAGACTTTTAAAGAAAGTCACCTGCTACAGCATTGATACTATGGAAAAAACCGAAAACACTAAAATCAGAATTGGGTAAATCTCCCCATATAAAAACGGGTGCTTTTACCCTACCGGGAACTATGCTTTATTTACGAAGATAGAGAAGTGGAATTAACTTCAATCCCCAGCGCCATTATGGAATATTTATATTATCTAGCAAATGCCAGTTTAACTCTGAGAGTTGTTCAACACCTGCATGGTAGACCCCAAAACCCAATTTCCTTCATCACCGTAATTCATCAAATCGATGGTTGGGTCGTAAGGATAAAATTCAGAGATCCACTTTCACTCCAAGATGATGGTGATTTTCGGGCTTTTCTCAATGAATTAGGAATCAGCTACGAACCACCCATGAGAGTGCAAATGGCACTTTGGAGTTTGGAAGCAGGACAATTTCCTGTGGATGTAATGCGCCGCTATCAAGTTGCAATTGTATCTCATGGTAGTCCAGAGAGAGAAGAAATTGAGGCCTTCCGGCAGCAGTTTGTCCGGGGTTTGGGCTATTGTCCAGAAACACTAGCTTAATCTCGATTGATGATCAAGCTTTTGCCAGATGGCTAAACAATTCAAAATAGAGTCTCCGACGCACGTAAGATCCAAATTGGATCAACCTGAAAGTGAAATGGTTTCCGTTATCCTCTCAAAGTTTCAGTAACTTGAAAAATTTTTGTTGTAGGTATAGTCAAGATTTTCGATTATTCTAGATTTAGAGGATTTTTGAGCGGTTTAAAGAACCCATAAATAATGAAAGCAGTTGAGAGGATAGGAATTGCATCTTTATCTGGGATGATGTTTTTAACAGCGCCCTATGTAGCAAAAGCTAATGACCCTGGTGCTTGTTTTATGGTGACATCATCAGGTAAAACTGTCAGTCTGGGGCAACTATGCGGCGTAAGTCAACCAAATATAAAAGTATTTCGAGTCCCAATTAAGCGTCGTAGCGGCAAGACTCCGATTATAGATGTTAATTTTAATGGTAATCAAGTTTTTGAGATGATTGTTGATACTGGTGCGAGTGGGATCTTGATTACTCAAGGAATGGCCACAGCTTTAAACGTCCAACCTTCAGGAAAGGTGAATGCCATGATCGCAGATGGTAGCGTAGTAGAATTTAAAACTGGTAATATCTCGACAATTGCCGTAAGTGGTGCTGTAATTAATAATGTCAGAGTGGCGATCGCTCCCAAAGCAAGAATTGGGCTACTTGGACATGATTTTTTTGAGAAATATGATGTCAAAATCTTAGAAAAACAAGTTGAATTTCAACAGCGCTAACATAAGTAGGGTTTAAGGCAGATAAGCTGATTTAGCCCCTGGCTATTTAAACCAGGAGTATTAATATAAACTTGCGTCTTACAATCGTTGGAGTAAATTCAACCCATGTGTATCCGTACCACAAGTGTTAAATAAACCGAACTTATGAGCTAAGTTCTGCACTTGTTCCGATTCCAATGCACAGGGTTTCCAAGGGTTAGGATTTTTGTAAGCATAGAAAGCTTCAACACCATCAATACCCCGTTCTACCGCAGCGGGAATCAAGTCAAAGAGCGATCGCTTGTAACGTGCTGGGTGAGCCAGTACTGCTATTCCTCCAGCCTCATGAATAGCAGTAATGATATTGGCTATTTCATAGTCTCGGCCTGTAGTTCCTTTTTTTTGTAAGTAAGGTTGTAGACTCGAGTTTTCTGGCTCAAAACCATAAGCCAAAATGTGAACTTCTATATCCAACAGATTCGCATTAATTTCTACACCACTCCACAGGTAGGGAGTTTTTATATCTGGATGATTCCACTTCCAATCTTCTAACCAAGCGTGTGCGGCTTGATAGCCATCAATTGTATGATGATCTGTGATCGCCATTCCTTTTAAACCAATAGCGATCGCTTGTTCCATCAAGCCAATTGGCTGCAACCTTCCATCTGAATAGACAGTATGCATATGAAAGTTGTATACAATTGGACAACTTTGGGCATCTATACTCTGGAATACTTGTTTTAAAAGTTCTGTGGAAGCAGTAGTCTGGGCAAAATTTACAACCATAACCCCCTCTGAACAGAAAATACGTAATTTTTAATACTCTCACACACTAGATTTAGAAACTAAAAATCGCTAATACAGTACACTGGTACTCTAAGGTGTAAATCAAAAGCTAAAACTCAAAAAGCTTGTATAATCAACTTTTTTAATTTTTAATTCCACCCTGCGATACTAGTTTCGTCTCCTACTCTCTCCACTACTTCAATGATTTTTTTAGATTTGTTACGACTACGTTAGCAAATCTCAACGCTGATGGTCATGAGTATTTTCGATTACTTCTATAAAGAGAGTCTAAAATTTTGCCTAATTTTCCATAAATACTGAAACTAAGGGTTTGCTGAAGACCGATAGGGAACAGGGAATAAAGGCGTTGCTGAATAAGGGGATGATTGAGGCTGACGCGGGGACACTCCAGACGCGGTGATTATATATTGATGCAGATTCTCAAATCATCCCGCAATTATGCAACGCCGGAATAAATAGGTAGGGTGCAGGGTGCAGTAGGTAATAATTTCTCCCCATCACCTCATATCTTCATCTCCGTGTCCCCGTGTCCCCCATCACCCCATCATCATAAACCCTCTAATTTACCTATACCAGTTACCACCTCACCAATCGCATAAGCAGGAATAGCTTGGGACTGAAAATGGGTAATGATTTCTTCCACTTGATGGGGTGGAACTAGCAATACAAATCCAATTCCCATATTGAAGGTATTGTACATAGCCTCAGCACCAACAGAGCCAGCTTCAGCCAACCACTGAAACACGGGCGGAATATTCCAACTATTGGGGTTAATTTTAATTGACTGATCTTTTCCTAAACATCGAGGTAAATTCTCTGGTAAACCCCCACCAGTGATATGTGCCATTCCGTGAACTTCCAAACCTGCTTTCAACGCCGCTAAAACAGGTTTAACATAAATGCGGGTAGGTGTAAGAAAAGTTTCGCCGATAGATTCTCCATTTAATAACTCTGGGGTGTCATTCCACGCCAAACCACCATCACCGACAATCTTTCTCACCAAACTTAAACCATTACTGTGAACACCAGTACTAGCTAAACCTATAGCCACATCCCCAACTTGTACCTGGGAACTATCCAACATGAGGCTTTTTTCTACAATTCCCACACAAAAACCAGCCAAGTCATATTCACCAACTTGGTAAAAACCAGGCATTTCTGCTGTTTCTCCCCCCAGTAAAGCAGAACCAGCTAACTTACAACCAGTAGCTATTCCTGCTACAACTTGAGTTAACTGCTCTTTATCTAGCTTACCTGTAGCCACATAATCTAGAAAAAATAGTGGTTCTGCGCCGGATGTCAACACATCATTAACACACATCCCCACCAAATCAATCCCAACAGTGTGATGGCGGTTGAGAATTTGGGCTATTTTTAGCTTTGTACCTACACCATCTGTTCCAGAAACTAAAACGGGTTCTTTGTAACCTGTGGGTAGTTGAAAGCAACCACCAAAACCACCCAGTCCACCTATAACTTCCGGCCTAAAGGTGCTGTGAACCAAATTGCGAATTTGGTCTACAAAGGCTCTACCCTCTTCAACATCAACGCCTGCATCCCGATAATCCATGCCTAGTTACACCGTTATCAATCTGGTAAAACTTCGGCTATTATCATCACATAATTTAGGTGCTAAGAATTCAGTTAAGTGGAAAGGCACAAAAAAACCGCAGTATGTAAGGAAAAGTAAAGTTGCTCAAAAACCTCTTCTTTTCTGCTTGGTCATAACGACAATTTTTAACGCCGACCTACTTACAGCAGTTTGCAATTAACACCTGTTCACTGTTTCTTAAAACACCTGATCTTCAATTCCTTGCCACCATTCACCCAAATTCATCAAATCTTGGTGAATATCTGCAAGTTCTTCGACATACGCTGCTGATGAGATGGTATCTCGCCGTTCTTGTAATTTTTTGATGCGTAGTTGTATCAATAGCCACGGTTTGGAGATGCTATCCGTAGCTTCTATGTATTGAGCGAGTTTTTTGCTATCCATAATTTGAGTAAGGGGTAATTAAGTAAAAACGTTATCAATTACCTTTTACCCCATTACCTTTTCCCCATTAAAGTCTAAGCAGCAAAATTTGCAGCGACAAAATCCCAGTTCACCAAATTATCTAAGAAATTCTTGATGAATGCAGGACGAGCATTTTTGAAGTCAATGTAGTATGCGTGTTCCCAAACGTCAATGGTAAGCAGTGCTTTTTTACCATGTGCGAGGGGGTTTTCTGCATTAGGTGTTTTCATGACTTTGAGAGTACCACCATCATCAACCAACCAAGCCCAACCACTACCAAATTGAGTTGCAGCAGCGGCAGAAAATTCTTCTTTGAATTTGTCGAAGCTACCAAAATCTTTTTCAATCTTAGCCGCTAGTGCGCCTGTAGGTGCGCCCCCACCTGCTGGTTTCAAGCAATTCCAGAAGAAGGAGTGATTCCAAACTTGAGCAGCATTGTTGAAGATTCCAGCTTTAGCAGAGTCTTTAAAAGCAATTTGAATTACTTCTTCCAAAGATTTATCAGCTAATTCTGTACCATCAACAAGCTTATTTAAATTATCTACATAAGCTTTATGATGCTTACCATAATGATACTCAAAGGTTTCGGCTTTCATGCCATAGGACTCTAGCGCATCAGAAGCAAAAGGTAATGCTGGTTGTGTAAATGCCATTTTGTGAAATCTCCTCTCTTTACTGTTTTCTAGTTGAAAGCTATTGCCAGAGCTAGGCAAATTACAGGTTTTGTCGTCAGCAGTTTTATACAAAACTTAACATTTTTATTCTACTACCAAAGTGAAAATTTCCATCTATTTAGTTTATAAATAAAGCAAATTTCATCTATTTAGACCAAACTCCTAACTTCTCTCTGTTGCCTCTATGCCTATGCGTGAGCAAAAAAAAGCAGTTCATTCACCCGAAAATCGCTGCAATCACCTACTAGTAAAGATTATAAAACTATCAAACCACACTAATATCCATCCCCAGATAGATGAATCAATCTAGAAATAGATTAGGATGTTGTTTACAGTACTATAAATTAAGCAAATATCCATAATATTAAAATGGTGAGTTAGTTAGCACTCACCACCATTTTAAAATCAAAAAGTCCCAGTCAATTATTGCCACTACCAATGCGATAGCCGCTGATTATAGTGGTTGATAATTTTAGCCGCAACTTCAGAAGCAGTTAAACCATCCGTTTGTAATTCAATGGCATCAGCCGCTTTTTGCAAGGGGGAAACCTTACGAGTGCTATCTTTTAAGTCCCGTTCAGCGATGTCCCGTTCTAGCTGTTGTAAACTAACTTCGGGTTGATTTTGTGTTTGAAAATCTTGCTGACGACGACGCGCCCGTTCACCCACAGAAGCAGTTAAGAAGATTTTAATTTCCGCATCGGGGAAAACATGAGTGCCAATGTCTCGGCCTTCAGCGACTAAACCACCACGTTGTCCCCAACTTTGTTGTTGTTGAACTAATGCTTGACGAACTGCACTTTGGGCGGCGATCGCGGATACTTTTGATGTCACCTCAATTGTGCGAATTTTTTGAGTCACATCTATATCATTAATCTGGACTTTTACGGGAGATTGCAAACTTTGACTAGGAGTCAGTTCAATTTTACACCGAGTCGCTAATTCGGCAACAGCACAATCATCATCAATCGCAATCCCCTGTTCTAGCACTAGCCAAGTGATTGCCCTGTACATAGCGCCCGTATCTAAATAGACTAAACCCAATTGGTGTGCCACTTGGCGAGCAACTGTAGATTTACCAGCACCAGCGGGTCCATCAATGGCGATGATCGGTTGGCGTAGCCCGTTATTGCCGTCGCGCAAAATTGTATTATCAATTAACCGTGTAGAACCAAGACGAGCAGCGATCGCCAACATTCCTTCATCCTCAACTGTTTCTAAAAACATCAACGTAGTCGGTTCAACTAATTCAATATATTCCAAGTTGATAGTGCTAACTTTTGCGATTTCTTGCCGCGCCCATGCTATTAGTTCACTGCTGTGACGAACGCCATTACTAAACGCCGCTTCAGCTTGCCGTAAACCTTTAAATAACACTGCTGCTTGCTCTTTTTCTGTTGCAGTCAAATATTGATTACGAGAACTTAAAGCCAAGCCGGACACTTCCCGCACTGTGGGACAAGTAACAATCTCTACTGGCAAATTTAAATCGGTTACTAACCGTTTAATAATTGCTAGTTGTTGACCATCCTTTTGTCCGAAGTAAGCTCGATCAGGTTGTACCAAGTTAAAAAGCTTGGTGACAATCGTTGCCACACCAGTAAAATGACCTGGGCGATAATTACCACACAAGCTAGATATCATATCAGATGGAGGGATCACTTGTGTCACCTGAGTTTCTGCTATATTCTTCCGAGGCACACCGATTTCTTCCGGAGTCGGGGTAAAAATCACATCTACGCCAGCTTGTTCAC
Organism: Anabaena sp. PCC 7108; assembly: GCF_000332135.1. Taxonomy (NCBI): domain Bacteria; kingdom Bacillati; phylum Cyanobacteriota; class Cyanophyceae; order Nostocales; family Nostocaceae; genus Anabaena; species Anabaena sp. PCC 7108. Next base: position 4,556,000 of record NZ_KB235896.1, read on the forward strand.
AAAATTGTCGGTCTGGTTCTAAAGTCCGGGGATAGCGTTGATAGTCCTCATTAGGTCCAAATTGCAGAGGATTGACAAAAATACTGACAATTACCGTCGAATTTTCCTGTCTAGCCCGTTTTATTAAGCTGAGATGACCTTGATGTAAACTTCCCATCGTTGGTACTAAACCAACTTCTGTGGGATACCAACTAGTTTGTTCATCAATTCCAATTTCCTCTGGTAGCCTCAGATGGCTTTGCCAGCGACGTTGATTTAAATAGCAGCGTAAGGCTGCAACTGTTGTCAGCACACGCACAAACAAAATACCCCTAGTTATTCTCGATCCTATCCCCCGTTAGTTTATATCTGAAAACGGAGTTAAGGATGAATGAACTAGGGGAATTCAGTAATAGTGAAGATCGAGAAGGAGTAGAGAGTAGGAAGTTGGTTATCTTCCTAAAACCTCAATATGCACTGGAGCAATTCCACTGCTCATCATGCCTAAAATTCGAGCAGCTCCAGCAGAGAGATCAATAATTCGACCACCAATGTATGGACCCCGGTCATTAATTCGCACAACCACAGAGCGGCCATTGCGGGTGTTAGTAACACGAACTTTTGTACCCATGGGTAAACTGCGATGGGCTGCTGTAAATGCTTCGGGATTAAATCTTTCCCCACTAGCAGTTTTATTACCAGACCAATCATAGCCGTACCAAGAAGCTATGCCCTTAAAGTTGATTTTTAATCCACCAATGGCAATCTGTTGTGGTAGCTTTTGTAGGGATGCTCCCGTCACTGGTAAGTTTGCAATCTCATTGATGGGAGAGGCATTGCCTATGAGTCTGCGTAGGCGATTGGTAGCTTGTAAAGCATCTTGAGCTAGATTCTTGGTGCTGTCTGCTAATTGGATGCCTTGATTAATCTCTACCAATTCCTGATCATTTACCTTAATAGAGTAACGATCTGGCTGTTGAACAAAGTCGCCTTTATTTTGGGCTTTATTATTGACTAGATATTGATCACCTGTTTTCCAACTGACGGTAATTTGACTCGCGTCTATATTTTCTAGGATCAGTTGGTTGATTCTAGAAGCTACTACACTAGCTCTTTTTACCGGGTCATTGTCAATGGAGCTAATTTGGTTGCTCACATCGGTCACATTCCCAAAACTAGCGACCTTTTTGGAGTTAGTAGATACAAGGGCAGAATATTTTAGTCCCTCACTATTTCCAATTGCGCCGACTTTTGTTTCCGTACTAGCAATTGGGGCAGAACTCAAAAAGGTGAGAACGGGAATATTCTTGATGTAAAGAGTTGCCGCCTGACGGCCTCTAATGCTGTGAGGATGAATTTCTGTCACAGTATTAGAAGTAGGTTTCTGGGCAGAGGATTGGTACTCTCCCACTTTCACTACATCACCTGTCAGTGATGCTTGGGAAGCTGGTGAGGTTCCCTTGGTGGTTTGAGTAAGACCGACTGAGGGTACACCCAAAACAGCCAGAAACAGGGGGACAATAGTCCACAAATGTCTTTGATTCATGCGTCCGATTTTAAAGCGAGTGTAGAACTTAAGTCTTATAATTTCTTTGGTTTTTCACCAGTGATAGTGATACTCCCTAAAACTCGAACTTGTTCCGATTTCACTTTTTGTTTATAACTGCAACACATTACCATGAACCTTTGAGCTTGGGGATCAGGGATTTAGCGTAGGTTTTAGTCACTTAGCTAAATTTAAATTATGGTTTCTAGGGCAGAAGCTTGTTCAATTGAGGATTTGGGCTATGTAACCTTTTTTTTCTGATCGTCAATAATTTCTTATGAAAAGTTAATCTTAGATAGTTTCTGAATGAAGCAAGTACGATCTTAAATCTGTTGATAGCTCTTCTTGTTATTTTTGTAATTTATTTAACTACATAGAAAATTCTATTTTTGTCAATATTTCTGTCATCAAATTAAAAAATCATCCTCAATACTTACATAGTCTATTTACTTAAAATTAGACAGAAGTATGATTGGGTAAGTCTAAAAAATAATTGTCCTTGAGATAGCTTAGAAATAAATAAAAACTAAATGTAGTATTATATACTTTCTTTAAAAGTTTTTACATACGAGCTTTTTCCAGTTATTTAGTATAAATTAAAATCAATTTCTCAAAAAAATATACGTAGTAAAAATCAGTTACTGCTTCAGTAAGTATTTTTATCATCCAAAAAAAAAGTAATAATGAGACAATAAAAAAAAGGGTGTGAGTTTGTATAGATGAGTTTAAAATGTAGCAAAAATAACTCCATATCTTACATACCCAAACTAGTAAATCAAATTTAACGCTTAATAAACAGCTATTAGCTTCATGTCTAACCCAGAAGATTCAGAAATACTTCCATCACCATTGCCAGAAGTTCTCAAAGATTTGCATTCCCAGTATAAATCCCTGCAAGAAGGAGTGGTAGCAAACTACATTCCTGAATTAGCAAAAGTCAATCCCAACTTGTTTAGTATCTGCATTGTCACTGTAGATGGCCAAATTTATGAAGTTGGTGATTATCAACAACTTTTTACTATTCAGTCGATTTCTAAGGTGTTTGTCTATGGACAAGCACTTGAAGATCACGGACGGGATTATATTTTGACTAGGGTGGGAGTAGAACCGACAGGGGAGGCATTTAATGCAATTATTCTAGATGAGCAGTCAAAGCGACCTTATAATCCTATGGTGAACGCTGGGGCTATAGCTACAACCAGCTTAATCAAAGGTTCTGGTCCAACTGAGCGCCTAAACAGATTATTAGATATGTATCGGCGCTATATAGGAAGGGATGTATTTGTTGATATTTCTGTGTTTACCTCAGAACGCAGCACGGGACATCGCAACCGCGCTACAGCGCACCTGATGTTAAATTTTGGAATGATTGACCAAAATATTGAGGAAGCGTTGGATTTATATTTTCAACAATGTTCTGTAATGGTGAATTGTCGAGACTTAGCAGTGATGGCTGCCACTCTAGCTAATAAAGGTATTAATCCCATTACGAAAGAAAAAGCGGTAGATAACCGTTATGTTAAAGATATATTGAGCGTGATGTACACCTGCGGGATGTATAACTTTGCGGGTGAATGGGCTTACAATGTTGGGATTCCCGCAAAAAGCGGCGTTTGTGGGGGAATTATCGCCGTTGTTCCTAACCAAATGGGAATTGGTGTGTTTTCACCTCTGTTAGATTTTCGGGGTAACAGTGTGCGTGGAGTAAAGGTGTGTGAGCAACTGTCTCAACGGTTGGGTTTACATTTGTTTGATTGTTCGCGGCACGAATAAATTAAATTTCTTGTGAATTTTTTTATTTTTGCCCAATTACTGATAATTTACCTGATTAGTGGCAGCAATAATTAAGAAGTTATTAAAAATAATCTGTATTTCTTAATTAATGCTGGAAACTCTTTAATAAGACATTAAACAATTGAATAAAAATTAGCACTCTCAGCTAACAAGTGCTAATTTTCAACCAAAGTTGAAAACCTATGGACTAGGCAAAAATTATACTTTTTCTAGATGGAGTTGATTATTTTTTAGACCATTATTTGCCAAAACATAGGTTGATGTGGAATTGGTTAAATATATTGGGAGGACTGGAATGAAATTTACTTTCGATATTGTAGGAGTATCTCCAGTTTTGTTCTTTTTTAATCACCAACAGCAGAGTTTACAAAAACCTCAACCACCTGGTGTGGAATACCTGGGAACTCATATTTGTACATTAGATGGGTTTCTAGAATCTGTGGAGTCTGTTCTCCCAAAGTTAGATTGGAATCTAGATCAAGTTGCAGATACAGTGATTCAATTTTGGTTGAATAATTCAGAGAGTATTCAATATTGGAAATCCAGGTTACAAGATGCCGGAACAGATAATTTACTAGTAGCCAGAGTGGCAGAAATACAAGCTTTGCAAGCTGAATTTGAATCACTACTAGGTAAAAATTGGTAAAACTATAGGACTCCTATTTGATTTTTGATAGCTTGCGTGGCGTAGCCATACAGAACTCCGTACATACTAAAATCCTTCTTTCCTGTTCCCTGTTCCCTGTTCCCTGTTCCCTGTTCCCTGTTCCCTGTTCCCTCGCAGGTCACGTCTCTACAAGGCTTGTGGATAACGCATATTTAATTTCTGGAGATGTCTATTCGATCATGGGTTCATTTTCTAATGTTTTGAGGACTTTCAGATACAAATCTTCTACTCTCTTAGTTTGGATTTCACCACTGGCTGCATAGTGAGATAAGCTAGGAGAGCCATTTACTTCCAGTAAGGTATAATCTACCATCGGCTTTGTAATGTCGCTGGTAATTACATCTACACCTGCTAATCTTAGTCCTATATCTTTTGTAATATTGACGGCTAATTTTTGAAAATCAGGATGGATGCTTTCAGTTAAATCTATCGCTTCACCTCCACTGGATAAATTTGCATTATCGAGAAGATAAATAATAGTATCTTTAGCAAGAATACTATCAAAACTTAAATTCTGCTTTTGTAGTTTTTTAGTAATTCGGAAATCATCAACGTGAAGAATTGTTTTCCTCTCATTTTTTATAAACTGTTCTTGCTTCTGGTATATGAGTTCTAAAATCGTTGATTTACCGTCTCCAGTTATAAATAAAGGAATCCTTTGATAAGCTGCTATAACTTCGTTATCTAAGACTACGATTCTATAATCGTTGCCACTATAGAACTTCTCAACAATTAATCCTGAGTTAATCTGTAATATTTTTTCAGCAACTTCATAATATTCTGTCTGATTGTAAACCTTGGCTACTAATATTCCCTGACTTAGATTTAGGGGTTTGACAATTAGTGGAAATCCCAGTTTTTGAGCATAATTAAATCCATCATCAATATTTCTGGGGTTAGATAATTTATTACATATTTGAGCATTAAAAAATGTTTTTCCCTCTGGAACTCTATATCCAAATTTATTGAGAAAGAAGTTTGAGTAAGCTTTATCTTTAGCTAAATATGCTGAACCAAAGCCATTAATATTTAATTTAGTACTGCTAAAACAAGATTTTTTGCCGTTTTTAAAGGTAATATGCCCAACTAATTCATATTCTGGTTCTACTAATACTACTGCCCCTATTTGAGATGCTACTTTTTGCAGTATTGATGTTATTAATGGCATTTTTATTTACCAAGTTTCTAAGTACACAATTATTTTACCAAAACAGTGATGTGTAAAAAAGTAAGAATTATATTCGGCATTGTTTGGAGAACATTTTACCAATGTAAGTCGATCTGGCTGAATTTGTGTATCTTCAAAACTGTGTAAACTCCATTTACCTCAGTTTTGCTGCTGAGTAGAAGCTATTTTGTCGCACTAAGTATTGACAATTAAAAAATTATGTAATAACAAGGTGGCATCATCAATTAAAGGCGCTAGTGTATCCCCCCTAAGAGACACACTAACGCTACTTACTAAATTTCATACGGATAATATAATCATGCCACAAAATACTGATTACAAAGATACAAAGTCAGAAAATCAGGCAATTGCTTACAGAAATCGCCTGAATGGTTGGGCTGTCGCTCGTGTGGTTGCTAATCAGGAACGGATGATTGTAGGCCGATTCCGCAGCCGTTCTAATGCTGATGGTTATATGCAGCACTTACGCCAGCTAACCCCAGATGCTTCTTTTGAGCTTGTCTTTGATTGTCAGCGCGAAGAAGTGGTGATTTAAGCTTTGAGGTAAAGCGATCGCAGTTGAGTTAATTGAGAGGATGTTTTCAAAGTGGTCACTGATGTATCAAAACCTCGGAACTGCTGTAACAAACATCCTCTTAAATAGCGGCTGATTCCTGCAATTTTGTTAACACTGCTTGAGCATGACCTTTAGTTTTGACATTTGGCCAAGCATAGGCGATGATTTTATCAGGTGAAATCAAAAAAGTTGACCGAGCCACACCCATATATTCTTTACCCATAAACTTCTTTAATCTCCAAGCACCATAGGCTTCTATTAATTGATGTTCTGGGTCACTTAATAGGGTAATTGATAATTGATGTTTGTCGATAAATTTGCAATGTGCTTTACCAGAATCTGGACTGACACCGATGATTTTAGCTCCCAGTGTAGTGAATTCTGGAGATAAATCTGTAAAATCTTTTGCTTCTGTGGTGCATCCTGGAGTGTCGTCTTTGGGGTAAAAATAAAGGACTATCCATTCTTTGAAGTCAGCAAGGCTAACTGGTTTGTCGTTTTGATCTGGAGTGGTGAAGTCTGGTGCTGTTTGTCCAGTTTGGGGAATTTCGGTCATGATGGGATTTAGATGAGTTGCAAAAATCAGGATTTAAATTTTTTAACCGCAGATAAATTACCATGTCAGAGTCTATCTGCGGTAGTTTTTTATCTCCTAGGTTTAAATATTAATACTATTGGGGATGCGAGAAGGTAAAAGATAGGGATATTCAACACCGCTGTCTGTTAACCGTTGCTGATTTCGAGCTTTGATTTTGTTTTCAATTTCCAACAAATCATTTTGAAATTGAGCGAGAATTTGTCTATCAATTTTATCTGCAAACTGAATTAAATCAGAACTTCCTAAGTTACCCCAATAAATTCCACTCAATGCAGAAGTTAATCGCATTTGCTGTAAATCTTTATCTGTTGAGGGGAGAAATTCTTCTAAACTGGCTGGTGTATCTGGTCGGCTATAGTTTGCTAAGGGTGCGTTAGGAACATAACCAAAGTAATCGTATTGACTGAAGTTGACGGCTGCGTGTTGGGGTCCACAGGTAAAGATGGTGATAGTTGCAATATCTATTAATTGTTGCAAACTCCCAATTTTTGTAAACCCAGGTACGCGAGGATAGGAAGGTAGTTCTTGGGGTTCAATTCCTGATTCTGCTACCAATTCTTTGGGAAACCATGCAGGTACTTGGGGGAAATCTGATTTGGGACGGGTGTTTAAAGGTGCGCTTAATTCATCAGCCCAAGCTTGTAAATAGGGGTCTTGCTGTACGGCTTTGTCGTCTGGGTAGTAGCGTTGTAAATAGCGTGTTGTATATTTAGCGATCGCTTCCCATAATAACAAAGCATCGTCCCGGTAAGGGAAATCTGGCAATAATTGCGGTTCAATTCCCCGTACTTCAATATCATTCAACAGGGAATAATACCAAAATGACTTTTCTCGATAAGCCTTATTGATCAACCTTGAGGAACTTTCCACAGTTGGAGCCATTAAACTATCAATTGCTGCACCTTTTGCAAAGAAGATAGTATTATCTCGGTTATTGATAGCAATTAAAAACTTAAAATGGGGAGATAATAGCTGATAAACTGGGTGATTACTTGGTAATTGTCTGGGAGTCGCAATAGCCAAAGCTTCCATGGCTAAATGAGTATAACTCAAATGGGCAATCAATTCGTGATGAGTGGCATCCGCCGTTTGAAAGTATAATTTTGCTCTTTCCCAATCATCTGCTGCTTGTCCAGTAATTCCTGGAGTCACAACTCTGCCTTTTTCAACTTCAATTAGTACCGGTTCTAAACCCTTATCTGTGTGGTGAAATAAAGCTACTGGACTACCTACATATTTACCAGGTTGTAAATCCGTAACTTTCAAATCTCTTAATAGTGGATAGTCAGCAATAAATAAACGGTTTTCACTTGCAGATTTGATTAAATCTATCGCTCCATTATTAGCTAACTTGTAAGGTTGAGTAGCCAAAGCTTGCAGAAAACCTTGGTCAATTGCTTGCACTCGTCGCAATACTGTAGAATTTGCACCAGCTAATCTTTGCCGGACAAATTCCTTATCGCTTAAACCTCCATCCCGTTGATGAATTATACTCACAATGGGAGGATTAATACCATCCTTTGCTAAAGCTTGAAAAAATAACTTTCTTTGCTGCTCATTTCTTGTGAGTGTAGGTAGATTTTTATCTACAGTTGCGACTGCTTTATTTACAGCCATTATCGTTTGTAATAACTTCTTTCTCTCGCGGATATAACTACTATTAAATTGTTCATGTGGTGGTAGATTAAAATTAAACCATCCCGACTGAAAAACTTCGCAGTCTACTAACAAAGTTGATATATTTAACCAATCTTCCTCTAACTTACTAACTTTTTTCTCTACCTCTGTCAGCAACAAACTCCAAGGTTCTGAGAGTTTTCCCTGTTGGAGAAGATTTTGATAAATCTTAGTCAAGACATAGCGCACAGTACCATCTTCCCCAGTGTAGGGAAATAACCGTGCAGAACCCTTTTGTTCTAAGCCATAGGGATGATAGCGATAGTAACCTTGTTGTTCCTTTAAAGATGTAGATTGTGTCATAATTTACTCCTATTTAGGTTTTAGATTTTAGATTGTAAATAATGCTAGGGACGTTCCACTTGACGCAATCATGTTTAAAATGGGTATTAACATTTAAATGGTTGCTAATCGAGATTGGCACTACAATTAAGTCTAAACCAATAAATTTATGTTACGTGATTTTACCAGTCGTGAAGAATTAGTAGCGTATCTGCGCGAACAATTTCCCCAAGCCGCAGAGCGAGATGATCACATCAGCATCACTGTGGGGGGACGGAAAGCCGCCAAACAAATATTACATAAAATAGATCCTGCTTCCTACGCTAAAACACGTAATTTTTTAACCGGTGCTGTTACAAGACTATCACCTTATATTCGTTATGGCGTTTTGAGTTTGCGAGAAATTAGAGATTACATTCTTGATAAAGTCCAGAATTCCGACCAAGCAACTAAACTAATTACCGAATTAGCTTGGCGTGATTATTGGCAAAGATTATACATCAAACTAGGAAACGGTATTTGGCAAAATCAAGAAGAATACAAAACCGGCTACAAATTAGCAGACTACGCAGCAGTCTTACCCCAAGATATTATCACAGGAACTACTGGTAGCGTTTGTATTGACAGCTTTAGCCGAGAGTTGCAGGAAACTGGCTACCTGCACAATCACATCAGAATGTGGTTAGCCGCGTATATTGTCCATTGGCGACGTATTCAATGGCAAGCTGGTGCAAAATGGTTTCTACAACACTTGCTTGATGGCGACCCAGCCAGTAATAATATGTCATGGCAGTGGGTAGCAAGTACATTTAGTCACAAACCCTATTTCTTCAACCGCGAGAATTTAGAACGTTACACTAAAGGCGTTTATTGTCGTCAATGTCCACTTTATGGAAAATGTGATTTTGAAGGCAGTTATGAAGAATTAGAACAGCGACTTTTTCCGAAAGGACAATTTAGTAAGCAAGCAAATAGTCGAACTTGGCAAAAATGATAATTAGACAAGCAACCATAAATGATCATCAAGGTGTGATCAAGTATGCACTCAAACTTGTTCATCAACATCACAATTTCAATCCGTTAAGATTTGTTGAATTTGAAAATCATGAACAACAGCTTTTTGATTTTTTTGCAGCAGAGATTGTCAATCCAAAAGCAGTTGTCTTAGTTGTGGAAGTAGAAAATAAAATTGTTGGGTATTCATTTACAAGGCTAGAAGAAAGCAGTTTGGTTGATATTGCGCCAGAATCAGCATGGCTTCATGATATTTACATTGATGAATCGATGCGGGGAATGGGAGCAGGAAAATTGCTGTTAAATGCTTCTATAGATGCGGCAAAAAAGTTAGGTTCACAAATATTGATCCTTGAAGTTGCTGCACAAAACGAATTTGCTAAGAAGCTATTTGAAGCTAATGGATTTAATGTTGCTACTTACGAGATGATGATGAATTTAAATGAATGATGAAAAAGGTTAGAGGTTTTATGAGAGCATTAGGAATAAAAGTAACCATAACAAGTGATGGTAAGTTATTAGTCAATTCTCCTGTAGATATGCCAGTGGGTGAATATGATGCTGTGCTTGTAATAGAAGATAGACCAATTCAAGATAGCGTTCAGACTTCTGTAAAAAATGCTCAGGCTCTTTTTAGAAAATATATTCCTGCTAGTAGAAACCTCTCTGAAGAGTTAATTCAGGAAAGACGATTGGATAGTTTAAATGAGTGAAGTTGTTGTCGATGCTTCTGCTATTTTAGCTTTACTCAATCAAGAAACTGGTAGCAAAGAAGTTTCAAAGTTTATTGGTAAGGCTGCAATCAGTTCAGTGAATTTATCCGAAGTTATAGCAAAGTTGGCAGATGCAGGAATCCCTGATGAGGATATTAGGCAGATTGTCTCTAATCTGAATCTTGAGGTTATTGCTTTTAATGAAGAACAAGCGTTAAAAGCTGGAATGCTGCGTCCAGCTACTAAATCAATTGGGCTTTCATTTGGCGATCGAGCTTGTCTAGCATTAGGTATTATTCTTAACCAGCCTGTTTTAACTACTGATCGTTTGTGGGGTAGTCTTAGTCTGGGGGTTGAAGTTCGAGTAGTGCGTTAGATTCAACATTTTACCTAGAAGAATAGATAAGTGGAGCGCATTCTCAAAAATGAAAAGCTTGCAAAGCAAATATCATTGCAGAAATGTTGGATGTAGAGGTTAGATAATGAAGGAAGACAAGAACATAAAATTTAAGGGTGACAAGGAAGGATACTGTAATATTTGTGGGAACTATTCTCAACTCACACGCGATCATATTCCTCCACAAGGCTGTGTCAAACCAACATCGGTCGAGTTAAGAACACTAACGCAATATATTTCCAAATCAAGTAAGAAGCCAACTGATTCTCAAAGCGGACTTAACATACTCTCTATTTGTGGAAACTGTAATAATACTTTGCTTGGTACAGAATATGATCCAGAATTGATTGAAGTATCCAAAAAGGTGGCTGGGATAGTGAGAGTTCAGCACGAGCTAGGGCTATCTTTGCCAGAAAAAATAAATTTGAGTGTAAAACCTCAAAGGTTAATTAGATCGGTCGTGGGACATATTTTAGCTGGAAAGTTACCTATCACAGGACAACCTCCTATATCAGCACCTTTTCCAGATGCTTTGAGAAACTATTTTTTGGATCAATCTAGCAATATACCAGATGAGCTTGATATCTACTATTGGGTATATCCCTCGAATAAACAGATCGTTATTAGTTCACTTGGGATAGGATCAACTCTCGGAGAGGGTTTTATTTCTGGCAGCTGCTTACTCAAGTTTTTCCCACTGGCTTTTTGGGTAGTTTGGAATCAGCCAACTTCGTTTCCAATAAGTTTCACAAAGATACCCAAAGACGAGGTTCAAGACTTGGATGGAACCTGCGAAATAATTATTGACTTGCGACAAATACCACATCTTGACTACCCAGAGGTTCCTGGTGAGGGCAGATATATTATGCTCCATAATGACTCAACCTTTTTAGCACAACCCAAAAAACCAAAAGGATTTGGTTAGTAGAATTTCAACAATTGCATGATAAAAATATTTTAGAGTCATGGTTATTATTTTTCTTGATTCACTAAAAAATCAGGATCGAGTATTTGAGAAATACTATAGGGATTTTCAGCAGGAAAAGTTGTATCAGGTAAATTAGTTTCCTGAATTGCTAAATCTACACCATCTTGATAAGCAGAAATTATTGCTTCCGATAGATAAGATTTAAGACTGGGGTTTTCTTGAAGATGTTCTTTAATGCGACGACGTTGTTCTCTAATTGTTGCTTTCCAACTATTGCTGCGTTTATCGCTTTGATACTGCCATTTCAGTAAATGTCCAATTAAAATCCCCAGTCGGTTTCTCAACTCTTGTTTTTCTCGCTTACCCAAAGATTCAATTTCCTCTATTAAATTTAAAATATCAAGTTGATTTAGTTGACCTTGCTTTAATAATTTTGCTTGTTCCAATGTCCAAGCATAAAAATCTGTTTCATAAAGTTTTGAAGTCATAATCTTCATCTCCCATTTTCAAAGTAATCTATTGACGTAATTTATTTAGCTTCTTAGCACTCCTATATCTGTCATAAAATAAAGTATAATAGGTTTTACCAAATAACAAAACTTAGGCTCACAAATGTTCACAGCTAAGTCCTTACAGAAAGTTATTGATGCAGCACGTTCTTTGCCAATCAATGACAAACTTCAGTTACTTCAAGTAATCGCACTTGATTTGCAACAGAGCGATAACTTGGAAGCATTACAGGTTTCTTTCTGGGAAAACCAATCCATAGATAAATTGCTTCAGCAACAGTCCATTCCTATTATTACTGATATTCAATCTCTCACAGTTGATTTTTGGAAAGAAGATGAATCAACTGATGAATTTGAACAATTTATTGCAGATAGCAGACACACTGACAGAACAAGACAATGAGTATTTTATTATTAGATACAAATGTTGTATCTTATTTGTTCAAAGGAGATACTCGTGCATTGGCTTATGCTCCCATCCTTCAAGGAAACCGTCTGGCTATTTCATTTATCACTGTAGCAGAATTGTATGAGTGGGCGGCTATTAAAAAATGGGGAGAAAAACGCTTGACTCAGTTAGAAATGACACTGACAAGTTATCTTGTGATTCCTATAGATATTGAACTTTGCTGTATTTGGGGAACAATACGCGCCCAGTAAAGGGCAGCAGGAACTACAATTGCTTCACAAGATGGATGGATTGCAGCAACGGCTCTTCGTCATAAATTACCACTTGTTACCCATAACTCTAGCGATTTTCAAAATATTCCCAACCTTGATATTCGTAGTATTATCATTCCTTGATGAGTCAAAATCAGGATTTACAAGATTTGAATATTAACAAGATTAAATGTGATTCAACTATTATTTTATCCTGTACATCCTTTAATCCTGCTCATCCTGATTCAGACATTTTTCAGATTACCCCCTACCAAACACAGTCCCCATAGAACGGACTATATTTTGCGGTTGCATAGCATCCATCGCGGCGGTTGGTTCGTAACCACAATGCACCATACAATCAGCACATTTAGGATTCCCACTAGCACGTCCGTATTGACTCCAATCAGTCTCATCCAACAACTGTTTGAAACTTGTATAGTATCCTTCATTCAAGAGATAGCAAGGTTTTTGCCAACCGAGAACACTATAACTAGGACTACCCCAAGGAGTACATTCATAGTCTTTCTCACCAATGAGAAAATCTAAAAATAGGGGATTGTGATTGAAGTTCCAATTCTTCTTACCAGATGTGTAAGGTGTGAGAATTTCTCGAAATAAAGCACGGGTTTGTTCTCTTTGTAGAAAATGATCCTGATCTGGGGCCCATTCATAACCGTAACCAGGAGAAATCATCATTCCATCAGTTCCCAGAGTTTCCAGAAAGTCGAAAAACTCCTGCATTTCTTGGATATCACAACCTTCAAAAATAGTCGTGTTAGTGGTGACACGAAAACCTTTAGCTTTCGCAGCGCGAATTGCTTGAACAGCCGTATCAAAAACGCCTTTTCTGTCCACACATTTATCATGCCATTCCCGCATTCCATCAAGATGAACGCTGAAACTTAAATAAGGAGAAGGTTGAAATTTATGGAGACTCTTTTCTAATAACAACCCATTAGTACACAAGTAAACATATTTCTTGCGTTCCACTAAACCTTTGACAATTTCATCAATTTGGGGATGTAATAATGGTTCTCCTCCAGGAATAGAAACAACAGGTGCGCCACATTCTTCTACAGCCTTAAAACACTGTTCTGGAGTAAGATTTTGTTTGAGAACTTCTGTAGGATGTTGGATTTTTCCACAACCAGTACAAGCTAAATTGCACCGAAAAAGTGGTTCTAACATTAATACCAAAGGGAAGCGTTTACGCCCTAAAAAACGCTGCGTAACTAAATACTTGCCGATATCAATTGCTTGCTGTAGATTAATCGCCATTTAACTATTCTCCTCTCTTGATAACACCATTTAAGTTGGTGATTGGTGATTGGTAATTGGTAATTGGGAAGAATAAACTCTTGTCTTCTTACTGTCACCTGTCACCTGTCACCTGTCACCTGTCACCTGTCACCTGTCCCCTGTCAGCTGTCACCTAATTCACGTAACCATTAGACACAAACCAATCAACAGCGTCCTTGAGTGCTACATTCAGAGGGGACTGAGGTAGACCAAGTTCGCGGACGGCCTTGGAAGCATCATAATACATTGGTTGCTGTGCCATGCGGACTCCATCTATGGGAACTGTGGGTGTTTTTCCCATAGGTGCGAGAATTTTCTCTTCTACCCATGCCACAGTTAAAGGTAACAAAGCCGGAACGGATATTTGCGGTGCTTTTAATCCTGTGATGTCGGATAGTATTTCTAGCAGTTGTTTGAGGCTAAGATTTTGATGTCCGAGAATATAGCGATCGCCTGATTTTCCTTTTTCTAAGGCTAATAAATGTCCTCTAGCTACATCTCGCACATCAATAAAGTTCAAACCCGTATCCACATAAGCCGGCATTTGTCGTCGCAGAAACCGCAGAATAATATCCCCGGTGGGTGTGGGTTTAATATCCAATGGTCCAATGGGACTGCTAGGATTAACTACTACAATATCCTGTCCTTGTTTTGCAGCTTCTATTGCTACTTGTTCAGCTAAAAATTTAGACTTTTTATAATCTCCTACCAACTTCTCTACAGGACTTTGATGGGTTTCATCTACAACTTTACCTGATTTCCCCACTCCAATAGCTGCAACAGAACTGGTATAAACTGTGCGTTCAATTCCCGCTTTTTGGGCTGCTGCTAACAGATTACGCGTTCCTTCCACATTATCAAGATAAAGTAAATCGCGGTCTTTTTGCCACAGGGAATAATGGGCAGCAACATGAAACAAATAATTACAACCCTGCATCTGTTCCCAGATATGCGGATCATTTAAATCACTTTTGACAATATCTATTTCTAAACCCCGCAAATTTCCCAGGTTACTACTCCCACGCACCAAAGCTGTAACTTTGTATCCTGACTCCAACAGCGATCGCACCACATGAGAACCTACAAAACCTGTACCACCAGTTACAAAAGCCCGCATTCCATAACCTCTCACTCCTCAATATTTCATTATCTGTGTATTTGAGCAACTTGCCTAAGTTTTTTTGTTTCTCATAATCGGTTAATGATAGAATAGTTAAGTATCACTATCCAAATAAGATAGTTATATATACAAAAGTTTATATCACTTTGAATTATGCCCCTGCAAGAAGAAATTGACAAAACAAGGCAAGAAATTCGGACAGATGGCTACTCAATGTCTATTGGAGAATGGATAAGCCTTTATCAGAGTAATGAGATCGATATTCATCCAGAGTTTCAAAGGGTTTTTCGGTGGTCAGATCATCAAAAATCAACCTTTATAGAATCAATTCTGTTAGGCATACCAATTCCACCAATTTTTGTAAGTCAAAGAGACGATGGTGTTTGGGATGTTGTAGATGGTGTTCAGAGACTATCAACCATATATGAATTTGTAGGTCTTTTAAAAAAAGATAATCAAGAAGAAACGCCTCCCATCGCTTTGCAAAAAACCACCTATTTACCTTCATTAAAAGGTAAAAAGTGGGATGATCCAAATGACACTGATAATTCTCTAACTCAGGCACAACGTTTATTGATTAAGCGAGCTAAAATCGCAGTCAATATTGTTGAGAAAGAAAGTGATGCAATGATGAAATATGAGCTATTCCAGCGACTGAATACAGGAGGAGCAATTGCTACACCTCAAGAAGTGAGAAATTGTATTCTTTTGATGTTGAATAAAAAACTATATGAATTGATGCGTTCACTTGCAAATTATGAACCATTCAAAAACTGTATTTCTTTGAGTGATAGGCTTTATGAAGAACAGTATGATATGGAATTGGTATTACGCTTTATTCTTTTGTTTGATAAAGATGAGGAAGATATTAGAAAATTGGGTGACGATGTTAGCATTTTTCTAACAGAAGAAATGCGTAAAATGGCTCTTGAGCAAGAATTAGATTATAGTCATATAGAAACAGCGTTCAAGAAAACATTTGATGTTCTTAATGAAACTACAGAAGATGTTAGTTTCAAAAGATATAAATCTGAAGAGGATAGATTTCTGGGTGGTTTTCTATTATCCGTATTTGAAGTAGTAGCACTAGGCATTGGATACAACTATAAAAATCCACCTCCAAAAAATCAAATATCTGATCTTATAAAAAGTATTTGGTCAGATCCAATTTATAAAAAGTGGTCTGGTGCAGGTGTGAATGCAGATAGACGTTTACCCTATCTTATCCCCCTTGGTAGAGGAGTATTTTCTCCCTCATGAGCATCCGCACTGCTGAACAACTAAGTGATATCCTTGCAACTGATCTTGCTTGGCGAAAAAAGGAACTTTCAGAAGTTAAATCCTTGATAGAATTAAAAAATGTTTCTCCTCAAAGGCATAACGCATTAATTCGCAGTGGAGTATGTATTCTTTATGCTCATTGGGAAGGTTTTGTGAAGTTAGCAGCAAACTCTTATCTAGAATATGTTGCCATGCAAAAACTTTGCTATGATCAGCTTGCTAGTAATTTTCTAGCTTTGGCAATGAAAGAAAAACTGAAGGAGACAAAAGAGACGAATAAAGTATCATTATATATACCTGTTTGTGACTTTTTTCTTTCCCAATTAAATACGAGATGTTCTTTACCCAAAAAAGCAATATCTACTGCATCAAATCTTTCTTCGGAAATTTTAAAAGAAATCTCTCATATTTTGGGGCTAGACTTTTCACTTTATTCTACTAAGTCAAAACTAATAGATGAGAAACTTTTGGAAGCAAGGAACAAAATTGCACATGGCAACGATTTAATTATTGACAGGGAAGAATATATAGAATTACATACTGAAGTTATAGCAATGCTGGATATATTTCGTAATCAGATAGAAAATGCCGCTGTTAATAAGGATTTTATGTTGAACAAATAAGTTCCGAATCAGGATTTACAGGATTTATGAAAAAACTGAGTTTTTTGCTATGATCAATAAGTTTAAATTATAATTTAATTCATTTTAAATAAGTTTTTTCAAAAAAAAATCTTTTTTTTAGGGGTTCAGGTCGGGGTCAACGTGGTATTATAGCTATATTAATATAATAGGATTTAAATAAAATTTTTATTGAGGTACATATTCCCATTATCAAAATATCAGGTCTAGAGAAAAAAGTCAACGGGGTTAGACCCCAAAAAACGAATTTTTTTTTATTTTTTCATCTTTTTATTTTTGTATTTTTTGAGAAATTGAAGGAACTAAAATCCTGTAAATCCTCAAATCCTGGACATCATGATTCAGACAAAGAAATTATAACACAAATGAACATCCTGTAATCCTGATTCAGACAATATCATATCCC
This sequence comes from Anabaena sp. PCC 7108, assembly GCF_000332135.1. Classification (NCBI taxonomy): domain Bacteria; kingdom Bacillati; phylum Cyanobacteriota; class Cyanophyceae; order Nostocales; family Nostocaceae; genus Anabaena; species Anabaena sp. PCC 7108. The sequence continues at coordinate 4,573,259 of NZ_KB235896.1, forward strand.
CGACTTCTAAAACTTCCATTTTGGTAAATGAGAAGATTGATCACAGAAGTCGGGGATCTCAAACTGTCACCTGTCACCTGTTCCCTGTCACCTTCTGACGAGGAAACCAATCATCTAAAATTGCATAGACAACCGGTACAACAATCAAACTGAGAATAGTAGAAGTCACCAAACCACCAGCAATAGCAACGGCCATAGGCGATCGCAATTCAGAACCCGCACCAAAACCCAAAGCAATAGGTAACATTCCCAACAGAGTAGAGACAGTAGTCATCATAATTGGTCTAAGTCTGACTGGCCCAGCTTTGAGAATAGCTGCCGTGCGGTCTAAACCTGCTTGGCGTAACTGAGTAATGTAATCTACCAAAACAATAGCATTTTTATTTGCCAGTCCCAGCAAGAATACAAAACCAATCAAAGAAATCATGCCAAAATCACTCTTCGTTAAGAGTAATGCTAACATTGCCCCCACCACAGCCAAAGGTAGAGAAACGCCAATTACTAAAGGATCTACCCAACTTCTAAACAGTAAAATCAACACAACGATAATACACAAAGCCGATAAAATCAAAGTGGAAATAAAACTCCCAAAAACCTCGTTTTGTCGGGCAGAATCTCCACCTAAACCTAAAGTGACATCAGCAGGTAAAACGCTTTTAGCTTCTGCAACTATTTTATCTGTAGCATCACCCAAAGTTAAACCCTGACCCAAGTTAGCACTGATGTATGCTACTCGTTGCTGGTTTAGTCGTTCAACTTGAAAAACCTGATCTGCGTTATTTGTATCTCCTGTAACTGTGACATCTGCAAAACCTGAAATTTTCGTAATCCGGTCTTTAATAGTCTTAGCAGCTTGATTCAAACTTTTTAAATCATTACCGCGAAGTGCTATTTGTAAAGGTTTTTCTCCACCAGTATCCACAAATTGAATATCTTCCACACTAGTAGTCACACCAGGAAGTTGAGGCAAACTTTGGCGTAATTGGTCTTGTAATTCTGCTGTTTTAATTGTGCGGTCTTCCTTCAGTTTGACATAGAGAATTCCTTTATTTGGCTCACCTCCACGCGAACCAATCGTAGTAAAAACAGTTTCCACATCTGGATATTTTCTCACCACTGCTTCTAGTTTTTTCGCCACCTCTAAAGAATCATTAAGAGGGTTAGGAATAGGGATTTGGGATTGGGGATTAGGTAAAAGTGCGCTTCCCCTGCCCCCTGCTCCCTGTTCCCTGCTCCCTGCTTGGTTGGTGAGCGAAGTCGAACCACTGCCTTCTAGTTGCAATGCTGCCAAATCAGGGATTTTCGGCAAAGGTGAAGTGTAAGTAATATTAAATTCACCGCGATCTAATTTGGGAATAAATCCTTTAGGAATAAAGGGAACTAGAGCAATTCCGGCAATAAAACTGAATACAGCTAAAGCAATAACTATTTTGCGGTGATTTAAAGACCAAGAGAGTAAATTTCGATAAGCGTCGGTAAAATAAACTCCGATATTTGCAAGACTTACCCAAGAACTCTTGGATACACTCTTGTCTTCGCGTTCTTCGCGTTCTTCGTGGTTCAATTCTCTGTTCTTGGAATTTTTCTTAACAGGTTTGAGCCAATAAATAGATAAAACTGGTGATAAAGTCCGAGCGACTAATGTAGAAGCAATATAAGCAGCAGAAACCGTAATTCCGAAAGGCTCGAAAAACTGCCCGACGACTCCACCCATTAAACCGATAGGTAAGAAAACAGCAACAGATGTGGCCGTTGTAGCGACGACTGTTAAACCAATTTCATCAGTAGCTGAGTATGCAGCTTCGCGGGGAGTTTGTCCTTCTTCAATGTGGCGCATGATGTTTTCTACATCAATGATGGCATCATCAATGACACTACCAATCACTAAAGCCAAAGCTAACAATGTAATTGTTTCTAGGTTAAAGCCAAAAATCGCCATAACAATAAACGTCGCTAACAAAGATGTAGGAATTGCCAAAGCAGAAATTAAAGTAGCTCGCCAATTCCATAAAAATGGGAAAATTACCACAACTGCCAAGATGATAGCTTCCATCAACGCATCTATGGTTGACTGGGTAGCTTTGCGGATATATTCAGCTTGGGTAGTTGCTAGGGTAAGTTTGACATCTTTTAAAGTAGAACGCAGGTTTTGTACTTCCTGTTCCACTCGACTGACTACTTCTAAGGCGTTAGCATTACCACGCTTGATGACTTGAAACGATAGTACATCTTGACCATTAAATCTAACTAAATTTGCGCCCCCCTGAGTTAAAGCCGCCGTGGCATTGGTAGGATTGATTGGAGGTGATTTTGGTGGAGCGCCTAATAGTGAGACTTTGAGAACTCCTGGCAATTTTGCGATCGCTGGTAAAATCTTCTCATCGGCCAATTTCTGCAAATCAGCCAAATTGCCTGACTGACTCTCAATGGCATAGCTAATCACTGATGACTCATTCAGATTTAAAGGAATAATCTTATAATTAGCTCCTGCCGGGAGTTTTAACCCCTTCAGTGCTGTTTTAGTGTTCTCAGTAGAAGTTTCTAAATTTGTCCCCACTGCAAACAACAGGCTAACAGCACTTTGCCCTGGATAGGTTGAGGAACGGATATTTTCAATTCCTGCTAGAGACTTGAGGCTTTCTTCCAGTGGTTTAGTTAACTTGGTTTCGGTATCTAAAGCAGAAGTTAGAGGTGCTTGAGCATTTACCACCACCACGGGAAAGGTAATATCTGGGAACAAAGCGTATTTGAGAGAACCGAAAGCGAGAATACCCGCTACCGTCACCGCTATCCAAAAACACACCGTCAACCACGAGAATTTAATTGCCCATCTGGAGATATTAAAAACTTCGCGTGCGGATTTTGAGTTATTAGTTTGTACCATCTTGGAAATTCAATCATCGCGTGGCTGACACAATCATTTGTCATGCTACATTAATGGACTACATTTTGGTCAGTTTTGCCCATGGCTACATTCTAGAATTCTGGATGTGGGAAGATAGGTATTGACACTCACCACTCTTTAGAGGGATGGCGTAGGACGGCGCTTTTGATAAATTTAATATTTTATACACTTCTACACTTGTAGTAACACCCGGTAGATTCGGCAAATCAAAATGCAGTTGAGCTTGCAGTGCAGATGTTTTCAGAGGTAACTCTTAATGGGCAACTCTTAACAGAAAAAACTCATGTTTAAAAATGTGAGATTGAAATAATGACACTGTTTTTTGACTGAGCTTTAAACTCAGCAAATGAGTGTTTCTTATCTGTTAAGTAGGTGAACGGAAAAAAACCGTAGACGCGCAGCGGCTTCTCGAAGAGTACTATGTAACGAAAAGTAAAATCTCCCAAAACCTCTTCTCTGTTCCCTGTTAAGAGTTCCCTGTTAAGAGTTCCCTTGTCATAACGACAATTTTTAACGCCAACCTACTTAAGAGTTCCCTGTTCCCTTTTTTTGTAATTATTCGTTTTTTTCAGCTTTATAGACAGCGTAACTTATTCGGCTCACCTTCACGAGAACCCACAACAGTAAAAGCAGTTTCCAGTGTAGACAGTTTCTGATGACGGCTTCCAGTTTCTTAGCAACATCCAGAGAACTATTGAAAGGATTAGGAAAAGGAAGATAATGATGATGAAGCAGCTAAAGCAGGTAAAGCCGCAGCAAAAGAGGAATTACTTTGGACTTTTATGTTCGTTCCTCCTCGTCCCGGCAGCTTTTCTGGTTCTGGTAGTTGTCCTTGTGCTGCTTGCGCCAATAGCCGGAGATCAGGAACACTAGCTACCATCATGCTAAAATGATTTGCCGAAGTTTCAAACTTTTTAATTTGATTAGTGCTTATGCACATAATTTTAGTTCCACAGGGTGCAGAATATAAAGCTGTGTGTCGTGGTTTAAGTCGCGTCACCAGTTCCCAACCAAAAGTCTTAGCAATTCCTGTGGGTATGCAGCCACTGCGACAATACTTAGAAAAAATTCCCCATGATCCAGAAAATCGAGTGCTGATGATGGGTTTGTGTGGCAGTTTAAATCAGCGTTACACCGTTGGAGATATTGTTTTATATCAACAATGCCTTTTTCAAGAAAATCTGCAAGAGTGCGATCGCTCGTTCACCGCAGATATACATACTCGGATTGGGAATCATGTGTCTTTTGTTAAGGGCTTAACGAGCGATCGCCTGATTTGGTCAGCGGCAGAAAAGCGTGATTTGGGTAAAATATCAGGGGCTGATGTCGTAGATATGGAAGGATTTACAGCCTTGGAATTTTTCCAGCAAATTGGGGTATCTGTGGCCATACTGCGTGTAGTTAGTGATGATGCTGCTGACGATATACCTAATCTGACATCAGCTATTAGTCCTGACGGTTCATTGCAAGTTTTACCTCTAGCTTGGCAATTACTGCGTCAACCTATAGCTGGTACTAGACTTATTCGTGGATCTTTGAGAGGACTCAAGGTTTTAACGGAAATAACTCAATTACTCTTTGCTGATTCAATTACAAATTTATAGTTACTCCTTTTCTATTGGAAGAATATGGATTACAGCACTTCCCGGTGTTATGAAGTACAAGAACCCCACCCCCAACCCCCTCCCCGCAAGCGATGAGGGGGCTAAGATGTACCTCATAGAGCGGAAACCGCTGTAAATGAACCGCGAAGGCGCGTTCGCGAAGCGTCCCGAAGGGATAGGACGCGAAGAAAGAAGGAAGAAGGAAGAAGGAAGAAGATAAGTAATCTTACGTTGGGAAGGTAGTATTTCGTATTCGATTAAAGATTTAGGCGTTGCATAATTGCGGGATGATTTGAAAATCTGCATAAATATATAATAAGTAATTGGACAAAAATATTTACAGTCATTGCGAGCGAAGCGAAGCAATCCCAGCCCTTGCGATTGCGTCATTCCACTGCGTTCCATTCGCAATGACATTGTGTAATTAATTCTGTCCTAGTACTTAACTGCGTCTCCCTGTCTCCATCTCTCCGCGTTTCCATCTCTCCGTGTCCCCGTGTCTCTATCTCTCCGCGTCTCTATCTCTCCGTGTCTCCATCTCTCCGTGTCCCCGTGTCTCTATCTCTCCGCGTCTCTATCTCTCCGTGTCTCCATCTCTCCGTGTCCCCGTGTCTCTATCTCTCCGCGTCTCTATCTCTCCGTGTCTCCATCTCTCCGTGTCTCCGCGTCTCCATCTCTCCGCGTCCCCGCGTCTCCGTGTCTCCATCTCTCCGCGTCCCCGTGTCAGCCTCAATCATCCCCTTATTCAGCAAGCCCTAGTTACGGATAAACTCTGCCTTTCCAAGCACCACCTCGTCCTTGCCAGTGACGGATGGCGGAATCTACGGTCATTAAGGTATAGAAAAGGGCAATTATTGGTAAGCTGAAGGCGAACCAAGGGACACATTTATAAAAGCGGATAATTGGGAAATAGGCAAAGGTCATCAATAAATATACTGTGAGGGCGGTGAGGGTAATAGCCCATTTGCCTAATACTAAACCATAGATAATTCCTAAAGGTGGCAATAAATAGACTAAAATCATTCCCAACACACTGCCAATGAGCAGAAGGGGAGAATAATTGAGTTGAGTATAGGCACTACGGGCTACCATATCCCAAATCGTTTTCAGGGAATCATAAGGGCGTAAGCTGTGAGTTACAGCACTCAATCCTAGCCAAATGCGCCCTTGACTAGATTTGACGGCTTGTGCTAAGGAACAATCATCAATTAAGGCTTGACGAATTACTTGCAAACCACCAATTCTATTTAAAGCTTCGGGGCGAATTAAGATACATCCTCCAGCAGCAGCAGCTGTGGCTTTTTTGGAGTTATTTACCCAGCGAAATGGGTAGAGTTTTTGGAAGAAGAAGACAAAAGCAGGAATTAATAATTGTTCCCAAAAGCTTTGACAACGCAGTCGCACCATGACAGATACTAAGTCTAAGTTCTCTTCTTCGGCTTTGGTAATTAATCGCCGCAGGTTACTGGGATCATGTTCTATATCTGCATCAGTAAGTAAAAAATAATCGGGTAATTGTACGGATGTTTCCTGAAAGGTCTTTATAGCTGCTTTTATACCTTGTTCCATAGCCCAGAGTTTACCAGTCCAACCAGGAGGTAAATCTTGACTAGAGACAATATGCAATTGCTGGGGTTTGTTGACGGCATAGGCTACTCCTTGGGCAAAGTTGGCTGTACCATCTGTACTCTGATCATCTACCAAAAATATCTGGAAATTACCAGCATAGTCTTGGAGGAGGAGCGATCGCAAACTAATGGCAATGACATCAGCCTCATTCCGGGCTGGAATCACCACACACACCGTCGGTAAGGGTTTTTGTGTAGGGGAATATTCACTAGTTTCTAATTGCTGATCTACCCGCCAAAACTGCCCCCAAAACAACAGTAAAAATAACCAAATTACCAAAGATAAAACCACTAACCCCAATAAAATTGTCGCCATATCTCTTGCAAACTCTCAGTGACTCACACAGAATACTCTGTTTTATCTTCTTCTTCCTTCTTCCCTTCTTCCTTCGCGTCCTATCCCTTCGGGACGCTTCGCGAACGCGCCTTTGCGGTTCAATATAATCCATATTCCTTTAGTCAGAAGATATGTGATTAAATATCATGTAGTGCAGAGAAAACTAACTAATGCAAACACAAGACAGGGTGAAAGTCAAGCAAGTTACTGAAGCGATAGCAGCGAGTCAAAAACATCTGCTTTCAATTCAAAATCCAGATGGTTACTGGTGGGCTGAGTTAGAATCCAATGTTACCATCACGTCTGAAACCGTTCTGCTGCATAAGATTTGGGGAACAGACAAAACCAGACCTTTACACAAATTTGAAGCATATCTGCGATCGCAACAACGAGAACATGGCGGTTGGGAACTGTTTTATGGTGATGGTGGGGAACTGAGTACAACCGTAGAAGCTTATATGGCGTTGAGGTTGTTAGGTGTACCCGCAAATGATCCCGCAATGGTGAAAGCTAAATCTTTGATTCTCAAAAAAGGAGGAATTAGCAAAACCCGCATTTTCACAAAATTACATCTCGCCTTAATTGGCTGTTACAATTGGCGGGGACTTCCTTCTTTACCATCTTGGGTAATGCTGTTACCCAACAATTTTCCATTTAATATTTATGAACTTTCCAGTTGGGCGCGTTCTAGTACCGTACCGTTATTAATTGTCTTTGATCGTAAACCTATATTTAAAATTGAAAACCCGATCAATTTAGATGAATTATATGCAGAAGGCGTAAATAACGTCAAATGGGAATTACCTCAAAATGGTGATTGGTCGGATATATTCAACATTCTAGATAATGGTTTTAAATTAGCAGAAAGCTTAAATTTTGTACCTTTTAGAAATGAAGGAATTAAAGCCGCAGAAAAATGGATTTTAGAACGTCAAGAAGCTACAGGAGATTGGGGGGGAATTATTCCCGCCATGTTGAATTCCTTATTAGCTTTAAAGTGTTTAGATTACGATGTTAATGACCCGATTATCTATCGGGGTTTAAAAGCAGTTGATAATTTCGTCATTGAAACAGAAAATAATTACTGCGTTCAGCCTTGTGTTTCACCAGTGTGGGATACAGCTTGGGCGATTCGCGCCTTAATTGATTCTGGAGTTTCACCTGATAATTCTGCGGTGGTGAAAGCTGGAGAATGGTTAATAGAAAAACAGATTTTAGATTATGGTGATTGGGCGGTAAAAAATCACCAAGGAAAACCCGGCGCGTGGGCGTTTGAATTTGACAATCGCTTTTATCCTGATGTTGATGATTCGGCTGTAGTTGTCATGGCTTTACATCAAACAAAATTGCCAAATGAAGAACTGAAAAAACAAGCTATTAATCGAGCTTTAAATTGGATAGCATCGATGCAATGTCAACCAGGAGGTTGGGCGGCTTTTGATGTTGATAATAATCAAGATTGGCTCAATTCTGTACCTTATGGTGATTTGAAAGCCATGATTGATCCCAATACAGCAGATGTCACTGCTAGAGTATTAGAAATGTTGGGGGCTTGTAATTTATCAATTAAACCAGATAACTTAGAAAAGTCACTAACTTATCTATTAGATGAACAAGAATCAGAAGGTTGTTGGTTTGGACGTTGGGGAGTAAATTACATCTATGGAACCAGTGGCGTTTTATCAGCTTTAGCTTTAATAAATCCTCAAAAATATGAAATCAATATAGAAAGAGGTGCAGCTTGGTTAGTCAAAGTTCAAAATAATGATGGTGGTTGGGGAGAAACTTGTTTTAGTTACAACGATTCGCACCTTAAAGGAAAAGGAGACAGCACAGCTTCCCAAACAGCTTGGGCGTTAATTGGTTTAATAGCCGCAGGTGAAGCAACGGGTAAATTAGCTACTGATAGCCTTGAAAAAGGAATTAACTATCTATTAACAACTCAAAAATCTGATGGTACTTGGGATGAATCATACTTTACAGGAACGGGTTTTCCTTGTCATTTTTATTTGAAGTATCACCTCTATCAACAGTATTTTCCTTTAATTGCGTTGGGGCGATATCAAGCAATTATGAGTTAATTTAATCAAGCCGTGAAAATGTCTGAATCAGGATACTTAGAATTTGAGGATGAACAGGATAAATTATTTTTTCATAAATACAAAATCCTATTAATCTTTAAATCCTCTAAATCCTGATTCAGACCATGAAAATTAAGTAATGTAGGTTGGGTTAACCAAAGCGGAACCCAACAACAGCTTTGATCATCAGGTTTAATAATGTTGGATTTCCTGGTGTTAACCCGGAAATTAAATTGAGAGAAAACAATTTAAAAATCCATTCACATTACCTAATGCATTTGATAAACTGCTGTTCACAAAATCAGGAATTGTCGTGAACTTTTGAGTGAAAGAGTTTATAATGCTATCAAAAATAGCACCACCTACGATAATTTCTTGTTGTTCAACAGTTACATCAGTGAACAATAGATTAGACATTGTCAAACTATCCTTACTTTGGTTAAATCTGCTAAAGCCACGTTTAATTTAAATAGTAGAAAACCAAATAACATTAAGTCAATAGGATATGCAACTACAATCAACACATTTTCATATGATCATAAATACTCTAAAAACTTAGACTATTAGTAAATAGTAGATTATAAAAACACTACAAAAAGATAGATTCGTAATTCGCAAGTAGCATATTTAAACCAGTCGCAAGACAGATGAAGCTAAATATAAATAAACTTAGATTAATCTTAGTAAGAAGCAAAGGGCGTAAGGATTTAAGGGTGCAGATACCCCAATCATCACAATCGCAGCCACAGAGTAACAAGCATAGTGTTTACTCTGTGTTTATCTCTTAGTTGATTTTGTCATTAATTGGGTAAACGTTATTCAAAATCTTTTACTAACAATCTACTTAGGAGGTTAAAAATGGAATATACAGAGTTTATTACTCATGTACAAAGTCTCACTCAATCAAATTCTCGTGAAGAGGCTGAACTTGCAACTCATGCTACATTAGCAACCATTAAAGAACTTATTCCTAATGATGAAGTGCAAAAATTAGCTGAACAACTACCAGAAGTATTAGGTCAATATTTACGAGAGAGAGAGACAGAAGCTAATCAATCATTTCATTTGCAAGAATTTATTGAGCGTGCAAGTAAAAAAGAAAATATAGACCCCACTATAGGTGCGATTCATGTACGTGCGGTTTTTGCTGTGATCCAAAATGCTATTACACCAGAAAATTTTCTGAAACTGCATACTTTTTTCTCGCATGATTATGAAGAATTATTTGCTATTTAACTATCTAGTAAAATTTCTAAATATGCTTATTCCCCTTTACCTAATAAGTAAAGGGGCTTTTTATAGATTTTAGGACTTACGCATTGACAGAAAACATCAAATATTATCAAATATGAAGTATGAGTTTCAGTCTCTTGTCAGGTGCGTCAGCTATGGAAAATATATTAATTGTGCAAAATTATCCAGTCTGACGCACCCTACTAATATGATGTCCCAAAAGCTTACAATTAGCAATTATCGTTGATCTATATCATGTCCAATTTGTATAGTGCGTAAGTTCTAGATTTCTAGTTTTTTGGGACAAGAAAGGTTTAAAATTCATCAAGATATGTATTGATGAATCAATTATGCTAACTTTGACGCAATATCAACGAACTGACTCTAATGCTGTTGTTAATTTAACTCTCGCACTCACCGCAGAAGAACGCGCCCGCAGTCGTCACCGATTTACATTGGAGGATGGTAAAGTTGTGTTTTTGCGTTTACCGAGAGGTACGGTTTTACATGATGGTGATATTCTCGCTGATGAAAGTCAAAGTAATTTAATCAAAATTATTGCTAAACCTGAACCTGTTTTGACTGTATTTGCAGAAATACCTTTATTATTAAGGGCTGCATATCATTTGGGAAATCGCCATGTACCTGTAGAAATTACTCCGACTTATTTACGCTTGTCTCCAGATTCAGTTTTACAGGCTATGTTAACACAATTGGGTTTAGAAATTAAGGAAGAAGTTGTACCTTTTCAACCAGAATTAGGAGCTTATGGACATTCTCACTCATAGTAATTTTTTATCTATTTTACAATTAGCTAGTCCAGCTTTACCGGTGGGAGCTTATAGCTATTCAGAAGGTTTGGAAATGTTAGTGGAAAATGGCACTATTACTAATGTGGAAAATCTCAAACATTGGTTAGAAGCTGAGTTAAGTTATGGGTCAATTCGACTAGATACTGCTGTAATGGTGAGAGGGTTAAATGCTGCTAATATGAATGATGTGGAAGCTTTACGTCGATGGAATTTGTGGTTATCTGCGGTGAGAGATACCGAAGAGTTACGCGCTTCTAGTTGGCAAATGGGGCGATCGCTCATACAATTATTAGGTAAACTCGCACCGACAACTTTACCATTAGCTACATCTGTGGGTTATCCTTGCAATTATGCGATCGCATTTGGTATTGCCGGCGCTCATTGGCAAATTAACACAGATGCTGCATCATTAGCATATCTCCATAGTTGGGCAAATAATTTAATTACTGCGGGAGTTAAACTTATTCCTCTAGGTCAAACTGCTGGACAAGAATTATTACTTGGGTTACAAGAATTATTAACTGCTGCAATGGTGGAAATTTTGGCTTTGGAGGATGATGATTTGGCTTGTTGTAGTTGGGGGTTATCTTTGGCTAGTATGCAGCATGAAACCCAGTATACTAGGTTGTTTAGAAGTTAAATCAGGGAACAGGTGACAGGTGACAGGGAACAGGGAATAGGGAATAGGGAATAGGGAATATTTGATAATTTCACAAATAACCAATAATTAATTACTTATGAATACATTTCGAGTTGGGGTAGCAGGTCCAGTGGGTTCGGGGAAAACGGCTTTAGTTGATGCTTTGTGTAAGGCTTTACGCGCACAATATAACTTAGCAGTAGTGACGAATGATATATATACTCAAGAGGATGCTCAGTTTTTGGTGCGTTCTCAGGCGTTGGAGAGCGATCGCATTTTGGGTGTAGAAACAGGAGGTTGTCCCCATACTGCTATCCGCGAAGATGCTTCCATGAATTTAGCCGCAATTGAACAACTGGAAGAAAAATTTACAGATTTAGATTTGGTGTTTTTAGAAAGTGGTGGTGATAATTTAGCTGCTACTTTTAGTCCTGAATTAGTTGATTTAACAATCTATGTGATTGATGTGGCTGCTGGTGATAAAATTCCCCGCAAAGGTGGTCCAGGTATTACTAAATCTGATTTATTAGTTATTAATAAAACCGACCTTGCTCCCTATGTTGGTGCTGATTTAGGTGTGATGGAACGAGATGCTAAAAAAATGCGCGACGCAAAACCTTTCATTTTTACGAATTTGAAAACTCAAGCCGGTTTAGCAGATGTTATTGAATTTGTTACGACGCACATTTGTTAAAGTCTTTTTTTAAGGTTCGCGAAGCGTGGCGTTAGCCATACCACAGAGACACAGAGGACACAGAGAAGAAAGAAATTGTTTAGTTGAACTCTATTGAGTTATAAAACTTTCACAAATTTTATATAGCAATCCTATTTGATTTTTCAAATATAGGTAGCCCACCCTACACAACTTTTAAGCCTATTTCCTACTAAATTACAATAATTCTGTAATCGAAAATTGTCGCTGTTTGTCTAGTTCTTGTAGTCGCGTTTTTTCAGCATACATAGCGTCTGCATAATATTTATATTTATCTGGTTCTGCTTGGATATCTATGTTCTCCCATAGTTCCATAAAGTGACGACAGCGCTTTTCTCTCAAGACTATTTCCATACAAGCCAGCGTTGCTTGAACTACTTGGGGAGTACGCAATATTTCTTTATTGGTTTTCTCATTTAAATTAAATAAATGAGCAACTAATACTAATTCTTCTGATAATTCTAAATATCGATTTTGTAAACTGGAAATTAAATCAGCTTCGTCTGTTAATTCGGAAATCTGTAACCATAAAAAACGGTGATGAGAAAGGCTCAATTCTAAATTTCGCTCTTCTAATTCGTTAATTATTACTTGACGCTGTTCTGGACAATGGAGATAAATTTGCAATAATAACGCCTCGGCTCGTTCTAGTAGACTACGTTCTGTATTTACTAGAGATAGCTTTGGCGTTTTAGGCTCCTGTTTGCGTACTCTTGCACTTGGGCTTTGTACGTTAGTAGGAGAAATTCGAGTTAGTAAGTTCTCAACTCTTAGAGGAATAAGTCTAGCGTCCCCTAAGCTGAGTATTTCTGCACAGTAGGAAATGTAGTAATTAAGAGTATCACTATTAACTATATTTTGCAAGAGTTTTACTATTTGTTGCGTGACTTGTTGAAAGTCGGTAGCTTGTCTTAAATCTCTATTTTGAATAATTTGGTGAATTTGCCAATTTAGCCATAATGGGGCGTTGGTTAATAGTTGCTGATAATCTGCGGCTGTATGACTATGTAAATATTCATCAGCATCTTTACCGTTGGGTAAGTTAAGAATTTTTAATTGCACTTCGCCTTGATATGCTAATGTTGCAATTTCACCAATCGCTCTTTCGGCGGCGTTGGTTCCAGCTTTGTCAGCATCAAAGTTGAGTACTAGTTGTTTGGAATCGGTGTAACGCAAGAGTAAACGGACTTGTTCTATGCTTAAAGCTGTTCCCAGAGAAGCGACGGCGTTATTAATTCCCGCAGCATGGAGAGCGATCGCATCAAAGTATCCCTCAACTACCACAGCTTGATCTAATTTAGCAATTCCGTCTTTAGCTTGATCTAGAGCAAATAAGGTTTTACCTTTACTAAAAAGTTCTGTTTCTGGGGAATTTAAATATTTTGGTTGTTCTTCTGTCAGTGTTCTCCCACCAAAAGCAATTACTCGCCCTTGTACGTCACGAATAGGAATCATCAACCTATCCCGAAATACATCATAATATCCACCGCCTTCTTTCCTCGGTTTAATCAAACCTGCCTTTTCCACCAATTGCACTGGGTAACGTTTATCTTCCACCAAATACCGATGCAGGGTTTCCCAACCAGAAGGCGCATAACCTAAACCAAATTGTTGAATTGTCTCTTCTTTAAGTTGGCGACTCTCCTGTAAATACTGCATTACCTTTTGTTGCTGCGTGTGTCTGAGGGCGTGTTGATAAAATTGGGCTGTGGAAGCCAAAACCTCATACAACTGCTCACGCAGAGATAACTGGCGCTGTAATTCTTGCCTTTGTTCTGGTTCTAAGGTTTGTACAGGGACTTGGTAACGTCGCGCTAAGTCTAGTACCACTTCTGTAAAGTGGCGTTTACTCAAATCCATGACAAACTTAATGGCGTTACCTCCAGCTTGACAACCGAAGCAATAATACATTTGCTTATTTGGACTGACGCTGAAACTGGGGCTTTTCTCATCATGAAAAGGGCATAAACCAACAAAATCTTTTCCGCGCTTCCGTAAGACTACATACTCCGAAACAACATCAACAATGTCAGCGCGGAGTTTGACTTCTTCAACTGTGTCTGGATGTAAGCGGGGGATTTGCATTTTTTAGGTAATGGTGATTGGTGATTGGTGATTGGTGATTGGTGATTGGTGATTGGTGATTGGTAATTGGTGATTGGTAATTGGTGATTGGTGATTGGTAATTGGTGATTGGTAATTGGTGATTGGTGATTGGTGATTGGTGATTGGTGATTGGTAATTGGTAGACAAGATGAGCAAATATTGATATTTCTTCTGCCCCCTGCCCCCTGCCCCCTGCCTCCTAACTCCCGCCTTCAGAGACTATTATAATTCTTGTTCCTAGAACCCGAATAATCGATAAAATTGCATAAGAAAAGAGCTTAACAACGGGAAACATCAAAAATGGGACGTATTTTTATTTCGGCGGCGCATGGGGGCAAAGAAGCGGGCGGAATTGATTCTGGTGCGATCGCAGCTGGTACTACTGAAGCCAAAGAAATGATTCTTTTACGGGATTTGATCGTTACAGAACTGAGATCCCGGACTGTGGAAGTGTTAGCTGTTCCTGATGATTTGAGTGCGGCTCAAACTATTACCTGGATTAATTCTCGCGCTCGTTCCACTGATGTGACGGTAGAAATTCACTCTGATGCGGCTAGTAGTCCTAATGTCCGGGGGGCTAGTGTTTTCTATATTGCCAACAACAATATCCGTAAACAAAATGCAGAGATGTTGCTGATGGGATTGTTGCGCCGTGTGCCTCAATTACCGAATCGTGGCGTTAAACCGGATACAGATAGTGGCTTAGGTAGTTTGATGTTTTGTCGTCAGACTGCGATCGCAGCATTATCATTACAAGTAGGTTTTATTAGCAGTCCAGATGATCGAACTTTACTACAAACTCGTCGCCGTGATTTTGCTTTAGGAATTGTTGATGGACTAATAACTTGGAGTCGAGCAATTGATCCCAATCCTGGAACTCCCGTAGAACCAAATTATCCACAAATCAATATCAATATCAATGGTCAAAATTATGCAGAACAAGGAGTACTGATTAATGGCAACTCTTACATCCCCATTGATTTAGTAGATCGGCTAGGGCTTGATTTATCAAAATCAGCTAATTTCCGCCGTATTTCCTATCGTAGCATAGTTTATATTAAAGCCATTGAACTTAGAGATTTCAATATTTCTGTTGCTTGGGATGGTGAAAATAGGGCTGTTAAATTGCGCTCAATTCTCACGGTTTTTCCAGCAGAAAGTGACAAAATTATTTCTAGGGGCAATACTTCAGAAATACAGTTACAAATCTTTCTCAAAAACAACAATGAAAACTCTATTGTCCAGTTTCCTGATGTGCCGAAACTTTATCGAGAAGAAGCTGCTCTCGAAGGAGTAAACCACGATATTGCCTTTTGTCAAATGTGTTTAGAAACTGGATTTTTACGTTTTGGTGGTGATGTCAAACCTCAACAAAATAACTTTGCTGGTTTAGGAGCAATAGGTGGTGGCGCACAAGCTGCATCTTTTTCTAGTGCCAGAATAGGAGTCAGAGCGCATATTCAACATTTGAAAGCCTACGCCAGTTTAGAACCTTTAGTACAACAAGAAGTAGATCCTCGGTTTAGATTTGTGACTAGAGGTATAGCGCCCTCAGTAGATCAACTATCAGGAAGATGGTCAGCAGATTCAGATTATGGTACAAAAATTAAAGCGTTATTTAAACGACTTTATGAATCAGCCGGATTGCTGTAATTGATGATTATGCAGATTTAAAGAATCTGATAATTTCCCGGACATGATCGAGAAATTGTCCATCACTAGAAAGTTGTGCAATCGCATTTCTGGCTTCTCTCGATAGACGTTCATGTTCTGATTGATTTGTAGCCCGCAATTCTTCTAAATTAGCCATAATTCGCGCTAGTTCTCGGCGGGTTTCTTCAGAAAAACGTTGTTGATTAGCTACTAAAGAATAAGACTGTTCTGGATTAAGTTGATCTTCTAAAGATTTGATTTTTTGTTCTATTTCAGAAAAGCGATTCCGAAGTTCCAAAATATCTTCACGAGGATAAGTAAATGCTTGGCGAATCATTCTCAACCGAGCATACAAATATTCATAGGCGCTGATAGCTGGACGCAGTAAAGTTAATAACAAAGCTGCTCCAGAACTGATATATCCTACAGCACTAATCCCCGTAGCAGCTAAGATATAAAGACCAACGGCTGAAATTAAGTGTAAACTAATTGCCAGCCAGAAGGAACGCTTGGCTAAAGCTTTTACATAATTAATTTGTTTTTCATCTACGGGAATGTTTTTTTCAATTGATTCTGCTGCTTCTGCTAAAACTTCTTTAGCTTGAAAATGCACATTCCAAGGAACTGTGACAATTACTAATAACCACCAAAAACTTGCACCACCAATTACCCAATCAAGAAAATTACCAGCAGGTATGTGTAACCATTGCAAAACCCCAAAAGCTAGTAATACTGTGACAACAATTCCCACAATAGAACTGATAAAAAAGTTGAAATACATATTTTTTATCTTCGGTAAAACAGTTACCCCCATCATGGCTACAGGTTAGCTGTTATACTTCTGTCACTGTGCTGGTTTTTCTAATAGCACATGGTATAGCAGGTGACAGGGAACAGGTGACAGGTGACAGTCTGAAAAGTCTTTTGGTGTCTAGGTTTTATAATCAGTTGGTGTCCTAACCGCCCTGTCTGTTGCTATAATTATAGAAATTTGGGATTTTGAACTTGAGTTTTTAGCTTGTTGACTTGTGATAGTTTTTGCACTAGCACACTAAAGAATTAGATAACTACGCCAAATTGGGTGAGTATTTTGACTATTTTTCTCTGGAAGCAGCAACCTCCAACTTTTACCTTCTTTCTGAATTTGCAAATACACCTCAAAGGGTTTTTGCGCTTGGGTAAAGCTGCGTTTTGGTAATTTGACTATGAGATTATAGGTTCCCCGCACACGGTAAGCGGGTAAATTTTCAATCGTCAGGGGTTGTTGTTGAGTAACTGAAAGTCCCTGAATATCAAATGATTGGAAGTCTAAATCTAGCTTTTGGCTAAGTTGCTGTTGGGTTTGTTCTACTTGGAGTGCGATCGCTTTCTGAACTAAATCATAAGTCGGTAGCAGTGCAATACTACTACATGAAGTTAAAAAAACTAAAATCACTGTTACAAAAAACCGCACCATATGCTTCTAATAATTGTGAAATTTGATGATTAAAGATGATGAAATTACTGGCTAAACAAAGCCCAAGCCAAAAACCTTTCGGTGTAATATAAAGCTAATTGATTACTAACACCATTAAAAATCGCATCAAAAGAGTGTTCAGCCCAAGGAATTTCTATAAAAACCGCAGTATTACCAGAGTTATGTAAACGCTCATACATTTGTCTACCAAATCTCGCTTCTACTAAATGATCACGACCACCATAAATTAATAAAGTTGGTGGTAAAGGACGAGTAACGTAATTTATCGGTGAAGCCATTTTATACTGTTGAGGAAATTCTGATAAAGAGCCACCAATAAATGCTTTTAAAACTGCGCGACTGTTAATAGGATCAGGACTTGGTGGTGATTTATATCCTTCAGTTAAGTCAATAGGTCCGTAATAGTTTACCACAGCTAAAATAGTTGGTGCATCTGGTTGATAAGCCGCCAACATCGCTAAGTGCGCTCCCGAAGAACGTCCTAATAATATCATGCGTTCTACATCTGCTTCATATTCAGCAGCGTGTTTGCGAATAAAATTTAGGGCTGTATTTATATCATCTAATTGAGCCGGAAATGTATATTTGGGTGCGTGTCGATAATCAATAGCAAATACTGTATATCCACGACTGGCAATATATTGATTAAATTCAGAATTTGCATGAGGATTACCATATTCCCAAGCTCCACCATAAATGACTACTAGCGCTGGATATTTCCCCACTGCTTGAGGTTGATAAACTTCCATTTGTAAAGCCACTCCTGCCGGATTAGCAAAAACAATCCCGGTTTGATGACGAGTTTTACCTAATGGAATCCCTCGAAAAGTATTAATTAAACTAAAAGGACTAGGTTGCATCTTGGTGCTGACTTGGATGGGAATTTTGTCTAGATAATTTGTACCTAAGCCTTGTTTCATCCCTTGCTCTATTTGCATTTGAGTTGTTGTAATATTCACTAGCACTAATGCACAAAATAACAATCCTATGCAGCTAAAAATGTATGCCAGACGCTGTATTTTACGCTGACGAATCCAAAAAAAAGAAACAAATAAAGAAAGTACATTTAATATCAACAACCAAGGACTAATTTCTGGCGCTCCTACTGCCAGTTTAAGTAAAAACATATTTGGAGCAGGAATAACAATCCAAGCACTGAGGAATAGACTAATTAAACTTAGTAAGAATGCGAACGATAAAAACAATATTTTGCTTTGATAGAACATTGAAGATAAACCAATTTAGTCTATTTTATACTATTTTGGATAGTGTGATTCTTACTGATAGACATTGTCAATGTGAAAGGAATCGAAATATCTACAAACTCAGTTTTTTATTTTTTATTTTTTATACTGTACTAATTATGCTCTCAATGAGTATTATTTTTAACGCCATATAATTAAATTTTCAACCACATCAAAATACGGAAAGTATTAAATAGCAATAAATACCAGCCATAATGCCAATTACTTACTCAAAATCAAGCACTTCTATAACCAAAGAAAGATAATTAAATTGGTTAAAAAAGTTATGTTTACATCTAAAGTAATCTGAGCATAAAAGATAATGTATAAGTTTTGCCAAAAAACTCACAATAAAATTTTAACAAGGATTAATAAAATTCCATTTGTACGAGATCAAGGTGAAATAGCCTATCAAAAAGCGGTAAAAAAACATATTATCTATCTGCCGCATCTTTCCCAAAGTGATTTTTATTTACTCAATAGAATCAAAGAGGAGGGAGTTGTAATTACAACATTAGAAGAATTAGGGATTCCATCTAGCTATCAATTACTAGATGCAGCTAAAAATATCATACCCAAAATAAGAACAAGTATTGATAGTCAGCAAGAAGAAATTGTTGTTCATGCTACTTCTCAGCAAATAATGGAATATCCAGAAATATTTTTGTGGGGATTAGAACAACGTTTACTCAACATTATTGAGAATTATTTTGGATTTCCAGTAGCCTATCATGGTGTATATTTTCGTAGAGATATCAGCAATCAATTAGAAAAAGGTTCAAGATTATGGCATATAGATAGAGAAGCTCAAAGAGTAATGAAAATCATTATTTATTTGAATGATATTGATGAGAACCACGGACCATTTCAATATATTTCTCAGTCTTTAACTTCAGATATAGCTCATTCTTTAAAATATGTATCTGGCTACATTAGTGACAAAATCATGCAAGAGTTTACATCTTCTGAAAATTATAAATCATGTCTTGGTTCTATAGGTACAGTGGTATTCGCTGCTACAGATCGTATATTTCATCGTGGGAAAATACCCATAAAATCAGATAGATTCGCTCTCTTTTTTGATTATACACCCCGCAGTAAAAAGCATTCATTTTATAGTAGTTCATCTTTGCCCTATGAAGACTTAATATTATTAGCAGAAAATTTTGCAAAATCACAAAAAGAACATATTGTATGGTAATGTAAATTATAGAGTTTCTCGATTAAATAAAATACATCACTTGACTTTTTTATTTTAAATTCATGGCAACTGTATTTTACATAATTGCCGTTATATCACCATGTAGAGATTAGTAAATATCTCTACAAGATGACTTATTTAAATGCTAATTACTATAGAATTAGTCGGCTTTACTAAAAACGCGATAATACAACCAATTACTAAATTCCTTGATGGGAAATAGCAAATATGTCAGCGGGTTGATTGTGACAATAATATTTCTAAAATCACGATTGGCTAAAAACAAAATCCCTCGCGCTACTTGAGATGCTGACATCACACCATAAGGATTTAGTTGACTCTTAAATGGTCCCAAGATTAACTTACGAATTACACACACTTGATCTAGCCGCTTGAGAGTAATCATATCCCCCAAAGCTCTTTTACTGAGTTCATAGAGAGGACTTAAAGCTGGGGAAACCTCCGCTTCCGAAGTGTTAACCCAAATTTCTTTAGTGGCTTTAGCAAATGGACCTGTAACAGTTGCAGAAAATATATCTATCAACCGCAACGCCGAAAAGGTATTGACTTCATAGGAATTTTGAATTGCTGCTGATGTGCGATCGCTATAAACATTCACGCCATGATTGATAATGAGAATATCCACTTTCTCTAATCTGGCTTGTAGTTCCGCTTCATTACCCAATTCCCAAGCCAGCACCTTCACCCCAGCTTGCGGCTGTATTTTATCGGGATTGGTGCTTAATGCCACAACTGTAGCATTATGCTTCAGCAATTGAGCCACCAATGCTTGTCCTAACGCACCAGACGCACCTGTTAAAGCCACGGTTTTACCTTTGACAGAAAGTCCTGTTCCCAAAATTTTATCCACTAAAGGAAAGACACCACTGTAATAAGCGTTAACATCATCAAAATGATGTCGCCAATGATAAGTTCTATTTACCCACCAAACGGAAGGAATTGTCTGTAAAGGTCCAGGTAGGTGGTTGTAGTCTGTATCAATTGTCCCTTGGAAATACCGCCCAGATGCACCATATAAAAAAGTTACAGCATAGACGACTCCTAACCATAACCCCCATTGCTGGGCGAATAAAGCCAGTACTGTTAATATCAATACCAAGAGACTCGACTCTAATATGTCATGGTAAAGTTGAGAATCTAAATAAGCTTTTTGGGAAACTAACGATAAATCCCGACGATAAGCCGCATGGTGCTTATTATGCCATTTAGCCAGCCAAGTTACCTGGTGACACAAAGCATGGTAGCTGTCCCTCAATATTTCTGCGAGTAATAGGGAGAATAACCCCCAAGCCGCAAACTGTAAGCAGCTATTTACTAAAATCCAATCAATTGTTAAGCTTTCAGCCAGTTTCATCACGTTTTTGTTGACACGATTTATTCTTAATTATTCTTCATAATAGATAATAGGTAAAACGTAATGGGTAATTTTTTTTCTCATACCTAATTTTTAGAATTTTTAAATGTGCTTATTCTCTAGCAAGCGCATTTTAGTTTAAATAAAATTGCTTAAACGCTTTTAATAAATTACAGGCAAAAGATAATATCAAGTTATCACACCATATTATGACATTATTTAATCCAGAAGATTGCTTAATTTTAGTAGTCGATGACGTAAAACTAAATTTGCAAGTTATAGCCAATATATTAGATCAAGTTGGCTATGAATATACCTTAGTATCCAATGGTTCTCAAGCTTTAGAACGTGTCAAATCTGCTCATCCAGACTTAATTTTATTAGACTTAATGATGCCAGAAATGGATGGTTTGGAGGTATGTGAACAAATTCAAAGTAATCCCGAATTATCAGAAATTCCGATTATTTTTATTTCTGCTAGTAAAGAACAAGATCATTTACTACAAGCTTTTGAAAAGGGAGCAGTTGATTACATGGTCAAACCTTTTCATACAGCGGAACTTCTAGCTCGTGTCAGAATGCATTTAGAACTAAAATATTCAAGACAAAAATTAAAAAAATTATTACATGAACAAGGGGAATTAGTCAAAAAATTAGAAAAATTAGCCAACACAGATCCATTAACTGAAATTTGGAACCGTCGTTATCTTTTAATGATAGCAGAACAAGAAATCAAGCGTAGTCAGAGATATTATTTGCCTTTTTCTGTCCTTTTAATAGATATTGACTATTTCAAACGAATTAACGATACATTTGGACACAGTATAGGAGATGAAGTAATTATATTCATGACTAAAACTGTGTTTAGTTGTTTGCGTCAAGTAGATTCTTTTGGGAGATTTGGAGGGGAAGAATTTGTTGTATTACTACCAGAAACAGATATTCATGGAGCCATAATAGTTGCTGAACGTATCCGAGAAAATATTAACAATCAATATATTTTTGTTGGAGAAAAAAAAGTATCAATTACGGTTAGTATTGGTATAGCCAGCTATAACTCGACTGACAAGACTATTGATACTATCATTCAACGAGCTGATAAAGCACTTTATCAAGCCAAAAATCAAGGACGCAACCGGGTAATTGCTGATAATTAAGGGTTACTAAAAATTATGGTTCTAGCGTTTATGTAAAACAACAGTTTTAAATCAATTTTTTTAAATCAAAGTTTCTAGTGATTGTCGTATAGATGGAAACTGGTCAATTATTAAAGGTAGTTGATCCATATTAAACGCATCTAAATTACTGTGTAAATAATTAGCATAATCCACTAATAACTGACAATTATACTCTTCTCCCCATGCTTTCAATCGCTGACCAAAATGCTTGATTTGACGCATTTTAAGAGTTTTGCGTAAAGTAGTCCAGACCATTTCTTCTTCTTGTTTTAATTTGATTAATAATTCTGGTAAATTCGTCGGAGATGTTAATAATTTATGAGTATTAATATTGGTTTGAAAGTTATCTAATTGATTCTGGCTTTCAACTGGAATCACCGATTGTAAATGTTTCTTAAGTTCTGTGACAAGTTGGCTGCGACTAATAGGTTTGGATAAAAATCCCTGACAGATTTGCTCAAGTTCATCCTGTTCTTGGGTTTGAGATGAAGCCGAAACAATTATTATAGGAATAGCTTGCGTTGCTTCATCCTGTTTAAGATATTGTGCTGTTTCCTTTCCGTCCATATGTGTCATTTTTAGATCCAACAAAATCAAATCAGGACGGTGTAATTGAACTAAATTAATAGCTTGTTGTCCTGCTTCTGCAACCAGAAGAAAATGGTGAGTTTTATCAAAATATCCCTTAATTAATTCCCGATTTGAATCTACATCATCTACAACTAAAATTGTACTAGGTGTAAATTGGTTCAAATTATCATCTTGAGACGATTCTGCCACTATTTGTTTCAATTCAATTGCAGGTGAAACTGCTGGAAAAACGAAAGTGAAAGTACTACCTATGCCCAATTCACTTTGGAGTGTCACCATTCCACCCATCATATTAATTAATCGTTGAGTAATTGCTAGTCCTAAACCTGTACCTCCATATTTGCGGTTGCTTTGTCCAACACTTTGAACAAAAGCCTCAAAAATACTTTCTTGTTGATTACGGGCAATACCAATCCCTGTATCTTCAACAGCAATTTCTAACCAGATTTTTTCTTCATTATTTGTAGAATAGGGATGAGCGCGAATTAATATTTGAATGTGTCCTTGTTTAGTAAACTTCAAAGCATTGCCGACAACATTAAAAAGAATTTGGCGCAAACGAATTTCATCAATATAAATAGCTGGAGGTAATGTGTCCTCAATTGTTGAGTAAAGAGTTAAATTTTTTGAAGTTGCAGTTGGGTTAAATATTTGTAATATCTCTTGAATTAAAGTACGTAAATCAATAGGCTCATAGTGGAGTTCAAGCTTACCAGCTTCAATTTTAGAAAGGTCAAGAATATCATTAATTAATGCCAGTAGAGTTCTTCCACTGGTAGTAATGGCTTGAACATAAGAGGCTATATTAGGTTCTGTGACAGCAGATTTTAATAAGTCTGCAAAACCCAAAATAGCATTCATCGGAGTACGAATTTCGTGACTCATATTAGCAAGAAATTCACTTTTAGCTTGGTTAGCGCTTTGTGCTTGTTGAGTTGCTTCCTCCAATGCCAAGTTTTTCAGCTTCAGTTCTTCTTCAGCTTGTTTGCGAGCCGTTATATCCATAACAGTTCCAAAGTAGCGAATAATCTCACCTGCTTCATTGGATAAAGCCACTGCTTGGCCAGATACCCAAATTACCTCGCCATTAGGCTTACAGAAACGATATTCCATTGAAAAGGAATACCTTTGTTGAATAGCATTATTCCATTCAGTTAAAATGTTTTTTTGGTCATCAGGATGAAGTGCTTGAATCCAGCCCCTACCTAGAGAATCTAGCATCGACATTCCTGTCAATTCTGAGTAACGAGGATTAATATACGAGCAGTTACCTTGGTTGTCAGTTTGAAAAATGCCCACAGGTGCATGAGTGACTAAAATCCTATAGCGTTTCTCACTTTCTCTCAGTGCTGATTCGGCTTGTTTGCGTTCGGCTTCAAGCCGTGCTTTTTCGCTCACATCATCGAGAACATAAGAAAAACGAGGACGGTTATTAGCAAGGCCAATGTAACAAACTGTAGCAGACAGCCATTTCATTGTCCCATCTGTGATGTGTTGATATTCAAACCGAACTGGTTGACCGGTGCGTTGACTTTCTTGATAGTGAGTTATCCAAACACGAATATATTCTTGAGGTGTACCCATGTGACTGGCAAGTTGATTTTGTATTGCCTCTGGGGTAGTGCCAAAAAATTGAGCAGAGGCATAGTTATCAGATAGATGTAATATGTCATCATCTAGTAGTTCCACCACACCCATCATCATTGGTGCTGAATCATAAAAACTCCGTACTGTTGCTTCTCTTTCTCTGAGTGCGGCTTCTGTTTGTTGAGAGTAAAGTAACTCTTGTTGCAAACGTTGATTGGCAGCTTGGAGTTCACCAGTTCTTTCTGCTACCTTAGCTTCAAGTTCTATATTTGCTTTTTGAACTTGTTCTAATAAAGTTCCTTGTTGAATAGCATTGGCTACTTGTATTGATAGGTGTTCTAGAAACTCTACTTCATCAGGTTGCCAATGACGTACATTGTTACAGCTATGGGCAATCAGCAATCCCCAAGGTGAATCATCTAATATAATTGGGACTAATAAATAGGCTTTGACTTGAAACTGGGTTAAGAATTCAATGTAACAAGGACTCAAGTTGGCTTGATGAATATCAGCAATAGCTTTAGAACAGAAGTGTGGATTTGAGTTTAGCCAATTTGTCTGGCGGCACTCATCTTTAATCATCCATTCTAAAATTGACCATTGGGGAGTCTTGACTGATTCCACTGTTACTTTTCCACCGCAGTCAGGGTAAAAGCGATAAATAACTACACGCTCAACCTGTAGCAATTCTCGGATTTCTGTGACGGTTGTTTGGAGAATTTTTTCTAAACTTAAAGAAGCACGAATGCGAAAAGCGATATCAGCTAAAAGTTGTTTTTGTTGAGTCTGCTTTTGTAGTTTGACTTGATGCTGGCAAACTTGTGTTTTGAGATCAGAATTAAGGCGTTTGAGTAAATTAAGTTTTTCATTTTCTAGTTTCTGCACTTGTTCTTGTAATACGGCAATAACTTGGTGCAGTTCCTTGACATCTACAGATTCTAAAATGCCTGTTTGGGTTAAAATTCCTACCAAATAACCTTCGTCATTAGCAACAACAAACCGCCGGATTTTTTGCTCCTGCATTGCTTGATGAGTGTCCCAAAGGGAATCATTAGGATTCACTAATAATAGAGGGGAACTCATTACCTGTTCAGCTGGTAATTTGCTCAAGTTCAACTCTTGGATTTGGAATTTAACAATATCTCGTTCTGTGATGATACCTAAGGGTTGAATTTTTATGGGTGCAATTAAATTGCCAATGACAATACAACTGACATGATGAGATGACATCAGTTGTGCTAGTTCTAAAACTGTAGTTTGAGGATCTGCATGAATGACATTTTCTGTCATTACCTCTCTGACATACCGACACTTGAGTAAATTTGCAGGTTGCAACATAGCCCGAATGCTATTCTGTGTTACTAATCCCACTAGTTGTCCCTGTTCGTTGAGAACTGGTAAATGACGAATGTGATGTTTTTGGAGTAATTCTATCATTTTGATTGGCTCTTGTGCTTGCCATTCTTCACAGGTAATCAACTCCTTTGTCATGACTTCCGCAACTTTGGTTGTTCTCAAATTGCGCTCTTGTGCAGCTAGTTTCACTAAATCTCGCTCTGTTAGTAAACCAACTAATTGCTGGTTATCTAAGACAACAATGCAACTCCTACAAAGGGAATCTGAGTCAGAGAAAGTTTTCCCGATTTGACTAATTATTTGTACTGCTTCCAGTAGAGATGCATCTGGATTGACAACAACAAACTGACGTTGAATGCAATCATTAGTGAGATTATGGGGTGAAGGTGTTGCAGATTCCATAATCAACTGATGAGCTTATTAAGAGAACTGTTGAGCATAATACCGGGCATATCTTCCTTCTAAACCTAATAATTGTGCATGATTTCCTGATTCAACAATTTGCCCTTTTTCTAAAACTAAAATGCGATCGCACTTTCTGATTGTAGATAACCTGTGAGCTATAATTAATACTGTGCGATTTGCCATCAATCTTTCTAAAGCTTCTTGTACTAAAGCTTCTGATTCTGAATCTAAGGCAGATGTTGCTTCATCTAGTATCAATATTTGCGGGTTTAATAGTACTGCACGTGCGATCGCAATTCGCTGTCTTTGTCCACCAGATAAATTTACACCCCGCTCACCTACCCAAGTATTATAACCTTCTGGTAGTTGCATAATAAATTGATGAGCATTAGCAATTTTCGCTGCTTCTTCAACGGTGCTAAGTTCAAAAGCTTTT
The DNA here is from genome assembly GCF_000332135.1 of Anabaena sp. PCC 7108. Classification (NCBI taxonomy): domain Bacteria; kingdom Bacillati; phylum Cyanobacteriota; class Cyanophyceae; order Nostocales; family Nostocaceae; genus Anabaena; species Anabaena sp. PCC 7108. The sequence continues at coordinate 4,599,820 of NZ_KB235896.1, forward strand.
TGTCCGAAAGCGATATTTTGGGCAATTGTTCCCGAAAACAGGATAGTTTCTTGGGGAACTATGCCAATTTGTTTTCTTAAACTATTTAAGGTGACATCTTGAATATTGACATCATCTATGAAAATTCCCCCAACTTCAGGATCATAAAATCGGGGTAAAAGATTGACAAAGGTGGTTTTACCAGCACCAGAAGCACCGACTAGAGCGATCGCTTGACCTGGCATTACTAATAAATTAATATTATTTAATACAGGTTCATCAATTTTATAAGCAAAAGTTACATCCCGATATTCAACTTTACCATTTACAGCCGGAAGACTAATTGCATTTGGTTTTTCTAATACCGTTGGTTGAATTGCTAACAATTCAAGAACTCGATCAACAGATGCTTCACCTTGTTTGAATTCGTTATAGTTATTAGTAGTGTGTCCAATGGGATCAATTAATAAAGCTGCTGCTGCTAAATAACTAAAAAATTCTCCTACTGTTAAATTATTTTGAGAAATTTGCCAAGTTCCTACCATCAGTAAAGATAAAGCACTCAATGCTTCTAAAAATCCCACAATGGGAATTTGAATTGCTTTTAACCTTTCTGTTGAATATTTAGCCCTCAAACTGCGTTCTGCTTCATGACTAAATCTAGCAATTTCATAGTCTTCTGCCGCAAAAGCTTGAATTAAGCGAATACCGCTAAATACTTCTGTGAGAATAGCTGATAAATCAGAAACTCGATTTTGACTTCTTAAAGAATATTTCCGTAAACGTTCTCCAAACCAACCAATTAATATTCCCATAATTGGGGCAACAATCACTGTAGCTAGAGTCAGTTGCCAATTCAAGTAAATCATGTAAATGGGAATTGCTACCAATTGCAAAATGCAAGGAACAAAATCATGAAAAACCTTATTAATGACTTCCCCAACTCTGTCAACATCTTCGGTGAGACGATAAGATAAGTCACCAGCTTTTGCAGTTTCAAAATAGCTGAGATTTAGCTTTTGCAAATGTGTATAAACCTGTTGACGGAGATGAAAAGCAACTCTTAAAGCTGCGCGTGCCATGTATAAATCTTGCATGGACTGAAAAAAGCCACGCACCAGGAATACTAAAGCACAGACTCCGGCTAATTGAGCGATCGCTATAATGTTACCCTGTCCAAAGGGAACTGCCAATTTACCCGCTAAATTAATCAGCGTTAAGGTAGCCAGTACATATCCTAAAATACCCACAAATCCCTTAGCGACAGTTTCCCATTGGGTGCGGATATAGGGTAACAGTAACCAATAATTAGAACGTGTTTTCAAGTCGTAACTTCCAAAAAAATATTTTCCTTGTTTGAAGCTACCATATCAGGAATTAAGAGTCAGAAGTCAGGGTAATAAGAGTAATTACTAATTAATCAACTGTGTATTCTTGTTCTAATCCGCATCCCTCTATCACTTCCCACCGCAATAACCTTGGTAACTGTGTTACATCCAAGGCATAGTTTAAAGTCCACAGTACAATCTCAAAAACTAATAAGTTCCGTACCCACACTAAATCCGTTTCTGAAGCCAAAAGATTTAAACCCTCATACAACTGCCAAATCCGATAAGGCAAATATATGTAAGGAACCATTACCCAAACTACGGTTTGAAACCGTCTGAGTGTGAGGATTTCTGAGAATATTTGCAACCCTAGCATCACAAAATACCAAGCCAGCAGGGTTAAAACTAAAGTATATCCCCAGAGAACACCCCACAACAGCATGACTATGAGTGGTAAGACTATTCCCCCCAGTTGTATTGTCCCAAACCAGATTTTAAACCATCCTGGCAAAGGTTCCGGCAGGGTGTAAGGCTTTGCGTGTTTCCACGCAGCATCTACCATGACAAAAAAAGATGTAGCTACTAGGAAAAAAAAGAGATTTTCCAGGAACAAATCAAGATTAATGTTGGAAGTCATGATGAAATTATCAACTGCTGCTGTGATGAATTCATTGTTCTAAAGTATGATTTTTATCGACCTAACCAAGTTTTGATCACATCTAACAAACTAGAACCACCCCACATCAAAGCAAACAGAATTGAGGTAGTTAAAATTGCTCCCATCACACATAGAACTAAACCACCTAAACTAATCGCACCATCATCTTCTGATAAACCAAAGGCTGTGACGAAAACGCCCATAGCTGGTAGAGTATTGGTTCCGGGGATGGGAATCATCATCGAAATAGCCATGAGAGCGATCGCAATTCCAATAGTTACTCTTCCTGGTAATGTAGTACAGATATAGGATAATCGAGGACGTGCGATCGCTTCAATTCTTTGCAACCAAGGTAGTCCAGCTTTCAAAAATCCCTGAACCGTAGATAGTTGCAGAGGATGATTCAGCATCTTTTGAGGTAGCCAAGGAGTTTTTGCACCTGCAATTAACTGTATCGCTAACAGAAAAATTAGCACACCAAAAGGAGTTGAGTAACCAGGTGCAGGAACTGGTAAAGCCGAAGGTAGAGACAAAACCACTAGCAAAAATCCAAAAACTCTTTCTTCAGCTAATAGTAAAATATCTGCAAAAGTGACTTTTTCCTGTCTTTCTTCTGCAAAAAAATAGCGTTGTAATTCCTGAGATAGTTTAGCCATATTTCTTCTAAAATGCTTTTATTGATCAACTTCAAAACAAAAAAATACTTGAATTTAAAAATCAGAAATAGTCTATTTAATCATTTATTCGCTTGATTTTCTTTAATTACGTGGATTAGAGAAGGCAGTAAAGAAACAATAATAATTAAACCAATGATTGGTAATAAATACTTATCTAATTGTTCTGCTGGTAGAGTTTTTCCTAAAAAGAAACCTAAGAGAGTAATTCCAAAAGTCCAAGCAAAACCACCAAGTAAATTGTAAGACATAAAGGTGCGATAATGCATAGCACCAATACCTGCGACAATGGGGGCAAAGGTACGGACAATTGGCATAAATCTGGCTAAAACAATCGTTTTTTTGCCATGTTTTTCATAAAAATCTTGAGTTTTAGTAACGTGTTTTTTATGAAAAAGCCAAGAATCTTCTTTATCAAATAATTTTCTGCCAAATTTATGCCCAGTAAAGTAGCCGACATTATCACCCAACACTGCACAAACAAACGCACCGAAAATCAGCACCCAAATATTCAGCAATTGTTGAGAAGCAACAAATCCTGCGGTGAATAGTAAACTATCACCAGGGAGAAAAAACCCAATCAGTAAGCCAGATTCCGCAAAGATAATTCCCCATACCCCAAAATAACCCAGTGATTTAATTAATTCTGGTAAATCAAAATGCATGAAATCTAACCTGCTCAAGAAGTTGCATCCAACATCTTAACGTTCAAAATTTTCAGAAAATAAAAAATAATATTAAAATTATATAAAGTTATTTTAGATTTAGTAGATATTGGTTTATGGGAGTAAGATGCAAAGATATTTGAAAGTACTAAGTTTATTCTGGAGTACTGCTATTGCCGCAGAAATGGAATATCGCCTTAATTTCATCTTAGCCGCCCTTAGCAGCCTAGGCAATCTCGCGGGCAGTGTTTTTGGCTTATTCTTGTTTTACCGTAACGGCTATACTTTTACTGGTTGGTCATGGGAAGCAGCTTTGATAGTCTTGGGAATTTTTACATTACTCCAAGGTTTTTCTGCGACTTTCCTAGCTCCCAACTTAAATAACATTGTCCGTCATGTCCAGGAAGGTACATTAGACTTTGTCTTATTAAAACCTATCCGCAGTCAGTTTTGGCTTTCCACTCACACCCTATCACCGTGGGGACTACCAGATTTAATCTTTGGCTGTATCATTATTGGCTATGCAGGTAAACGCCTCGGTTTAGGAATCGACAAGTACCTGAGTAGTATATTGCCGTTATTTTGCAGTTTAGTGATTCTCTACAGCTTGTGGTTTATGCTGGGAGCAACTACGATCTGGTTTGTTAAACTATACAATGTGACTGAAGTTTTACGGGGTTTTTTGGAAGCTGGTAGGTATCCAATCGTAGCTTATCCCGCTGCTTATCGCGTTTTCTTTACCTTTGTTGTGCCAGTAGCATTTTTAACAACAGTTCCTGCACAAGCGATGTTAGGTCAAAGTGAATTTACCTGGTTGATAGGTGCAGTAGTTTTAGCTGTGGTGTTATTTTGGATTTCCGCTTGGTTTTGGCGGTTTGCGTTACGGTTTTATACTAGTGCTTCGAGTTAATTATGAATTACGTATCCCTGGAGCCGTAGGCTCTATTACGAATTACGAATACGGTTCTGTTAATTCTTCTTGTTCCCCAAGTAAAAATAATCATATGCAACATGAAATAATTGCAGGAAATGCTCAACCTACCTCCAAATTCTTCGCTCTATTAATAGGGATTGATGTTTATCTACCGAACAGATTACCTGATGGTTCTTACTACGGCAGTCTTCAGGGATGCTCGCGCGATATTAACCATGTAGAATCTTTTCTGAAAAATACCCTGCAAATACCAGAATCACAGATTTTTAAATTAACGGCTTCTCACTCGGATACTCCCAATCAGCTAAAAGAGCCTGCGGAAGAGTTACCAACCTATGAGAATATTATCGCCCAATTTCAGAGACTCACTGATTTGGCTCAATCTCAAGACCAAGTATACATTCACTATTCTGGTCACGGTGGACGTGCTGCAACAATTTATCCAGAACTTAAAGGAAAATACGGTTTTGATGAGAGCCTTGTACCCACGAATATTGGCAACTCAGAAGCTCGCTATATCCGTGACTTAGAATTAGCAAAAATCCTCCAAAATATGGTAGATGAAGGGCTAGTTGTCACAATAGTGTTAGATAGTTGTCATTCTGGAGGTGCAACAAGGGGAGGAGTAGATGCTGTTGGGATTCGCGGTTTGAGCAGTAATGTGATAGATACAACACCACGACCCCAAGATAGCCTAGTTGCATCTACTGAAGAATTAGTGCAGCATTGGCAAAACTTAACACAAGGACAAGCAAAGGCTCGTAATTTGACAGCTACCAGTGGTTGGTTACCCGAACCTCAAGGTTATGTTTTATTGGCTGCTTGTCGGGATAATGAGTATGCTTATGAGTATTCTTTCAATGGTACAGAACGCAACGGTGCATTGACCTATTGGCTATTGGACTCTCTGCAAAAACTAGGAAATGAAGTTACTTACAAGGTACTACATTCACGTATCTTGGCAAAAGTCAACAGTCAGTTTAAACAGCAAACACCTATGTTGCAAGGTGAGGGTGATCGCATTCTTTTCAGTGGTCAATCAACGGTTTCTCCGTCTGCTGTGATTGTTAAGAAAGTAGATGTAGCAAAGAATCGGGTGCTGTTGCAAGCAGGGGAAGCACAAGGTTTGCGTAGGGGTGTAGAGTTTGCTATCTACGAATTAGGCACAGCGGATTTAACCCAGACTCACAAGCGAGTTGCCCTGGCTAAAATTGTAGAATTGGATGCTGAAGAATCCTGGGCGGAAATTACTCAACTTCTAGTAAAACAAGAGGTGATTCGTACACCTATTCAGCCAGTACCTACTCTTAAAGAAGGAATGATTCAAGATGGCACTTATGCCTTACAACTCAGTCCTAGTGTAAAGCTTGTCCGCAAGGTATGCCTGTTAACCTCTACCGATAATCAACTGAGTTCAGGTATAAATATTACAGAAGCCTTAACAGCAGTCACAGCCGCAAAAGCAAGAGTAGAAGGCAATAGCTGGGTAGAATTTTTGTCTCTTGATGAACCTAATGAAGAACCTGTCAGCTACCAGGTATCTGTGAATGCACAAGGTGAGTATGAAATCCTTGATGCTGGGGGAGAATTAATTAATTTGCGATCCTCATTACCAGTAAGTATGCCAAATGCTGCCAGCAGTTTAGTCAATCGCTTGGTACATTTGGCTAAATATCAAGCTACTTTAGAGTTAGATAATAACGATCCTTTGTCTTCTTTAGCAGGCAAGTTACAAATTGAGTTATGCCAACCTGGAGAAAATCGGAATGAATTATTACCATTGAATACTTCTGGTAACTATCCAATCCTGAATGTGGGTGAATACGTTATCTTACGTATCCGTAATCAGTCTTTCCAGGTTTTCAATATTACCACCTTGGCAATTCAGCCAGATTGGAGTATTTCCCAGCTACACCCTAAAGGTGCTGCTAACTTTGAACCTTTAGATCCGGGAATGGAGACATTTGTTCGCATCCATACTAGCCTTCCAGACGGGTATCAAGAAGGTGTTGATGTTATCAAAGTGTTTGCAACTGTGGGTGCAACTAATTTCCGTTATCTAGAACTACCAGCTTTAGACCAACCCCGTAGAGGAACACAAAACTTGAGAGCAAACAACCCTCTGGAAGAATTATTGGCGGCTGTAGCTAGTGAACAAGCCCCAAATCGAAATTTGAGTGCGGCAGCTTATCCCAGTGATAATTGGACAATGGAGCAGGTGCATATTGTTGTAAGGTTGGTATAACATGATCAGATAATATTCATCTTCCATCACTCCAGACAGAGAAAAAATATAAATACTCAAATTGTGCATAAGAAACAGTCAAACCAATGAACTTATTCATATTAGTAATTGGTAACTTATTTATTCGATACTAGGATATTCTTTGCAGAGAAAATATATGTCTAATCTTCCTTCAGAGCTACTGATCCGATTAAAAAATATTCTAGTACAGTGCGAACAATTTGAAAGCGATTACAGACTAATGTATTTTTTTAAAACCGGGGAATCTCTGTCACCTTGGTATTTGAACATTCCCCAGGCAAATAGCCTTGAGAGCAGGGTAGACAATGTAATTGCCTTTTTACTTGATAAACATCTGAGAGGCACCCAAGAGAACGCCCTTGTCCTACTCTTACGTTCACTAAGTAATTCAATAAATCAGCAAGATGAACGCCATGAAAAACTGACAGATTTAGCAGTTGAATTGAAAACTACCCTTGGAAGTTCAATACATACTGCCTTAAAATCTATCTTATTGTTAGCTGCGAATCCCAAAAATACGCCAAGCTTACGTTTGCAAGAAGAAGAACGAGAAATTAGAAAATGTTTGCGTAATGGTCAAGTCCTCAATACAAGTCCGGCGACCCAAGCAAGAGATATTCAAAAGTTGATGCTGTCTTTTCAGCCACAGATTGTGCATTTTAGCGGTCATGGAGCAGGAGAAAAGGGATTGGTTTTTGAAGATGTTTCAGGAGAAAAAACAATAATTAGTTCTGAAGCACTAGCAAATATGCTTGAATCGCATTCAAGAACAGTGAAATGTGTTGTTCTCAATGGTTGCTACTCAAAATTTCAGGCCGAGGCGATTGCTCAACATATTGATTTTGTCATTGGTATGAGTCAAGATATTGGAGATCGTGCAGCCATTGCGTTTTCTGTCGGTTTTTATACTGCTTTAGGATTTGATAGAGATATTGAAGAATCTTATAAACAAGGTTGTAAACAAATTGAAATAGACTATCCTACAGAACACTCAATCCCAGTTATCTTTAAAAAAAAACAATAAAAGCAAATCACGAGGAATACTTTAGTCAAGCACAACTTTATATCTTCAATAGTTATCGTAGATGCTTAGAAATTGACGATGTTTGTCGTGACATTCTAAAAGAATTAAGGAAGGACTTAGAATTGTCTTCTAAAGTGAGCGATGAAATTGATCAGGAAATTATAGGATACTGTTTTTATTGGGAACAGCAACTAAGTAAATATAAAGAACAGTTATTAAGGATTATTGAGGAAGAGAAAGTATTTACTCAGAATGCACGAAAAAAGATGAAAGATTGGCAAGAACATCTAAAATTAGATGCTGATATATGCGAAATTTTTTATATTAATTTTGCTAACGAACTATATAAAAAGAACCAGATCAACCTGGCTCTTTTAATGTTTGATGAAGTTATTAATATGCAGAACAGCCTTGTCCCTATTGCTTATGAAACAAAGGGATATATTCTTTACCTTGAAGGAGAAAAGGATAAAGGTATTAATGAAATCAAGAATGCATTAAGATGTTATAATGAGTTAAATTCCAATACTAAAAAAGCTGAAGAACTAGATAAAATACTTCGAGAACTTAAACCGGTTAACCATTTTTTAGATAATTTGTTTAGATCGCTATTTATATGGAAATAAATCGATCTCTGCTGTGACTGTGACTTAAAGGAAAAGTGAGCTTTTCGCTCAAGATATGCTTCAAACATTGTGGTTCATTTTATGTTTCAGAAATGTAGTCAAAGCAGAAAACTAATCATTTCTATGTAATACAGGGTAAAGTTAATAACCTAATTGTGTATTATGTATATTATGTGTCTTATAAGGAAAGATTGTTGTACCGAATAATCGCTCAATGTGCCGTTAGTTGTAGTTGGGAACACAATTGGTAAAGTTCTTCTACTATGTCTTGGAGGAGTAGTATTGTTTTCTAGCTTCTTCAATAAATGTAATATCAATAACAGCGAATGCAGTCTTCGTTATCCGTTCATCTCCCACCAAAGATACCAGCCAGTTAGTTTTTTTAGCTTCTTCTATCGCTTGAGAACGAATATTTTTAAGTTCTAACTGCACTTGTAACGTCAATGCTTCAACTACTGCTTTTTTCGCTTGTTCACGTATAGTATCTTCTAGAGAATTTTTTAACTCCTTTTGAACCTTTCTCCCGACAAATTGCACAATATTATTTCCCTCAACCTTAATTTTGCGTCTGGCGTTAGGAGCCTCAGGGGAATTTGTAAATAACAGGGAAAATAACGCAATAGCACAAATATAAGTTTTACAGGATTTGGGTCCCACCCAACAGGCTATTTGTAGAAATAGGATGAATCCTAAACCTACAACCCCAGCTTCGACAGATTTATCCTTCTCGTTGTCTGACATACCCTTATTTCAGTTATTTCTGAGAATTATGACACTTTTCTAAATCCATCGATTTTGAACCAGTAGCGAAAGTTCCCCACAACGTTACCATCGACAGGGTTAAGAAAGCGTCATAGCAAACCTCTAATGCTTATAATTGCTTAGGTTCTGCTGTAATGATGTATTGAGGGAATAAACCACCCAAAAAACTCAAGAGACAATGTTTTTTAGAGATTGTTAGCTTTTCCCCTACTGTTAATCAACCCCACACCCTTTTTAAATTTCCTGTAAAATCAACATTTGAAGACAGTGCAACAGGAGAAAACAGGCGTGCCTACACTCGGTGTAAATATTGACCATATCGCAACTATTCGTCAAGCCAGACGGACTGTAGAACCTGATCCTGTAGCGGCTGCGGTATTAGCAGAATTAGCAGGTGCAGATGGAATTACCGTACATTTACGGGAAGATAGAAGACATATTCAAGACAGAGATGTGCGAATTTTAAGGCAAACAGTGCGATCGCACTTAAACTTAGAAATGGCGGCAACCGATGAAATGTTAGCGATCGCTCTCGACATCAAACCCGATTATGTCACCTTAGTACCCGAAAAACGCGAAGAAGTCACCACAGAAGGCGGTTTGGATATTGTCGGGCAAATTGCTAGAATAGGTGAGATAGTTGATAAACTGCAAAATGCTGGCATTCCCGTGAGTCTGTTTATTGATGCCGAATCAGCACAAATTGAAGCTTCTGTCAAGGTGCAAGCTAAGTTTATTGAACTGCACACTGGACAGTATGCAGAGGCTAAAGATGAAACAACACGCCAGCGGGAATTAGCTGTATTGGCTCAAGGCTGTGAAAAAGCGATTAAAGCTGGGTTGCGAGTAAATGCTGGACACGGACTCACATACTGGAATGTTTACCCTGTGGCGGCGCTTCCAGGCATGGAAGAACTAAACATTGGTCATACTATTATCAGTCGAGCAGCTTTAGTAGGTATAGAAAGAGCCGTCCGCGAAATGAAACAAGCAATCAGGGGAATAGGGAATAGGGAATAGGGAATATTTATCTTTCTTCTGCCCTCTGCCTCCTGCCCTCTGCCCTCTGCCTCCTGCCCCCTGCCTCCTGCCCCCTGCCCCCTGCCTCCTGCCCCCTGCCCCCTGCCTCTTTACACTAGAGGGGAAGTTGGCTGCGTAATCCTGAAAAATTAGAGTCACATTTGTAAATTCAGACTTCTATGACCTCCACACAGTCTAACAACCTGCCCCTTTGGGTACAGGATCGGGATACAGTGATTGCATACAGTAATCATGCAGAATGGCGTTATCAGACACTACCGGACTATAGCCGTTCCAAAGAAAATCTGGCTAAAGAAAGTACCTGTAATCACCTTGAAGGTACACTAGAAGCGATCGTCCAAAACTTGGTCAGAACCTTTGAGATGGAGGTATCTTTTAAAACTAACCCTCAACAATGGTTATCTGTAGTCAATGATCAGTTTCGTGTCAGTACCAATGGCGGAAAAGAATACACAGCCGCAGATTTATCTGCCCAAGGTACTTACAATCTCTTTATGGCTGATTCCGAACATTACAAAGCTTCTGAAGAAAGTTTTGAATCATCAGCTAAACTGTTTCACAGTACATTTCCCCAAGGTTTTCCGTGGGAAGTCCTGGAAGTTTATTCTGGTCCACCTAATGTTACATTCAAGTGGAGACACTGGGGACATTTTCAAGGTGCATACAAAGACTTTGCACCAACTGGGGAGACAGTAGAAATTATTGGTATGAGTGTAGCTCATGTAACCGATGATTTAAAGGTTCTTTCCTTAGAACACTATTTTGACAACAACCTGTTTTTAGAAAAGCTGACAGCAGGTGGTAAACAGGTAAATAGTGAAAACAAGGGTGGTGCTTGTCCCTTCAGTTCTTGGTTTAAGGGATTCAAGAAAAGTTAACTGATTAGGGTACAGTAAGACTCCTGTACCCTATAAATTATTAAATAGTAACCAAGGAATGAAGATGCAAACATACTATTACGTTTTGGCTAGTCAACACTTTCTGCTCGAAGAAGAACCAATACACGAAGTTTTGAAGGAACGCACCCGTCATTACCACGAACAAGAAAAGCAAATTGATTTTTGGTTAGTCAAACAACCAGCTTTTTTAGAAGCACCTGAACTGGCAAAAATAAAAGCAAGTTGTCCTAAGCCTTATGCAGCAATTATTTCCACCAACTCCCAATTTATTACTTGGTTGAAATTGCGGTTAGAATATGTGATTACTGGGGAATTTCAAGCCCCTTCAGCAACAATCCCTGATGCTTTAGCTTCGTTGACTACAGTTTCATAATATACTATTATGTTCTGGGCAATTACGTAAATAGAGGAGATCAATTAAAAATACTCATTTAATTGGTCTTCTACCGCTAATGCAAATCTAGAATATTCAACCCAGACAGAAAAGATGTTTGTGATTGGGAAGTTCGCTAAAAAACAGAGATTTTGATAAATTTTGATAAATAAGTACCTGAGCAAAATTAATTTAACATTTTTGGAACCAACAAAAATCTCTGTATTCCTTATCTGTTCACTGTTCCCTGTTCCCTATTCCCTCTCCCAAATATAAAATTTATTTTGCACGACTACTTATTTTGAGTTTGAGAACCTACAATTTTATGTGTATACAGATTGTGAAAAAATTTCCGACTTGCCCTAGAATTTTATTATTAGCGATCGCTACGCTCACCGCAGGCATCGCGCCCTTCATTGGTAGCATGAATCCAGTTGCTGCTCAACAAACTCTTCCTACTTGTCAACCTCCTAGTGCAGGAGAATATCTTTTATTAGTAGTTAGTCCCACAACTAATAGTCAAAAGCAGTTACGTAGCGCCTTACCATCTGATCTCAAGACAGTTACTTGCAAATATCTTAACGAAACAGTCACGCGGATTGGTGGGTTTAACAAAATTGATGATGCTAACCGCTGGGCTAAATATGTGAATAATATTGTGGGATTGTCTGCCATTATTACCACTAGACCAACAACACCAACAATATCAACAGCAACAATACCAACAGCAAAAATATCAACAGCAACAATACCATCTCAAACAGTCAACTATATCCCCAAAGTCTTAGGAGATGGTTTTGCTGTACTGGTAGATTATTTCAACCGCCCAGAAATGGCAAGTAGTGTGCAGAAAACAGTAGGAGGTAACGTAGGTCTTGTTTCCTATGGACAGCGTCCTTACTTGTTAGCGGTTTATACGACCAACCAACAAGAAGCATACAGGACATTACAAAAACTGAGCGAAAATGGTTTTTTTGCCCTCTTAGCAGATGGAAAAAAAGTGATGTTGCTGCGGTCAGTAGTAAGTGTCAAATAATCAGTTGACCAATGACCAATGAGCAATGACCAATGAGCAATGAGCAATGACCAATGACCAATGACCAATGACCAATGACCAATGACCAATAATTAATAAGCAGTCCTAGCCAACCAATAAATAGTTATACCCAAAGCAGAACCAGCTATGACTTGAACGGGAGTATGTCCAAGTAGTTCCTTGAGCCTGTCTTGGCTAAAATCTGGTTTTTCCTCAAATAACTCATCAATCATTTGATTGAGTATTCGAGCTTGCTTACCGGCAGCTTGACGAACTCCAGCTGCGTCATACATGACAATGATGGCAAAAACAGTAGCTAAGGCAAATTCAGGAGATGCCCAACCGATAGTGTGACCAACACCAGCTGCTAGGGCTGTCACCAAAGCTGAATGGGCGCTGGGCATTCCGCCGGTTGTCACTAAAACACGCACATTCAGTTTGCGATTTTTGACTAACTCAACAATGAGTTTTAATGCTTGAGCAACAAAACAAGCTACAAGAGCAACCAGCAGCACCCGGTTGTTGAAAATGTCGCCTATGTCCTGCATGGTATTTTGGTTAGGTGATTAAATGATGAGCAGCGGTTGTGTGTTGAGGAACGATGTTTGGAAAAACGAAAAATCCCAAATCTAAGTAGCAAAGCAGAAATCACGCTTACAGATAGATATGATGAAAATCCTTCAGCATAGTGGTCTTCTGCCTGTTGCTTGCTGACAAATCGCGCTAGTTATTACGACTAACTATATAATGAGCGATCGCTTGGAGAGGTACGGCTTTTTCTCCAAAGGATGCCAATTCTGTACAAGCCGACTCAACTAGTTGTTGTGCTTTAGAACGTGATTCCTCAATTCCCCACAGGCTGGGATAGGTGACTTTTTCGGCTGTTAAGTCTTTACCTGCGGTTTTACCTAGTTGCTCTTGGGTAGCAGTGATATCCAGAATATCATCAATAATTTGGAAAGCCAGGCCAATATTTTGAGAATAACGAGTTAATTTTTGGATATTTTCAGGTGATGCCCCGGCCAAAATTCCGCCACAAACGACACAAGCTTCTAACAGGGCAGCAGTTTTATGGTTATGAATAAAATTCAGAGTTTCCAGGGAAATATCTGACTTACCTTCTGAATCTAAATCTACCACTTGACCGCCAACCAAACCAGCCGCTCCCAGCGCCCTACCGAGACGAGCAATCACCTGCAAAACTTGGTCTCTAGGGACATTCTGGGGTGTTTGGGTGGCGACAAATTCAAAAGCTAAGGCTAATAAGCCATCCCCTGCCAAAATCGCAATATCTTCGCCGTAGACCTTGTGATTTGTCAATTTACCGCGACGATAGTCGTCATTATCCATTGCTGGCAAATCGTCATGAATCAGCGACATAGTGTGGATCATTTCCACAGCACAAGCTGTAGGCATGGCCATTTCGATTGTACCGCCGATCATTTCACAGGTAGCCAGACAAAGAATGGGACGGACGCGCTTACCACCTGCTAAGAGGGAGTAGCGCATTGCTTCGTAAATCTTTTCTGGGTAAACGACAGGAATTGCCAAATCTAGGGCAGTTTCACACAGCTTTTGTCGTTCTTTGAGATAAGCTACGAGGTTAAACCTGGCCGCTTCTGCTGTTTTTTGAAAGTTATCCGTTGCTACCATTCTTCAGATCCTAAAATTTTCGGTTGCTTGAGATATGTGTGATAATTTTACGGTGTGCTGGGGCAGAAACACTCATTGGTGATTCAATTTAGGATTTTAGATTTTGGATTTATTCCATAGTGGAAACTAGGGAAATTTACCAAAAAAATCTCAAATCGGCACAGTTAGTTAGGAATAATTATCACTCATTCATGGTTTGTCGCTCGTAAATAGCTAGATACTGTATTTTGCAATAACATAGCCACGGTCATCGGTCCAATGCCACCAGGGACTGGGGTGAGGTATTCTGCCACCTTAGCAGTTTCGGCAAAGTCTATATCACCGACTAAATGACTTTTGCCACTGCTATCAGTGACACGATTTATCCCCACATCTACCACAACAGCGCCCGGTTTCACCATATCAGCAGTGATTAGTCCGGGAAGGCCTGCTGCTGCAATGAGAATATCAGCATTTTGGGTGATAGTTTTTAAGTCTTGCGATCGCGAATGAGCGATAGTAACTGTAGCATTAGCCTCTAATAGCATCAAGGCCATGGGCTTACCTACCAAAATACTCCGTCCTACCACTACTGCCTGTTTTCCCTCCAGAGAAATTTGATATTCTTCCAGTAGTCGCATGACACCAGCGGGGGTACAACTGCGTAAACCTGCTTCTCCTCGCACCAGTCGTCCTAAGTTAACCGGGTGTAGTCCGTCTACGTCTTTGTCTGGTTCTATTTGATGTAAAAGAGCGATGCTATCTAAATGACCAGGTAAAGGTAACTGTACCAGAATTCCATCCACCTGTTCATCTTGGTTAAGTTGTGCTATTACCGCTTCTAGTTCTGTGAAGGTAATGTTGGAGGGAAAATCTTTACCAAAGGAGGTAATACCCAATTTCGCACAGGCTTTTTTTTTGTTGCGGACATAAGCTGCTGAGGCTGGATTATCACCAACCATTAGCACTGCTAAACCTGGGGGACGACCGATTTTGGGTTTTAATTCTGCAATAGTCGCAGCTAGTTCTTTGTAAATTTTTTCTGCTAATGCTTTACCATCGAGCAGTTTGGCAGTTTTTGTTTCCATGACAATTGCAGAGAGGATCGGCCTTTATTTTAAATCCTTAGCAGCCCTCAAGTGAAGGTAAAATATTTAAGCCATGTTGCTGTGTCTTTGCTTAACTACAGACTTATCGCCCCAAAAGTTCAATTTGTCAGCCCAACAGCCCGTTCTATGGCATAGGATAAATGGAACCTGGCGATAAGGTAAGCATAAATGGAAAAATTATTAAAATGGCTTGGTTTGAGGCAACAAGCAAAAATTGATTCTCTCAGGTTTTTTCATCTACTATTGGCTTTGATGTTAGTATCTGAACTTTATGGTTGTAGTAATTCCAGTAATTCTGGCAGTAACCTGATATTTAGCGCTAATGCCACTCCCATTGGAAAAATTAAACCCACATCAGACAATCAGGCTACTGTTTACATCCAAGGTAAGGTAGAGAAGGAAGCTCCCCTAATTAAGCAGAAAGCTTATCAAATTAATGACTCAACGGGCAAAATTTGGGTTGTCACTCATCAAAATAATCTAAAAATGGGACAACAGGTAATATTTAAAGGTAAGGTGCGATACCAAAGTATCCCTTTAGCTGACCAAGAATATGGGGAAGTTTACTTAGAAGAAGAATAATTATGAGTAATCAAGTAGCCCATGTAGCGATCGCTATTCTCTACCAAAACGGCAAATGTCTCATGCAATTGCGAGACAATATCCCCGGTATTAAATTTCCTGGCTCTTGGGGGCTGTTTGGCGGACATATCGAATCAGGTGAAACCCCAGAGATAGCCCTTGTGCGAGAAGTCATTGAAGAAATTGGTTATGAGTTACCTTGTTTTACAGAATTTGGTATCTATCGTGATGAAACAGTAATTCGCCATGTTTTTCAAGCCCCATTATTAGTGGGATTAGATCAATTAGTTCTACATGAAGGCTGGGATATGGGTTTATTGACACCAGAAGATATTCATCGGGGTAGTTGTTATTCATCCATAGCAGGTGAAGTGCGGCCATTTGGAGATATACACCAACGTATTATGCTGGATTTTATTAACAAAATTTCTCCCTCAAACAATTAATTAAATATCTGCGGCAATAGGGAGAGGCTAAGTTAATAAAACCATGGTATCACACAGGAAAGCAGTCATCTGATACCCCAATAAACTAATCAATGTCCTGGAGTAAAACTCATGGAAACAGTCAACAAACTACCGCGCTGGTTAAGTGTGGGATTAGCCTTTCCCGTTGCTATTCTTAACGGTTGGTTATTAATTCAAGTTGTCCAGTATTTTCAACCTTTAGTAAGTTTAGTTGCTAGTGCTATTTTACTAGCTTTTGTATTAGATTATCCGATTAAATTTTTCTATAAACGTGGCGTACCTCGCAACTTAGCAATTGTGGGAGTATTATTATTAGCTGTAGTTATTTTAGGGGCTGTAGGAGTTATCTTAGTGCCGCTAATTTTCGCACAGCTTAATGAATTAGTTAATATTTTTCCTGCTTGGATAGATTCTGGTAATCAACAATTAGCAGCTTTCCTTAATTGGGCAGCTACACAGCAATTACCTGTAAATGTAAGTGGTTTAGCTGCTCAATTATTAGAAAGAATTTCTAATCAATTTCAGTCTTTTACTGGCAAAATTCTAGGTTTTGCTTTTGATACTATTGGTGTTTTTGTTAATATTATTCTCTCCGTAGTATTAACTATTTATCTAATATTAAATGGTGAAAATTTGTGGAATGGAATTTATCAATGGTTTCCGTCCCATATTGCTACAAAAGTCAGGGAATTACTGCGTGAAGATTTCCAAAATTATTTTATCGGACAAGCTACATTAGGTGCTATTTTAGCGGTGACGGTGACATTAGCATTTGTGGCGCTGCGAGTTCCTTTAGCTTTGCTGTTTGGAATTGCTATTGGATTTTTCTCTCTTTTCCCTTTTGGGACAGGGATTGGTATTGGTATTGTTAGTTTGTTGGTAGCTTTAGAAAACTTTTGGGAAGGTGTAGAAGTTGCAGCTATAGCGGTGACAATTGACCAAATTAATTCTAATATTGTGGCACCAAGGATTTTAGGAAATTTGACAGGTTTAAATCCTGTTTGGGTAGTGATTTCTTTGTTGTTAGGTGCGAAGTTGGGCGGCGTTTTGGGTTTGTTGGTGGCTATTCCTATCGCTAGTTTTATTAAGGATATTGCTGATAGTTGGCGGGTGGGTGAGTTGAGGAAGGTTGAGGCATTAATTGAAACGCAGAGGGGCGCAGAGGTTAACGCGGAGGTTCGCTGAGGCTAATTTTTTCTATAGAGCATTTTTTCTGTTATTGCTGTTACCTAAGTAGGTGGGCGTTAAAAATTGTCGTTGGGGTAAGGCAGGGAGCAGGGGGCAGGGGGCAGGGTGCAGGGTGCAGGGGGAAAGAGGGTTTCAGCCCTATTTAGTTTTCTTCACATACCTTTAAATTTTTCTGTTTACCTACTTATAGCAGGTGACTCTTAACAGGTGAGAATCTGAAAAGTCTTTTGGTGTCCTCACCGCCCTGTCTATTGCTATAGTTAATTTATTTTGGTTATTTATGTTACTAAATCGAGAAAAAATCGAATTTTACTTAACAGACCTAGAAACAACTATTGGTAAAACAATTAATTTAACAATTGTAACTCTAGTCTTATTATCATCAGGAATTTTTGTGGCAGAAACCTATAATATTTCTGATGATGCTCACTTAGAGTTAAGAGCATTAGATACCTGCATATTAATAATTTTTGCTGTCGAATATTTACTACGTTTATGGAGTGCGGAAAAAAAAATAAAGTATATTTTTAGTTTTTATTCAATTATTGATCTAATAGCTATTTTACCCTCTTTTATAGGATTAGTAGATATTAGCTTTATTCGCCTGTTACGCTGGTTTAGGATTTTGCGATTAATTAGATTTATAGATACAAAATTTTTATTTGGGAGTATCAGTAGCGAAGATGGGGTAATTTTTGCGCGGATATTATTTACTTTATTTGCCATAGTTTTTGTTTATTCTGGCTTAATTTATCAAGTTGAACATTCAGTCAACCCACAAAATTTCGGCACTTTTTTAGATGCCTTTTATTTTTCAGTTGTGACGATGACAACTGTAGGCTTTGGTGATGTCATACCCGTTTCCGAATTAGGTCGTTTACTCACGGTTTTGATGATTCTCACAGGAGTAGCGCTGATTCCTTGGCAAGTGGGAGATTTAATTAAGCGGTTAGTAAAAACTGCCAATCAGGTAGAAACTATTTGTTCAGGTTGTAGTTTAGCTTTTCATGATGCAGATGCAGTTTTTTGTAGGAGGTGCGGAACTAAATTACCAAAAAATGACCAAAATAATGTTATGTAAAGACTCAGAATCCAGAAACAGTAAAGCTTGAAGTGATAAGTAGTCGTGCAAAATAAATTTTATAGTTAGGAGAGGTAACAGGTAACAGGTAAGGAATACAGACATTCTTGTTTTCAATCAATATGTACAATTAATTTTGCTTGAATACTTATCATGTCCGGTTGAATACTTATCATTTAGACTGACGCGGAGATTTTTAGTGTAAAAAAAAGGTGAGCTATTTAGCCCACCTCAGAAATTAAGAAAAACAAACTGTTGCTATTAACCCAACAATGCTTTTGCTTTAGCTAAAACATTATCAACAGTGAAGCCAAACTTCTCCATACAAATACCACCAGGAGCAGAAGCACCAAAGGTATCAATACTTACGGTGTCGCCTTCAAAACCGACATATTTGTGCCAACCGAAGCTACTAGCAGCTTCTACAGATAAACGCTTGGTAACAGATTTAGGAAGAACAGATTCTTTGTAAGCTGCATCTTGTGTATCAAATAAGGTAGAAGAAGGCATAGAAACAACACGAACTTTCTTACCTTCAGCAGTTAATTTTTCCGCTGCACTCACACAGAGGCTGACTTCTGAACCAGTACCAATCAAGATAATATCTGGTGTACCTTGGCAATCAACAATTGTATATCCACCCTTAGCGACACCTGCAATGGATGTACCTGCCAAGTTAGGAACATTTTGACGAGTGAACGCCAATAAAGTAGAAGCGTTTGCTTTAGACTTCTCAATTGCGACTTTGTAACCACCAGAGGTTTCATTTCCGTCAGCAGGACGAATTACAGTTAAATCAGGGATAGCCCGCAAAGAAGCCAGGGTTTCAATCGGTTGGTGAGTAGGACCATCTTCACCTTGGCCAATGGAGTCGTGAGTCATAACCCAAATTGAACCGGCTTCGGAAAGAGCAGCCAAACGAATCGCAGCCCGCATATAATCGGTAAAAATTAAGAAGGTTGCACCGTAAGGAATTAAACCTGAGTTATGCAACGCTATACCGTTACAGATTGCACCCATAGCGTGTTCACGCACACCAAAGTGAATGTTGCGGTTGCCGAAATGTCCTTTTTGGAAGTCCCCAGCACCTTTAAGTTCGGTAAGGTTGGAGTGGGTTAAGTCAGCAGAACCACCAATTAACTCAGGTAAAACCGCGCCTAGTTTGTTGAGGCAGTTTTCTGAATGTTTGCGAGTGGGTAATGCTTTGTCTTCGGCTGTGTAGGTAGGTAATACCTTATCCCAACCTTCTGGTAATTTGCCGCTAATGAAACGGTCAAATTCTGCCGCTTCTTGGGGGTATTTAGCTTTGTAACCCGCATAAACTTTGTTCCATTCGGATTCGTAACCAGCACCGCGTTCAACAGCCTTACGGGTATGGTTGAGAGCATCAGCGGGGATTTCAAATGGTGCGTAGTTCCAACCTAAGTTTGTCCGAGTCAATGCTGTTTCATCTGCACCCAAAGCTGCACCGTGAATACCTGCGGTATTAGCTTTGTTGGGAGAACCATAGCCGATGGTGGTTGTCACCTTAATCATGGTGGGTTTGTCGGTGACAGCTTTTGCGGCTTCGATTGCTTTGGCAATTCCTGCTAAATCGGTGTTACCATCTTTAACGTGCAGAACGTGCCAGCCATAAGCTTCAAACCGCTTGGAAACATCTTCGGTAAATGCCACATCTGTAGAACCATCAATGGAGATGTGGTTGTCGTCATAAAGAGCGATGAGTTTACCTAATCCCCAATGTCCTGCTATGGAAGCAGCTTCACCAGAGATCCCTTCCATGTTGCAACCATCACCAAGAATTACATAGGTATAGTGGTCAACAATTGTGGCATCAGGTTTGTTGAACTTAGCAGCCAGGTGTGCTTCTGCTACTGCTAAACCAACTGCATTGGCAATTCCTTGACCTAAAGGTCCGGTTGTGACTTCTACCCCGGCTGTGACAAAGTTTTCGGGGTGGCCTGGGGTCTTAGCACCCCATTGACGAAATTGCTTGATGTCGTCTATGGTAACGCTGTCGTAACCTGTTAGGTACAGCAAGGCGTACTGCAACATTGAACCATGACCAGCGGACAAGACAAAGCGATCGCGGTTGAACCACTGGGGATTTTTGGGGTTATAGCGCATGAAGCTATCCCAAAGGACAAAAGCCATTGGAGCCGCGCCCATTGGTAGTCCAGGATGTCCCGATTTGGATTTTTCTATGGCATCTACAGCCAAAAAACGAATTGAATTAATACAAAGTTCTTGGAGGGATTGGGTTGCAACAGCCATAATCTCTTGTTTTTAACTACGGGTTAACATTGTTTGTAGCTTTCTCTTGCTGGGGTCATTTTCAAGCGATCCCAGTATTCTCATCATCCCATTCTCCCTTGTCGATGGACAAGCGGGATCTTCTGAGTTTCGGGTGATCAATAAACCTAATAATTTGGTCAGGCCGAACTCTACGTTTAGCTAGAAATGATATTTGTGATATGTTCCCCAACTTCACTTTAGAAGAGCCGACCAAAAGCAAAATTACTTAAGTAACCGGCGTTGGAATAGATGCTATTTTTGGATATCTTATAGCAACAGACAGGCCGGTTAGGACACTAACTGATTATAAAACCTAGACACCAAAAGACTTTTCAGACTGTTAAGAGTCACTTCCTGTCACCTACTATATCAACAGACTATTAATCAAGACTGTTAATTTCCACCCAAAGTCTCAAAATCCAAACATGGTATTTAGAGGTATTTCTTAAAAGCTAGGGTGACATTATGACCACCAAATCCAAAAGAGTTGGACAGTGCTACTGCTACTGTTTGAGAGCGGCTAACATGAGGTACATAATCTAAGTCACATCCTTCGTCAGGATTTTCTAGATTGATGGTGGGCGGAATTTGGTCATTAGCGATCGCTAGGACTGTAGCCACTGCTTCAATTCCTCCTGAACCACCTAACAGATGTCCTGTCATTGACTTGGTGGAACTGATTGCTACCTGGTAGGCATAATCGCCCAAAGCCTTCTTTATTGCTGCTGTTTCTGTGACATCATTAGCGGTGGTGCTAGTCCCATGAGCATTGATGTAGCTTATCATTTCTGGTGTGAGTTTTGCGTCCTTGAGTGCCAGTTCTATCGCTCTGGCTGCACCTAAGCCTCCAGGGACTGGGGCTGTCATATGGTAAGCGTCACAGGTCATACCATAGCCGACCATTTCCGCATAAATACGAGCGCCCCGACTCAAGGCTTGTTCTAGTTCTTCGAGAATTAAAATTCCTGAACCTTCACCCATGACAAAGCCATCACGATCACAATCGAAGGGACGACTAGCATGAGCTGGATCATCATTGCGAGTCGAAAGCGCCTTGGCTGCGGCAAACCCCGCCACAGATAAGGGTGTAACTGCTGCTTCACATCCCCCGCAAATCATTGCTTGGGCATATCCGCCTTGAATCAGGCGAAAAGCATCCCCAATGGCGTTGGAACCTGCTGCACAGGCAGTTACAGAACAAGAATTTGGACCTTTAGCACCAGTATGAATTGCTGTTAACCCAGCTGCCATGTTGGCGATCATCATCGGGATCATGAACGGACTACAGCGATCTGGCCCGCGATTTAGGTAGATAGTTTGTTGATCTTCCAACACTTTAATCCCACCAACGCCTGAGCCAATCATGACACCTATATGCTCTGCGTTCAGGTCATTGATAACTAATTGCGCGTCTCCTACCGCCTGTTTAGCCGCTGCGATCGCAAATTGAGCAAACCGATCTGTCCGCTTGGCTTCTTTGCGTTCCATGTAGTCAAGTGGATTGAAGTTTTTTACTTCACCCGCAATGCGGCAATCATGCTTAGACGCATCAAAGGCAGTGATGTAGTCAATGCCATTACGTCCACTTAACAATCCTTCCCAATATTCAGATGGTGTGTTACCAATAGGTGTAATCGCGCCAACACCAGTTACAACAACGCGTTTACGTTTATAGTCTGTCATGATTCAGTTAAAGGTGGCGAAAAAGCAGCAGGCAGAACAATCAAGAGTGCTGAGTTCTAAGTTCTGAGTCAAGAGTTTACTATGAGTTTGATAATTTATACTCAATACTTTTTTTGGGAAAAGTCTAGAGGTTATATACTCAGCACTTAGCAACACTAGTTTAGATCAAGTCAGCAGCGCCGACGAAAGTTACCTTAAGTCAGGAAACTCTTGCACGGTGATATGAAAACTTAA